>NZ_CP017147.1:0-600000 GCF_001741865.1 Bosea vaviloviae
TCATGATCATCGCCCAGGCCCCGGCGAGGCCGGGCCTGACCAGCGGGATGACCACATCGCGCCAGCTCCGATAGACCGATGCGCCGGTGATGCGCGCCGATTCCTCGAGCTCGGGCGCGACCTGCAGCAGCGTCGACTGGATGATCCGCAGGCCATAGGACAGGCCGACGATGATGTAGGCGATCAGCAGGCTGATCAGCGTCGCCCTGAGCGGGATCAGGAAGGGTACGAACAGGAACAGCCAGAAGAAGGTCAGGCCGACGATCAGGCCGGGCAGCGCGCGCGGGATCAGCACGGAATAGTCCAGCAGGGTTCCGCTTCTGCCGCGGTTGCGATGCCCCGCCAAGCCGACCAGCAGGTAGAAGGCGACCGCGATCGCGCCGCCGACCCCGGCAAGCAGGATCGTGTTGAGGATGCCGCGCGACAGGCTCGGGATCTCGAAGACCGCCTTGAAATTGGCGAGCGTCAATTGCTCGGTTAGCCTGACGCCCTCGCCCCAGTTCTCGACGAAGGCACGCAGCACGATGCCGCCGACCGGAAAGAACACCGAGACCAGGAGCCACAGCCCGATCAGCCCCAGCGCGACCGCCTGGCCGGTGCTGCCCAGCCGGAGCAGGTTGGTTCTCGCCCCCTTGCCGCCGACGGCGGCGAAGCGCCGGGCATGGCGCAGCAAGCGGCGCTGGATGAAGACGAGCGGCAAGGTGATCAGGATCAGGAACACCGTGACCGCCGCCATGACCTGATAGGTCGGCGCGCCGAAGATGGTGTTGACCTTGTAGATATAGGTGGTCAGCACGAGGATGCCGTTGGGGTCGCCCAGCACCAGCGGAATGCCGAAGGTCTCGAAGCCCAGCAGCAGGTTGAGCGCGGCGCTGAAGACCAAAGCCGGCAGGACCATCGGCAAGGTGACGTCGAGCGAGACCCGCCAGATTCCGGCCCCTGCCGTGCGCGCCGCCTCCTCCAGATCGGATGGCAGGCGGCGCATCGCCGAGGCCACATAGAGATAGACCGTCGGCACGTGGCTCAGGCCGCCGATCAGGATGATGCCCGGCAGTGTGTAGATGCTCCAGGGCGCCGCGCCGAAGAGGCTCTTGAAAGCGATGGTGACGAAGCCTGACGGCCCGACCGAGACGGTATAGCCGAAGGCCAGGACGATCGACGACAGGAACATCGGTACGAGCACGAGCGGCTCGAGCCATGTCCGCCCCTTCAGATCCGTTCGCGTGATCAGGAAGGCGAGCAGCCCGCCAAGCGGAACCGCGACCACCACCATGCCGAAGGCGTAGAGCGTCGTCGTCCAGAGCGCCCGATAGAACTCGGGATCGGTCAGAACGAAACGGAAGGCATCGAGGCTGAAGCGGACATTGTCGTCGAAGAAGGGCGCGTCGAGGACGCTCTGATAGATGACGAGCAGCGCAGGCGCCGCCACCATCACGAACAAGGCGAGAATGACTCCCGCCCTGAAACGCGGCGCGTCGTTGGCAAGCGACATGGCGATGCTCTCAGTCGGACGCGTCAACCGCGCAGCGCCTGCTTCCATTTCTGGAAGAACTCGGCGCGCGTTTTTGGATCGGATGCTTCCAGCAGCGCGGCCGAGACGGGGATCGGCTTCAGCTTGCCGCCTGCCATCTCGTTCAGCTTGGCGATGTTGAGGCCTTCGCTGACATCGGTGCGGATCGACGGCGCGCCGCTGCCGGCCATCGCCGTCTGTCCGCGCTGGGAGAGGAGGAAGTCGAGGAAGACGCGCGCCGCGGCGGGATGGGGCGCGCCCTTCGAGATATTGGCGACCCGCGAGAACGCCGCCGCATGGTCAGGCGGCAGGACGACGCCGAGATTGCTGTTCTTCTTGGCCCATTCGATCGCATAGGAGCCGATCAGGTTGAAGGCGATCCAGTGCTCGCCCGAGGCGATCTTCTCGCGCATCGCGCCCGAGCTGCCATAGACCTTGGGGTCCGTTCCGCCGAAAGCTTTCACAAGCTCCCAGGTATCGGTGGTGGTGCGGGCGTCGTTGTTGAAGAACAGGAAGCCGGAGCCGCTCTTTTCCGG
This sequence comes from Bosea vaviloviae, assembly GCF_001741865.1. Taxonomy (NCBI): domain Bacteria; kingdom Pseudomonadati; phylum Pseudomonadota; class Alphaproteobacteria; order Hyphomicrobiales; family Alloboseaceae; genus Allobosea; species Allobosea vaviloviae. The sequence goes on from NZ_CP017147.1 coordinate 2,047, forward strand.
ATCGAACGACGCGACCTTGCCTTTCAACACATCCTTGTTGGTTTGCAGGAAGGCGATGAGCTCGGCGCGCGTCTGCGGCGGCTTGAGCGCCCCCAGCATGCTCTTGTTGTACATGATTGCGACCGGCTCGACCGAGGTCGCATAGAGCTGGTCGTTGAAATTGGCCCAGGCCGGCAGTTGGGCGGCTTCAGGTGATGTGTAGGTCTCCGCCTGCCCCTTCGAGACCAGCACCATCTGCAGGTCCATCGCCGAGGTCCAGACGATGTCCGAGCCGACCTGCTTGGCGGCGGCTTCCGAGATGACGCGGTTATAGGCGCCGTTCGTTCCAAGGTCGTTGTAGTCGACCCGGATGCCGGGGAATGCGGCCCGGAAGGCTTCGATCAGCGGCCTCCCCTGCACATCGTCCGTCGATGTGTAGATCGAGACCGCGCCCTCCTTCACCGCCTTGTCGACGAGATCGCCGTAACCAGCGGGATAACCGGCCGGAACGCCCTGCGCGATGGCGGAGCGATTGCCGGTCATGGCTGCAGCAGCGAGCGCGCCAGCGCCCGCAACGAAATGCCTGCGTGTGATCATAGCGTCCTCCCAAGATCTTTTTCTTGCGAGGACGCTAACTCAGGATATTGGCTTTATCAATCTATAAAACCAAATATACGCATACGATCCCGGCTGCGGCGCCCTAACCTCTTGGCACAGGCGCGAATTCGGCTTGAACGACCGGCGATTTGACGGCCAGGGCGCCGTTCAGATGCCGGCGCATGACATGCGCCGCCTCCAGATTGTCGCCGCGCTCGAGCAGATCCAGGATCTGAACATGCTCGATGCTTTGCGCGACGATCCGCTGGGGATCGACCTTCAACCGATACTCGATGAGGCGCCGAAACTGGTTGGCGCGCTCCAGCGCGAACAGGAACATCGGATTCCCCGCCATCCTGATCAGCTCCTCATGAAAGCCCGCGCCGGCGCTCCGCATCGCCTCGGGCGTCAGCCCGCCGAGCTGCCCCTGCGCCAGTTTCTCCTGGACCCTCCGCAAGGAGACGGCAGCTGCCCTGTCGAAGCGGAAGGTCGGCTCCATGATCGCCGCCGGCTCGATCACCGCCCGAAAGCGATAGATCTGCTCGAAGGCCTCTGATGTCTTGGCGACCGGCCGCAAGCGCCAGCCATATCCCGGCTTGGGCTCGGCCCAGCCTTCCTGGACCGCCCGCACGAAGAGATCCTGGGCCTGGGAGCGCGTGAGCCTGTACCTGTCCCTCACGGCCTGCTCGGTGAGCTCGCCCTCGATCCGGTCGTTCAGCCAATCCTCAGCGAAGGTGAAATAGGGGTCGGCATCGGCCGCCCTGACTGCCAGCACCGGCTTGGCCAAGCCCGCCACATCGATATCGGAGCGAACATAGAAGCCGCGATTTGGCCGGTTCTCGATGACGCCGTCACCGGCCAGCACGTTCAGCGCCTCGCGGACCGGCGAGCGCGAGACCTGATACTGCCTGGCAAGCGCCTCGGTCGCCAGATGCGACCCCGCCGAGAGGTCGCCCGAATTGATCCGGGCAACGATGTCGCCGGCGATGCGGAGCGCGAGGGGACTATTGGACATAGCTTGATCTCATCAGGAGCCTCTAAGTGGCGAAACGACCTGCCGCGCGAACGCACCCAACCGGCAGCAATGATTTCGGGCGGCCGCCCTTGACGCTAATTTGGATTTAATAGATGCAATAACCAAATCTACAAACTCGCCCCGTATCGTCGCGACCTAACACTGCGTGCCGGAGAACCCTCATGAAGCTGCTCGTCCTGCCTTGCGATGGCATCGGTCCCGAGATCATCTCCGCCTCCATGCAAGTACTGGAGGCCGCCAGCACGCGGTTCGGCCTCGACCTTGCCTTCGACTATGACGAGGTCGGCTTCACCAGCCTGGAGAAGCACGGCACCACGCTGCGCGACAGCGTCCTGGAGAAGGCTCGGCACGATTATGATGGCGTGATCCTCGGAACCCAGTCGCATGCCGACTACCCTGCGCCGGAAAAGGGTGGACGCAACGTCTCCGCCGGTTTCCGGATCGGCCTCGACCTCTACGCCAATGTTCGCCCGGCGCGCACCCGGTCATTCATTCCATCCAATATGAAGCCGGGCAAGACGATGGACCTCGTCATCATGCGCGAGGCGACGGAGGGTTTTTATCCCGACCGCAACATGCATCTGGGCTGGGCTGAATTGATGCCCTCGCCCGATATGGCGATCTCGCTGCGCAAGATCACCGCCCATTGCTCGAACCGCATCGCGCGCCGCGCCTTCGAACTGGCGATGAAGCGCCGGAAGAAGGTCACCGCCGTCCACAAGGTCAACAGCTTCCACCAGACCGACGGGCTTTTCCTGCGCGAAGTCAGGAAGGTTGCCGCCGACTTTCCCGAGGTTGCCCTGGACGACCTGCTGATCGACGCCTCGACGGCGCATCTCGTGCGCAATCCCGAGCGCTTCGACGTGATCTGCGCGACGAACTTCTACGGCGACATCATCTCGGATCTGGCAAGCGAATTGTCGGGCAGCCTGGGCCTCGCCGGCTCGATGATGGCGAGCGACAGCCATTGCTGCGCCCAGGCCCAGCACGGCTCGGCGCCCGACATCCAGAACCAGGACAAGGCCAATCCGGTCTCGATGATGCTGTCCTGCGCCATGCTGCTGCAATGGCTCGGCGAGACGCGCGGCCTGCCGCAATTCGAGGCGGCCTTCCGCGCCGTCGACGCCGCGATCGACACCGTCCTGACGGATCCGGCCTCCCGCACGCCGGACCTCGACGGCAAGGTCGGCACCAAGAAATTCGGCTCGCTGGTCGCCGAAGTGCTGGGTCGCCCCTGAGCGGGATCGTGCCGCGATAGCAAAACGTGACGCGCGCTTAGCCGAGTTGGCCCGGGAGAATGGGCGGCATTGCCGCGCGATCTCTCAATAGCGCAGATGGCGGTTCAGGCGATGCTCGAGGCGGCGGCTGAACAGCGACATCCCGAAGCAGCACAAGAAGAACACGACCACCGCGAAGGCATAGCCCTCCCGCGCCATGCCGAGCCAGGCCTGGTCCTTCTGGGCCTGAGTGATCACGGCGAGAAGGTCGAACAGGCCGACGATGCTGACGAGCGTGGTGTCCTTGAACAGGTCGATCACCGTATTGACGAGGCCGGGAATGACCAGCCTGAGCGCTTGCGGCATGACGATGAAAGACTGGATCGCCCATGGCCGAAGGCCAAGCGCGGTCGCGGCCTCGGCCTGGCCGCGCGGGATCGCCTGCAGGCCACCGCGCACGATTTCCGCCATATAGGCGGCCGTGAACAACGTCAGCGCCAGCATCGCGCGCAGCAGATTATCGATCGTCGCGCCATTGGGCATGAACAGCGGCACCAGCAGCATCGCCATGAAGAGCACGGTCAGCAACGGCACGCCGCGCCACAACTCGATGAACAACATCGAGAACAGGCGGATGACCGGATATTTCGAGCGGCGGCCGAGCGCCAGGAAGACGCCGAGAATGAAGCCGCCGCCGCCCGCCACCGCGGTGAGCAGGACGTTCAGCATCAAGCCACCCCAGAGATTGGTGGCGATATAGGGGAGTCCGAACACCCCGCCGACCAGCAGGATGCCGGCCACCGCGGGCACGAAGCCGAGCAGGATCAGCGCGAGCCAGCCCTGCCAGCGCGGCGGCGCGATAAGCGTCGCCGCCGTGGTGCCGACGACCAAAGCCAAGGCGAGATCGACCCGCCAGCGCTCGGGCGAGGGATAGCGGCCATAGAAGAACAGGTCGAACCTGACCTTGATGAAGGTCCAGCAGGCGCCGCCGGCATCGCAAGCGGCGCGCGTGGTGCCGGAGATTGTCGCATCCGTCACCGCCCAGTTGAAGATCGCTTTGACCAGAACAATGATCACGCCGGCCAGAACCAGCGTCAGCAAGCCGCTGGAGAGCGATGGAAACAGGTTCCGTTTGACCCAGACATGCGTCGGCGCCATCGCGATCAGCGCTCCACGATCGCGACACGGGCATTGTACCAGGCCATGAAACCAGAGATGGCGAGGTTGATGCCGAGGAAGATGATCATCACCAGGAACATCGTTTCCAGCGCCCGCCCGGTCTGGTTGAGCACCGTGCCGGCATAGATCTGGACCAGTTCCGGATAGGCGATAGCGGCGCCGAGCGAGGTGCTCTTGGTCAGGTTGAGATACTGGTTCGTCAATTGCGGGATCATCACCCGCAGCGCCTGCGGCAGGATGACCAGGAACAGCGCCTGCGCTCCTGACAGGCCGAGCGAGGATGCCGCTTCGCGCTGGCCCCTGGCGATGCCCTGGAGCGAGGCGCGCACGATCTCGGCGACGAAGGCCGACATGTAGAGCGACAGCCCGCCGACCAGGGCGATCAATTCGGGCGGCACCACGACGCCCCCGACATAGTTGAAGCCGCGCAGCGTCGGGTAATCGAGATGGTCGACCGACAGCAGGACGAGCATGAGCGCGATGGCGGGCAGGAGCGGCGCGGCCCACCCAAAAGCCCGATGCCGGCGGCGCAGCCCCCTGAACACAGGGACGAGGCAAAGCGCAGCCACCAGCAGCAGGAACGGCCACAAGCCCGCGGCGCCCATCTCGATACTGGGCATGTTCAGGCCGCGGACGCTGAGGATCATGCCGCCCGGCAGGGCCAGACCGTTGCGCGGCGGCGGCAGCGCCTGGATCATCACCACATACCAGAAGATGATCTGCAGCAATTGCGGGGTGTTGCGCACGATCTCGATGATCGCCAGCGACAGGCTGCGCGCCAGCCAGTTTGCCGAGAGGCGCATCACGCCGAGCAGGAAACCCAGCAGCGAGCCCAGGACGATACCGATCGCCGCGGCGAGCAGGGTGTTGAGCAGGCAGACCCACAAGGCCCGGCCATAGCTGTCGGCCGTCGACCAGGGCACGATGTGGAAGGGGATGTCGAAACCGGTCCGCTGGGAGAGGAAAGCGAAGCCGAAATTCATGTTCCGCGCCGCCAGATTATCCGACGCGTTGGCGATCACGAACCATGCGAAGAGGGCGAGCGCGCACAGGAAGAGGCCTTGCCAGGCAAAAGCGCGGAAAGAGCCGCGCTTTTGCTGTCTCGGGGCTGGCTGTCGCGCGATCAGGACCGCGGTGTCAGCCAAGGCCATCAGCGCAGCGGCAGGGCATATTGAAGCCCGCCCTTGGTCCAGAGATTATTGGTTCCACGCGGCAGGCCGAGCGCCTTGGGACCGAAATACTCGTCATAGATCTCGCCATAATTCCCCACCGCCTGGATGATCCGGTAGGACCAGTCGCCGTCGAGGCCCAGCGGCTTGCCGAAGTCCTCGTCGATGCCGAGCAGGCGCTGCATGAAGGGATCGACCGGCTTGCTGGCCTTGATCTGATCGGCATTGGCCTTGGTGACACCCATCTCCTCGGCCGTCAGCAGGATCATATGCGTCCATTTCAGGATATCGCCCCATTTCTCGTCGCCTTCGCGCGCGAAGATGCCGAGCGGTTCCTTGGAGATGATCTCGGGCAGGATCATCCAGTCGTCGGGCGTCTTCATGGTCGAGCGTGCCGCAGCAACGCTGCCGGAATCGTCGGAATAGCCGTCGCAGCGTCCCGCCTCCGCCGCGGCGAAGGCCTCCTCCGGCTTGTCGAACAGCAGGGAATTGATCTTGATGCCGTTGGCGGCGCCGTAATCGGCGATATTGAGCTCGAGCGTGGCGCCCGTGAGCATGCAGATGGTCGCGCCGTTCAGCTCCTTGGAGGAGGCGACCTTCAGGCTCTTCTTCACCATGAAGGCCTGACCGGCGTAGAAATTCACCGCGATGGGCGAGAGGTTGAGCTGCGTGTCGCGCGTGAAGGTCAGCGTGCTGTCGCGGATCAGGACATCGATCTCGCCCGATTGCAGCACGGTGAAGCGGACCTTGGTGGTCACCCCGACATATTTGACCTTCTCCGCATCGCCCAGCACCGCCGCAGCGATAGCGCGGCAATAGGCGACGTCGAGCCCTTTCCACTTGCCGGCCGAGTCCTGGAAGGCGAAGCCGGGAATGCCGGTATCCACGCCACAATTCAGCTCGCCGCGCTTCTTGACCGCGTCCAGCGTCGCACTCTTGACCTGGGCTTCGGCGGGCAGGCCCGCCGCACCTAGTCCGCAAACGGCAAGCGCCGCCGCGTAAGCCAGTTTCCGCAAGCTCGTCATGACCTGATCACTCCCTGCCTGAGACAAAAGACAAAATCGAAGGCGACGCGGGGCTCTCGCCCCGAAACCAGAGCAATGTCCGATCCAGCCGGATCGCTCAATTGCTCTGAATCCTTGTTTTAACGCGTTTTCTTCACGCGAACCGGTATCCACTTCGCTGGAAAACGCTCTAAGCAGACATTCCTTGGCACGCCAACGAATGTTCTGCTTAGGTCTTTGATTTGTCGCAGATTCCTGTCGGAAAACCGTGGGACACTTTTCCGGAATCTGCTTAGCTGGCGGCGCTGTAATCGATCGGTTCGGCATGCCAGCCTTCATGCCGTTTCGCCCAATAAGCCTCGCGCAGCCGCTCCGAGATCGGGCCCGGGCGATCATTGCCGAGAATGCGCCCATCGAGCCTGGTCACGGGAATGATGCCGCCCGCGGTGCTCGTGGCAAAGATCTCGTCGGCCTGGCGAAACTCCTCGACCGGCACGGCCCTCGCCTCGCAAGGCAGCCCCAGCTCGGCGCAAAGATCGATCGCGCTCAGCCGGCTGATCCCGTGCAGCACGTTGCGGTCGGCGGTCGCGACCTTGCCGTCTGTGATGCAGAAGATGTTGTAGCCTGGGCCTTCGGTGACGTTGCCGTCGAGATCGAGCAGGATCGGGTTGTCGGCGCCCTTCTCCTCCGCCTCGAACATCGCCGCCGTCATGTCCGCCCAGTGGAAATTCTTGATGCGGGCGTCGAGGCAGACATCGGGAATGCGTGGCGTCGAGGCAATGATCATATGCGCGCCGCGCGCGATCACATCGGGCTTCATCTGCCAGACATAGGGAATGGCGAAGGCCGCGAGATAGCTGCGCGCATTGACCGGGTGATAGCGCTGCTCGGGGCTGGGCCGCCCGCGCATGCAGTCCATCGCCACATAGGCCTCGCGCAGGCCCGATAGCCGCACCAACTCGTGCAGCATCCTGCGGATGTCCTCGTCGCTCTCCTTCGGGGTGAAGCGCATGGCTCCGATCGAGGCGCGGAAGCGGGCGAGGTGATCGTCGAGCCGGAAGAACGCGCCATCCCAGACGCTGACGACGTCATAGGTCACATCCGACCGGCGATAGCCCCAATCGGTGATCGAGAGCTTCGCTTCGGAGACCGGCATATAGGCCCCGTCGAGATAGGCAGCCCCTTTCGACCAATCGACGTTCCCGGCGGTCGCAGCTTCCATCGTCACTCTCCATATCGCGATCTGCATCCCGCGCCCGAAGGCAAGATATGTGATCACATCAGGCGAGATATCGCCATCAGCGTCAAGATCGAGCCCTTGTCGAGCGCAGCCATTTTCAGCATTTTTAGCTGCAAAATTGAGCAATATGATCAAGCTTGAAGCGCACGAGCTTTACACTCCAATCTCTCGACAACCGGCAGACGGCGTGATGTGATCACACTATCGGCAGCAATCCAAGCTGCATCAATTCACCCATCGCGGATTATGCGCAAGCCGGCAGGAGAGCGACATGGCCTCGACCAAGCTGAACTACCGCAATGACACACTGATGCTCGGCTTCAGCGACCTGAAACGGCTGCGCTCGGAGCGGCCGCTGGTCCTGACGGGCGGGCGCGGCATCAAGGTCTTCGACGAGCGCGGACGCGACTACATCGAGGCGGTCTCGTCGTTCTACTGCGTCGCGCTGGGCTATAGCGACGAGGAGTTGATCGAAGCGGCCATCGCGCAGATGCGCGCCTTGCCGATCTATCCCTCGGCGATCGACCGCACGGTTCCCGCCGTCATGGAACTCGCCGAGAAACTCGCCGCCCTGTCGCCGATGCCGCAAACCCATGTCACCTTCGCCACCACCGGCTCCGAGGCGAATGATCATCTGATCAAGTTCATCTGGTACGCGAACGGCTTCTCCGGCGAGCCGAGGCGGCGCAAGATCATCAGCCGCTGGTCGAGCTATCACGGCAGCACGATCCAGTTGACGGCGCTCGGCGGCGGCTCCGATCTGCATCGCTCCTTCGCGGTGCCGACGGATGAATGCCTTTATCTCAGCCATCCCAATTGGCCAGGCGGCGCCGAACCGGGCGAGAGCGAAGCGGCCTATGGCGATCGCCTGGCCGCCGAACTCAGATCGGTCATCGAACAGGCCGGCCCGGACACGGTCGCCGCCTTCTTCGCCGAGCCGGTATCCGTGTCCGCCGGCATGTATGTCCCACCCGCCGGCTACTTCACCAAGATGAAGGCGGTGCTCGACACCTACGGCATCCTGCTGGTCGCCGACGAGGTGGTGACCGGGTTCGGCCGGACCGGGCAGTTCTGGGGCACCCAGACGCTGGACATCAAGCCCGACTGCATGACCTCGTCAAAAGCACTGTCGAGCGCCTATCAGCCGATCTCGGCGATCCTGATGTCGGGCGATTTCTACGACCGGCTGGAGCGCGGCAGCACCGAGAAGGGCTGGTTCGCCCATGGCGGCACCTATCATGCCCACCCTGTCGCTGCAGCCGTGGCCCTGAAGACGATCGAGATCTATGAGCGGCGCAATCTCGTCGCGCATGTGCGCGACGTCATGCCGGCCTGGGCGCGCGGCCTTGCCGCGCTGAAGGATCATCCGCTCGTCGCCGAGACGCGCTGTTTCGGGCTCCTGGGCGCGGTGCAATTGAAGCAACCCGGCGACGACGAGAAGGTCCCAGCCTCGCTGCGGATCGGCGGCTTGCCGGCGCAGGTCTATCAGGCCGGCCTCGAGGCCGGCATCATCGTCCGGCCATTGGCGAACTGCCTGGTGCTCTCGCCGCCGCTGATCATCACCATCGCGGAAATCGGTGAATTGTTCGAGCGGCTGACGCGGGCGCTGGATCAGGTGCTGAAGGACATGCCGGCCGGGTAGCGCCGCAGCGCGCAAGGCGAGCCCGCAGCACCATTCCGACGCCTGGCGTAAAGCGTTTTCGAGCGAAATGGACACCGGTTCGCGTGAAGACAACGCGCCAAAACCAGGGACTCTAGCCGGCAACCAGCGCGCGATGGGTGAGCCCGAGCCGCTGATACAGATCGCGCTGGAAGGTGAGGATGTCCGCGCGCCGCAGGTCGCGAGCCCTGACCGGATCGCGGTCCCGAAAGGCCAGGACCATCTCATGGTTGATATGGACCGTGAAATGCAGGAAGTCGGGATCGGGCGCGGCCGGCGCGGACATGGCCTCGGCGAGATGCGGCCCCAGGCGCAACCGCAATGTGAAGATCGCCGATTGCAGCACGCCCGACGATGACCCCTGCGCGATCCGCAGACCCCAGGACTGGATGGATGTCACGATCTTCACGACATCCGAGCTGTCATAGGCGAGGCGAAGATCCTCGTTGATCCGCGACAGGATCGCGACATCCTCCTCGGAGGCGCGTTCGGCAAAGCGCGCCGCCGCCTCTCCTTCCACCAGGACCCGGGCGGAGTGCAGGTCGTCGAGCTCGGCACGCGTCAAAACCGGCACCAGGATGGAGCGGTTGGGGGTCGCGTGAAGCGCGCCGTCCGCCGCGAGCCGGACGACAGCCTCGCGAACCGGCTGGATGCTGGTGTTCAGGGATGTCGCCAGGCCACGCAGGGTGAGCTTCGTGCCGGGCAGCAGATGCCCGTTCAGGATGGTTTCCTGCAATTGCCCATAAACCTGTTGCCCAAGCGTCCTCTGCGGCACGGTGCGGCGGATGCTGTCGGCTGGGTTCTGGGCCAAGGATAACCTCTCGTTTTCGCCTGAAGAATCCCTGCCCTTTTCGGCCGCGGGATCATCATCGAAGGGCACTATAGTGCAGTTCGCAATAACCCGGCCAACTCAACGAACATAGGAGTTGGCACCTGCATTCTCCGATGCAGGAAAAGCGCTGGGTTCCGCTGTACGCCTGATGCCGGAAACACGCCTCAGCTTCAGAAGCGCGTGCCGCCCGAGAAGCGGAAGGCCTGGATCTTGTCGCCGCCATATTTGATGCCGGTCGTCGGGTCGCGCCAGCCATCATCCTTCGTCAGCGCATAGGCGTAGTCGAAGCGGATGGGACCGAGCGGCGACTGCCAGAGCAGGCTGACGCCGATCGATGAGCGAATGACGTTGTTGTCGCGGACGCAGGCGACGTTGGATTGGTAGCTCGAGCTCGTCGTCACCTTGAACTGCCGGGCCTCCGAGCCGGTCGGGCAGCCCGTATAGCTTGCGCTCGTGATCGTCTTCGAGCCACCGTCATAGTCGAACAGCGTGCCGGCATCGGCGAAGATCGCGCCGCGCAGGCCGAGATCACGCGGCAGGCCCGGCAGCGGGAACTGCATTTCGAGCGTGCCGCCGACATAGGTCGTGCCGCCGAGCGCGGCGCCTGTCAGCACGTCGCGTGGCCCGATGCCGGTGGAGGAGAAGCCGCGCACCAGGTTCGACCCCATCGAATAGTGGTCGATCATGCGCAGATCGCCGCTGGTCGCCTGGACGTGGCCGCCCTGGAGCCGTACGAAGCCGACGACATCGTCGAAGAGCTCGCGGTAATAGCGCGCATCCGCCGCGACGCGCAGGAACTTCGAATCGCCGCCGAGACCGGCATATTCGGGCTTCAATTCGGCGACGAAGCCGTTGCGCGGGGTCTGGGTGTTGTCGAGCGAGTTGTAGTTCAGGTTCAGCCCGATCAGCGAGGTGATGGTCGAGCCCTGCGCCTCCTTCACCGCGACCGACGCCTCGCCATTGGTGAGGCAGTTATAGGTCGAGCTTTCCGCCGTTGCGCCCGTTGTCCCCGGCGTCGTCCCCGTGATCGCGCTCGTGCAGTCGTCGTAAGGGTAGCTCGTCGAATTCGGGACCTTGATCTCCGTCGTATAGAGCGAATAGCGCGGCGTGATCGAGAACTCCTCCGTGATCGGGAGGGTGAAGCGGAGCTGTCCGCCGGTCACGCGGCTCGAATAGCGGCTGGTACTGTAATAATCATTGTACTTCGAGAACAGGTCGAAACCGGCCGCGACGCGATGGCCGAGGAAGTACGGCTCGGTGAAGGAGAAATCGACGCCCTGGGTGCGCTGGCCGAGTGTGCCGGCGATGCGCACGAACTGGCCGCGGCCGAGGAAGTTCGCCTCCGACAGCGCGACCTCGCCGATGATGCCATCCGAGGTCGAATAGCCGCCGCTGACCGAGAACGAGCCCGTCGCCTTGTCCTCGACATCGATGTTGACGACGACGCGGTCAGGCGTCGTGCCCGGCTCGTTGGTGATGCGCACCTTGCTGAAGAAGCCGAGATTGTTGAGACGCCGCTCGGCCCGGTCGACCAGCACCTTGTTGTAAGCGTCGCCCTCGCTGAGATCGAGTTCGCGGCGCACGACATAATCACGCGTACGGGTGTTGCCGCGCACATTGATGCGCTCGACATAGACGCGCGGCCCGTCATCGACGACATAGGTGATGCCGATGAGATGGCCGGCAGCGTCGCGGTCGCCACGCGGGCGGACCTGCGCGAAGGCATAGCCACGGCGCGACACCTCCATCGTCAGGGCCAGCAACGACTTCTCGACCGCCTCAGCATTGTAGGTATCGCCGGAGGAGGTCGCGACGATGCGCTGCAGGGCCGCAGGATCGACGTCGCGCAGGCTGGAATCGACCGCGACATTGCCGACGCGGTATTTCGCGCCCTCCTCGACCGCGATGTCGATGATCCAGCCGCCTTGCGCCTCGTCGAAATGGGCCTGGTTCGAGACGATCTGGAAATCGGCGTAGCCGTTCTTCAGATAATAGCGGCGGATGATTTCGAGGTCGGAGGTGATCCGGTCCGCCTCATAGACGTCCGAGGTCTTGATGAAGCTGAGGAAATTCGACTCGGTCGAGGTCATCAGATCGCGCAGACGGCCCGACGAATAGACGCTGTTACCGCTGAAATTGATCGATTTGATGCCGGTCTTGCCTGCCTCGGTGATCGTGAAAACCACATCCGAACGACCATTCGACAAGGTGTTGATGCGCCCGCTGACCGAAGCCAGGCCGTAGCCGGCACGGCGATAGGCATCCTTCAGGCGTTGGACATCGCCATCGATCAGCACCTGGCTGAGCGGACCTCCGGCTTTGGACTGGATCTGCTGCAGCAGCACATCGCTTTTCAGGCGGCGATTGCCCTCGAAGGCGACGCGATTGACCGCCTCGTTCTCGCGCACGGCGATGACGATCTGCGAACCGCGCCGGCTGACCTGGACGCTGGAGAACAGGCCGCTCGCGATCAGCTTCTGCCGGATCTGCTCAGGCGTCCGAATCTGCTCAGGCGTCCGAATCTGCTCAGGCGTCCTGGCCTCGGGGTCGCTGGCATAGCCCCGGATCGTCTCCGCATCGACGGTCCTGTTGCCCTGCACGACCACGGCCTGTGCGAACGCCGCGCCGCCGCTGAAAACCAGCAGGAACATGGCCAGCCGGGCCGACACAGAGAGCCACGCCTTGAAAGCCCGGCTCGGGGAGGTCCACGTCATTCTATCGCCTATCGCATCACCGGTTACGCCGACGGCAGGCTAACCAGCGACTAAAGGCGAAGAATCGACGAGATTGATTCCAATTGCTTCCGACCATTTCGCGCGGTGTCTGAACGACTTCGAGGGTCGGCCGTTTGACGTTTTGGGTGTGACCTCACCGCTGCTCCCTCGTCATTGCGAGCGCAGCGAAGCAATCCAGGGGACGTAGAGCGAGCCCTCCTGGATTGCTTCGCTGCGCTCGCAATGACGGCCAGGGGTCGTCACGCCACTGGTCCAGCTTGACCCACCGGCTGCGCCGCCAGGGTGCAGATCATGCGCGCGACCTCGAACGACTTCTCGAAGGCCGGGACGGGCAGGAACTCGAAGCGCGAGTGGAAATTATAGGCGCCGGTGAAGAAGTTCGGGGTCGGCAGCCCCTTGGCCGAGAGCGCCGCGCCATCCGTCCCGCCCCGCATCGGGATCAGCTTCGGCTCGATCCGCAGCGCTGCCAGCGCCGCGAAGAGCAGGTCGACCGAGCGGCGGTCATCGCCCAGGCTGTCATGGATATTGCTGTAGGTGTCGCTCACCTGGCAATCGACGCGGCCTTTCGGATATTGCGCAGCGATCAGCACCGCAACCTCGCCGAGGCGCGCCTTACGCCGCTCGAACGAGGCTTTGTCGAAGTCGCGGATCATCACCCGTAACCGCGCCTCGCTGACATTGGCGACGATGTCATGGAACCAGATATAGCCTTCGCGGCCCTCGGTGTGCTCGGGGGTTTGCGCGCGGTCGAACTGGCTGATGAAGTCGTGCGCCATCAGCAGCGGGTTCACCAGGACATTCTTCGCCGACATCGGGTGAGCGCTGACGCCGGTGAAGACAAGGTCGGCGGCCGCGGCGTTGAAGTTCTCGATCACGACCTCGCCGAGCTCGCAGCAATCGATCGTATAGGCGAAATCGCAGTCGAACCGGGAGAGGTCGAGGGCCTTGGCGCCGCGCAGGCCGATCTCCTCGTCCGGGACGAAGGCGACCAGGATGTCGCCATGCGCGTCCTCGGGGCGCAGATTGGCAAGCAGCGTCATGATCACGGCGATCGCCGCCTTGTTGTCAGCGCCGAGCACGCTCATGCCGTCGCTCGCAATGATATCCGCACCGGCCCAGGGGCGGATCTCGGGATGCTCCGCCACGCGCAGCCAGATGTCCTCCTGCCGGTTCAGGCAGAGATCCTCGCCCTCGAAGCGCAGGATCTGCGGGTGGATCACTGGCGAAAGGCCGGAATCGACCGTGTCGACATGCGCGATGAAGCCGATCCTCGGCGCGCCCAGCCGCGTGCCCGGCCTCCGTGCCGTGACGGTGGCATGGTCATCGATGACGACCTTCTCGAGCCCAAGCGCGCGCAGTTCATCCGCCAGCAAGGCGGCCATACGCTGCTGGCCCGGCGTGCTCGGCAACGCCGTGGATTTGGCGTCGCTCTGACTCTCGACCGCCAGATAGCGGAAGAACCGCTCGATCAGCTGCGCGCGAATGCTCATCCTGCCTCCGTCTGGCTCATTGAGGCTTTGTCCATCGCCTCCGTCACAACGACCCTATCGCAATGACGGGAACGAGACAGCGCCGGAAAGGCGGGCCTCGCCCTCGCTGGCCGCATCCGTCTCTCATCTAGGAGTGAGAGCAGGAGGCGAAAAAGCCGGCTCCCACTTTTCCGTATCCTGCTCTGGTGCGCCGCCCCTTGACCTGCGTCATCACGCCTCATAGAAGACTGTACCTTACATACAAGAGGGCGGTCACGCGATGCATGCGCTGAACCAACCCCGTCGCGCGGAGGATGCGCTTGAGGATCTGAAGGCCGGGCTCGGGGCGCATGCCGTCCTGACCGGGGCCGATGTCCCTGCGCGCAACTGCAATGATTGGAGCGCCCAGCTCCCTCGCCGGCCCCTGGCTGTCGTGCGACCGGTTGATGCAACAGGAGTTTCCCAGACGGTCGCCGCATGCCGTGCGGCGGGCCTGCCTTTCGTGCCGCAGGGCGGCATGACCGGGCTCTGCGGCGGCGCCACGCCCGAAGCGGGCTGGGTCGCGATCTCGCTCGAGCGCATGACCGGCATCGAGGAGATCGATACCGCCAGCGCCACGATGACGGTGAAGGCCGGCACGCCACTGGAGGTGGTCCAGAACGCCGCCGATGCCGCCGGTTTCCTCTTCCCGCTCGATCTCGGCTCGCGCGGCTCCTGCGCCATCGGCGGCAATCTCTCGACCAATGCCGGCGGCAACAGGGTCATTCGCTACGGCATGACGCGCGACCTGGTGCTCGGGCTCGAGGTCGTGCTCGCGGACGGCACGGTCGTCACCAATCTGAACAAGCTGCTCAAGAACAATGCCGGCTACGACCTGAAGCACCTCTTCATCGGCTCGGAGGGCACGCTCGGCATCATCACCCGCGTCGTGCTGCGGCTGTTCCCCAAGCCGCGCTCGACCATGGCCGCGCTCTGCGCGCTCTCAGACTACGACGCGGTCGTGACGCTGCTGGGCGAGGCGCGCAATGGCCTCGGCTCGAACCTCTCCGCCTTCGAAGTGATGTGGCCCGATTACTGGCAGGTCGTCACCGAGCGCATCGGCGTGCGCGCTCCGGTCGGCAGCGGCCATGGCCTCTATGTGCTGGTCGAGACGCATGGTTCGGACGAAGCGGCCGATGGTGCGCGCTTCCAAGCCTGGCTCGAAGGCATGATGGAGCAGGGTGTTCTCGCTGATGCCGCCGTCGCGCAATCGCATGCGCAGACGCAGGCCTTCTGGGCGGTCCGCGACGCCTGCGCCGAATTCGGCCAGGTGCTGGGCCCGCATGTCTCCTATGATATCGGCCTCGTGGTGGCGCACATGGACGCCTTCGCGACGCGCTGCAAGACAGCGCTGAGCGCCGGCATCCCCGGCTGCGAGAGCGTCTATTACGGCCATATCGGCGACGGAAACCTGCATCTCGTCGCCTGGGTGCCGGGTCTCGCCATCGAGCAGCAGCCGAAGGCGGCGATGGACGCGATCATCTACGGCCTCGTCCGCGAACTCGGCGGCAGCGTCTCGGCCGAGCACGGCATCGGCACCATGAAGAAGCCATGGCTCGGCCATGCCCGCAGCGAGCCGGAAATCGCGCTGATGCGGACGCTGAAGACGGCGCTCGACCCCGACAATCTGCTCAATCCCGGCAAGGTGATCTGATGCTGGCGCGTGGTTACAAACTCGTCGAGGCGCTGCTGGCCATGCTGATGCTGGCCATGGTGGTGATGGTCTTCGGCAATGTCGTGCTGCGCTATGTCTTCAATTCCGGCATCGTCGTCTCGGAAGAGCTGTCGCGCTTCTGCTTCGTCTGGCTGACCTTCATCGGCGCGGTGGTTGCCATGCGCGACGGCACGCATCTGGGCATGGACGCCGTGGTGCGGGCCCTGTCGCGGCGCGGCCAGCTGATTTGCTTCGCGCTCAGCCAATGCCTGATCCTGGCCTGCTGCGTCATGCTGTTCTGGGGCACCTGGCGCCAGCACGAGATCAACGCCACGACGGCAGCTCCCGTCACGGGTCTGCCGATGATCTGGGTCTTCGGCGTCGCCTATGTCTCCGCGCTCGGCATCGGGCTGCACACGCTCGCCAAGCTCTGGCGCGTCATCACCGGCCGGATCCGCGACGACGAGCTGATCGACATAAGCGAGAGCGAAGAGATCCCG
Source organism: Bosea vaviloviae (assembly GCF_001741865.1). NCBI lineage: Bacteria > Pseudomonadati > Pseudomonadota > Alphaproteobacteria > Hyphomicrobiales > Alloboseaceae > Allobosea > Allobosea vaviloviae. The sequence continues at coordinate 18,357 of NZ_CP017147.1, forward strand.
CACGCGCCGGGCCACAAGGAGGCGCGGCCATGACCGTCGTCGTTTTCACGGCCTCGCTGCTCGGCGCCATGGCGCTCGGCATGCCGATCGCCTTCGCGCTGCTGGTCTGCGCCGTGGCGCTGATGCTGATGCAGGGCAATGTCGACACCACGATCCTGTCACAGAAGCTGATCGAGGGCGCCGACAGCTTTCCCCTGCTCGCCATCCCCTTCTTCATGCTGGCCGGCGAATTGATGAATGCCGGCGGCATCTCCAAGCGCATCGTCACCTTCGCGCTCGCCTTCGTCGGCCATGTTCGCGGCGGGCTCGGCTTCGTCGCGATCTTCGCCTCGGTCGTCATGGCCGCGATCTCGGGCAGCGCGGCGGCCGACGCCGCGGCGATCGGCGCGCTGCTGATCCCGATGATGCGCAAGGCCGGCTACGACGTGCCGCGTTCGGCCGGGTTGATTGCGGCCGGCGGCGTCATCGCCCCGGTCATCCCACCCTCGATCGGCCTGATCGTCTTCGGCGTCATCGCCAATGTCTCGATCGGCAAGCTCTTCCTCGCCGGCATCGTGCCCGGGCTAATGATGGGCCTGTCGCTGGTCGTCGCCTGGGCCTGGGTGGCGCGGCGCGACAAGGTCGCGATGCTGCCCCGCCAGGGCTGGTCCCTGCGCCTGCGCGCCGGTGTCGACGGCATCTGGGCGCTGCTGATGCCGCTCGGCATCATCGGCGGCATGAAGTTCGGCATCTTCACGCCAACCGAGGCCGGCGTCGCGGCCTGCGTTTATGCCTTCGTGATCGGCGCCTTCGTCTATCGCGAATTGCCGCTGCGCCAGCTCTATCCCATCCTGGTCCAGGCGGCGAAGAGCACCTCGGTCGTGGTCTTCCTGATCGCGACCGCGCTCATCTCGGCCTGGCTGATCACCATGTCGGAACTGCCCGGCCAGGTCTCGGCGATGCTGAGCCCGTTCATGCACAACAAGATCCTGCTGATGTTCGTCATCATGGCGATCGTGGTCGTCGTCGGCACGGCGCTCGATTTCGCGCCGACGCTGATGATCCTGACGCCCGTGCTGATGCCGGTGATCAAGCAGGCCGGCATCGACCCGGTCTATTTCGGCGTGCTCTTCATCATGAACAACGCCATCGGCCTGATAACGCCGCCGGTCGGCATCGTGCTCAACGTGATGTGCGGCGTCGCCAACATCTCGATGAACGACCTGATGAAGGGCCTGTGGCCTTTCCTCTGGGCGGAACTGATCGTGCTGTTCCTGCTCGTGCTGTTCCCGGACCTGGTGATGGTCCCGCTTGCCTGGCTGACGAGCCGCTGATCGCGGCACCCGCATAACAAGACGCCTGCACAACAAAGGGAGGAAACAAGAAATGTCCAAGCCGGTCGAAACGTCCAAGGCCATCATCAAGCCCCTGTTACCGGCCACGCTGTTCGCGGTGGCTCTATTTGCCGGCGTGCAGCCGGCCAGCGCCCAGTTCCAGGACCGGAATTTCCGCGTCTCGAACGGCGTCAGCAAGGAGCACCCGATGGGCAACGGCCTTGCCGCCATGGGGGCCTGCACGCTGCAGAAATCCGGCGGCAAGATGAAGATGCAGTCCTTCTGGGACGGCGCGCTCGGCAACGACCTGACCGCGACGCAGAGCGTGCGCACCGGCTCGCTCGATATGGTGCTGACCTCGACTGCGCCCCTGACCGCGATCATTCCGGCACTCGGCGTGTTCGACCTGCCTTTCCTGTTCAATGACGAGAAGGAGGCCGACCAGCTCCTCGACGGCAAGGCCGGCGCCTGGTTCTCCGACAAGCTTCCCGCGGTCGGCGTGGTCAATCTGTCCTGGTGGGAAAACGGCTTCCGCCACACCACCAATTCGCGGCGACCGATCACCAAGGCGGAGGATTTCCAGGGCGTGAAGATGCGGGTGATGCAGAACACCATCTTCATCGACACCTTCAAGGAACTCGGCAGCAACGCCGTGCCGCTGGCCTTCTCCGAGGTCTATTCGGCGCTGGAAACCAAGACCGTCGACGGCCAGGAGAACCCCTACAACAACATCGAGAACATGAAGTTCTACGAGGTGCAGAAATACCTGACCCTGACCAAGCATGCCTACAGCCCGACGCTGGTGCTGTTCTCCAAGAAGATCTGGGACGGACTCTCGCCGGCGGAGCAAGGCGTGCTCAAGGACTGCGCCGCGGTCGGTCAGACCGAGCAGCGCAAGGTCAACCGGATGAAGTCCGATGAAAGCCTCGCCAATCTCAAGGCGAGCGGCATGCAGGTCAACGAGATCTCCCCGGCCGAGACCCTGCGCGTGCGCGACAAGCTCAAGGTGATCTATGAGCGCCATTCCGGTTCGATCGGCCGTGAGGCGCTCGATCTCGTGCTCGGCGAACTGAAGCGCGTCCGCGGGAGCTGAGCGTCGGCGAGGGCCTCGCCGGCAGCTTTCCGCCGTGGCTGGCCTGGCCTAAGAGACTTCGGGTGGGGCCGTAGCTGCGCAGTCGCGGCCGCGGGCCCGCCCGAGGCTTTTGAGACGACGCTTTTCGCCGCAGCGTCCGGAACCATCGCATGCAGTCCTTCAAGCTCGATCCGCCGAAGTCGCTGGCCCAGAAGGTCGTCGGACGGCTGCGCCAGGCGATCATTGAGGGCGATCTCCCGCTTGGTGCGATCATCGCCGAGGAGATGCTGGCGCAATCCTTCGGCGTCAGCCGGACCCCGGTGCGCGAGGCGCTCAACCAGCTTCAGTTGCAAGGCCTGGTGGTGATCAAGCCGCAGGTCGGCAGCTTCGTCTTCAGCCCCGATGCCGAGGACATCGCCACGATCTGCCAGTTCCGGATCATCCTCGAACCCAAGGCGGCCGAACTCGCCTATCACCGGGACCGCAACAGTGTCGTGACCGAGATCTCGGCGGCGATCCTCGGCATGGAACGGGCGCTGAAGGCCAAGGACAACGTCGCCTATGGCCGCGCCGACACCGCCCTGCACGAGGCCTTCTTCAACCATTGCGGCAATCGCTATCTGCAGGAATCCTACCGGCTCGTGGCTGGACGCGTCGCGGCGCTGCGGACCAATCTGAGTTCGCCCATCGACGTCCAGACGCCGCTCTCCTTCGAGGAGCACCGCGCCATCCTCGGTTTCTTCCAGGCTGGCGACTTCGCCGGCTTCACCAGCCTGATGACCGCGCATATCGCCAATTCCGGCCAGACCTATGCGAAAGCGCTCCTGGGCTGAGAGCAAGCTCTCGCCTATCGCTAGATCGCTCAACCGCTAATGCAGCTAGCCCCCAGCCACTCCCAACAAGAGCAGGATGCCCATGCAGCCGCGATAGAGGACGAACGGCCAGCTCGACATGCGTTCCAGAAAGCGCATCAGCCCCCAGACCGCGGCAAATGACGCCAATGAACCGGCGACGAGGCCCACCAGCAGCAGCGCGGCGGCATGGGTATCGATGCCGGCCCTGGCGAGCTCGACCGCCTCCTTGAGGCCGGCCAGCGCGATCGCCGGCAAGCCGATCAGGAAGGACAGGCGCGCCGCTTCAGCGCGTTTGAAGCCCAGCCCCAGCGCCGCGGTCAGGGTCGATCCCGAGCGGGACACGCCGGGGATCAGCGCGCCGACCTGGGCGAGGCCGACCAGGAGGAAATCCCGAAGCCTGGACTGCTCGACGCTGCGGTCATGACGGGCCAGCCATTCGGCCAGGGCCAGAAGCAGCGCCATCGCGATCGAGCTGGCGCCGATCACCCAGAGCGAGCGCAAGGGCGAGCCGCAGGCATTGAGCAATGGCGCGAGCAGCACGCCCGCGACGACGATCGGGATCGTCGCCAGCACGATGCCGACCGCCAGCCTGACCTGTGGCCCGCCAGTCTCGCGACGCCTCAGCGCGAGGCAGGCCCCGCTCGCGATCTCACTGACGTCGCGCCGGAAATAGGTCACCACGGCAGCAAGCGCCGCCAATTGCATCAGCGCCGAGAAGGCCGATCCCGGATCCGGCCATCCCAACACGGCCGGGACGACGCGCATATGGGCCGTCGAGGAGATCGGTAGCAATTCGCTGACGCCCTGCACGAGGCCCAGCACTACCATCTGCCCGAAATCCAACGCGGCGAACCCGGTATCGATACCGGCCGAACATGCATTCGCCATCGCGAAGGCTCTCCATCCGAAAACGCGCCGTCTCCTATACGCTCGCGACGGGGATGTCGCTCAATGCGGCGTTGTCCGAAGGCGCCGATGCCAGCCTGGCGTGCCGGGACCGGCTGAAACCCGGATCGGCTGTCAGGCTGGAAACAGCAGCGCTCCCAGCGTCTCGCCGCAAGCTGTCTGGCATAGCCGAATAATAATCGCTCAGCGCCAAGAGCCATCAGGCTCGAGCGAAGCATCGCCCCCGCCCGATTGCCGCATAAGCGGTCACATGCGCGGGGCAAAGCCGTGCTATATGGGAAGTTCCATCAATAGTCCGTGGCGGCTCGCCGCCCAAAAGGAGACCATGCCTAGTTCCGATGGCAGTATGCCCGATCTGATCGGGATACTCGCCGTACTTGTTCTCGTTGCCGCGAACGGCTTTTTTGTCGCAGCGGAATTTTCCCTCGTCGCCGTCCGCCGCAGCCGCGTGACCGAACTGGTCAATGCCGGCAGGACCAATGCCGGCGCCCTGAAGCGGGCCGTCGACAATCTCGACGCCAATCTCGCGGCCACTCAGCTCGGCATCACGATTTCGTCCCTGGCGCTCGGCTGGATCGGCGAACCGGCGCTCGCCCATCTGATCATGCCCCTGCTGAACGCGCTGCCCGGAACCCTGGCAACGGCCAGTTCCCATGCGATCGCGGTGGCGGTCTCCTTCATCATCATCACCACACTGCATATCGTGCTGGGCGAACTCGCTCCGAAGAGCCTGGCTCTTCAACGCAGCGAAGGCACTGCGCTCTGGGTCGTGCGCCCCCTCGCCCTGTTCCTGTTCCTGCTCCGGCCGGCGATCATCGCGCTCAACGGCCTCGGCAATCTCCTGCTGCGGCTATGCGGCCTGCGGCCAGGCACGGGCGAGGATGCGCTGCATTCGCCTGAAGAGCTCAAGCTCCTCATCCAGGCCAGCCAGGAAGCCGGCATTCTCCAGCAGACGCAGCAGGAGGTTGTCGAACGTGTCCTCAATATCGGCGACCGCCGCATCGGCGACATCATGACGCCGCGCCGCGACATCGAGTGGATCGACGCCGATGACAGCCCGGCCGAGATGCTGCGCACCATCCGCGCCTGCCGCCACGAACAGCTCCTGGTCGGGCGCGGCGATGTCGACGAGCCCCTGGGCATGATCCTGAAGAAGGACCTGCTCGACCAGGTGCTCGACGGCAAGGCACTCGACCCGATGGCCGTCATCCGCGAACCCGTGGTCGTTCACGAAGGCGTGCCGATCTTCCGCGTGCTCGACCAGTTCAAGAAAGCCCCGGTCCGCCTCGCCATCGTCATCGACGAATATGGCAGCCTGGAGGGGATCGTCACCCAGACCGACCTGCTCGAGGCTATCGCCGGCGACCTGTCGGATGCGGAAGGCGAAGAGCCGGACATCGTCGAGCGTGAAGATGGCTCGCTGCTGCTCGACGGCGCGATGCTGGCTCACGACGCCTTCGCCCGCCTCGGCTTCCGATCGGGATCGGTGGAGGGCGATTTTCACACCATCGCCGGTTTCGCTTTGTTCCAGCTCGGACGGCTTCCGGAGGCCGGTGAGCATTTCGACTATGAAGGCTGGCGCTTCGAGATCGTCGACATGGACGGCAAGCGGATCGACAAGCTGCTCGCGACGACAGGGCCCTGATCGGCAGCCAACGCCGCGCAATCAGGCTTCGTAGCCGAAGGGATCGTCCACGGAATGGGCCGGCTTGGTGAACCAGTGGGCCCCGTCCTCGGCCATGTAGATAATGTCCTCCAAGCGCACGCCGAACTCGCCATAGATGCAGATCATCGGCTCGTCGGAGAAGCACATGCCAACTTGGAGCGGTGTCTTGTTGCCCTTCACCATGAAGGATTCCTCATGCACGTCGAGGCCGAGCCCATGGCCGGTGCGATGTGGCAGGCCAGGCACCTTGTAGCCCGGGCCGAAGCCCGCCGCCTCGATGACGCTGCGCGCCGCCGCATCCACCGCCTCGCAGGGCGCCCCCAGGACAGCCGCATCGAACGCCGCCAACTGCGCACGCTTCTCCAGGTTCCAGATCTCGCGCTGGCGCGGGTTGGCCTCGCCGAAGACATAGGTGCGGGTGATGTCGGAGCGATAGCCGCCGACCTTGGTGCCCATGTCGATCAGCACCATGTCGCCGTCCTGCAGCGTCTGCTCATAGGGCACGCCATGGGGATAGGCCGTCGCCTCGCCGAACTGCGCGGCGCCGCTCGTCCAGTTCATGCCGAGCTTGCGATGCGCCTGGTCGAGGAAGAGCTTGACCTGAGCGGTGGTGACGCCGACCTGCAGCGCCCGGGCCGCCGCCCTGTGCACCTCCATGGTGATGTCCATGGCGCGCTGGATCAAAGCGATCTCGGCTGCCGATTTCAGCTGCCGGCAGGCCGCGGTGATCACATTGCCATGGCTGAAGGAGAAGCGGTTACCGGCCTTGCGCAGCCCGTCGACGATATAGAACGGCGTATGCGGATCGAGTGCGACCTGACCGCTCTCATAGCCCAGGCTGCGGATGGTCTCGATCACCAACTCCGTTGGGTCCTCATGCTCCTCCCAGCAACGCACCTCCTCGCCGAAGCGCATCAATTCCCGCGTCTTCGGCTCCTCGAAGGTCGGGCTGAGATAGACGATCTCGCCCTCGGCCGGAATGACCGCGCCATGCAGGCGCTCGGACAAGGTGAGCTGGATGCCGGTGAAGTAGGCAAGGCTCGTGGAGGTGTCGAGATAGAGCGCCTGGAGACCTTGTTCACGCAGCAGGGCCTGCGCCTTGGCGATGCGAGCCTTGAACTCGGTCACCGCGATCGGCTCGATGCCATCCGTCATCGGCTTCAATTTGGCGAGCTCCGCCTCGAAGCTCGATCCGCCCACTCCGATCGTCATAGGTCGTGTCCTCCGTCTGGTCGCAGAAGCATTGGACCGATCAATCGCTGGTGGCGGGTGCAATGCCGAAGAGACCGATCGGAGCGGCGACGGGCTTGTTATGGACCGCATCCGTCGGAAACGGCACCTGCGCTGTCAGCTGCAAGCGCATGCGGATTTGCGGGTGGCGGATAGCCGCCCGACGCGCGATGCTGCCTCTTCCGGAGCGACGGACGCTCAAGGCGATGATGCGCGGCGGGACCAGGGAGACACATATGCGCGGCATGATCGTAGCGGCCCAGCCCGAGGCTGCCGAAGCCGGTGCCGACATTCTGCGCCGGGGCGGCAACGCCATCGACGCCGCCATCGCCTGCGCCTTCAGCCAGGGCGTGGTCGACCCGCAGATGTGCGGGATCGGCGGCTTCGGCGCGATGCAGATCAGCATGCCGAAACGCGGCGTGCACACCGTGCTCGAATTCCTGGCGCTGGCGCCCCTCGCAGCGACGCCCGAGATGTGGGCCGAGCGTTTCGTTGGCCAGACGCGCGACGGCTTCGTCTTCCTGCTCAGCGACCACGCCAACGAGCTCGGCCATCTCGCAGCCGGCACGCCGGGCAACGTCAAGGGCTACACCGAGGCCTTGTCGCGCTTCGGCACGATGGATCTCAGGGATGTGATGGCGCCAGCGATCCGGCAGGCGCGCGACGGTTTCACCATCCGCCCCTATGTCCACTACTACTGGACGATCGACCAGCGCAGCACCGGCCAGATCAACACCGAGGACAAGCTCCGACACAGCGAGACCGGGCGCAGGATCTATTTCCATCCCGACGGCACGCTGAAGCGCCCCGGCGACAGCGTCGCCAATCCCGACCTCGCCCGCACGCTGGAGCGCATCGCCGCAGCCGGCCCTGAGATCTTCTACACCGGCGCGATCGCCGAGGAGATCGCCGCCGACATGGCGGCGCAAGGCGGGCTCCTGACGAAGCGCGATCTCGCCGCGTACAAGGTGCGCGAGAAGCAACCCGTCTGGGGCGCCTATCGCGGCCTGCACATCGCCGGCAACCCGCCCGCCGCCGGTGGCGTCTCGCTGATCGAACTCATGCATATCCTGCAGGAGTTCGAGATCGGCGCCCTCGAGCACAACGGCGCCGAGCACATCGCGATCCTCGCCGAAGCGATGAAGTGGATGACGATCGACCGCGACGCCCATATCGGCGATCCCGACTTCGTCGATGTGCCGATCGACAGGCTGCTCTCGCAGGCCCATGCCGCCGGCCACGCCGCCAGGATCCGGTCAGGCGAGAAGGCGCGCGTGGCGCGCTCGGAATTGTCCAGGGATCCGCCGGATACCACCGTCGTCTGCGTCATGGACGAAGCGGGCAATGCGGTAACGCTGACCCACACCCTCGGCCAGCCATCGGGCGGCATCACCCCCGGCCTGGGCTTCATGTATAACGGCTCGATGAGCGGGTTCGACCCCCGTCCCGGCCGCGCCGGCTCGATCGCTCCCGGCAAGGCGCGCAGCAGCGCCATGGCGCCGACGATCATGTTCAAGGACGAGAAGCCCATCATCGCCATCGGCGCGCCGGGCGGCACCTTCATCGTGCCCGCCATTGCCCAGGCACTGAGCAATGTCATCGATTTCGGGATGAGCATGTCCGAGGCGGTCGCCGCGCCGCGCATCGTCTGCCTGAGCGACACGATCGACGTCTCCAACCGCATCGAGCGCCGCGTCAGCGCCGCATTGGAAGCCAAGGGCTACGCCATAAGCCGGTCCTACCAGTCCTTCGCCTTCGGCGCGCCACATGGCATCCGCGCGGAGGGGACAAGCTGGTCGGGCGGCGCCGATCCGCAGCGCGACGGCATGGCCCTAAAGGTCTGAAGCCGGTGCCGACGCCACCGATGCGAATCTGCGCGCGACGCTAGCCGCGCGCCTCGACATGGTTCGAAGTCGGCGCACGGGCTTCTGACGTCTGCCACTTGGCCAGGACAACGTATTTGGCGAGGACAACCTACCTGGGCGGGGCAACGCCCCGCCTCTTCCGGCCTCAGACAAGAAGGCTCCTGCGTGCGTCGAGAATGCCGTCCAGCGCGTTCAGGAAAGCCGAGATCTCCTGGCCTCCGATCGGGAAGGACAGGGCGATCAGGCCGCGCGGCGCGAAATAGATGCCGGCCTTCACGAGATCGAAGAACAGCAGGCTGCGCTTCGCGTTCGCCATCTGCGGTGCGCCCTGCGGGTGAATGTTCATCAACGAGCCGAGGCCGGACACGGTGATCGGCACGGTCTTGGCCGCAAACATTGCGTTCAGATCGGCGCGGAAGCGGTCGCCGCGCGCGTTCAAGGCATCGAGCGCCTCGGCCGTCAGGAGCTGCTCTACCGCCGCGAGCCCTGCCGCCATGGTCAAGCTGTTGTTGTTGTAGGTGCCGGCATGGCCGATCGAGGATGGCCGGCGCGGATCGAAGACCTGCATGATCTCGCGCCGGCCGCCGAAGCTGCCGAAGGCGAGGCCGCCGCCGAAGAACTTTCCGATCGTCGTCATATCCGGTGTGATGCCGAGCAGTTGCTGGCGCCCGCCGAGCGAGAGCCGCGAGGTCTGGATCTCGTCGAAGATCAGCACGGCGCCGGTCTCGTCGGCGAGCGCGCGCAGGCCGGCGAGGAATTCGGGCGCGCCCGGAATACAGCCCCCTGCACCCTGCATGGGCTCGACCAGGATCGCCGCCAATTCGCTGCGATGCGGCTTGACGAGGTCGAGCGTCTTTTCAAGGTCGTTATAGGAGGCGACGACGAAGTCGTGGGGCACCGTGACGGGCGTGCCGCCGGGTGGAAAGGTCAAGACACCGCCATGATAACCGCCCGCGAACACCAGGATCTTGCGCCGCCCGGTGAAGGTGAGCGCGGCGGCGAGCGCCATCAGATTGGCTTCCGTGCCGGAATTGGTGAAGCGCAGCAGATCCATCGACGGAAAGCGCGCGCAGATGCGCTCTGCCAGCTTCCCTTCGATGGCGTTGTGCGAGGACAGGTTGATGCCGTCATCGAGCGCGGCGCGGATCGCCTGCTTCAGCACCTCCGGTGAATGGCCGAAAATGCCGGCGGTGAACTCGCCCAGGAAATCCAGATATTCGTGCCCGTCGGCATCGGTCAGGCGGCAGCCCTCGCCGCGCAGCATGCAGAGCGGAAAGGGATCGTAGAAGAGCGAGGTCCGGGTGTTGCCGCCCGGCATCGACTCCGCAGCCGCCATGAAACGCGCCTGGCTTTCTCGGTTGCGGCGCACATAATCCTCGCGAGCCTCGGCGAGCGCGGCATCAAGCGCCTCGGCTTCATGCGAATTGGCGGCAGTCGAGGGCATGGTCGGCCTCTTGCGATGCGAGATGGCGGTGGCGGGTTCGATCGGCGGTCAGGTTCCTGCCCGCTTGATCTCGATCAGGCAAGAATTGGGCGCGGTCGCCTGCGCCAGGCGCGAGGTCGGCATGCTGGAGGTGAGGCTGTTGGGATTGCCGCCACGGTCGAGCGGCAAGGCCCAGCCGTCCCCAACCGGATCGTACCAGGCGCCGGTTGGCAGCACGGCGACGCCCGGCTCAACCTCACACGTCGACCTGAGCGCCGCCAGGCAGCGGCCGCGATCGTTGAACAGCTCCACGACGTCGCCATCCCGGAGATGGCGTTTGGCGGCGTCGGTCGGGTGCATCAGCACGACCTCATAGCCGTCGAGCTTGGCCCCCTGGCTCGGCCCCGCCAGTTCCAATTGGCTGTGCAGGCGATGCGCCGGCTGCGGCGAGAGCAGGTGCAGCGGGTAGCGCTGCGCCAAGGGCGAGCCGAGCCATTCCTCGGGCGCGAGCCAGACCGGGTGGCCGGGACAATCGTCATAGCCGAAGCCGGCAATCGTCGCGGAGGCGATCTCGATGCGGCCGGACGGCGTCTCCAGCGGCTTCCCCTCGGGGTCGGCGACGAAGTCGGCCAAGGGCGTGACCGGGGCCGGCGCCGTCTCACCTTCGTCGAGGGCGGCATAGCCGCGCGCCCAGAACGCCTCGAAATCCGGCAATTCGGCATGGGCTGTGCGGTAGCCGTCATACATCCGGCGCAACCACTCCCGCGGCTCGCGCCCTTCGGTGAAGGCGGGCTCGAAGCCCATCTCGCGGGCGATGCGCGCCATGATCTGATGATCGGACTGGACTTCGCCTGGCGGCGCGCAGACCTGCCGGCTGGCGATGAGCCAGTTGTCGCGGGAGGAGGCGGCGATATCGTCGCGCTCGAATGGGAAGCTCGCCGGCAGCACGATGTCGGCATGGCGCGCGGTCGCGGTCCACATCGGCTCATTGACGATCACCGTCTCCGGCCGCCGCCAGGCCTCGGTCAGGCCGGCGAGATCCTGATGGTGGTGGAACGGGTTGCCACCCGCCCACCAGACCAGGCGGATATCGGGCAGCACCAGTTGCCGACCGTCGTAGTCCAGCGTCCCGCCCGGCTGGGACAGGAGGTCGGTGATCCGCGCTACGGGGATGAAGCTCTCGACCGGGTTGCGACCCTGATCGAAGGCCGGCCCGCGCAACCGCCGGATCGGCTGGCCGACCGTGCTGACGGAGGTCAGGCCGAAGGCGATGCCACAACCCGGCCGTCCGGCATGGCCGGCAATGGCCGCAAGGGCGATCGCCGCCCAATAGGGCTGCTCGCCGAAGCGCGCCCGCTGCAGCGACCAGGCCGCATTGACAAGCGCGGGCTCCGAGACGAAGGCGCAGGCGAGATCCCGGATGGTCGCCGCCGGCACGCCGCAGATTCCGGCCGCCCAGTCGGCATCCTTGACCACCCCGTCGTTTTCACCCGCCAGATAGGCCTCAAGGGTTGCAAGCCCCACCGTGCAGCGCGCGAGGAAGGCGCGGTCGGCCAGGCCCTCCGCCAGCAGCGTCTGCGCCATCGCCAGCAACATCGCCGTATCGGTGTTGGGGCGGATCGCGATGTAGTCGATCGTCCCGCCCGGCAGGTCCGGGACATCGGTGCGCACCGGACTGACGACGACGATCCTGACGCCTGCTGCAGCCGCTGCCGCCAGCCCGCGCTCGGAGCGGTGCTGGCCGGTGCCGCCGGCCTCGACCTGCGCATTCGACAGGCGAAAGCCGCCAAAGGAGATCAGCAGCTTGGCATGAGCGGCGATCTGGTCCCAGCTCGGCGCGACATCGGTGGCGAATTTGAAGCGCGGGCCGATGACATGCGGCAGGATGACCGCGCCGGCCCCGAAGCTGTAGGTGTTGACGGCAGAGGTGAAGCCGCCCGCGAGATTGAGGAAGCGCTTGAGCTGGCCTTGCGCATGGTGGAAGCGCCCCGCACTGGCCCAGCCATAGGATCCGCCGAAGATCGCGGCATTGCCGTGAACCGTGCGGACGCGCTCGACCTCACCGGCGACGAGCGCCGCCGCCTCGTCCCAGCTGATGCGGATAAACTCATCACGGCCACGGTCTCGGCCGCGCCGCTGCGGGTTTTCCCGCGCCGCGAGCCAGCCCTTGCGCGCCATCGGATGAAGGACACGCGCCGGATGGTCCTTGAGGTCGAGATAGGCCGTCCCGACCGGCGAAGGCTGCGGGTCGAGCCCAAAACCTTGCAAGGCAGCCTGCCCGGAACCGTCGCGGACGACCTCATAGGTGCCGAAATGCGTTCCGAACAGGTGCAAGGGTCGCCTCCTACTGAGCCGGCTTCATATCGAAGGAGCGAACCCAATCGTCGCCGCGCGCCTGCCAGGTCACCCGCTTCGAGACACCATAGGTGGTCGGCTGCGCATAGAGGAACAGCACCGGGGCCTCCTCGCACATGATCTTGGTCGCGTCCTTATAGGCTGCGAGACGCTTGTCCTTGTCCATCGTCGAGCGCCCGGCATCGAGCGCCTTGCCGAAGGCAGCATTGTCCCAATAGGCGTACTGGTTGCCGGGCGCGAGTAGGGTCAACTGGCCGTCGGCGTCCAGGGTCGGCCAGCCATGGCTCAGGAGCGAGGTCTGCGCCAGGGTGCGCGATCTCAGATACTTGTTCATATAGGCGCCGAAATCCATCTCGTTCATCTTCACCTTCAGGCCGGCGTCGCCGAGCATGGCGGCCACCGCCTGAGCGACCTCCTGCCCCTGAATGTAGGTCGCGACGGGGATATCCATCTCGATCACCTGCTTGAGGTCGATGCCGGATTCCTTCAGCAGGGCCTGCGCCTTCTTCACGTCGTGGGGATAGGGCTTGAGGTCCGGATTGAAGCCGAAATAGGACGGGGTCAGGATCTGGCAGGGCTCGACATAGGCCTGCCCGTCGAAGATCGAATCCCGGATCGCATCCTTGTCGATGGCGTAGTTCATGGCCTGGCGCACCAGCTTGTTGTCGAGCGGCGCCTTCTGGGTGTTGAACTTGATGAAGACGTTGCGCGTGCTCTGCACCGAGCCGGCAATGGCGTTCTTGCTCGCCTTGACCCGCGCAAGCTCCGAGGTCGGGATGCCGGTCACGAGATCGACCTCGCCGGCCAGCAGCGCGGCGATGCGGCTTGCCGGTTCCGGGATCGTCTTGAACACGACCGTGTCGAAGTCCGGCTTGCCCTGCCAGCCTCCCGGATTGGCGGCGAGCGTGATGTGGTCGCCCGGCACGTTCTCGGTCATGCGGTAGCGGCTGCCCGACATCGTCTCGGTTGCCGGATTGTGGCTCGCCGCCCATTGCGGCGGCAGCAGGAAGAACATCGAAAGCTGGTCGACGAAGGCCGGGAACGGCGCGCTGGTCTCGACCTCGACGGTCCTGGCGTCGATGACGCGGACCTCCTTGACCAGGTCGAACCAGGATTTGATCCGCGCATTGACCTTGGCATCGCGCACGCGGTCGAGATTCCATTTGACCGTCGAGGCGTCGAGCGGCTCGTCATTGATGAATTTGGCGCCCTCGACGAGGTCGAAGCGCCATGTCGTGTCGTTCACCAGCGTCCAGGATTTCGCCAGCGCGGGCACCAATTTGAGGTCGGCGCCGCGGATGACGAGCGAGGGATAGATATGGCTCAGCAGGCTCATATCGGAGCCGAAGGAGCCCGTCATATGCGGGTCGAAGGTATTGACGTTGACCGAGAGCGCGATCGTCGCCGTGCGCCCCGTCTGGGCCAGCGCCGGCGAAGCGGACAGCGCGGCGGCCAATGCGGCAGCGTTGAGGGTCTTGATCCAGAACGATGTCATGTCACGGGCTCCAATGGCGATAGCAAGGGCAATAAGGGCTCAAATCAGGACGAAATGACCGGGCGAAACCTCGGTCAGCACGGCATCGGGGGCCGGCTTCTGCGTCTCGTAGTCGAAGGCCAGCGGCCGCCTGGCGCGCTCGATCGCCGGGTTCGGGATCGGAATCGCCGAGAGCAGCGAGCGCGTATAGGGGTGGCGCGGATCGGAAAAGATCGCTTCCGTCGGGGCGATCTCGACCAGGCGCCCGCGCAGCATTACCGCGACGCGGTGGCAGAGATAGCGCACCATCGACAGGTCATGCGCAATGAAAAGATAGGCCATGCCCAGCTCCTGCTGCAGGTCCTGGAACAGGTTGACGATCTGGGCCTGGATCGAGACGTCAAGCGCCGTGATCGGCTCGTCGGCGATGATCAGGCGCGGGCGCATCGCGACGGCCCGCGCGATGTTGACGCGCTGGCGCTGGCCGCCGGAGAATTCGTGCGGATAGCGCGCCATGAAGCGCGGATCGAGCCCGACCTGCTTGAACAGGGCCGCGACGCGATCGTTGCGCTCCGAGCGGCTGGTGACGAGGCCGTGCACGATCAGGGGCTCGGCGACGAAATCCCCCACGGTCATGCGCGGGTTGAGCGCGGCGTAAGGATCTTGGAAGACGACCTGCATCTGGCGGCGAAAGGCCTTCAGTTCGCGCGCCGGCAAAGCCGTGATGTCGTGGCCATCGAAGTGGATCTCGCCGCCGGTGGGCTCTTCCAGGCGCAGCACGACGCGCCCGGTCGTGCTCTTGCCCGAGCCGGATTCGCCGACCAGCCCGACGATCTCGCGGGGTGCGATATCGAAGGAGACGTCGTCGATCGCCTTGACCAGATGCGACGGCCCACTGAGCCAGCCGCCGCCACTGGTATAGTGCTTCGCCAGGTTGCGGACGCTGAGAAGCGGATGCGTCGGCGACGTGCTCATGCCACGGTCTCCCTGCGGGCCTTCAGCGCGGCGGGCAGATCATACCACGCGGCGACGAGATGGCCCGGCACGCTGCCCTCGGCCTGGCGCAAAGGCGGCATCTCCATGAGGCAGCGCGGCGTCGCGAAGGCATTGCGCGGCGCGAAGGGGTCGCCCACCGCCGGCTTGTAGAGATCGGGCGGCGAGCCCGGGATCTGGTGGAGCCGCCCCTCAGTGCGGCGCTCCGCCGTGGGCAGCGATTGCAGCAGGCCCCAGCTATAGGCACTGCGCGGATCGGCGAAGATCGCATCGACCGGGCCGCGCTCCATGATACGCCCGCCATACATCACCTGGATGCTGTCGGCGATGCCGGCAACCACGCCCATGTCATGGGTGATCCAGATCACCGTGGTGCCGAACTCGCGCTTCAGATCCTTGACCATGTCGAGGATCTGCGCCTGCACGGTCACGTCCAGCGCCGTCGTCGCCTCGTCCGCGATCAGGAGCTTCGGCCGGCAGGCGACGCCGATCGCGATCATCACGCGCTGGCGCATGCCGCCGGAGAACTGGTGCGGGTACTGGCCGATGCGGCGCGCGGCATCGGGTATGCGCACGATCTCGAGCAGTTCGATCGCCCGCGCCCGCGCCGCCTTGGCGTCGAGCTTTATGTGCCGGCGGATCAGTTCGACCAGTTGCCGCTCCACCGTTAGCACCGGGTTGAGCGAAGTCATTGGATCCTGGAAGACGAAGCCGATCTGCCCGCCGCGAATGTCACGCAAGTCCCGCTCGGGCAGCGTCAGCAGGTCGCGCCCCTGGAACAGCACCTGCCCGGAGACGATGCGGCCGGGCGGGCGCGGAATCAGCCCGCACATCGCCAGGACATGCACGCTCTTGCCCGAGCCGGATTCCCCAACGATGCCCAGCGTCTCGCCCTCATCCAACGCATAGGAGACGTCGTTGACGGCATGGACCGTCCCGCCCGGCGTATCGAAGGCGACGGTCAGGTTCCTGACTTCGAGGAGCGGGGCCATGCCGGTTCGCCTCAGGCGTTCAACACGACGTCCGGCGCGCGCGTCAGGAACTCGCAACCGCCTTCCGTGATCAGGACGGTGTCGGAGAGCTGGGTCGCGGCGATGCCGGGGATGCGCAGATTGGGCTCGAGCGTCAGGATCATGCCGGGTTCGAGCAGGATGTCGGTCTTGGCGTCGAGGGAAGGGTGTTCATGCGCGCCGAGCCCGATGCCGTGGCCGATGCGGCCCGGCAGGTACTTGCCATAGCCGCGCGCCTCGAGCCCTGCCTTGGTCGCGTCGAAGAGTGCGCTGATCGGCGTGCCGGGCTTCAGCAAGGTCGCGACCTCGTTGCGGATCTCGATGATCGAATCGAGCGCCCGACGACGCTCGTCGTTCAGTGCGCCGACAGCGACCGTGCGCTCGTTCTCGGCATGGATGCCGTTGACGATCGTCCAGATCAGGATGCTGATCGCCTCGCCGGCTTCAGGCTTGCGGTTGGTCGGGTTGTCGCAGTTCATGAACATGCGGTCGCCAGCCAGAGCCCAGGCCCAGAGGCCGTTCTGCGCCCCGCCTTCGAGGCTGCCGAAATCGCAGACCTCCTTGTCGGGGAAATTATCGGCCCAGAAGCGGTTCATCGCCGCCATGGCTGCGAGCGACACGTCACGCTCCGAGCCGCCCTGCCGGACGGCTTCGACGGCAGCGATCATGCCGGTGTCGGCGATGCGGGCGGCGTCGCGGGCATTGGCGATCTCGTCGGCATCCTTCACCAGACGGGTCGTCATGATCATCTCGGAGGCGTCGCGGAAGGAGGCGTCGGGCAGAAGCTCGGCAAGCTGGCGCGCCCGCGTAACCGGCAGGAAGTCCTCCTCGACGCCGATGACGGCCTTGGCGAGCCCGGCCTCCTCCAGCATCGTCTTCAGCGCATCCAGCCAGTTCGGCCCCATCGTGACCTTGGTCGACCAGGCGCCGTAGAGGCGGATGTCCTCGATGAAGGTCGAGGCGCGGGCATGGTCGTCGCGCAAGGCGTGGATCAGCATCGAGGGCTTGCCCTGCGCAGGCAGGATCGCGATCACCGGATGGCTGTAGATGATCGGGTTGAAGCCGGTCAGGTAGAAGCTGCTCTCGGGCTTGAAGGCGAGGATCACATCGAGCCCGGCGGCGCGCATCCTCTGGCGCAGGCGGTCCGTGCGGGGGGCGGTGATGGTCATGGTCACGTCCTCAATTTCGGGTCGAAATAGTCGCGCAGCCAGTCGCCGAGCAGGTTGACGCTCAGAACGGTCAGCAGGATGGCAAGGCCGGGAAAGGTGACGATCCACCAGGCCGTGGAGATGTAGACGCGCCCCTCGGCCAGCATCCGCCCCCAGCTCGCATCGGGCGGCTGCACGCCGAGGCCCAGGAAGGACAGGGCCGCATCCATGATGATGACGCGCGCGAGCTCCAGCGTCGCGACGACAAGCGCCGGTGTCAGGACATTGGGCAGGATATGGCGCAGCATGATGCGCCAGGTGCTCGCGCCGATCGCCCGGGCCGATTGCACAAATTCACGCGAGCGCAGCGCCAGCACCTGCCCGCGGATGATACGGGCGTAGCGGATCCAGCTGGTGACGGCCAGGACGATAACCAGGTTGGTCAGGTTGGGACCGAGCGCCGCGACCACGAGCAGCGCCAGCAGCATCAGCGGAATGGCGAGCTGGATATCGACGAGCCGCATCAGGATGCGGTCGACGACGCCGCCGAAATAGCCGGCGACGATGCCGAGGAAGACGCCGACGATGCCGCCCAGCACCACGGCACAGGTCGCGACCGAAAGCGTGATCTGGCTGCCATAGATGATGCGGCTGAGGATGTCGCGGCCGAGCTGGTCGGCGCCGAGCGGATGGGCGCCCGGGCTGAACAGGCCCGACCATGTCGGCGGCGCGAAGCGCCCGCGCAGATCCGAGCGCACCGGGTCGGGCAGTCCCAGCAAGGGCGCCAGGATCGCCGCTCCGATGAACAGCGTCAGCAGAACCGCGCCGAGCAGGCCGGTCCGGCTGCGAAGCAAGGCGCGCAGGAAATCAGCCATCTCAGGCACTCCCCTTGATGCGGGGGTCGAGCAGCGCATAGAGCAGGTCGACGATCAGGTTCGTCGCGACATAAATCGCCGCGATCAGCGCGACGCCGGCCTGGATCACGGGAAAATCCTTGGTCTCGATCGCCTGGACGATCAACCGGCCGACGCCCGGCCAGGCGAACACCGTCTCGGTGACGACCGAACCACCCAGAAGCTCACCGGTCAGGATGCCGATCATCGTCACCACCGGGATCAGCGCGTTGCGCGCGACATGCCAGGTGAAGACGGTCGCCGGCATCAGCCCCTTGGCGCGGGCGGTGCGGACATAATCCTCCTTGAGCACGTCGAGCATGCTGGAGCGGAACAATCGCGCGATCGATGCGGAGACGAAGACGGCAAGCGTCAAGGCCGGCAGGACGAGGTTGGCCGGGCTGCCATAGCCGCCGGTCGGCAGCCAGCCGAGATCGACCGCAAACAGCAGGATCAGCATGATGCCGAGCCAGAACACCGGCGTCGCCTGCCCCAGCAAGGCCAGCGTCATCACCACGAATTCGGCAACCGAGCCGCGCCGCATGGCGGCGATCGCGCCTGCCGTACCACCGATCAGGACACCGAGCACGATCGCGGTCAGTGCGAGTTGGATCGTTGCCGGCATCCGCTCCAGCACGACGCCGATGGCCGGGCGCCCGAACTGGAAGGACTGGCCGAAATCGCCGGTCAGGGCCTGGGCGAGAAAGGTGATGTATTGCCGCCAGATCGGCTGATCGAGCCCCAGCTCGGCCGACAATGCCTGCATCTGCTCGGGAGAAGCACCGACCGGCAGGAGCAGCGCGACCGGGTCGCCCAGGAAGCGCGTGACGAAGAACACGATCGTCACCACGCCCCAGATCGCAATGAGGGCCTCGCCGAGCTTTCCGGCAAAGTAGCGCGTCACGGCACCGTCCTTGCGAGGAAGTCCCTGACGGCCGACAGCACGCGCGCATTGGCCTCGATATGGACGGCGTGGTTGGCGCCTTCGATCTCCAGCAGCTCGGCGCCCGGAACCATCTCGGCAATCAGGCGCGACTGGCTCGGCGGGCAGATCCAGTCGGCCGCGCCGCAGATCGCCAGCGTCGGCACATCGATGCCGGCGAGCCTGTCGCGCAGGTCGTAATCCTTGGTGGCGAAGAGCGCATTATGGGTTTGCGCATGCAGATGCAGCGTGCGCGTCTTCTCCAGCGCGGAGTCCGGGTCGAAATTCTCGAAATAGAGCGGCTGCAAAGCGAGCCAGATCAGGCGCAGCTCGGTGTCGTCGATAATCTTGTCGGAGAACAGCTTCTCGACCATGCCGATCGAGGCGCAGGGCGCCTTGTGGAGGCGCGCCTTGAAATGCTCGATCGCCTCCGCCTCATGGTGGTGGCTCGGCGCAGTCCCGCGCAGGATCAGGCGCGACAGGCTGTTGCTGCCATATTTGACCGCATGGGTCAGCGCGATCATGCCGCCGAAGGAACCGCCGATCAGCACGATCTTGCGGCCGCCGCAGAGCGCCTGCCGCAAGGCCTCGACATCGTCGGCGAACTGCTCGAACAGGAAAGGCGGCGTCAGCGAGCTGCGGCCGCAGCCGCGCTGGTCGAAGGCCAGCACGCGATAGCGGTCCGACAGCGCCTGATAGGCGCCGAACTCGCCGCGATGATCGCCGATGCCGCGCCCGCCATGCAGCACGATGATGGTCTCGTCATGCTCCTCGCCGGCGACGTCGTAGCAGAACGTCGCGCCGTTGAGCTCGATCCAGCGCGGGTTTTCATTCGGCGGCATGGGAGGCTTCCTGCGAGGGGGCGTCGGCATCGGTCCATTCGTCGCCCTGGAGCTCGGGCGTGTCGAAGGCCTGGAGGGTGGCGAAATGCGTCTCGCGATCGGCGACGAACAGGCTGCGGACGATGCCGCGCGCGAGGCGGTCCGCGCCTTCGCTGATCGCCGGGATGTCGCCCGAGAGCTTGCCGTGACTCAAGGTGGCGGGAAAATTGAAGCAGTGGATGGCCTTGAGCGCCGGGCAGGAACCAGGCGTCTTCTCCAGGAACTCGAAGCTCTCGCCGAGATCGGGCGAGGTTTCGAGCTCCACATTGGGCATGTCGGCGGGTACCGGGAAGCGATCGCGCCAGAGCCGGATATGCGGGGCGAAATCGGCCAGTTCCGGGCGCGACATCAGCTCGACGCGGAAGCCCGTGCCGAAGATGATGAAATCAGTGTCGTAGCGCCCCTTCGGGGTCGTCAGGACGAGGTGCCCGTCGCGCTCCTCGATGTCGAGGATCGGGCTGCCCAAATGGAAATGCCCGTTGGGATGTTGCGAGACCCGCAAGGTGCTCGGGCGCGGCGGCGGCGTCTGTGCGCGCAAGGTATGGTCGAGGAAGCGCCATTTCCACTCGTCCGGCAGTCCGGCGAAGCCATGGACGACGCCCTGGCTGCCAATGCCGGTGAACTTGTTGACGCGCGGTATGTCGGTGCGGCGGATGAACAGGTCGAGCCGCGCTGCACCGGCTTCCAGCGCGACGGCGGCATTATCCATCGATGACGCGCCAGCGCCGACCACGGCGACGCGCTTGCCTTTCAGCGCCTCGAAATCGATCGCGTCGGCGGTATGGGCCCAATAGCGGCGGTCGATCGTCTCCGTGATCGACGGAACATAGGGCCCGCCAAGCCCGTCGCGCCCCGTGGCCAGGACGACATGGCGCGCATGGACGACCTCAGTCACGCCCGCTTTGACGATCTGGAGCGCGAGGATGCCGTCGGGCCGGGCATGGATCGCGGCGACCTCCGTCGCGTTCTCGACGGGCAGGTCGAGCATCCGGCGGTACCAGATCAGGTAATCCATCCAGAGCGCACGCGGCGCCCTGTCGAGCGCGTCCCAGGCGGCCCGCCCGAACTGGGCCTCGTAGAAGGCGCGGAAGGTCAGCGCCGGCAGGCCCATCGCCGGCCCGGTCAATTGCTTCGGCGAGCGCAAGGTCCGCATCCGCGCGAAGGTCACCCATGGCCCTTCCAGGCCCGCGGGCGCACGGTCGTAAAGCACGTGATTGTCGACGCCGAGGCGCTTCAGCATGCCCGACGCGACCAATCCCGCCATGCCGGCACCGATGATGACGACGTCGCGCACGCGCCGCCCGTCGATCTCGCGCGGCGGCACCCAGGATTTTGCCGGAAGCTCCAGCCATTCCAGATCCTGACGCAAGCGGGCTTCCAGCGCCGCCAGCCCCATCGGGGTCGCGGGCGACACGGTCATGAGCGCGCCTCCTGATTGTCCGCCGCGCCATAAACGGCATCGGCCAGCATCTCGGTGCCGGCCGCGTCACGCAGCACGAAGCCTGGAATGAGCGCAGCGGCGGATTTCAGCAGCGCCTCGTTCAGCGCCGCGATGCTGGGCGTGAGCGGGCGCGCGACAGGCGAGATCGCCCCGAACAGGAACGGGATGGTCACGTCGAGCGGGCGCAGCACGACGCCCTTGATGGGCAGACCACAGGCCGCCGCAGGCTCGATGATGGCGATGCCCAAACCGCGACGCGCCAAGGCGAGCGCCGTGAGCGATGCATTGGCGTCGATCAGCTCGCGCGGTGCGATGCCGGCTGCTGCGAAAGCCTCGTCCACCCGCCGGCGCAGCCGGTAGGGGTTTGCCATGGTGATGACGCGCCGCGCGGCAAGATCGGCGAGTGCGACGACGTCAAGGCTCGCCAGCGGATCGCTTTCCGCCATCGCCGCGAGGCAAGGCGCCTCGCCGATCCAGTGCACATCGAGGCCGGGATGCTCGATCGGCAGGGTAGCAAGGCCGAAATCGGCCGATTGCGACAGCACCTGCTGCACCACGCCCTCGGCCGAGAGCGCCTCGATATGGATCTGCCGCGGCAGGAGCGCCGGGTCCATCGCGGCGAGCGCATCCGGCACGATACCGGCAGCCAGCGCCGGCGTCGCAGCGAGTTCGATCGCGGGCAGCGCCCCGGCCCCGATCGCCGCCGCACGCTCGCGGATATGCTTGAGGCCGAAGAACAGGCGTTCGACCTGGACATGGAACAGCACACCGCGCGGCGTCGGGCTGATGCGCGGACCGCTGCGATGCAAGAGCTCGTAGCCGATCTCCGCCTCGAGATCGCGGATCTGCCGGGTCACGGCCGGCTGGGAGCGATCCAGCAAGCGCGCCGCGCCGGTAATGCTGCCAGCCGACATCACCGCCACGAAGGCTTCAAGCTGCCGGATGTCGAGCGCGCCATTATTCATATCTGGCATGCTAAGCCGGCATTTATGCGGATCAAACATAAAACACTGATCGATAACCGCCGATCCGCACATTTTTGAATGATTGGAAGATATTGATACTGAATTCGCATAATGAGAGACTGATTGTCCCCGATCGGAACCCGGCACAGCAATGCAAGTCCCCAGCTCCCCGCGCAGTTCTGACAATTGCCCTCGCGCCTGGGTCGGAGACGCCATCGCCGTGCTCGAAGCCGACCAGCACCGCTCGGCCGATACGCATCTCTTCAAGCTCGGCTGCGCGGGCCTGAGCGGGATCGACATCTACCTCAAGGACGAGTCGACCCATCCCACAGGCAGCCTGAAACACCGGCTGGCGCGATCGCTCTTCCTCTACGCGCTCTGCAACGGGCATATCCGCGAGAACACACCGGTCGTGGAGGCCTCATCAGGCTCGACAGCCGTCTCGGAAGCCTATTTCGCTGAGATGATCGGCGTGCCGTTCTATGCCGTGATGCCGCGCTCGACCTCGGCGGAGAAGGTCGCGGCGATCGAGCATTACGGCGGAACCTGCCATTTCATCGATGATGGCCGGCTGCTCTACAGCGAGGCCGCCGCGCTCGCCCAGCGCCTGGGCGGCCACTACATGGACCAGTTCACCTTCGCCGAACGCGCCACCGACTGGCGCGGCAACAACAACATCGCCGAATCCATCTTCGAGCAGATGCAGCGCGAGCGTCACCCGATCCCGCGCTGGATGGTGATGGGCGCCGGCACCGGCGGCACCTCGGCAACGCTCGGGCGCTATCTGCGCTACAAGCGCCATGCGACCAGGCTCTGCGTCGCCGATGTCGAGCACTCCGCCTTCTTCGAGGGTTTCCGGACACGCGACGCCGCCTGCTGCTGCGAGCGCGCCTCGCTGATCGAGGGCGTCGGGCGGCCGCGCGTCGAGCCCTCCTTCATTCCCGGCGTCGTCGACCGCATGGTCAAGATTCCCGATGCGGCCTCGATCG
The DNA here is from genome assembly GCF_001741865.1 of Bosea vaviloviae. Classification (NCBI taxonomy): domain Bacteria; kingdom Pseudomonadati; phylum Pseudomonadota; class Alphaproteobacteria; order Hyphomicrobiales; family Alloboseaceae; genus Allobosea; species Allobosea vaviloviae. The sequence continues at coordinate 41,757 of NZ_CP017147.1, forward strand.
CGGGGATGAACGTCCTGTCGCGCCGGCTCGGCCGCCGCGTCGGCGGCTCGACGGGCACGAATTTCTTCGCGCTGTGCTGGCTCGCCAATGAGATGAAGGCGAACGGCGTCGAGGGCTCGCTCGTCACCTTGATCTGCGATTCCGGCGAGCGCTATCTGAAGACCTATTACGAGCCCGAATGGGTCGTCTCGAAAGGTCTCGACGCCGCGCCCTATGAGGCCAGGATCGAGACCCTGCTGGCTGGCGGCGCGTTCGACTGCCATCTCGAAGAGGCCTGAGCCTCCACCCGATCGCAAGAGAGACGCATGTCTTCCACCACTGTCATGTCTTCCGCCACTCTCATCGAGCAGCTTGCCGGCATCGAGCCCGGATCGGCGCTTGCGCAGGCGCTCTCGACCCGAGCCGAGATCATGCGCCTGAGCCAGGCAAGCCATGACGCGGTCCTCGTCCCCAAGGAGCCTGGTGGCCTGAGCCATGGCCTGCGCGCCGCGCTCGCCGCCCGCATGGCGCGGCAGAACGCCGACCTCGCTTTGGTTGCGCATTACGAGGCCTGCCTCGCCCGCACCGGCGAAGTCGAGGCCGTGCCCCTCTCCGAGCCGGAACGGCAGCGTATAGCGGCAATCCTCCGCCATGCCGACATGCTGACCTTGTCTCCGCGCGACGCGACGCGGGCCGATATCGAGACGCTGAAGGCGGCCGGCGTCGAGGAGGCCGACATTGTCCGCCTCGCCGAGCTCGCCGCCTTCGTGAACTATCAGATCCGCGTCCTGGCCGGCCTCAAGGTCTTGAGGGGAACCCGATGAGCAACGTCGTCCACGCCTTCACCAGCACGGTTCCGGTCTGGTCGCCCTATGTCACGCCGGTCGACCTCGCCTCGGCGACGCCCGAGCAGATGGCGGCGATGCAGGTGACGCCCTCCAACAAAGGCGTCTCGAAATACGTCCTCACTTTGGCGCATGATCCGGAATCGCTGGCGGTGCGCTCGCCGCTGTTCAACCTGATCATGTATGGCAAGGACGGCTTGTCCTCCGCCGAGCGCGAGCTCGGGGCAGTCGGCGCCTCCGTCGTCAACCGCTGCATCTATTGCGCTGCGGTCCACGCCTCGCGCTTCAACGGCCTGACCAAGCGCCCCGAGGTCATCGAAGCGATCTTCAAGGACGAGCTCGAAGCCAAGATCGCACCGCGCGAGCAGGCGATCTTCGATTTTTCGGCGCGGCTCTCGACGACGCCATCACAGCTCGTGCAAGACGACGCGGACGCCCTGCGCAAGGCAGGGCTCGACGAGCTCGAAATGCTCGACCTCGTTCTCTCCTCCGCCATCTTCGGCTGGGCGAACCGGCTGATGCATACGCTGGGCGAGCCGCTGGAACCCTGAGATCCGGCGCCTTCTGTCCGCCGGACGGATCATTGTTCCACCACAAGGCGTCGCGACAGGACAAATGCGCTCGCTACGCCCCCGCAGCGAGCGCGAACATCGCTTTGTGCGCCCCCTCCTAAAAAACGCAACGCCCCTGTCTTAAGTCTTGAGGCGCTCGAGACCCTCACGACAGGCCGCTCCATGCCCGCTCCCCGCCAGCTTCATCTCGGCGCCTTCATGCGCCCGGTCAGCATCCATACCGGCGCCTGGCGCTATCCCGGCGCCTACCCGGATGCCAATTTCAACTTCGGGCACCTGAAGCGCTTCGCGCAGAAGCTCGAGGCCGGCAAGTTCGACGCCTTGTTCATGGCCGATCATCTCGCCGTGCTGAACATGCCGGTCGAGGCGCTGAAGCGCAGCCACACCGTGACCTCCTTCGAGCCCTTCACCCTGCTCTCGGCGCTCGCCAGCGTCACCGAGCATATCGGGCTCGTCGCCACGGCCTCGACGACTTTCGACGCCGCCTACCATATCGCTCGGCGCTTCGCCTCGCTCGACCATATCAGCGGCGGCCGGGCGGGCTGGAACATCGTCACCACCTCGAACCCCGACGCCGCGCTGAATTTCGGGCTCGACGAGCATATGGACCATGGCGAGCGCTATGACCGGGCGCGCGAGTTCTACGATGTCGTCACCGGGCTCTGGGATTCATTCGCCGACGACGCCTTCATCCGCGACCGCGAGAGCGGGCTCTTCTTCGATCCGGAAAAGATGCATGTGCTGGCACATAAGGGCGAGCACCTCTCGGTGCGCGGCCCGCTCAACATCGCCCGGACGCCGCAGGGCTGGCCGGTGATCGTTCAGGCCGGCGCCTCCGAGCCCGGACGTCAGCTCGCAGCCGAGACGGCCGAGCTCGTCTTCGCCGCCCACCGGACGCTCGACGCCGGCCAGGCCTTCTATGCCGATGTGAAGGGCCGGATGGAGGCGATCGGCCGTAATCCCGACCACCTCAAGATCCTGCCCGGGGTCCTCACCGTGGTCGGCGACACGGTCGAGGAGGCGCAGGAGAAGCGCGCCTTGCTCGACAGCTTCGTGCATTACGACAGCGCCATCGCCTCGCTCTCGATCGCGCTCGGCCATGATGCCTCGGGTTTCGACCCCGACGGGCCGCTGCCCGAGATCCCTGAGACCAATCAGAGCAAGAGCGGTCGCGAGCGCACCATCGAACTGGCGCGGCGCGAGAATCTGACCGTGCGCCAATTGGCGCAGCGGCTCGGCGGCTATGGCGGGCTCGCCTTCGTCGGCACGCCCGAGACCATCGCGGATTCGATGGAGGAATGGCTGACGACGCGCGGCAGCGACGGCTTCAACGTGATGTTCCCCTATCTGCCGGAAGGGCTCGACGACTTCGTCGACAAGGTCGTGCCGGTGCTGCAGCGGCGCGGCCTGTTCCGGACGGAGTATACCGGCAAGACCTTGCGCGAGAATCTCGGCCTGCCCCGCCCGGCGAACCGGTTCTTCGCCTGACAGCGAGCGGGAGGCCGCATCCGTGACTGCCCGGATAAGCGGCACCGAGCGAAAGGCTATCGCGGAGCGCGGTCTGGAGAGGTCGACATCCCTCCCGGACAGCGATCTTTGAAAGGACATTTCATTGACCGGGCCCAAGCGATCGAGAAATACTCAAGTATCGAAACGATGTCGTCCGGATCGATCGCGGGATTTGCTGGAGCAGCTTGCGCCGCGTCACCAACGCTAAAAGCACCACGATCAATTCGTGGGCTCCCAATGGATGGAGACACGGTCATGATCTACCTCACCCACTTCGTAATACGAGGCTTGCTGCGCGTTTCGGCCTTCCTGCGCTCCACCCGATGTTGACCGCGCGCCCATTGCGCGCCCGGCCCGGCTGACGGCCGGGGCTTCACTCAATCATCGCAGACGAAAAGGCGCCGATCCCGCTCGGCGAAGGCAAAGCCATGTCTCAAGGCAAAGTCACGTCTCAAGCCATCATCATCGAAATCTCCGGCACGACAGCCGGCATCGTCGTCGGCTCCGCCGGAAACTTCCGCTTCTTTTCCTCCGAGCCGGCCTTCGACAGGCTCGACGGCCGGAGCTTTCATTCCGCCGAGCAGGCGCGCCGCACCGCCGCCGCGCATCGCACCGCCAAGGATGATCGCAAGGCCGCCTGAACCGTATCACCCCTCGATCCAGACAAGGGTCCTCACGCCATGGACCGTAGAAATTTCATCGCCAGCCTGGCCGGCTCGTCGCTCGTCCTCGCCTCGGGGGCCGCCATCGCCCAATCCAGCCCCTCGCCGAGGGAGTTGCGCATCGGCTTCCAGAAGAACGGCGTCCTGCTCATCGCCAAACAGCAGGGCGTGCTGGAAAAGCGCTTCAAGCCGCAAGGCATCGAGATCAAATGGGTCGAGTTCCAGTTCGGCCCGCCGCTGCTGGAGGCGCTGAACGTCGGCTCGATCGACTACGGCCCGACCGGCGACGCTCCCCCGATCTTCGCCCAGGCCGCCAAGGCGAACCTGCTCTATGTCGCAACGCAGGAGGCCGCCGGCTCCGGCGCCGCAATCCTGCTGCCGCCGAAATCGCCGATCCAGACGCTCGCTGAGCTCAAGGGCAAGAAGATCGCCTTCGCCAAGGCATCGAGCTCGCACAACCTCACCATCGCGGCGATCGAAAAGGCCGGGCTCGGCTATGACGAGTTCACGCCGGTCTATCTGCCGCCGGCCGATGCGCGCGCCGCCTTCGAGCGCGGCTCGGTCGATGCCTGGACGATCTGGGATCCCTTCTTCGCCATCGCCGAGGCCATTCCCGGCGTGCGCATCCTGTCGCTGTCGAAGGGCATCGTCTCGCAGAACTCGTTCTACCTCGCCAATCGCGACTTCACGACGAAGAACCCCGAGATCGTCGCGGCGATCAATGACGAGCTCGCCAAGGTCGCGCGCTGGGCCGACAGCCATCGCGGCGAGGTCGCCAGCGTCCAGGCGGCCGCGACCGGCCTGCCTATCGAGCCCTGGAAGCGCTCGGTCGAGCGCTCCGATTTCGTCATCGCGCCGCTCAATCCGCGCGTGCTCGACGAGCAGCAGCGCGTCGCCGACCGCTTCCACCGGCTCGGCCTGATCCCCAAGCCGATCAATGTCCGCGACATCGTCTGGGACTGGAAGCCGACCGCCTGAACGATCAGCCTCCTTCATGACCCCAAGAAAGATAATCATCCGATGATTTCGAAGAGATCGTTCCTGACCCTCTCGGCCGCGAGCCTGGCTCTTGGCCTGTCCGCGACCGGTGCCTCCGCGCAGGAGAAGACCCTGCGCGTCGGCTTCCAGAAATACGGCAAGATCGTCCTGCTCAAGGGCAAGGGCACGCTGGAGAAGGCGCTGGAGCCGCTCGGCTACAAGGTCACATGGACCGAGTTCCCGGCCGGCCCGCAATTGCTGGAAGCGGTCAATGTCGGGGCGATCGACATCGGCAACACCGGCGAAGCGCCGCCGATCTTTGCCCAGGCCGCAGGCGCACCGCTGGTCTATGTCGCCCATGAGCCGCCGGCACCGAAGGGCGAGGCCATCCTGGTGCCCAAAGGCAGCTCGATCCAGTCTGTCGCCGAGCTCAAGGGCAAGAAGGTCGCGCTGAACAAGGGCTCCAACGTCCATTACCTGCTGGTCAAGGCCCTGGAGAAGGCGGGCGTCGCCTATGCCGACATCACGCCGGTGTTCCTGACCCCGGCCGATGCGCGCGCCGCCTTCGAGCGCGGCGCAGTCGATGCCTGGGCGATCTGGGATCCTTTCCAGGCTGCGGCCGAGACAACGATCGGCGCGCGCACGCTCACTGATGGCACCGGCATCGTCGCCAACCACCAGTTCTATCTGGCGAGCGAGAAGCTCGTCGCCAATCACGACGCGGCCTTGAAGGTCTTCCTCAAGCAATTGAGCGAGGTCGATGACTGGGCCAAGGCCGACATCGCCGCCGTCGCCGAGGCGCTGAGCCCCTCGACCGGCATTCCAGCCCCGATCCTGCAGCTGGCGCTGGCGCGCCAGAGCTACGGGATCAGGCCGCTCGACGAAGCCACGATCGCCGAGCAGCAGCGCATCGCCGACACCTTCCACGCGCTCGGCCTGCTGCCCAAGCCCGTCACCATCGCCAGCGCCGTGAAGAGGATCGGCTCATGAGCGTCGCGCCTGCACAAAGCGCCAATGTCCTCTGGTTCCTGCCGACCCATGGCGACGGGCGCTATCTCGGCACGGCCACTGGCGGCCGCCAGACCGATTTCGCCTATCTGCGCCAGATCGCCCAGGCCGCCGACACGCTGGGCTATTACGGCGTCCTGCTGCCGACCGGCCGGAGCTGCGAGGATTCCTGGATCGTCGCCTCGGCGGTCGCGCCGCTGACGCAGAACCTGCGCTATCTCGTGGCGGTCAGGCCCGGCCTGCAATCGCCGACATTGGCGGCGCGTATGACCGCAACGCTCGACCGCGTCTCGAACGGGCGGCTGCTCGTCAATGTCGTCACCGGCGGAGACCCGGTCGAGAACGTCGGCGACGGCATCTTCCTGTCGCATGACGAGCGCTACGAGGTGACCCGCGAGTTCCTCTGCGTCTATTCCGCCCTGCTGCGCGGCGAGACCGTGCGGCATGAGGGCAAGCATATCCGCATCGAGGATGGGCAATTGCTCTATCCCTCGACGCAGGCCGGCGGGCCGCCGCTCTATTTCGGCGGCTCCTCGCCCGCTGCCATCGATGTCGCGGCTGAGACCATCGACAAATACCTGACCTGGGGCGAGCCGCCAGCGGCGGTCGCCGAGAAGATCGCCACAGTCTCCGCCGCGGCCAAGACTGCTGGACGGAAACTCTCCTTCGGCATCCGCCTGCACGTCATCGTCCGCGAGACCGAGGCCGAAGCCTGGGCAGCCGCCGACAAGCTGATCAGCCATCTCGACGACGCCACCATCGCCAAGTCGCAACAGATCTTCGCCCGCATGGATTCCGAGGGCCAGAGACGGATGTCGGCGCTGCATGGCGGCAACCGCGACAAGCTCGAGATCTCGCCCAATCTCTGGGCCGGCGTCGGGCTGGTGCGCGGCGGGGCCGGCACGGCCCTGGTCGGCAGCCCCGAGCAGGTGGCCGACCGGATCAAGGAGTACATGGCGCTCGGCATCGACAGCTTCATCCTGTCGGGCTACCCGCATCTGGAGGAGGCTTACCGCTTCGCCGAACTGGTCTTCCCGCTGCTGCCGCTCAACCACGGCAAGCCGGTGATCAACGGCATCGTCAATAACGGCCCCTTCGGCGAGACCATCGCCAATGACGCCAAGCCCGCGCAGAAACGGGTCGCAAGCTCATGACAGACCGCGCAGAACCGATCCCGCGCCCGCAACGCGCCAGCCTGCGCCTGCCCGACCTCAAGCTGCTGCAGCCCAAGTCACTACAGCCATGGCTTGCCCGCCTGACGCCCTGGCTGTTGCCGCTCGCCATCCTCGTGGTCTGGCAAGCGGCCGCGCGGCTGGGTTTCATCGCCGCCAATGTCCTGCCGGCGCCGAGCGACGTGCTCGCGGCAGGCTGGCGGCTGACGCTGAATGGGCAGCTCGCCGAGAACATCGCGGTCAGCTTCAAGCGCGCCATCTCCGGCTTCCTGCTCGGCGGCTCGCTCGCCTTCGCGCTTGGCCTGTTCAACGGCCTGTCCAAAACCTCCGAGCGTGTCACCGACACCACTATCCAGATGGTGCGCAACGTCCCGAACCTGGCGCTGATCCCGCTGGTTATCCTCTGGTTCGGCATCGAGGAGGAGGCGAAGCTGTTCCTAACCTCGCTCGGCGTCTTCTTCCCGATCTACATCAACACCTTCCATGGCGTGCGCACCGTCGACAGCCAGCTCGTCGAGATGGGCCGCTCCTATGGCATGAGCAATCTCGAGCTGTTCCGGCGCGTCATCCTGCCGGGCGCCCTGCCCTCGATCTTCGTCGGTGTGCGCTATGCGCTCGGCATCATGTGGCTGACGCTGATCGTGGCGGAGACGATCGCGGCCAATTCCGGCATCGGCTACATGGCGATGAATGCGCGCGAGTTCATGCTGGTCGACGTCGTCGTGCTGGCAATCGTGATCTACGCGGCGCTGGGCAAGCTCGCCGACTCGATCGTGCGCCTACTGGAGCGGCTCTGCCTGTCCTGGCACCCCGCCTTCCAGAAGTACTGAGGAGCCGGCGATGACGGCAGCGACATTAGCGACAGCGACATCGGCGCCCGGCGCCCGGCTTTTCGAGGCCCTGTTCGAGGACCCGTCGGCGAAGGCCCGGGCCGCGCGCGGCCAGCCGATCGCGATACGGGGCCTGAAGAAGCACTTCGGCGAGCTCGAGGTTCTGCGCGGGATCGATCTCGACGTGCCCGCTGGGCAGTTCCTCGCCATCGTCGGGCGCAGCGGCTGCGGCAAGAGCACGCTGCTGCGCATCCTCGCCGGCCTCGATACGCCAAGCGAAGGCACGCTCAGTCTCAGTCAGGCCGGCACTGCCGCCGCAACCCCGCGCATCATGTTCCAGGAGCCGCGCCTGCTGCCCTGGGCGCGCGTGCTCTCCAATGTCGAGGTCGGGCTGGGCGCCGAGCGCAAGCTGCCGGAGGCCGAGGAGCGCGCCTTCCAGACGCTGCGCGCCGTCGGGCTCGAAGCGAAGGCGCAGCAATGGCCGGCTCTGCTCTCTGGAGGCCAGCGCCAGCGCGTCGCGCTCGCCCGCGCCCTGGTCAGCCGGCCGCGCGTGCTGGCGCTGGACGAGCCGCTCGGCGCGCTCGACGCGCTGACCCGCATCGAGATGCAGGGCCTGCTGGAGCGGGTCTGGCTCGCCCAGGGCTTCACCGCGATCCTGGTGACCCATGACGTCTCCGAGGCGCTGACGCTCGCCGACCGCGTCGTGATGATCGACGAGGGCCGCATCACGCTCGATATCTCCGTCGACCTGCCGCGTCCGCGCCGGCGTGGCTCGGTCGACATCGCCTTGCTCGAAGAGCGCATCCTCAAGGATCTGATCCGCGAGGACGCCAACCCGCCCGAATACGCGATCTGAAGGAGATGAAAGCGATGGCCGTCATCACCCAGCTGCCCAAGGCGATCCGCCCGGTCCGCGACGACGCAGCCACCTTCCGCGCCGCCTTCCGTCATCTCGCCGGCGGCGTCAGCGTGATCACGACAGGGCACGGCGAAGACCGCACCGGCCTGACCGCGACCTCGGTCTCCTCGCTCTCGGCCGAGCCGCCGACCATCTTCTTCGGCCTCAATCTGAGCTCGTCGAGCTATCCCGTGCTCCAGCGTCACCGCAGTTTCGGCGTGAATTTCCTGAGTGCGACCCAAAAGCAGGTCGCCGACCGCTTCGCCGGCCGGGGCGGCGAGACGGGCGCCGCGCGCTATGCCGATGCGGAATGGACGCGCGGGGTATCCGGCGCACCGCTCCTGCTCGGCGCGCTGGCGAGCCTCGATTGCGAGGTCGAGGAAATCATCGAGCGCCACTCCCACGCCATCATCATCGGCCGGGTCCGGGAGGTCAGGCTCGGCCGCGACGACGCCGCCCTGGTCTACTGGCGCGGCGACTATGAACGGCTCGGCTGGATGATCGAGGAAGCCACGACCGCGCTGGGCTTGCGTGCCTATTAGAGCCCTCAGCGCTCCCTGACGATCTCAAGCCTCGCGCCATGAGTGAGGCGGGGGTCGAGAACCTCGTCCTTCCCGCCGAAGAACGAGATCGCATAGGCTCCCTGGCCACGCCTTTCGAGATGGCGCGTCAGCCCTTCGCAAGCCTCGGCCCGCCCCTCGACCAGCGACACGATCTGGCGGCCGAGCTGGAACTGCACGAGCCCGAAGCCGAGCCCCGGCACGCCGCCGCTGGCGATGGGCGCCATGCCGAGCAGGGTACGGTAGCGCGCTGCCGACACGTCAAGATCGCGGACCGCCACGGTCACGCCGGCGACGCCGGTGACCCCGTTCGCATGTTTGCGGGCAGCGCCCTCCGGCACGCGCAGCGCCCGCGCAGTGACATCCTCGCACAGGAAGGGAATGTCGCTTTCGGGCGGGCGCGCCGAACGCCAGGCGAGACGCGTGCCATCAGGCTGCAAGCGCGCGCCATCGATCGGGCCATCCATCTCGATTCCGTTGGCGCGGGCACGCGCCAGATCGACGTCGAGCGAATCCGGCAGCAGGGCGTAGTCGACCAGCCCGCTGCCGGCCTCGTCCAAGACGCGCCACCAGCGGAAGTCCGGCACCGGCCGGGAAAAGGCGATGATTTCGAGATAAGCGCCATCCGCCAGCACCACGAGCGCATTGCGCGAGCCGCGCGGATGCTCGCCGCCGGTCAGCACCGTGAAACCCAGCGCCTCATAGTCGCGAACGGCCTGATCGAGATCGGTGACGGCGATGACGATATGGTCGATCGAAAGCGGCATCGCGGGACATCCTTGTGAAAGAGAGCGTCTTCAAGCGAAGTGGAGACCGGTTCCCCCGCGCAAACGCGAAGCATTTGCTCGGAGAAACGCGTTAAAACAATGGTCTAGATCGTCATTGCGAACGAAGTGAAGCAATCCAGGGAGACGTGGGGCACGGCCCTCTGGATTGCTTCGTCGCTACGCTCCTCGCAATGACGGCCAGGGTTCGAGCCTCGAGCAGGATGCGAAAAAGCGGGCACCGGTTTTTCGCATTGATCCTGCTCTCACTCTTTGATGAGAGCCGGCGCGACGTTCAGCGCAACGGCGAGAACGCCGTGGGGCGCAGGATGCGGCTGCGCATCTCGAGCACATAGGGTGCGGCCTTGGCGCGGAACTCCTGCCAGCGCGGATCGGCCTCCATCGCCGCGCGCCGGCGCTCGCGATCGCCGGCATCCTCGAAGCGCCACATATGGACGACTTCGTTGACGACGCCCGTATCGGTGGTGAACCAGCCGATCAGGTGACCGAGATGCGAGACCTGCAGCTCCATGCCCTCGCGGACATAGAGGTCGAGATAGTCGCGCACATGGGCCGGCTTGATCGCGTAGGTGCGTTCATCGAGGATCATGATGTCGTCAGCCTGCCGGAAAGGCGCCTTCGAAGACGCTGGCCGAGAGCGGGTTGCGCTGGCTCGGGGTTTCACGCGCCTGCAGCGCCTCCGGCAATTGCGCCTTGTCGCCCGGCTTGCCGATCGCGACCACAGCCTCGACGCGGTAGCCGGCGGGTACGTTCAGTTCGGCCGCCGCGCGCACATGATCGAAGCCGACCATGCCATGGGCCTGCCAGCCCGACCGGGTCGCCTGCAAGGCGAGCTGGGCCCAGGCCGCCCCGGCATCGAAGGAATGGCTGTAGGACGGGATCTCTTCCGTCTTGCCGGGAACGGCCAGGGTCTGCTTGGAGACCACGATGACCAAAGCAGCGGCATGCTTCGCCCAGGAGGCGTTGAACTCGTTCAGCAGGCCGAGCAGCTTGTCCCAATGCGCCGTACCGCGCCGCGCATAGACGAACCGCCAGGGCTGCGAATTATAGGAGGACGGGGCCCAGCGCGCCGCCTCGAACAGGGACAAGAGCTCAGCCTCGGAGATGCCGTCGACGGTGAAGGCGCGCGGCGACCAGCGCTCGAGGAAAAGCGGGTCGATCGCATGCTCGGCGACGCGATGATTGATTGGTGTCATGGAAACATACCCTGCTGAATGCGTAGCGGTGGTGGTGGATTGAGCCGCGTCACGATCGGCAAGATAGTCCGGATCAGTGCATCGACGCCGCCCCTCATCCAATAGCAAGATACGCGTCCCCGGCATATCGCTGGATGACCCGTTTTCGGGCAGCGAGGCTTGCACTAACGGTTCTGTGAACCGCTACCCCGAGTGGCTCCAGCCGGCGCGGCAGGTCATCGCGAACCGTCCAGGCTGCGATATTGCCCCCGGTAGAAAATTAGAGGCGCATCGATCGGCTCGCAATGGAAGCTCGCGCGCACTCAAGCTCCCGACCACGCTGGTCATCCGGCAATCCTGCCAGGCGATTTCCCCCAGGGCACTCGCGATTGAGCCAGTTCGGCCATTCGTGCGGTCGCCCTTGTCCGTCGGCCGCGCGAACCGGCAACCTCGCTCAGAAGGTCGGCATCGGCGGCAGGGGCGACAGCAGGATGCCGAACCAGCGCTTGTTGATCTCGCTGAGCTGGCCGTTGGCGGCGATCTCGGCGATGAACTTGTTCGACCACTCCGCCAGCGCGGTATCAGCTTTGCGGAAGGCCATGCCGTTGGCCTGCTCCTTCAAAGTGATCTTCGGCTCGATGTTGAGCTGGGGATAGTCCTTGTTCAACTGCGCCAGGATGGTGTTGCTCGCGCCGATCGCCTGGATCTGGCTCGATCAAGACCAGGTTTCCTTGTTCCCAGATAGTCTGGAGTCGGGTTGAACCCGGCCACCGTGTTTTAAAGTCGCGCGAACCACATCGCTCCAGCAAGCGGCGCGGCCCGGCGACCCGTTCCTTAGAGCATTGCGCGGAGAAGTGGGTACCGGTTTTTCGCGAGAACGATGCGCTAAAATTCTCAGGAGCATGGCGCAGAAAAAGGAGGACCGACTTTCGAACGAGGCTCTCCAAAAGACCCTTGTCCTGCGGAGAGCCCCTCCGGCTCTAAAGTCGGGGCAGCAGCGCCTCGCCAATGAGGGTATCTCCCGAACGATCGAACTTTCATCCGGGCGCCCGCCCCGCTGCCTCGCCCCTCAAAGCCCTACCGCCGCCATGACAATCGACAGCGCCATCTACGACCAGATCCGCGACACCACGCGCCGCTTCGCCGACGATGTCATCCGTCCCGCGGCAGTGGAACTTGACCGCAGCGAGGCGTTTCCAGCCGAGATCTACCAGCAGATGGCCGAGCTCGGCTTGTTCGGCATCACCGTCCCCGAAGCGCTCGGCGGGGCGGGGCTCGACACGCTGGCTTATACGATCGTCATGGAGGAGTTGTCCCGGGGCTACGCCTCGGTCGCCGACCAATGCGGCCTGGTCGAGCTGATCGGGACGCTGCTCACGCGCTACGGCACAGCCGCGCAGCAGGCGCGCCATCTGCCGGATATCCTCAAGGCCCGCACCCGCGTCGCCTATTGCCTCACCGAGGCGGAGGCCGGCTCGGATCTGTCCAATCTCAGGACGACGGCGAAGCCCACGGCCGAGGGCTGGGTGCTGAACGGCGGCAAGCTCTGGATCCACAACGCGCCGGTCGCCGATCTCGGCTTCGTGCTGGCTTCGACCGACCCGCAGGCCAGGCATCGCGGCATGAGCATCTTCATCGTCGATCTGCACGCCAAGGGCGTCTCGCGCGGCCAGAAGGAACACAAGATGGGCCAGCGCGCGAGCCAGGTCGGTGGGCTGAGCTTCGATGATGTCCTCTTGCCCAGCGACGCCTTGCTCGGCGAAATCAGTCGCGGCTTCCACATCATGATGAGCGTGCTGGAAAAGGGACGCGTCGGCATCGGCGCGCTGGCGGTCGGCATCGCCCAGGCCGGGCTGCAGGCCGCGCTCGGCTACGCCCGGGAGCGCCGCCAGTTCGGCAAGCCGATCATCGAGAACCAGGGCCTGCAATGGATGCTGGCTGATATGGCCAAGGACATCGCCGCCGGCCGCGCTTTGGTCGAACGGGCGGCCGGGCTGATCGACGCAGGAGCCTCGGCGACCTCGGCCGCCTCGATCGCCAAATGTTTTGCGAGCGACATGGCCGTCGCCCAGACCGCCAACGCCGTGCAGATTTTTGGCGGCACCGGCTACATCCAGGGTTTCGAGGTCGAACGCCTCTACCGCGACGCCAAGATCACGCAGATCTATGAAGGCACGAACCAGATTCAGCGCACGATCATCGCCAGGGAGTTGATGAAGAACGGCGCCTGAAACGGCGCGCGCTGATCCTGCTATTCGGCAAACGACCCGGGGGACTGCGGCAGGCGCCGCTCGCGCCGGCTTGATTTCTCCCGGGCTTGTCTCTCACATGCGGCGCTGGAGGGGCCGCATTTTGATCGATCGTCAGGACATCGCCGGCAACCCGGAATGCAGCCGCCGGCCGGCGACGATCATCGGGATCGGCACTGCCTCGGTCCGCCACCTCATCGACCATTTCATCAGCCATCACCGGTCTCCAGGCGCCACCTCATGAGCGTCGTCCTTGCTTGCGATCTCGGCGGCACCAGCTTCCGTGCCGCGCTCGTCGATGCGCAGGGCGTGACGCTCGCCGAGAGCATGATCCTGGGGCCGGCGAGCCTCGACCAGATGGGTTGGTCGGAGATCGAACCGACCGCATGGTGGCAGATCCTGATCGAAGCCTGCTCCGCAATCGCGAAGGCGCAGCCGGCGCTGTTCTCTCATGTCCAGGCGGTGGCGATCTGCGGCGTCACGCGCACGCAAGTCTTCCTCGGACGCGACGGCGAGCCGTTGCGCCCCGCCATGACCTGGAAGGATACGCGCTCGGAAGCTGCCGCCACCCGCCTGCGCCAGCGGCTCGGCGACGCGCACCCCGAAAGCGCGCGGATCAACGCCTTCCATCCCCTGGCGCGCCTTGCCTGGTTGCGCGAGGAGGAGGAAGCGACCTTCCTGAGCCTCGGTTCGGTGCTGGAGCCGAAGGATTATCTGAATTTCAGGCTGACCGGCCGCCAGGCCGGCGACCCGGTCTCGATGGCGCGCCTGCTCGCCTCTGCCGAGATCGTCGCAGGCGCAGATCCGCTCGCCGCGGTCGGCCTCTCCTCGGCGATCCTGCCCGAGCTGCTGGAGCCTTGCCAGGCCGTCAGGCCGGTCCAGGCCGGTTTGCCCGCTCCGTTCGACACGATCGCGGGCGTGCCGGTGTTCTGCTCGTCCAACGACACCTGGGCCGCCGTCACCGGGCTCGGCGCCATGCGGCCGGGCTATGCCTACAACATCTCCGGCACAACCGAGGTGCTCGGCGTCGTCAGCGAGCACGCGGCAGAAGCCGAGGGGCTGATGACCGTCGACTGGCGCGGCCTGTCGCAGCTCGGCGGTCCCAGCCAGAACGGCGCCGATACGGTGTCCTGGCTGCTCTCGCTGCTGGCACGCGGCGATGGCGACCGCGCCGCCATCGGACGCGATATCGACGCCCTGCTCACTGGGCCGCGTCACGCCCAGCCGCTGCTCTTCCTGCCCTATCTGCAGGGCGAGCGCGTGCCTTACTGGAATCCGTCGCTGCGTGGCGCCTTCATCGGCCTCAATCGCCAGCATGGCGCGACCGACCTTGCCTGGGCAGTGCTGGAAGGCGTCGCCTTCCTCAACCGCATCGTGCTGGAGCGGGCGGAAGCCGCGCTCCGTGCGCCGGTCTCGGAAATCCGCTTCGGCGGCGGCGCGGCCAACAACCGGCTCTGGTGCCAGATCAAGGCCGATATCTGCCGCCGGCCTGTCGTGGTCGGCCATGCGAAGGAGCCTGGCATCCTCGGCGCCGCGATCATCGCCTGGACGGGGCTTGGCCGCTTCGCCTCGCTCGCCGAGGCGCAGGCCGCGCTGGTCGGCGTCGCCGCGCGCTTCGAGCCCGACCCGGCGCGCGCCGCGCGCTACGACACCCTGTTTTCGCTCTACCGCCGCAGCGAAGCAGCGCTCGCGCCGATCTCGACCGAGCTTGCGGGCCTGTCGCGCAGCACTGATGCCCCGACCACGAGGAGGCCCGCGCCATGAGCGCTCCCGTCACGCTCGTCACCGGCGCATCGGGCGGCATCGGCGGCGCGCTCGCCGCGATGTTGTCTGCTGCCGGCCATCGGCTCGTCCTCTCCGGGCTCGATGCCGCACCACTTGAGGAGATGGCCGAGGCAATCGCCCGCTCAGGCGGCGAGGTCGCGACGCTTGCCGGCGATGTCCGGGAACGCGATTTGCCGCAGGACCTCGTCGATCTCGCCATCGCGCGCTTTGGCCGGCTCGACAACCTCGTCACGGCGGCGGGAGCCTCCCGGTCCGTCAAGCTCGTCGAGATGGAAGACGATGAGTGGGACAAGCTCGTCGACATCAACCTGTCGGCGGTCTTCCGCATCTCCAAGGCCGTGACGAAGCAATTGATCGCACAGGGCGAGGGCGGCGCGATCGTCCACATCTCCTCGATCGCCCATGCCAATGGCGGTGCAAATCTCGCTTACGGCGCGGCCAAGGGTGGCGTCGCCACCTTGACCTATGGCATGGCCCAGCAGCTCGGCCCGCATGGGATCCGGGTCAACGCGGTCGCGCCCGGCATCATCGATACGCCGATGGTGCGGGGCGGCTTCGCGCAGCAATTCAACGCCCTGGTCGCGAGCGCGGCGGTCCGCACGCCGCTCGGCCGGCTGGGCAAGCCTGAGGATGTCGCAGCCGTGATCGCCTTCCTGCTCTCGCCCGGAGCCGCCTTCGTCACCGGCGCGCTGATCCCGATCACCGGCGGCATCGAGATCCTGTCGCCGCTCTCGACCATCGCTAGGGGAGCCTGAGACGGTGCTTGGACTCAGCTGGCGCGATGTGGTCGGACATTATGGCACGGCGATCGCCGGGCTCGTCCTGATCGCCTTCTTCCTGATTTTCGCGCCGAATTTCGCCAGCCCGACCAATATCGTCAATGTGCTGAAGGATACGAGCTGCCTCGCCATCCTGGCGCTCGGCTTCGCGCTCGCCTTCACCGTCGCCGAGCTCGATCTCTCGATCGCCGAGACGGCGAGCCTGGCGGCCGTCGTCTGTGGCTGGCTGATCCAGTCGCAATATCCGCCCATCGTCGCCGTCGCGGCTGCGATCGGCGTCGGTGGCGCGCTCGGCCTGTTCAACGGTTTCGGCGTCACCGTGCTGCGCATCCCCTCGCTGATCATGACGCTGGGCACGGCGGCGATCGCCAAGGGCCTGGCCTTCATGATCACGCAGGGCATCGCCTTCGTCGGGCGCTGGCCGGTCGGTTTCACCGGGTTGGCGCGCGGCACCTCCTTCGGCATTCCCAATCTCGTCCTCTGGATGACGGCGGTCACGCTCTTCGCCTATGGCCTGGTCAAATGGACCCGCATCGGCGCGCATATGGTGGCGACCGGCGAGGCTGACGAAGCCGCGCGGCTCGCCGGCATTGCGACGGGCAGGATGAAGCGGATCGGCCTGCTGCTGACCGGGCTCTTCGCCGGCATCACGGCCATGCTGCTGGCGGCGAGCCTGTCCTCTGCCGCGCCCAATATGGCGGGCGATTATCTGCTCTATGCGATCGCCGCCATGCTGCTCGGCATGACCATGTTCGAGCCCGGCAAGCCCAATGTGCCCGGCACGGTCTTCGCCGCGCTGGTGCTGAAGGTTCTCGGCAATGGCTTGGTCATGATGGGCGCACCCTATTACGCTCAGGATATCGTTCTCGGCGTCATCATCATCGGCTCGGTCGCCTTCTCGGCCAGCGCGATGAAGAAGGCGGCGTTCAAGGTCTGAAAGACAGGGTAAGTTCTAAAAGACAGGGGGAGAGTTCATCATGTCAGGGTTTCGCAAATTCCTGGTCGCGACTGCGACGCTGGTCGCACTTTGCCAATCGGCTGGGGCCTTCGAGGTCGGCGTCATCGGCTTCCAGTTCTCCTCGGAGACGCATGCGCGCGTCGCCAATGCCGCCACCGCCGCGGCCAAGGCCAAGGGCTGGGGCGTGACGCTGCTGAACTCGGAAGGCTCGCTGCCCAAGCATGCCGAGCAGTTCGACGCGCTGATCGCCAAGAAGGTCGATGCGATCATCATCGCCATGGGCAAGCCGGTCGAGGCGGACGCCCAGTTCAAGGCGGCCAAGGATGCCAAGATCCCGGTGATTACCGTGCAATCAGGCGCGAGCCCGCATGCGCTATTCGATATCCAGAGCAATGAATACAAGATCGGCGCCGATGCCGCGCTCTATCTGCTCGGCCAGCTCGGCTATCAGGGCAGCATCGTCACCGCCCGCTTCGACCTCAACGTCGCCTCGCGCATCCGTGGCAAGGTGCTGGACAATGTGCTGGCCGAGAACCAGGGCGTGAAGGAGCTCGGCAAGTTCTCGATGGCCCGTACCCAGAGCTGGAGGGATGATGTCCGCGCCGGCATGCAGGCGCTGCTGCTGCAGAACCAGGGCAAGATCAACGGCATCTGGGCCTCCTTCGACGGCCAGGCCTACATCATCGACGACCTGCTGCAGGCCCAAGGCGTCAAGAAGGGCCAGATCCCACTGGTCTCGGTCGATGGCGGCAAGGAAACCTATGCCCGCATCGCCGACCCGGCCTCAACCTTCACCGCGACGGTCTCGATCCCCTTCGAGGAGATGGGCAAGCAGGCGGTCGACGCGATCCAGACCATCGTCGTCGACAAGAAGCCGAAGGAGACGGTGACCAGCGGCCCCTATCTCTTCACCGAGGCCGTGCTGGTCGACAAGACCAATGTCGACAAGTTCCTGAAGTGAGCTCTTGCCTTCTCCCCTCCCATCTCGGGCTTGCCCGAGATGGGCAACCCAGAGTGTCAAAGTCGGCTGTTGCCGACTTTGATGGGGAGAAGGTGGCAGTGCGAAGCGCTGACGGATGAGGGATGTCACACATGCCCTCATCCGTCCTTCCCTCATCCGACCCGGCTGACGCCGGGCCACCTTCTCCCCCGAGGGGAGAAGGAAGGAGCGCGTGATGTCCACCGACAGCCTCGACAATCTGCCCACTCCCCTCCTCTCGCTGCGCGGCGTCAGCAAGAGCTATGGCGCCGTCGCCGCCGTGCGCGAGGTCGACCTCGACATCTTCCCCGGTGAGGTCGTGGCGATCTGCGGCGACAATGGCGCGGGCAAGTCGAGCCTGATCAAGGTCATCTCCGGCGCGGAGGAACCGACGGCCGGCGCGCTCGCCATGCGCGGCAAGCCAGTCGCTTTCGCTTCGCCGCAAGAGGCCCTCAAGCATGGCGTCGCAACGATCTACCAGGATCTCGCGCTTGCCCCGCGCCTCTCCATCGCCCAGAACGTCTTCATGGGCTCGGAGCTGACGAGGCCGGTCTTGCTGCCCTTCCTGCGTGTGCTCGACAAGGCGCGGATGCGGGAGCAGGCGCGCGGCTTCCTCGCGCAGCTCTCGGTCACTGTCGCCGACATGGACCGCCCGGTGGAGCGGCTCTCCGGCGGCCAGCGCCAGGCGGTCGCGATCTCGCGTGCCCTGCGCTGGAACGCCGAGATCATCATCATGGACGAGCCGACGGCGGCGCTGGGCGTCAAGGAGACGGCGCTGGTGCTCGACCTGATCCGCAAGTTGAAGGCGGACGGGCGCACCGTGATCCTGATCAGCCACAACATGCGCGATGTCGTGGCGCTGGCCGACCGGGTCGTGATCATGGGAGCGGGCCGCAAATATGTCGACCGGCCGATCGGCGATCTCAGCGCCGACGACATCGCCCATATGATCATGAGCGGCAACGCCAAGGCGGCCTGAAGCGATGCGCGAGACGATCATCATCGACACCGATCCGGGCCAGGACGACGCGGTTGCCCTGTTGCTCGCCTTCGCCAGCAGAGACCGGCTCGATCTGCGCGCCCTCACGACGGTCGCCGGCAATGTCCCCGTCGCCCAGACGACCGCAAACGCGCTGCGCATCCGTGAGCTTGCCCGCGCCGAGACACCCGTCCATCGCGGTGCCGAAAGCCCCCTGCTCTTCCCACTCGAAACCGCCGAATTCGTCTGCGGGCCGGACGGACTGGCCGGCGCCGATCTGCCGCCACCCCAGGGCGAACCCGCGCCCGGCCATGCCGTCGAGGCGATCATCGCACTTTGCCGCGCTGCGCCCGATGACAGCGTCACGCTCTGCCCGCTCGGGCCGCTGAGCAATCTCGCGCTCGCCTTCCGCCTCGCGCCCGACATCCTGCCGAAGGTGAAGCGCATCGTCTCGATGGGCGGGGCGCTCGGGCTCGGCAACATGACGCCGGCAGCCGAGTTCAACATCTATGTCGATCCTCATGCCGCGGCGATCGTCTATGGCTGCGGCCGGCCGATCGTGATGATGGGCCTTGGCGTGACGCATCAGGCGCTCGCTAGCCATGAACAGGTCGCCGCGATCGGCGCGCTCGGCACCGCGACCGGCAAGGCGATCCACGGCATGCTGACACGGCCGCGACCCGGCGGGCTCGGCACCGCCGGTCACCCGATGCATGACCCCTGCGTCATCGCTTTCCTGCTCTGGCCCGAACTGTTCGAGGGACGCGATTGCTTCGTCGAAGTCGAGACCTCGGACGGTTCCCAGCGCGGCCGCACCACGATCGACTGGAACGGCCGGCTGAAACGCCCGGCCAATGCCCATGTCGTCGCGGGCGTGCAAGCACATGAACTGTTCGAGCGCATGACCCAGCGCCTCGCCACCCTCGCCTGACCGGAAGACGTCGGCACGCCCTAAGTGGCTGGCTTGGAATGAACCGAGCGATATCAGAGACTTCCGATCGCTTGCCGTCATCCGCGCCGTCATCCTGGACAAGCCGCGTCAGCGGCGCAGCTCCGGGATCCATCGTAGAGCGCAGCTCCATACGATGGATCCCGGGTCGAAGCTTCGCTTCGCCCAGGATGACGGCGCGTAGGTGACAGAGACAGAGCCCATTAAAATCTTTGGCTTCATTTCGCGTAAGGCTCCAAGGAGATCTGCATGCCCCATTTCGTCGAAGAGCTTCAGCAGGAAGCGGCCGGCGCCATCGCGCGCATGAAGCAAGCCGCGCTCGCCGCCCGCCATATCCACGCTCGCGCCGAACTGATGCGGCACATGCTGACGACCGCACGCAAGGTCGCCGACAAGCCAAAGGCCGAGGCTGTGGAGACCGTCGTGACCGAGTGGATGCAGGCCTGGAATCTCGAACGCACGCAATGGCCCCATATCGCCCGCGAGATGGAGAGCTTCACCGAGGCCTTCCACGACTACGCCAACGCGCCCTCGGACGCGCATGACGCCGCTTTGCGCGAAACCTGCGCGGCGCTCGACGCGGTGCTCGCGCGCGAGGGCACCTCAATCTCAGACCAGATGGCCTGGCGCTCTCAATGCGCCCATGGCTGGTGGGACAGGGTCAGCCCGACGCCTGCCGACCTGCCGGGCGGCAAGCCGCGCCCGTCCATTCCGCAGCCGGCAGCCAACACGCCGTTCTGGGACCAGGCTTGCGCCAACTTCTGCCGCTGAAACGGCCGTCAAGACGATCCTGTACCATGCATCTGAGCCATTTGGATAAGACGCCCCGCCTTGCAACCCTAGCAAATCCGCTACCCAGCTTGCTCGCATTCCAATAAGCTCCGTCCCAATCGGGACCAAGTTCCGGCCGGGCCGAGGCTCGCGCCATGGTCCCATGAAAAGATCGGACGGAGTTGGGCCTGAACGACCCCGATCCGCGCGATCACAAACTGGGGAAGCTGATCATGAAGAAGATTTTGCTGGCCACGCTCTCGGCGTCGGCCTTGATCGCGGCACAGCCGCTGATGGCCAAGACCCTGATCTATTGCTCCGAAGGCAGCCCCGAGAATTTCGCGCCGAGCATCAACACCACCGGCACCTCCTTCGACGCCAACACCCAGATCTACGACACCATCGTGCAGTTCGAGCGCGGCGGCACCAAGGTCGAGCCGGCGCTCGCCCAGAAATGGGAGATCTCGGCGGACGGGCTGACCTACACCTTCAGCCTGCGCAAGGGCGTGAAGTGGCACAACACTCGCGCCTTCAAGCCGACGCGCGACTTCAACGCCGACGACTTCATCTTCATGATCGACCGGCAGTGGAAGGAGAGCGACCCGTATTTCAAAGTCACCAGCTCGAACCACTCCTATTTCAACGACATGGGCATGCCCAAGCTGCTGAAATCGGTCGAGAAGGTCGACGACTACACCGTCAAGATCACGCTCAACCAGCCCGAGGCGCCGTTCCTCTCCGACCTCGCGATGCAGTATGCCAGCATCCAGTCCAAGGAATATGCCGACGCCATGCTCAAGGCCGGCACGCCTGAAAAGATCGACCAGGATCCGATCGGCACCGGCCCGTTCTCGCTGGTGCAGTACCAGAAGGACGCGATCATCCGCTACAAGGCCTTTCCGGATTACTGGGCCGGCAAGGCCAAGATCGACGACCTGATCTTCGCGATCACGCCTGACGCCTCCGTCCGCTGGGCCAAGCTCCAGAAGGGCGAATGCCATGTCATGCCCTATCCGAATCCGGCCGATCTGGACGCGATCAGGAAGGACGCCAATGTCCAGATCCTGGAGCAGCCGGGTCTGAACATCGGCTACCTCGCCTACAACACCACCAAGAAGCCCTTCGACAACGTCAAGGTCCGCCACGCGGTCAATATGGCGATCAACAAGAAGGCGATCATCGACGCGGTCTATCTGTCGAGCGGCATCGCCGCGATCAACCCGATCCCGCCCTCGATGTGGTCCTATAACGAGACCATCAAGGATGATCCCTTCGATCCGGACGCCGCCAAGAAGGCGCTGGCCGAGGCGGGCTATCCCAACGGGATGGAGATCGACCTCTGGGCGATGCCGGTGCAGCGTCCGTATAATCCCAACGCCAAGCGCATCGCCGAACTGATGCAGGCCGACCTCGCCAAGGTCGGCGTCAAGGCCGAGATCAAGAGCTTTGAGTGGGGCGAGTACCGCAAGCGCATGCAGAATGGCGAACACCAGACCGGCATGCTCGGCTGGACCGGCGACAATGGCGATCCCGACAACTTCCTGCACACCCTGCTCGGCTGCGATTCCGCCAAGACCAACGGCTCGAACGTCGCCAAGTTCTGCTTCCCGGCCTTCGAGGAGCTGGTGCAGAAGGCCAAGACGATCTCCGACCCGGCGCAACGCACCGAGCTCTATCGCCAGGCTCAGGTGATCTTCAAGGAGCAGTCGCCCTGGTTCACCATTGCGCATGCGGTGCAGTTGAAGCCGATCCGCAAGGAGGTGAAGGACTTCAAGCTTTCGCCCTTCAGCCGCCATGTCTTCTACGGCGTCGACATCGCCAATTGAGGCCTCGGCCCGCCTGATGCACTGACGGTTGGGCGCGGCTTTCGAGCCGCGCCCGTTTTGCTAGAGCGTTTTCGAGCGAAGTAGCTACCGGTTCGCGTGAAGAAAACGCGTAAAAAGACAAAGAGCCCAGCGCGGATTTTACAAAAGCGGAAACCGGCTTTCGCATCCTGCTCGGCCTTTGATTGTCTTCGGAGAGACCACCATGTCCGTTCGCATGTTCGCCGCCGCTGCGGCCCTTGGCTTGAGCGCCCTCCTGCAGCCGAGTACGGCTGGCGCGCAAACCCTCGTCGTCTGTTCCGAAGCGAGTCCCGATTTCCTCAATCCGCAATTCTCGTCGCAGAACACCGCCTATGATGTCGCGGCCCAGATCTACGACAAGCTGGTCACGACCGAGCGCGGCGGCTCGCAGATCATTCCCAGCCTCGCCGAATCCTGGACGATCTCGGATGACGGCCTGACCTACACCTTCAAGCTGCGCCGCGGCGTGAAGTGGCACTCCAGCAAGATCTTCACGCCGACGCGCGACTTCAACGCCGACGACGCGGTCTTCACGATCACGCGGATGTTCGACGAGAACCACCCCTATTACAAAGTCGGCGGCTCGAATTACCAATTCTTCGGCGAGATCGTGAAGCCGAGCCTGAAGGCGGTCGAGAAGCTCGACGACTACACCCTCAAGCTCACGCTGACCAAGCCCTACGCACCGCTCCTGAGCGCGCTCTCGGTCGAGCCGATGTCGATCCTCTCGGCCGAATATGCCGATGCGATGATGAAGGCGGGCACGCCCGAGCAGGTCAATCAGGCGCCGATCGGCACCGGCCCCTTCTCCCTCGTCATCTATCAGAAGGATGCGACGATCCGCTTCAAGGCGGTGCCGGACCATTGGACCAAGGCAGTCGGCAATCGCGACCGCATGGCGCTGGTCAACGACCTGATCTTCGTGATCACGCCCGACGCCTCGGTGCGCTACGCCAAGGTCAAGTCCGGCGAGTGCCAGATCGCGCGCTATCCCAATCCCGGCGACCTGCCGGCGATGCGGGCCGACACCAACCTGACCATGCTCTCGGGCAGCATTGCCGATCAGAGCTTCCTTGCCTTCAACCAGCAGAAGAAGCCCTTCGACGACAAGCGCGTGCGCGAGGCGCTGGTTTACGCGACCAATATCCCCGCCATCATCGACGCGGTCTATCAGGGCACCGGCAAGCAGGCGGCGGCGCTCGTGCCGCCCTCGCTGTGGTCGCATGACGACGCCTTGAAGCCGCGCCCCTACGACCCCGAGAAGGCCAAGGCGCTGCTCGCCGAGGCCGGCTACCCCAACGGTTTCAAGACCGTGCTCTGGGCCATTCCGGTGGTGCGCGCCTATATGCCCAATGGCCGGCGCGCCGCCGAACTGATCCAGGCCGATTGGGCCAAGATCGGCGTCCAGGCCGAGATCCAGAGCTATGAATGGGGCGAATATCTCAAGCGCGGCCGTGCCGGCGACCATGAGGTCGGCATGTTCGGCTATACCTGGGACTATCCCGATCCGAGCCAGATCCTGCTCTCGGGCTGGCATTGCGACGGCGTCAAATCCGGCGCCAACCGGGCGCGCTGGTGCAACAAGGAGTTCTCCGATCTCCTGACCAAGGCCAACACGATCACCGACCAGGCCGAGCGCACCAAGATGTTCGTGCGCATGCAGGAAATCTTCCAGGAGGATGTCGGCGGACTGCTCTTCGCCAATGCGCAGGCTTTCACGCCGGTGCGCAAGGACGTCAAAGACTACAAGATCCACTTCTTCGGCGGCCAGCCCTTCGTCGGCGTCTCGCTGGCGAAATGACCTGAAAAACCGGACGCGGCCCTCTCAACGCCGCGCCCGGATTGCCTAATCCACAGGCAGGATTTGCAGGTGCGCTCGAGCTCGTTGTAACAGGACCAAATAAAATCTGTCGCGACGATCGGTTCACGCGGCGAACAGGCCGACAAGACTGGGGCTCCGATGCTTCGCTTCATCCTCACACGCGTCAGTCTCGTGATCCCGACCTTCATCGGCATCACGATGCTGGCCTTCTTCCTGATCCGGCTCGTGCCTGGCGATCCGATCGAGACCATGGCCGGCGAGCGCGGCATCGACGCGACGCGCCATGAGATGCTGCGCAAGGAGCTCGGCCTCGACCAGCCCCTGCTCGTCCAGTACGGCATCTATATCGGCCGCGTGCTGCATGGCGATCTCGGCAAGTCGATCGTCACCCGCGAGAGCGTGATCTCGGAATTCAACGCGCTTTTCCCGGCGACGATCGAGCTCGCGCTCTGCGCCATCTTCATCGCGCTCGCGATCGGACTGCCCGCCGGCATCATCGCCGCGGTCAAGCGAAACTCCATCTTCGACCACGGCGTGATGGGCCTGTCGCTGACGGGCTATTCGATGCCGATCTTCTGGTGGGGCCTGCTGCTGATCCTGCTGTTTTCGGTCCAGCTCGGTATCACGCCGGTCTCGGGCCGCATCGCGGTTCAATATTACATCGAGCCCGTCACCGGTTTCCTCACCGTCGACAGCCTGCTGGCGGGCGATTGGGACGCCTTCAAATCGGCGCTGTCGCATCTCGTTCTGCCCTCGATCGTGCTCGGCACCGTGCCGCTTGCCGTGATCGCACGCATGACGCGTTCGGCCATGCTGGAGGTGCTGGGCGAGGACTATATCCGCACTGCGCGCGCCAAGGGCATGGCGCCGTTGCGCGTCGTCGCGCTGCACGCCCTGCGCAACGCTTTGATTCCGGTGATCACGGTGATCGGCCTGCAGGTCGGCGTGCTGTTCACCGGCGCGATCCTGACCGAGACGATCTTCTCCTGGCCGGGCATCGGCAAATGGCTGATCGAGGCGATCAGCCGGCGCGACTACCCGATCCTGCAAGGCGGCACGCTCTTGATCGGCGTCGTGGTGATGAGCGTCAATCTGTTCGTCGATCTGCTTTACGGCCTGATCAACCCCCGCATCCGCCATGCACGTTGAGGGGCGCTGAACCATGACCGCTGAAACCCTGGAAGCCCCGAGCGCAACCGTCCCGGCGGGCGCCCCGCCTCATCCCTTGCGCGAGTTCTGGAGCTATTTCAGCGCCAATCGCGGCGCGGTTGCCGGCCTTATCGTCATCGTCATCGTGCTGCTGGCGGCCGTCTTCGCCGAGGTGCTGGCGCCGCATTCGCCCTATCTGACCAACAACGCCGTCTTCCTGAAGCCGCCGGCCTGGCAGGAAGGCGGCTCGTGGAGCTATCCGCTCGGCACCGACGCGATTGGCCGCGACATCCTCTCGCGCCTGCTCTATGGCGCGCGCCTCTCGCTGGTCATCGGCATCGCCGTGGTGGCGCTCGCCATGGCGCTGGGCATCGTGCTCGGCCTGGTCGCGGGCTTCTTCAAGGGCATCACCGAAATCGTCATCATGCGATTGATGGACATCGTGCTGACGATGCCGAGCCTGCTGCTCGCCATCGTCATCGTCGCGATCCTGGGGCCGGGCCTGATGAACGCGATGCTGGCCGTCGCGATCGTGGTTCTGCCGCATTATGTCCGGATCACGCGCGCCGCCGTCATCGCCGAGACCTCGAAGGACTATGTCGTCGCCGCCAAGGTCAGCGGCGCGGGCACCTTGCGATTGATGTTCAGCGAAGTGCTGCCCAACTGCACCGCCCCCTTGATCGTGCAAGCGACGCTCGGCGTCTCCACAGCGATCCTGGACGCCGCAGCGCTGGGCTTCCTCGGCCTGGGCGCGCAGCCGCCGACGCCTGAATGGGGCACGATGCTGGCCGATGCGCGTGAGTTCGTGCTGCGCGCCTGGTGGGTGGTGACGCTGCCGGGTCTGGCGATCCTGATCACCGTGCTCGCTTTCAACCTGCTCGGGGATGGCTTGCGCGACGCCCTCGACCCCAAACTGAAACGCTAGAACAATGCCGCTGCTCGAAATCGAGAATCTGAGCGTCGAATTCCCGACCTCCGCCGGCACGCTGAAGGCCGTCGATCGCATCAGCCTGACGCTCGACGAGGGCGAGATCCTCGGCGTCGTCGGCGAGTCCGGCTCCGGCAAGAGCGTCACCATGCTCGCGCTGATGGGCCTCGTCGCCTATCCCGGCAAGATCACCGCCGACCGCCTGATGTTCGGCGGACGCGACCTGCTCGCCATGTCCGACCGGGAGCGTCGCAAGCTCACCGGCAAGGATGTCGCGATGATCTTCCAGGAGCCGAGCACCAGCCTCAATCCCTGCTTCACCATCGGCTTCCAGATCGCCGAGACGCTCAGGAAGCATGAGGGCATGGACGGCAAGGCGGCGCGCCGGCGCGCGATCGAACTGCTCGAGCAGGTCGGCATTCCCGCTCCCGAGAGCCGGATGAAGGCCTATCCGCACCAGTTGTCGGGCGGCATGAACCAGCGCGTGATGATCGCCATGGCGATCGCCTGCAATCCGCGGCTGCTGATCGCCGACGAGCCGACCACCGCGCTCGACGTCACCATCCAGGCGCAGATCCTCGATCTCCTGATCTCGCTGCAGCGCGAGCGCGACATGGCGCTGGTCCTGATCACCCATAATATGGGCGTGGTCGCCGAGACGGCGCAGCACATCATGGTGATGTATGCCGGCCAGATCATGGAGGAGCGCAACGTCGCTTCGCTGTTCGCGGCCCCGCAGCACCCCTATTCCGCCGCGCTGCTGGCCGCCCTGCCCGAGCGCAGCGAGGGCGAGCACCGGCTCGCGACCATTCCTGGCATGGTGCCGGGCCTGCATGACCGGCCCAAGGGCTGCCTGTTCAGCCCGCGCTGCGCCTATGCCACCGACCATTCCCGCCTGGTCCAGCCGGAGCTGCGGCCTTGGCAGGACGGGCAGATCCGCTGCCATTACCCGCTCGGTGATCCGCAGCGCGACGCCCTGCGCGCGGTCGGCGGCAATCAGCTCGCGGCCCCGGAGACGACGCCGTGACGAACCCGGTCATCGATGCGCGCGAACTGACGCAAACCTATCCGGTCAAGCGCGGCCTGTTCCGTGCGCCGGCGAGCCTGCAGGCCGTCAGCCGCGTCTCCTTCACCGTCGCCCCCGGCAAGACACTCGCCGTCGTCGGCGAATCCGGCTGCGGGAAATCGACGCTCGCCCGGATGGCCACCCTGATCGAGACCCCGACATCGGGCACGCTGACGCTCGACGGCCTCGACGCGATCCACCCGCCTTCTTCCGAAAGGACGAGGCTGCGCCGTACGGTGCAGATGGTCTTCCAGAACCCTTACGGCTCGCTCAATCCGCGCAAGCGCATCGGCGCGATCCTTGAGGAGCCGCTGCTGATCAACACCAAGCTGAGCAAGGCCGAGCGCACCGAGAAGGCGCGCGCTATCATGGCCAAGGTCGGCCTGCGCCCCGAGCATTACAGCCGCTACCCGCATATGTTCTCAGGCGGCCAGCGCCAGCGCATCGCGATCGCCCGCTCGCTGATCCTCTCGCCGAAACTGCTGGTCGCCGACGAGCCGGTCTCGGCGCTCGACGTCTCGATCCAGGCCCAGGTGCTCAACCTGCTCGCCGACATCCAGGACGAGTTCGGGCTGGCTTATCTCTTCATCTCGCATGATCTCGGCGTCGTCCGGCACATCGCCCATGACGTGATGGTGATGTATCTCGGCCATGCCATCGAGCACGGCCCCAAGCAGGCCATCTTCGCCCGCCCGCTGCACCCCTATACCCAGGCTCTGCTCGCCTCGACGCCGCGCGTCACCACGGAAAAGCGCGAGCGCATCGTGCTGAAGGGCGAATTGCCCTCGCCGCTGAACCCGCCCAAGGGCTGCGTCTTCTCGACCCGCTGCCCGCATGTGACGGATCTTTGCCGCAGCGAGCGCCCGCCGGCCCGGGAGCTCGACCAGCGCCTCGTCGCCTGCCACTACGCCGAGCGCTTCCTCGCGCAAGCCGCCTGAGCCGAGAGACCGAGCCCATACGAAAAAGGCGGCGCGGATGAACCGCGCCGCCTTCTCGTTTCGGGCTGAACCGGCCAGCGGAAGACTTATTTCCGCTTGGTGCCGACTTCCTCGTCCCAACGGCGGAAGGCCACCACCATCTTGTCGGGCGTCAGCGGCGTCTCGATCGGATTATTGGCGATCAGGTCGGCATATTCGGGCCGGCCATATTCGGCGATCGCCTTCTGGCTGCTTTCCGGCGCCATCGAGAGCGGCACGTCCTTCACGGCCGGACCCGGATAGAAATAGCCCTCGTCATAGGTAAAGGCTTGCTGCGCCGGTGTCAGCGTGTGGCTGATCAGGTCGAGGATGACGGCGAGTTTCTCGCTGGAGACGCCTTTGGGCACGAACATGTACTGGGCGTCGGAGACCCAGTGGAAGCCCTTCAGTGTCTGGATCTTGGCTTCCTTCGGCACGATGCCGAGCGCACGCGGATTGATGTCCCAGCCGGTGGTCGAGACGATCATGTCGCGCGAGCCGTCGCCGAGCTCCTTCATCGTCGCGCCGGTGCCGGTCGGGTAGTATTCGATGTTCTGTCCGAGCTCCTTGAGATAAGCCCAGGTCTTGTCCCAGCCATTGACCGGATCCTTGGGATCCTTGTCGCCGAGCAGATAGGGCAGCCCCATGATGAAGGTGCGGCCCGGGCCGGAATTGGCCGGACGGGCATAGAGGAAGCGGTTGGGGTTCTGCTTGGTCCAGGTCAGCAGCTCCTCGACCGTGGTCGGCGGCGTCTTGACCTTGGCCGGCATGTATTCGAGCAGCGGTCCGGAGGGGTAGTAGACCACGCACATGCCCTGGCCGCCGCCGAGATTATGCATGTCGAGCGCGGCCTTGAGCAGGATCTTGGTCGGATCGGGCAGCGATGCGGCGTGAGCCGGCAGGAGCGGCTCCCAGAGCTTCTGCTCGATACCGGCCGAGAGCGCATCCAGGCCGCCGATGATGAGGTCGATATCGACCCGGCCGGCCTCCTGCATCGCCTTGATCTTGCCCGGCAGCTCCGGTGCCGGCGCCTTGGTGAAGGTCATGCGCGAGACCAGATTCTTCTTGGCGTCGCGATAATTCTCGAGCGGCTTCTGCAGCAAAGCGAGCGCGCCGCCGACATCGATCACGCTGATCGCAACCGGCGATTTCGGCAGTGCCAGCGCCTGCGCGAAGGCGCCCGTCGCACCCAGGGCCGGCAGGGTCGCCAGCACGGCTGCGCCGCCTTCGACGAATTGCCGGCGCGAAGCGCCCGGCTTCCTTGTCCTCTGATCGTCTGTCATGGTTTGTCTCCCTTGCTTGGTTGTTTCGTCAGGCTGGAACTCCGTCGAGTCAGGCCTGCCGTCGTCGGCCGCAGCACCAATCTGGATGCGGAAATGAAAGGACGCGTGGTCGCGCCACGCACTTGTCGAAGCTCGCGGCGTCCCGATACATCACCTTCGAGATGTTCCGCCGCCGAGGCCCGCAAAGGACGACGCCATGCCTGCCGACACCGCCGAGACGCTTTCGGGCTGGCTGAGGGAAACGCTGCTGCCGGGCTGGCTCGCGCGCGTCTACGACCCCGCGCGGCCCGGCTTCGTCGAGATGCTCGAGCCCGGCGGCGCGGCCTCCGGCAGCGACATCCGCAGCACGCTGGTAACCGCGCGCCTGACCTACGCCTTCAGCCACGCGCATCTGCTCGGCGTGCCCGGTGCGCTGGACGCCGCACGCCACGGCATGGCCTTCCTCTGGGAGACCTGCCGGCGCCCCGATGGCCGCTTCAGCCATCGCTGCAGGGCCAGCGGAGAGCTGGTCGATGCGCGGTCCGATTTCTACGATCTCGCCTTCGTATTGTTCTCGCTCGGCTGGTTCGCTAGGGCGAGCGGTGATGGCCAGGCCTTGGCGCGAGCCGAAGAGGTGATGGGCTTCATCGAGACGCAGCTCGCCCATCGCGATGGCGGCTTCGGGGAGGATACGCTGGGCACCCTGCCGCGTCGGCAGAACCCGCATATGCACCTGCTCGAAGCCTGCCACGCTCTGGCCGAGGCCAGCGGCGACAGGCGCTGGCTCGCCCGCGCGGACGCCGTCGTCGCGCTGATGCGCAGGCGCATGCTCGACGAGGCGACGGATTCGCTCGGAGAGTTTTTCGGCGAGGATTGGAGTGCCTGGCCGGAGCCGCGCGGCCTCGTCCGCGAGCCCGGCCACCATTACGAATGGACCTGGCTGCTCTACCACCATGAGCGGCTGACGCATTCCGCCAGCGCCCGCATCGACGCTCGCCGGCTCTACGGCTTTGCCGAGCGGCACCGCGATCAGGGCCCGACGCATCCCGTCATCAACGAGATCGACCCCAACGGAGCGGTTTTGAACGGCGCGGCGCTGCTTTGGCCCCAGACCGAATATCTCAAGGCGCTCGTCGCACGGATCGAGTTCGAGGGCGACGAGGCCGCGTCCGACCGGCTCGACGGCCATCTGGGCCTGATGTTCGAGCGCTTCGTCGATCGCAAGACCGGGCTTTGGGTCAACCAGATCGACAGCGCCGGGCAGGCCATCATCGAGCCAGTTCCGGTGCGCGTGCTCTACCATCTGCTGCTCGCCTGCGCCGAGATCGTGCGGCTGCGGCCGGAGACCCGGCTGCCCTAGAGCGTTTTCGAGCGAAGTGGACACCGGTTCGCGTGAAGAAAACGCGCCAAAACAAAAGGCTAGAGCAATTGAACGATCCAATTGGATCGGAAATCGCTCTAGAACGCTTGAGCGGCGCGAGCCTGGCCTCATGGCGCGGCTCCCTCGCCAGCCTTCCAGCCTGCTGCCGCGAGGATATCGTCGACAAGCCGCTGAGAGGTCAGCGCCTCCTCGCCGGTCACGACCGGATCGCGGCCCTGCCTGATCGCATCCAGGAAATCCGCGATCACGGCGCGATGGGCGTCATGCGGGAAATCCATGATGTTGGCGCCGCTGCCGGTCGAGCCCTCGGCCTCGACGATCTCGGAACGACCGTCGAGGAACGATAATTCCAGCCGGCCGCCGACCAATGCGGCAAATCCTTTGCTGCCGATGATCTCGATGCGCTCGGGGTGGCCGGGATAGGCGGCCGTGGTCGCGACCAATGTCGCGGGCGCACCACTACCGGTTTCGAGCAGGGCCGAAACGTAGTCCTCCGTCTCCATGCGGTGCAAAGTCGTGATGCGGGCCTGCGCCGCGACGACCTTGGAAACGCCGACCAGCGAACGAAACAGGTCGAGCGAATGGATCGCCTGCGTCAGCAAGACGCCGCCGCCATCGCGCGCCAGCGTGCCGCGCCCCGGCTCGTCGTAATAGGATTGCGGCCGCCACCACGGCACGCGCAGGAAGGCGGCCTCGACGCTGCCGAGTTCGCCGCCGTCCAGCGCCGCCTTGAGGCGAAGGCTCGCCGGCCTGAAGCGATGCTGCAGCACGACGCCAAAGACCTTGCCGGCCTTTCGCGCTACCTCGACGAGGCGCGCGCCACGCGCGCTCGTCAATTCCAGCGGCTTCTCGACCAGGACATGCTTGCCGGCTTCGAGACAGCGTGCCGATGCATCGAGATGGCTGCTCGGCGGCGTCAGAACGATCGCCGCATCGACGGCGGGGTCCGCCAGCACGGCGTCGAGATCGGTCGTCACAGGGAAGGGAAACTGCCGGGCAAAGGCGTCACCGCGCACCTGCGAGCGGCTGACCGCCCAGCGCACTTGGCTGCGATCCGCGAGATCAAGCAGGCTCTTGGAATGCGGCAGCGAAGCCGGCCCAAGCCCGATGATGGCGATGCCGACCTTGCCCGTCACGCGACCAGACTCCCTGGCGTTTTCCCCTGCAACCCAACAGCCTTGGCCTGCGCCTCCAGCGCCAAACGGCAGACCGTGAAGACATGGGCCTGCGCCATGGCCATTTCCGTCCGCGCGCCGATATCGGCGACGAGATTGCGGAAATAGGTCAATGGCTCCTGTGAAGCGTCGATATGGCGCGTGCCAGTCTTGTCGACGAGGAAGACATGGTCGGTTCCCGCTCGGCCTGCGATATCGACGTATTTGCGCAGCTCGATCGTGCCTTCTGTCCCCAGGATGGTGAGCCGGCCATCGCCCCATGTCGGCAGGCCATCGGCGGTGAACCAGTCGACGCGGATATAGCCGCCAGCCTGCGGGCTGCGCAGCAGGATCTCGCCGAAATCCTCGAAATCCGGCAGATCGTTTACGCCGAAATGGCCGGTGGCCGAGGCCACGATCTCGGCCTCGCGCGAACCGGTGAAGTGCAGGAACTGGTCGATTTGATGCGAGGCGATATCGGTCAGGATGCCGCCGAACCTGGCCTTGTCGAAGAACCATTCGGGCCGGATCGCGCGATTGAGCCGATGCGGACCAAGTCCGATCGTCTGCACGACGCGCCCGATCGCTCCGTCCGCGATCAATTTGCCGGCGATGATGGTCGCGGGAACGATGAAGCGCTCGGAGAAGCAGACCGAGAAGATGCGGCCGGTCTCCACTACGACCGCCTCGACCTCGGCCAGTTGCGCCAGCGTGGTGACGCCGGGCTTGTCGACCATGACATCCTTGCCGGCCCGCATCGCGCGGATCGCGAGCGCGGCGCGCTCATCGGGAATGCCGGCGCAGACGATCAGCTCGACCGAGGGATCGTCGAGAAGTTCGTCCGTGCTGCGCGGCGCGAGAGCGGGAAAGCGCTCGCGGAAGCCTGAAAGCACGCGCTCGTCGCTGGTCCGCGGATCGAAGCCGACGCATTGCGCGCCGGCCTCGATGAGTCCGCCCACCATGTGGAAGATATGGCGGTGGTCCAGCCCTGCAGCGGCGAAGCGCATCCTATTTCGGTGCTCCGTGCCCGACGCCGATCTCCTGGTCCCAGCGCCGGAAGGCGGCGACGAGACGCTCCGGCGTCAAGGGCGGCCTGGTCGGCAGCTTGGCGATGAGGTCGTCATATTCCGGCCGGCCATATTCCTTGAGGACGTCGCGGCTCTCCTGCGGCGCCATGGCAAGCGTTACGCCCTTCACCGCCGGCCCTGGGTAGAAATAGCCCTTGTCATAGGTCGCGGCCTGCGCCTCGGGCTTCAGCATATGCGACATCAGCGCCAGCAGCACGGCGATCTTGTCGGCCGGCACGCCCTTGGGGATGCACATGAACTGGGTGTCGGGAATCCAGTGCGTGTTGGCGAGCACGAAGACCTTGGCCTCCTTCGGCACGATGCCGAGCGCGCGCGGATTGATGTCCCAGCCCAGCGTCGAGACGATGACGTCGCGCGTGCCCTCGCCGAGTTCCTTCATCGTCGGCGTGGTGCCGCCTGGATAGTAGTCGATGCCGGTGCCGAGCTCCTTGAGATAGGCCCAGCTCTTGTCCCAGCCCTTCATCGGGTCGGACGGATCGGTGTCGTTCAGGATGTAAGGCAGGCCCTGCAGGAAGGTCCAGCCGGGGCCGGAATTGACCGGCCGGGCATAGGTGAAGCGCTTCGGGTTCTGCTTGACGTAAGCCAGGAACTCCTCGGCCGTCTTGGGCACGACCTTGAGGCGTTCGGGCGCATATTCGAAAAGCGGGCCCGACGGCGAATAGACGACGGCGACGCCTTCGTTCTGGCCAAAATTGCGCTGCATCATCAGCGCCTGCTCGTGATAGACCTCCTCGGCCTTGGGCAGTTTCGCCGTATGCGATTTCCAGACATCGACCCACAGGCCCTGCTGGATGCCGTCCGACATCGCGCCCGGCCCGGTCAGGACGAGGTCGATATCGACGCGGTTGGCCTCCTGCTGCGCCTTGAGCTTCGCCGGCAGTTCCGGTGAGGGTGCCCGCGAAAAATTCAATCGCGAGATCAGCTTGGGATTGTCTTTGCCGAAGCGCTCGATCGCGGCCTGCGTCAATTGCAGATTGCCCGCGACATCGATGATGTTGAGCGCCACCGGCGCGGCCTGGGCGCGGGCCCCCGTCGCTGCCAGCGCGGCAAGTCCCGCCGCGCCGGCCACGACGCGTCTGCGTGTCGGATATGTCGAATTTGTCATGGCTCTCTCCCTGAAGGTTCGACCCTCTATCCGCCCCCTTTGACAGGGCACGCCGGGGCCTTGAATTCATCCCTCCGCAGCCGGCGCCGCGCCGGCTGCGCTAGTTTCCCGTCAGCGTCGCCCTCCCCGCCCGACGATCTGCGTCGGGTTGACGAAGCGCAGCGCGATCACGAGCCAGATCAGCGTCGTGACCATGTAGACCACCGCCATCGCGTCGATCGATTGCACGGCGCGCACGCCGGCAGCGAAGACGGCGTAGTAGAGCGCCACGACCAGCGTCTGGCTGGTCGGCCCCGCGGTGAGGAAGGTCAATTCGAACATCGCGATGGTGCGCACCAGCACGAGCAGGAGCGAGGCGAGAATGCCCGGCATCAGCAAGGGCAGGAGCACATGCACGAAGAGCTTGAAGGTGTTGGCGCCGAAGACGCGCGCCGCCGCCTCGATCTTGGTGTCGATCTGCTCGATGAAGGGGATCATCACCAGGATGACGAAGGGCACTGTCGGCACCAGATTGGCGAGCACGACGCCCGACATCTGCCCGGCGAGGCCGAGCCGGTAGAGCACTGTCGCCAACGGAATGCCGAAGGTGATCGGCGGCACCAGGAGCGGCAGCAGGAACAGCAGCATGACGAGCCGCTTGCCGGGGAACTCGCGCCGCGCCAGCGCATAGGCAGCGGGCACGCCGATCAATCCCGACAGCAGGACCACCAAGAAGACGATCTGGAAGGTGACGCTCAGCACCTCGTCGAGCTGGAACTCGGCCCAGGCGGCCGAGTACCAGCGTATGGTCCAGCCAGCCGGGAACCATGTCCCAAGCCAGCGCGTGGCGAAGGAGCTCGTCACCACGGTGGCGATCATCCCCAGCAGGTTGAGCAGGAAGAAGCCGATGACAGCCCAGTTGGCGGCGGCCCAGAGCTTCGTCGAGAGGCGGGTATCTGCAACCATGATCGTCAGCCCTTCCCGCCGCCGGCCGGGCCGCGATAAAGCAGGCCGCGCGCGCTCAGGACCAGGACGACGATCCCGAGCTGAACCACGCCCATGATCATCGCCACCGCCGAGGCCATCGAATAATCATACTCCTCGAAGGCGGCCTGATAGGCTGCGATCGAGATCACCCGCGTCGGGCCCGCCGGCGCACCCAGCAGCACGGCCGACGGAAAGACCGAGAAGGCCTGCACGAAGCTGAGGCAGAAGGTGATCGCCAGCCCCGGCAGCAGCAGCGGGAACATGATGGTCTTGAAACGCTGCCAGGGGCCTGCCCCCAGCGTCGCCGCCGCCCGCTCCAGCGCCGGATCGATGCCCGAGAGATAGGACAGCGTCAGCAGGAAGGTGAAAGGGAAGCCGGTGATCACCAGCGAGAGCATGACGCCCCAGTAATTGTGCAGAAGCTTGATCGGAGTCGAGATCAGGCCGAGCGTCAGCAGGGTCCGGTTGAACCAGCCCTGCGGGCCGAGATAGTTCAACAACCCCTGCGCGACCAGCACGGTGCCGAGCGTGATCGGGATCACCAGCAGCGTCGTCAGCAGGCGCTGGTGTTGCAGCAGCCTGACGCGGAAGGCGATCGGGACCGCGAAGAGCAAGGTCAGGAGCGTCACCGGCAAAGCGAGCCAGAGCGTCGTCGCGATCGTGCCGTAGAGGAACGAATCTGAGAAGAACTTGGTGTAGTTCGCCAGCGCGCCGCCGCTCTTGGGGTTGAAGGACAAGACCAGGCCGTAAAGGAACGGGTAGACGAACAGCGCCAGCAGGAACAGCACCGCCGGCAGGACCAGCAGGGTCAAGCCGTCGACGCCGCGAGCCGCAAGCCGCTGCTGCAGCGGGATCGTGTCGGGAACAGCGCTCATGCCGCCCCCCCGCCGAAGACGAGCACGCGCTCGGGATCGGCTCCGAGCGTGACATTCGTGCCGGGTTCCAGCTTGGTGTGAGCCAGGAAGGACAGGTTGGTGCCGTCCTCCATACGCGCGAAGCCGACGAATTCACGGCCGCGAAACTCGGTCGAGATGATCGTCGCCTTGAGCCCGCCTTCGGTGCTCGGATTCAGATCTTCCGGCCGGATCGCGACATGGCAGGCCGCGCCCGCAGCGACCGTGCCGCGAACCCGCCCGGTCACGCTGGCCGGGCCGACCGAGACTTGCGCCACGCCGCCCTCGACGGAGGTAACGCGCCCGGCCACGACGTTGCGGAAGCCCATGAACTCGGCGACGTCGAGATGATCGGGCCGCGAGAACAGGTCCTCCGGCCCGCCGACCTGGCGGACCTCGCCATCGCGCATCACCACGATGCGGTCGGCGAGCGACAGGGCCTCTTCCTGGTCATGCGTGACATAGATCGTGGTCGCGCCGAGCGTGTTGTGGATGCGGCGGATCTCGGCACGCATCTCGAGGCGCAGCTTGGCGTCGAGATTGGACAAGGGCTCGTCCATCAGCACCAGCGGCGGCTCGACAACGATGGCGCGGGCGATCGCGACGCGCTGCTGCTGGCCGCCGGAAAGCTGGCCGGGGAGCTTGTCGACCTGGCTCTGCAGATGCACCAGCGCGGCCGCCTCGTCGACGCGCTTGTCGATCTCGGCCTTGGGTAGGCCGCGCATCTTGAGCCCGAAGCCGATATTGCGGCGGACATTCATATGCGGAAACAGCGCATAGTTCTGGAACACCATGCCGAAGCCGCGCTCTTCGGGCCGCAGCGGGTCGATACGCTTGTCGTCGAGCCAGATGC
Source organism: Bosea vaviloviae (assembly GCF_001741865.1). Lineage (NCBI taxonomy): Bacteria > Pseudomonadati > Pseudomonadota > Alphaproteobacteria > Hyphomicrobiales > Alloboseaceae > Allobosea > Allobosea vaviloviae. The sequence goes on from NZ_CP017147.1 coordinate 78,646, forward strand.
CGCCGCCCGTTGCGGGCAGGAGACCGGCGATCAGGTTCAGCGTCGTCGACTTGCCGCAGCCGGATGGGCCGAGAAGCGCGATGAACTCGCCTTTCTTGATCGTCAGGGAGACGTCCTTCAGCGCGTTGTGCGTGCCGAAATCGCGACTGAGTCGATCGAGCCTGAGCTCGCGGAAATTCGCTGCGTGTATTGTCATGGAAGCCACGGGATTGAGGGCAGGCGCAGGCCGCCTGGAGCAGGCGGCAGCGAAGCGTTGAACAAGGGAATGGGGCCGAGCGAAAACACGGGCACGATCATGCGCTGAGAGGCGAGACGGCGAGCGCTGCTGCTGGGAGAGCGCACTCGAGGCGAGATGCGTCCGCGCTGGTCCTGTCCCGTGCCATGGCCTCTTCCCCGATCATGTCCGCCGCTGTGTTGTTTCATTCGGACATCGCGCCGGGTCTCCCCTTTGCTACCTCCGTGACGCCTTCCGCCCGAGGACGGTTGACGCTCTGATCGCGGCATTGGTATGCTAGTATACTAGCGAGTGAGAATGCAATGACCTTCTCCACGGCGGGACAAAGCGCCGATCAGATTTACCGTGCGCTTCGGGCCAATATCCTCGATGCCGCGATCTTGCCGGGCAAGGCGATGTCGGAGGCGCGCATGGCAGCGCAATTCGGGGTCAGCCGCACGCCGGTGCGAGAAGCCTTCAAGCGATTGGTCGATGAGGGCTTCCTCCTCGTGCGGCCGCAAGCAGGCACCTTCGTCGCACCGATCGACCTCGCAGCCGTCCATGACAGCCAGTTCGTGCGCGAAACACTGGAATGCCGCACCGTCGTCCTGGCGGCCGAGCGTATCGACGCCGCCGGCAAGGCGCGGCTCGACGCTCTCGTCGCGCAGCAGGGCCAGGCCATGGCGGCAGGCGACCGCAAGGGCTTCTTTCGCCTGGACGAGAGCTTCCATGCCGAACTGTCGCGCCTTGCCGGCTACCCTTCGGTCTGGAGCATGATCGAGGCCGTCAAGGCGCAGCTCGACCGGGTGCGCTGCCTCTCGCTGGAGACGCCGTCCTGGTCGGACATGATCCTCAGGGAGCACCAGGAGATCGCGGCTTGTGTCGGCCGCGGCGATGCAAGCGGCGCGGAAGCCGCGATGCGCGCCCATCTGCGCACCGTTTTCGACGCGATCGAGGCGATCGCACAAGCGCATGTCGACGCCTTCGACAAGAGCAGACTCGGCCCGCCACGGGACTGAGACAAGATACTGGCGGCGCAGCAAGCGCCCGCAGGGAGAGACGTTATGGAAGAAACTTGGCGCTGGTTCGGCCCGAACGACGCGGTCGGGCTGTCGCAGATCCGGCAGACGGGCGCGCGCGGGATCGTCACCTCCCTGCACGACATCCCCTATGGCGAGGTCTGGAGCATTGCCGCGATCGAGGAGCGCAAGGCGCTGATCGCAGCCGACCCGTCGCTCGGCCTGCGCTGGAGCGTGGTCGAGAGCCTGCCGATCCATGAGCGGATCAAGCTGAACGAAGGCGACCTCGCCCCGCTCTTCGAGAATTACCGCGCCTCGATGCGCAACCTCGCCGCCTGCGGCGTCAAGACGATCTGCTACAACTTCATGCCGGTACTGGACTGGACGCGCACCGAACTCGCCCATCCCTTGCCCGGCGGCGGCCGCGCCTTGCGTTTCGGCATCGTCGAGTTCGCGGCCTTCGACTGCTACATGCTGGAGCGGCCGGGCGCGGAAGCCGAATTTGCTCCCGCCACCCTGGAAGCCGCGCGGCATTGGGCCAAGGCCGCCTCCGAGAGCACCAAGGCCCAGCTGCTGGCGACGATCATGGCCGGGCTGCCCGGCGCCTTCGACCGCTACGACATCCCCGGCCTCCGGCGCATGCTCGACCGCTATCGCGGCATTACGCCGGCGATCCTGCGCGAGAACCTGGCGCGCTTCCTGCGCGAGATCATCCCGACCGCCGAAGAGCTCGGCATGCGCTTCGCCATCCATCCCGACGATCCGCCACGCTCGCTGATGGGCCTGCCGCGCATCGTCTCGGGCGGCGACGACATCGCCTTCGTGCTCGGCGCGGTAGACAGCATCGCCAACGGGTTGACCCTGTGCTCGGGCTCGCTCGGCGCCGGCCCGCACAACGACGTGCCCGCCATCGCCAAGCGCTTCGCCAGCCGCATCCATTTCGCGCATCTGCGCAATGTCGCCAAGGAGCCGGACGGCTCCTTCATGGAAGCCGACCATCTCGACGGCGACACCGACATGGTCGCGCTGGTCTCGGTGCTGCTGGAGGAGCAGGAGCGCCGCCGCCTCGCGGGCGATGAAAACTGGCGCATCCCGATGCGGCCCGACCATGGCCATGAACTGCTCGACGACATCGGCAGGCCGACCCATCCCGGTTACCCGATCATCGGCAGGCTTAAAGGCCTGGCGGAATTGCGCGGCGTGATGCGGGCCGTATCCTCGCCCAAGGGCTGGCCGCTGTCCTGAATCACGGCCCCTTCAGGAGTGCCTCAGTGGCGCGGCGGAGCAACGGCGCCGCCGCGCCCTGGATCTCGTGATCCTGGCTCGCGCGCACGCTGGTCAGTTGCGGCACCGCGAGCCCTTCCATCGCGCCCTCCGCCCGAAACAGCGCATCGAAATGCGCCCAGAGCCGGGCATTGGCGACCAGCGGGCCGCTGACGATGATGCGTTGGGGAAAGAGCAGGCGGCAGGCATTGGCCAGCGCCCGCGCCAGGATGCGCGCCGCCGCGTCGATCTCGGGCACGCGCATCAGGTCGCGGCCGGAGAACTGCTCGCCGAGATCGGCCTCATCCTCGTCAAGCTCGGGCCAATGGCCGCGCAGGACCGGCAGCAGCGCCCACAGCGCCGCTCCGGTCTCCAGGCAAGCGGTGTTGCCACAACCGCAGCGCCGCTCGCCAAGCACCGAGAAACGCCAATGGCCGATCTCCCCGAACGGGCCACCGGCCGGCGCCAGGGGCTCGCCATCGACCGCATGGGCGAGGCCGATGCCCCAGCCCCAATGCAGCAGCAGCGTACCGCCCGAGAAGCGCCCGGGATCACGCGCGACCCGAGCCCGCAATTCGGCGTCGAGATTGCGGCAGATCTCGACCGGGCCGGCGACGCGGTCGAGCAGGGCCTGGATGTCGAGATTGCGCATGCGCGGCCAGCGCGAGGCCATCAGCCAGCGCTTCTCCCGCAGGTCGAGCAGGCCCGATAGCGAAACCACGGTACCGGCATGGGCCATGCCGAGCGGCGTCGCCTCCTTCAGCTCGGCCGCCAGGCCGCACATCGCGCGCGACATCGCCTCGTTGTCGGCCTCGGGCGAGATCGCGACCCCCCGCTCGGCGATGATCTGGCCGTTGAGGTCGACCAAGGCACCCATCAGCGACTGGCTGACGACATGGATCACGCTACCGCCAATGCGCCGCGTATTGGCGATCAGCACGCCCGCCGGCCGGCCCCGCCCCGCCGTTTCCCCAACGCTTTCGACGATGAGGCGGCGCGCCGCCAGATCGGCGACGACACGCGAGACGGTGGTGGAGCGCAAACCCGAAAGCCGCCCGGCCTCGGCGCGCGACTGGGCCAGCCCCGTAGCGACCAGCCCGTAGACCCGGGCGCGGTCACGCTCATGGGCATTGGAGAAGACGCTCTCGTCGAGGCTCGCAAGCGCCATAGCACTCCCTTTTAGAACATTGCCGTTCAAAAATATCGATTGCCTTTATTGTGCGCCTTTCTAAACTCGATCGACAGGTTTTCAAACAAAAACAAGCGCAATCGGTTCAAAAATACCATGCTCGACATTCGCATCGTTCCCGACAAGGTGACCCTCGGCGCCCAGGCTGCCGCGCTCGGCGCGGCCGCGATCCGCGAGGCGCTGGCGCGCCATGGCGAGGCAACGATCATCGTCGCCACCGGCGCGAGCCAGTTCGAGGTGCTGCAGCATCTCGTCGCGGCCGAGGGTATCGACTGGTCGAAGGTCACGGCCTTCCATCTCGACGAATATGTCGGCCTGAGCGAGGCCCATCCGGCGAGCTTCCGGCGCTATCTGCGCGAGCGTTTCGTTGCTCCCCTGGGTGGAGCGGTCACATTCATCCCTGTCGATGGCGAAAACGACCCGCAACCGGAGACGCAGCGGCTGAACGCGCTGATCGCCGGCCAGCGCATCGATGTCTGCTTCGCCGGTATCGGCGAGAATTGCCACCTCGCCTTCAACGATCCGCCGGCCGATTTCGAGACGACCGAGCCCTATATCGTGGTGACGCTGGACGAAGCTTGCCGCCGCCAGCAATTCGGCGAAGGCTGGTTCGAGAGCCTCACAGCCGTGCCGCAGCGCGCGATCTCGATGAGCGTGCGGCAGATCATGACGAGCAAGCTGATCGTCCTCTCCGTGCCCGACGAGCGCAAGGCCAGGGCGACCCGCGACGCCGTCGAAGGCCCGGTGAGCCCGCTGCACCCGGCCTCGATCCTGCAGACCCACCCCAACACGGTGCTGTTCCTCGACCCGCCGGCGGCGTCGCTGCTGGCCAAGGCCTGAGGCGGCGCGATGCGGATCTCGGCCGGTCTCGTCGATCTCCAGGTCAACGGCTTCGCCGGCGTCGACTTCAATTCCGGCACGATCACCGCCGCCGAATTGGACCGGGCGCTGGAAGCGATGCTCGCGACCGGCGTCACGACCTGCCTGCCGACGATCATCACCGCCCATCCCGATGAATTGGAAGCGCGCTTCAAGGCGCTCGACGCCGCGGTCGCCGCCAGCCGGCTGGGGCCGGCGATGTGCCCCGGCTACCATCTCGAAGGCCCCTTCCTGAATCCCGCCGCCGGCTATGCCGGCTGCCACCCGCCCGACGCGATGACGGCAGCCGATTCCGGACTCGTCGAGCGCCTACAGAAGGGGCTCAAGCGGCCGATCCTGATGGTGACGGTCGCGCCGGAAATCGCGGGCGCCGCGGCGCTGATCCAGGCCATGGCCCGGCAAGGGCGCATCGTCGCGCTCGGCCACACCGCCGCCGATTTCGATCAGGTCGCGGCGGCAGCCAATGCCGGCGCCACGCTCTCGACCCATCTCGGCAACGGCATGCCGCAGACCGCCCACAAGCTCGCCAACCCGATCTTCGCCCAGCTCGCCGAGGATCGGATGTGGGCGAGCTTCATCGCCGACGGCATTCACATCCATCCCAAAGCCCTGCAATCGCTGATCCGGGCGAAGGGATTTGCACGCTCGATCCTCGTCACCGACGCGGTGGTCGGCGCGGCAGCCGGGCCGGGCCGCTACGATTTCGCCGGCATGAGCGTCGAGCGCCTCGCCGACGGCTCGGTCCGGCAGACTGGCACCGCCCTGCTCGCAGGCTCGGCGCTGTGCCTCGATGCAGCCATCCGCAACGTCGTCACCTGGGGGCTCGCAACCCCGGATGAAGCGATCGCGATGGCCTCGCGCCACCCGCTTGCCGTGCTTGCGCCGGCCTTGGCCGCTCATGGCATCGCACTCGCGGACAGCGAGGTCGAATGGTCCGACGCTCTCAAGGTCCGGCGCGTGCGGATCGACAGAATCGAACGCCGTTTCGGCACGATCGAGACGGTGCATTAGAGCGTTTTCGAGCGAAGTGGATACCGGTTCGCGTGAAGAAAACGCGTTGGAACTAGCCAGTCACAACAACAGGGGAGAGACCGGATGAAACAGGATCTTACGAGCATCAACCGCCGCACAGTGCTGGGCGGTCTGGGCGCAATCGCAGCCGGTGCACCGGGCGCTTTCGCCGCTTCGCCTCCACTGCCGAGCGCGCCGGTCACGATCAGCATCATCGATGTCGGTGGTGCGCTCGCCCTGATGCAGAAAGCCTTCGAGGATTACCGCACGGCCAACCCCAAGCTGGTCTCGCGCATCGCCTTCGTGAAGGCGCCCGCACCTGAGCTCGCCAGCAAGATCAAGGCGCAGCAGGATGCCGGCCGCGCCGACATTGACCTCGTCCTCACCGGCAGCGATGGCCTCGCGGCCGGGCTCGACCAGAAGCTCTGGCTGAAGATCCTGCCCGACTTCGCCGACAAATTCCCAAAGATCGAAGAGAACTACGAGCCGGCGGCGCTCAACCTGCATAAGGTCCAGGGCGACGGCTTCGGCGTCGTGGTCAATTACTACCCGTCAGGCCCCCTGCTCGAATACGCCCCCGAGCGGGTGAAGGCCGTGCCGACGACGGCCGAAGAGCTGCTCGCCTGGGCCAAGGCCAATCCGGGCCGCTTCATGTATGCCCGCCCGACCAATTCGGGACCGGGCCGCACCTTCATGATGGGCCTGCCCTATATCCTTGGTGACAAGGACCCGCAGGACCCGGTCGGTGGCTGGGACAAGACCTGGGCCTATCTCCAGGAACTCGGCCAATACATCGAATATTACCCGGCCGGCACCGGCGCGACGATGAAGGAGTTCGGCGACGGCTCGCGCGACATCATCATCTCGACCACCGGCTGGGACATCAATCCACGCGCGCTCGGCATCGTCCCGAAGGAGGCGAAGATCCAGACCCTGAAAGGCTTCCACTGGGTCTCGGATGCCTTCTTCATGTGCGTGCCCAAGGGCGTCCCCAATGACCGCCTCGCCGTGGTCCTCGACATGATGGCCTATGTGCTGACGCCCAAGGCGCAGGCCTATGCCTATGACGAGGGCTATCTCTATCCGGGCCCGGCGGTGAAGAACGTGCCGCTCTCGCTCGCCCCGGAAAGCAGCCAGAAGGTCATCGCCGAATTCGGCCGCCCGGAATATGCCGACCTCATCGCCAATAATCCGATCGAGCTGCCGCTGAAGCCCGAGAAGATGGTCGTGGCCTTCCGCAAATGGGACGAGCTGGTCGGCGCAAAGCGCGCGCGATAGGGCGTAAGCTTCGCCGCGCAGATCCGGGATCCATCGCTGGGCGTCATTCTCGGGCAGTTCTCTCAAGAACGAACACTTGCCCCGAGAATCTCATGACCAGAGCACTCTGGTTTACGAGATGGTCGGGTCAAGCCCGACCATGACGCGCTTCGGATCCCGGACCGGCGCGGAGTTTATCCTTGGGCTGATCGCAGATCGGACCCGAGGGCCCCGCCCGGGGTGACCGCGTGTTTACATGGGGAGCCCAATCACCCGAATTGAGCCCGATTATTTCAGGTCAGCCCCTTCAGGTGATGCGGCGCACGCTCTCGGCGATTTCCTCCGGCTCGAAGAGCCGCTTCCAGTCCGGCTTGAGGATCGTGTCCTTGCCGAAGACGATCGCTTTGTTGCAAGCGTCGGAGAACACGCCCTGGACCTGCTCGAAGGTCACGGCGGCGAGGATGTTCATATGGCCGAGCAGGAAATCGCGCGCCGCCTCGCGCGGCACGCCGCGCGCGATCGCCTCCTCCATCGCCTCGCGCATCGCATCCAGCAGCGTAGCGCAGACGGTCTCCGACAGGCCCGGCTCCAGGATCGCCATCTGCTCGACCGTGACCCGGTGCGAGCGCATCACCGGCGCCCAGATCGCACGCGCGACCTCCTCGCCGAGCGCATAATGCGCGTCGGGCCCTTGCATCAATGCGTTGACGATATGCTGCTTGGCGGCGATGCCGCCGAAATGGTCCGCCTTCGCCGCCGGATCGGTCTCGTCGTTGAAGATCGGCGGATGGCAGGGATGGGTGACGAAATAGGTGATGTCGGCGCGCTCAGGCAGGTGGCCGGCATGCGGGGCAGCCGCATCGAGGATGACGACCATGGTGCCGGGGGCGAGCTTCGGCACGAGGTCATGCGCGACCGCGCCGACAGCGGTGTCCGGCACCGCCAACACCACCACATCGGCTCCCTGGATGGCCTCGGCCGCGTCGACGCAATCCATGCCATAGGCCTGCTTCACGCGCTCGCGGCCGGACTGACTGACCTCGACATGGCGCGTCTGGAAACGCGATCCGGCCAGGTTGCGCCCAAGCCGCATCCCCATCTTTCCGCCAGCGCCGAACAATGCAACGACCGTCATGCGTCTCTCCCGATAGCCACCTGCTTGAGCAGGCTGTTTGGTATGCAAGCTGATTGGTATGCAAGCTGATTGATGTGATTGAACCCGGCGCATCCTGAGAGACGGCCGGCTGGGATCAAAGCGGCTGCACCAGCACCTGGCAAGCCATGGAATTCCCTGCGTCGGCAGCTAGCGCTCGATCCGCGTCGAGAGGATGATCGAGGACATCGTCCGCTCGACGCCCTCCAACCCGCCGATCCGGTCGATAAGCTGGTCGAGCTCGCCGATCGAGGGCGCCACCACGATCGCGATCATGTCGAAATGCCCGCTGACGGAATGCAACGTCCGGACCTCGGGAATCCGACGCAGCTCCGTCTCGACCTTGGGCGCGAGCTTCGGCATCGCCGTGATCAGCACATGCGCCTTGACCAGCCCCTTCTCATGATCGTCGGAGAGGCGCGCGGTATAGCCGGCGATAACGCCGCGCCGCTCCAGCCGCTCGATCCGACTTTGTACGGTGGTGCGCGACAGGCCGAGCTTGCGGCCGAGCTCGGCGACCGAGGCGCGGGCGTTCTCGGTCAAGAGCACGAGCAGGAGGCGGTCAGTCTGATCGATCGTCATCTTGTACAATGCTTACGGCGATCTGCCGAAAAATGCCATATGAATCGTCGTGTTCATGGCTTCTATCCGATGAAGCCGCGAGCGACCATCGTTTTCAGGAATAGCAGCTGAGGACGAAGACGATGCGGGACGTGGTGGTGGTTGGCGCGGGAAAGATCGGGGCGACGATCGCCGATCTGCTCGGCGGAAGCGGCGATTACCGCGTCGTCGTGGCGGATCGTTCCGACGTTCAGCTCGCCGGCATCCGCAAGAGCACGACCGTCTCGACCCAGACGATCGACATCGCCGATGCCGCAGCCTTGAACCGCTTGCTCGCCGGCCGCTTCGCCGTGCTGAGTGCCGCGCCCTACGATCTGACGACGTTGATCGCAGAAGCTGCCGCCCCGCTCGGCGTGCATTATCTCGACCTGACCGAGGATGTCGCGAGCACGAAGCGCGTCAAGGAGCTGGCTGTCGAGGCCAAGGCCGCGCTGATCCCGCAATGCGGCCTCGCGCCCGGCTTCATCTCGATCGTCGCGGCCGATCTGGCGCGCGATTTCGACACGCTGGACTCGCTCAAGCTCAGGGTCGGCGCCTTGCCGCAATATCCCTCCAACGCGCTCGGCTACAACCTGACCTGGAGCACGGACGGGATCATCAACGAATATTGCGAGCCCTGCGAGGCGATCGCCAATGGCGAGCATGTCCTCGTCCCGGCGCTGGAGGAGCGCGAGGAGTTTTCGCTCGACGGCGTCACCTACGAGGCCTTCAACACCTCGGGCGGGCTCGGCACGCTCTGCGAGACGCTGGCCGGCAAGGTCCGCACGCTGAACTACCGCACCATCCGCTACCCCGGCCATTGCGCCCTCATGAAGGTGCTGCTGCAGGATCTGCGCCTGGCCGATCGTCGCGACGTGCTGAAGGACATCTTCGAGAACGCACTGCCGAGCACCTTGCAGGACGTCGTCATCGTCTTCGTCACGGTGAGCGGACGCAAAGGTGGCCGCCTCGTGCAGGAGACCTACGCCCACAAGATCTATAGCGGCCTGGTCGACGGCGTGACGCGCAGCGCCATCCAGATCACCACCGCGGCGGGCATCTGCACGGTGCTCGATCTGCTCGCCGATGGCACGCTCCCGCAAAGCGGCTTCGTCCGACAGGAGGACATCACGCTTCAGGCCTTCCTCGCCAACCGCTTCGGCAAGGTCTATGCCCGAGCGCAAGACCATGGCGACATGCCGGCGAGTGGGACCAGCCGCGCCGCCTGACAAGGCGGCGAGCATATCCGCCCGGGCTCGGCAAGCGCCCGAATGCAGGGAGCACATGCACGCAAGGGAATTGGCAGCACCCCGAACGACCGGCCACAACAGTCGAAAAGGGTATTGGGACAGGAAACGACCAGAGCAGGATGCGAGAAGGCCGGCACCGGCTTTCGCGTGAAACCTGCTCTTCATCCGGCTCTGGGAGGGCAACGAGGCGATGGGGCTGCGCGTACTGATCGCGGAATTCATGCATGAGACGAACACCTTCAGTGTTCAGCTCACCGGCCAGGACGCCTTCGAGGCGCATGGCGTCTATCTCGGCAACGCGATTCCACAAGCCTTTCGTGGCACGCGAACCGCAATGGGCGCAGCCTTCGAGGCCGCCGAGAGTTTCGGCTGGAACCTGGTTCATCCGCTCGTGACGGGTGCCAACCCCTCCGGCCGCGTCTTGGACGCGGCTTTCGAGCTCTTCGCCGGCCATATCCTCGACGCCAGCGCCGGCGTCGATGGCGTATTGCTGCATCTCCACGGTGCGATGGCGACGGAAAGCTCCGATGATGGCGAGGGCGAGTTGCTCGCCCGGCTGCGCAAGCGGCTCGGTCCCGATACCCCGATCGTCGCTGTGCTCGACCTCCACGCCACCCTGACGCAGCTCATGGCCGACAGCGCCAATGCGCTGATCTCCTACCGCACCTATCCCCATATCGATCAGTACGAGCGGAGCTGGCAGGGCGCGCGCTTGCTCGAGAGGGCCATGGCCGGCGAGATCAGCCCGAAGGTCGCGGTCGCCCGCCGCCCGATCCTCTACGCGCTCGACGGCGGCCGCACGACCTCGCCGCCCTTCAAGGAATTGCTGCGTCGAGGCGACGCCCTGGAGGCCTCCGGCGAGGCGCTGGTCGTCAGCGTGCAGGCCGGCTTCTCCTCCGCCGATGTCCACGATATCGGCCCCTCCGTCGCCGTCACCGCCAATGATCGCGGCCAGGCTCAGGCCATCGCCGAGGAGCTGATGGACTATGCCTGGGAGCAGCGGCATTTCTCCTCGATCAGCTTCACGCCGCTGGCTGAAGCCATGGCCCGCGCCAAGGCTGGCGAAGGGCGACATGACAAGCCGCTATTGATCTCGGACTATTCCGACAATCCGGGTTCCGGCGCCTATGGCGACGCGACCAATCTGCTGCGCGCCGTGCTCGATGCCGGGCTCCGCAATGTCGGCTTCCACGCGATCCGCGATCCGCAGGCCGCTCTTGCAGCCCAGGCAGCTGGCGTCGGCAACCGGGTCAGGCTCGAGCTCGGCGGCAAGGTCGATCCATCGACGGGCGGCGGACCGCTCGATCTCGATGCCCATGTCGTGGCGCTGACCGACGGCCACTTCATCGCCTATGGCCCGATGGGCGGCGGCGTCTGGCGCAATTACGGCCTCTCGGCCCTGCTGCGCGTCGATGATGTCGAGATCATCGTGATCACTCATAACGGCCAGGCGATCGATCTCGCCCAGTTCACCTCGCTCGGCGTCGATCTGGCCCGCAAATCGACCCTGATCGTCAAATCGATGCAGCATTTCCGCGCCGCCTTCGAGCCCGTCGCATGCGAGGTGCTGGAGGTCGACACCGGCGCGCTCTCGACCCGCAACTTCAAGACCCGGCCCTACCGCAAGGTGCGCCGGCCGATCTTCCCGCTCGACGACATCTGACGACGACCGGCCGTGAAGCGCCGGCAACCACAAGACAACCGGAGGACAGCGATGACCAAGGCGAGCGAAGTGGCAGCGAGGTCCCGCCCATGAGCGTGCAGGCCGATATCGTATTGCGGAACGGCCCGATCTGGTGCGGCCGCGAGGATGGGGTCAAGCAGGCGCTGGCGCTCTGGCAGGGCAAGGTGCTCACTGCCGGCCAAGACAGCGAGATCGCGCCGCTGATCGGCCCCAGGACACGGGTCATCGATCTGAAGGGGCGGCTGGCGACGCCGGGCCTGAACGATTCCCATCTCCATCTGGTCTCCCTCGGGCTGACCATGGACTGGGTCGATTCAAAGCCTGCCGCCGCGCCGACGCTGGAAGCATTGCTCGGCGCCATCGCAACCCGCGCCGCCAAGGCCAAGCCCGGCGAATGGATCCTCTCGCGCGGCTACGACCAGACCAAGCTCGACACCGGCCGTCATCCCTTCCGCGAGGAACTCGACCGCGCAGCCCCTGATAATCCGGTCATGCTGGTGCGCACCTGCGGCCATATCGCGATCTGCAATTCGGCGGCGCTCGCGCTCGGCGGCATCGACGAAGCCTCGCCGACGCCGCAAGGCGGCCTGATCGAGCAACAGAACGGCCGGCTCACCGGCCTGCTCGCCGAGAACGCCCGTGCCCCGATCCAGGCCGTGATCCCGCTGCCGAGCGAGGCCGAGATCGTCGCCGCGATCGAGCGCGCCGGGCATTACCTGCTCTCGCTCGGCATCACCAGCTGCATGGACGCCGCCGTCGGCCAGAAGGCGGGCTTTGCCGAGATCGCTGCCTATCACCGCGCCAAGCGTGACGGCCGCCTGCCGGTGCGCACCTGGCTGACGCTGCTTGGCGACGAGGGCCGCTCGATCGTGCCGCAATGCCATGCCGCCGGGCTGATCTCGGGCACCGGCGACGACATGCTGATGATCGGCGCGGTCAAGCTTTTCCTCGACGGTTCGGCCGGCGGCCGCACCGCCTGGATGAGCCAGCCCTATCTCGGCGAAGACAAGACCACCGGCGTCTGGATGCTGGACGATGCCGAGCTCGAGCGCATGGTCATGGATATCCATGCCAAAGGCTATCAGCTCGCCTGCCACGCCATCGGCGACGCCGCGATCGAGCAATTGATCGCGGCCTATGAAAAGGCGCTCAAGGCCCATCCCGATCCGAACCGGCGCCATCGCGTCGAACATTGCGGTTTCTCGACGCCCAAGCAGCATGAGCGCATGGTCGCGGCCGGCATCTATCCCTGCCCGCAGCAGGTCTTCATCCACGATTTCGGCGATGCCTATGTCAAGGTGCTCGGGCCGGAACGGGCTTTGCCGAGCTATCCGTTCAAGACCTGGTTCGATCTCGGCCTGAAGCCCGCGACCGGCAGCGACGCGCCGGTCTGCGACCCAAATCCCTTCCCGAACTTCCACGCCATGCTGACCCGCCAGACCTGGCGCGGCACGGTGATGGACGAGGCCCAGCGCGTCTCGATCGAACAGGCGCTGCAGGCCTATACCGAATTCGGCGCCTTCTCGCAGAAGCAGGAGGCCGTGAAGGGGAGGCTCGCCCCTGGTTTCCTGGCTGATGTCGCCGTGTTCTCGCGCGACCTGTTGACGGCGGCGCCCGACGAGATCTTGAAAGACACATGCTGCGATCTGACGATCCTGAACGGGCGGATCGTCCATGATCGTCTCGGTCTCGCCTGAAACCATCTCCGAGAGGGAGGACGCGCGCCTGAACTCCGTTATAGTTCCAAATGGAAGTAATCGATTCCGGCAAGAACGCCGGGACGGAATTTAAAAAACTGGGAGGAACTACCGTGCTCAAGAAATTAGTCTTCACGACCGCGCTGACGCTGGCAGCGTTCAGCGTGCAAAACTTCGGCGCCCAGGCACAGGAACCGCGCCGGGGCGGCACCATCCGCTTCACCGCGCCTTATGCGGCGTCCTTCGTCAGCAATGACAGCCACGTCTCCAACCAGATCCAGGACGACATCTACGGCAAGGCGCTGCACCGCTCGCTCTACAATTGGGATTCAGCCAACAACAAGCCGGTGCTGGAGCTCGCCAAGAGCGTCGAGGTTTCGGCCGACGGCCTCGTCCACACCTTCAAGCTCAGGGACGACGCGCTCTTCCATAACGGCCGCAAGATGGTCGCCGACGACATCATCTGGACCTTCACGCGCCTGATGGACGGCTCGAAGAGCTATCCCGCCGCGCGCTATGTTCGTCTGCTCAAGGGTGCGATCGATGTCGAGAAGGGCCAGGCCAAGGAGATCTCCGGCCTGAAGAAGATCGACGATTTTACGCTCGAGATGACCTTCACCGAGCGCACCGAGCCCGGCTTCCTCTTCAACGCCGCGACGACGTCGATCTACCCCGCCAAGGAGGCCCAGGCCCCCGACTTCTTCAACAAGCCCATCGGGCTCGGTCCGTTCAAATTCGTCGAGCATGTTCCCGGCTCGCGCATGGTCTTCGAGCGCTGGGAGAAGTTCTATAAACCCGGCAAGCCCTATGCCGACAAGCTGGTGATCTCGCCGATGGGCGAGGCTGCTGCCCGCGACGTCGCCTTCCGCAACAAGGAGATCGACGTCTCGATCCTGGGGCCGACGCAATATGTCGCCTACAAGGCCGACCCCAACCTGTCGAAGGGCATCCTTGAGGTCGCCGAGGTTTTCACCCGCAATATGGGCATGAATCCAGGCTTCAAGCCCTTTGCCGACAAGCGCGTGCGCCAGGCGATCAACCACGCCATCGACAGCGAATTGATCATCAAGCGCCTCGTCCGCGACAAGGCCTATCGCGCAACCGGCTGGCTGCCGCTCTCCTCGCCGGCCTATGACAAGGCGATGCAGCCCTATGACTTCAATCCCGAGAAGGCCAAGAAGCTCCTGACCGAGGCCGGCTATCCCGACGGCTTCGAATTCGAATGGACGGCGACGCCCAATGAGAGCTGGGGCATGCCGATCGTCGAGGCGACGATCCCGATGCTGGCCAAGGTCGGCATCAAGGTGAAGGTCAAGCCGGTCGAGGGCTCGGCGCTGGGTGGCATCGTCGCGAAGGGCGATTTCCAGGCTTATATCTGGTCGAACACCTCGGGCCCCGATCCGCTGACGGCGATGAAGTGCTTCCACTCGGCGACGCCGCAGAGCGCCTGCAACTACACCACCTACAAGAACCCCACGGTCGACAAGCTCCTCGACGAGGCCGGCACCACCGGCGACGTCAACAAGCGCCTCGACCTCGTCAAACAGGCCAATGCGATCGTCTATGCCGACGCGCCGGTCTGGTTCTTCAACTACAACAAGGCGGTGCTGGCCTATCAGCCCTGGCTGCACGGCCTGCAGCCGAACGCGACGGAGCTTGCCCTGCAATATTTCGAGGATCTCTGGATCGACGCCTCGTCGCCTGCGGCGAAGTAACCCTCCCGCGCCAAGTCCCTGCGCCCGGCGGCTCGTTCCGCCGGGCGGTTCATGGCCAGGAGCTCCCCATGCTGCCCTATGTCTTCAAGCGATTGCTGCAGGCCGTGCCGATCCTGCTCGCCGTCGCGGCGCTGGTCTTCGTGATGTTCAGCGTGATCCCCGGCGACTTCGCATCCACACAGTCGTCCGATGGCCGCTCGGTCATCGATGCGGAGGCGGTGGCGCGGATGAATATGCAGTTCGGTCTCGACGAACCCGTGCATGTGCGCTTTGGCAAATATGCCGCGAAACTGCTGACGTTGGACCTTGGGACATCCTTCAGGACACGTCAGCCCGTGGTCAACTCACTGTCGGAGCGGATCTGGCCTAGCTTGCAGCTAGCCATGGCCGCGATGCTGTTTGCGATCGCCTTCGGCGTCCCGCTTGGCTTTCTTGCTGCTCTCAAGCCCGGCGGATGGGTCGACATGCAGTCGATGGTCGTCGCCGTCTCCGGCCTGTCTCTGCCGCAGTTCTGGCTCGGCCTGATGCTGATGTACACCTTCGCCCTGTTGCTCGGCTGGTTCCCCAGTTTCGGCTATGGCGACGGCAATCCGCGCTATCTCGTGCTGCCGGCTGTCGCGCTCGGCGTGGCGCCGCTGGCCCTGCTGGCACGAACCACGCGGGCTGCCGTGCTCGAGGTGATGAACGCAGACTTCGTCCGCACAGCGCGCGCCAAAGGCAACAGCGAAGTCCGGGTGATGCGCTGGCATGTGGCGCGCAACGCGGCTGTCATCGTGCTGACGACGCTCGGCCTGCAGTTCGGCTCGATCATGGGCGGCGCCGTCGTGATCGAGAAGCTGTTCGCCTGGCCGGGAATCGGGTCGCTGCTGGTCGATAGCGTCTCGTTGCGCGACATACCCGTCGTCCAAGCCTGCATCCTGCTGCTCGTGCTGTTCTTTCTCATCGTCAATATCATCGTGGACGTGCTCTGCGCGTTGATCGATCCACGCATCAAGTACAGCTAGGGTCGAGCAAACCTATGAAATTTAGAGCTAATCTCTGGATCGGCGGCGTGCTTTTCGCAGCGGTGATCGTCGGTGGCACTCTGGCGCCCTGGCTGGCGCATACAGATCCGGTCATGGACGCCAACCTGATGAATGCCGAGGTGCCGCCCGGCGCCGAGTTCTGGTTCGGCACCGACGCGCAGGGGCGCGACATCTACAGCCGCGTGCTCTACGGCGCGCGCATCTCGTTGACCGTCGGCATCGTCTCGCAGTTGATCAACACCCTGATCGGGGTCGCACTCGGCATGTCGGCGGGCTATTGGGGCGGCTGGTGGGATGATTTCGTCAACGGCCTGACCAATCTGATGCTCTCGATCCCTTCGCTGATCTTCGCGCTCGCCATCATGGCGATCCTGCAGCCCGGCCTGACCAGCCTCCTGATCGCGCTCGGCCTGACCAACTGGTCCTATACCTGCCGACTTTCGCGGGCGGCGACGCTTTCGATCAAGCAGCAGGGCTATGTCGAGGCGGCGCGCTCCTTCGGCAGCGGCAATACGCGGATCATGCTCAAACAAATCCTGCCCAATATCGCCGGCCCGATCATCGTCATCGGCACGCTGGGAATGGGCGGGGCGGTGCTGGCGGAGGCTGCCCTGTCCTTCCTGGGCTTGGGCATCCGCCCGCCTTTCCCGAGCTGGGGCTCGATGCTCTCCGATGCGCGCGACCAGATCACTACCGCGCCCTGGATCTCGGTCTTTCCGGGGCTTGCCATTTTCATGACCGTGCTCGGCCTCAACTTGCTGGGTGACGGCCTGCGCGACATCCTCGACCCCCACTCGCAAACGCGCCGCGCTTGAGCGGCGATCGACTCCCGGAACCAAAACCGACCATGACGACGAAACCCAGCCCTGACGCCGCAATCGATCTCGCGCCGCTGGAAAGCGTGCGCTTCCACGGCCTCAAGGCCGGCCCGAAGCTGATCGTGCTCGGCGCAGTCCATGGCAACGAGACCTGCGGCCCCGACGCAATCGCCCGCGCCATTGCCGATTGCCGGGAGGGCCGGCTGACGGTCCTGCGCGGCGAGGTCACTTTCGTGCCCGTCGCCAATCCCAAGGCCTATCGGCAGAACACCCGTGAGGGCGACCGCAACCTCAACCGCGACCTGCGCGAGAAGCCCCTGCCCGCCGATAACGAGGACCGTATCGGCAACCGCCTCTGCGCCCTGCTGCGCCAGCACGATGTCCTGCTCGACATCCACTCCTTCAAGGGCGAGGGCGAACCCTTCGTCTTCTTCGGCCCCGAGAACAACACCGGCGAGCTCGAAGCCTTCCGCCACGCCACGGAGGAAGCGGCCTTCGCCGCCTGCCTCGGCCCCGACGTCCTGACCCATGGCTGGCTTCCCATCTATGCCCGCCAGATCGCGGCGCGCGAGCGGTTGAACCTGCCGCCGCTCTCGCTCACGGAGGGTTTCGGCACCACGGAATATATGCGCTTCGCCGGGGGCTACGGCGTCACCCTGGAATGCGGCCGGCATGACGACCCCAACTCGGCGAATGTCGGCTATGCCGCGATCCGCAACGCGCTCAGCCATCTCGGGCTGGTCGATGCGCCGCCGCTCGCGCCCTTGCAGCGCACGGTGATCGACATGGTCGATCAGGTGCTCTGCGAGGCAGAAGGCGACCGTCTCGAAGGGATCTGGAAGACCGGCGACCGCATCGCAGCTGGCCAGGTGATCGCGCGGCGCGCCAATGGCGACCCGGTCGCGGCAGCCCACGACGGCTTCACCATCTTTCCCAACGCCACCGCGAAGCTCGGCGAAGGCATCTGCTGTCTCGGCGTGGCGAGTGCGCGCCGCCCCTAGAGCATTTTCGAGCGAAGTGGACACCGGTTCGCGTGAAGAAAATGCGATAAAACAGGGAGCTAGATCTAGACGATCTCGGAGACCAGCTTCGCGATCAGGCTGTTGGACAGGATGACCGGCAGCCCGGACGCCTCCGCCGCCTCGCGGCGATGGCTCTCGACGAAGCCCATGCAGTCCATCAGCAGGATCTGCGCGCCGCGCTCGGCGAGATCGCGCGCGGCCTCCGCCAGCGCCGGGCTCGGCTCCGCATAGGGAGAGGCCGCGCCATGGAGCGGCTCCTGGCCGAGCGCCGCCCATTTGCCGGCTTCGCTGGCGATCTGCTCGGGGATCGGCACGATGATGCCGAGCCGCGCCCCATGCGTCAGGGCTGCGACCGTCGGCGGCAGGATGCGGTCGGGCTCGATCAGGCGCGCCCGCTCGCAGGAGAGCGTCTCGAAATGGCCGGTGCAGAGCATCAGGATCGTGCTGCAGCCCTCGGCTTCCAGCATGGCGAGCTTGGCCTGCGCCGCCGCTTCCGTCTTGCTCCTGTCGATGATGACCGAGGAGCCGTCGAGCAGTTTGGTGATCAGCATGGCCTCGCCCGGACGGGCTGCGAAATCGCGCTCGATCTCGGCTCGGCTCAAACCGTCAAGCACGCCGGCATGACGGCGCGGCGTCCCCGCATCGATGACGGCGTCGAGAATGGGCGTGATGTCGGCGCGCGGCGCCTGGCCGATGGTGAGCGTGCCGAGTTTGCGGGCCGTCATCGTCATGGTGGGATCTCGTCGTTATGGGGCAGCCTGCGTGCCGGGAGGAGCCCCGGCACGCAGGCTCGGGCGCTAGAGCCGGACGATTTCAGATCGGGTCACAAAGTGATCCGATCTGAAATCTGAATCCGTCTCTCATCAAAAAGGTAGAGCAGCATCGATTGTGAAAAACCGGTTCCCACTTTTTCGCCTCCTGCTCTAGCGCTTGAAGCCCTTCAGCACGGAGTCGAAGAAGCTGAAGATCGCGTCGCCCGCGATGACGCCGGCGGCAAAGACCTCCATGTCGCCTTCGCCGCTCGCGCCGCGCAGCTTCTCCCAGATCAACCGGCAGACGATGCCGAACAGCACGGCCCAGCCCGCCATCGGGAAGTTGATCAGCAGGCCGGTCGCGAAGAGCACGCCGATCTGGCGCTTGGGACCACCGGTGAACTGCAGGATCGCACCCGGAATCGCCCACATGAACAGCGACCAGGCAACGCCCGGCGCAACGCCGGCCTTGATCGTCGCCGCATAGACCTTGTCGACCGGAGCGACGAGGTTCTGGGCGAAATAGCTCTGATAGGAGACCAGGACCACGATGCCGGCGATGACGAAGGCGAACATCGCCGCAAAGAGCTGCTGGCGGCGACCGTCGAGCTCGAAGGCGGGATCGACGCCATTGCCGCGCAGGATGTAGCCGGCCTTGAGGTCGTAGCCCATATCGGCGAAGGCCGGCCCCGTCGCGGCGGAGAAGCCGACGAGCAAGGCCAGAGCCGGGATGGGGAAGCCGATCAGCATGCCGATGATCAGCGTGATCAGCGCTACCGCGAAGGCCGGGAACCAGCCGGAATGCATCGCCGCCAGGCCGACGATCAATTCATGCACATAGGCCGCAAAGGCCGCATAGAGCACGAACAGGGTCAGCATGCCGATCGACATGTCGCTCATCAGCCCGCCGGCCACAGCGATGAACACGGCGATGACGAGATAGCCGATGGTGCCCAGGCCGAGCGCGCGGCGCACCGCGGCGTCCGACGTACCCGCGGCAGCCTCGGCCTTCCGGGCGGCTTCGTTGCGCTGCATCAGCAGCTGCACCACCTGGAACAGTGCCACGACACCCGCGCCGATCATGAAGCCGTGCGGGATATAGGCCGCCATCAGATCGCCCTTGGGGATCAGCGTGGCGAAGGTCTCATTGTTGAAGAGCTGGCCGGAATAACCGCGCAGCAGCAGGCCGATGCCGAACATCGTCAGCGCCCAGATATTGCCGATGAAGGCCACACCGAAAGCCGACATCGGAATGCCCGAGACGGCGGTCGAGCCGACGAAGCCGATCGCAGCCAGCGGGATCTTGATGAAGGACACGGCGATGCCGGTGACGAAGCCGACACCCATCAGCACGGCCTTGCGGCCACCCTCGTCACCGGCCTTGATCGCCTCGGCGGCGGCGACGCCGGGAGGCCAGGCCCCGGTCGCGGGGAAGACGCGCGAGTCGAACATCCGGTAAAGCAGATAGGCGTCGAGCAGCATCGCCATGAAGGCGCCGGCGAACATCGGCAGGACCAGATCGGGACGCCCGAGCAGGAAGGGAATGCCGATCGGCAGGAGCAGGCTGTTGGCGGCGCCGAAGGTCGCCGACGAGATCGCGCTCTGCGCCAGGTTCTGCACATGGATCGAGCGGTAGCGCAGGAACAGCCCGAGCGGCAGGCGCGCCAGTGCCATCGCCGCCATCGCGCCGATCAGCGAGGTGTTGGCGGTGACGCCGAGCGACACCAGCAATTGCATGCCGATGATGGCGCCGAAGACGCTGAGGATGCCGATCAGCACCAGCGTCGCCGGCTCGAACAGGCTCGGGTGCTTCTGCGGCCCCGCCCCGGTAGGTTCAGTCATAGGTAGTCCCCCTCTTTGCCCCTTTCGGGCTTGAACGCCGATTGGCGATGATCTCAGCCGGAGGCAAACGCGCCGGACTTGGTCTCCTGCTTGTCCTGCAGCGCCTCTCCGCTCGCGACGCCGTAGTCGCGCCTGGCAGCCTCAGGCGAAACGAAGCCCAGGGCGATGTCGCGGGCGATGGCGTCGGGTGAGCGTTTCGAAGCCGCGCCGTAGCCGGCACCGCCGGCCAGGACGAGCTCGACTATCTCTTGGGGATGCATGACCTGGACCAGTTGGCCGGTGCCGACATCCTTGAGCACGTCGCCGGCCTCATTGAGCACCCGGCCCGAGGCACCGCCGCCCGGCTTGCCGCCGAACAGACCGGGGATCGGGTTGTTGACGCCCTCAGGATAAAGCGAGACCAGTGTCGGCAGGCCGTCGGCCGCGAGCTTGCGCAGCTTGACGCGCTGGCCGAGGCCGCCGCGCTGCTGGCCGGCGCCGCCGGAATCCTGGAGATAGGTCTTCTCGACGACCAGTACGGGAACGCGCGCCTCGAAGGTCTCGATCGAGGTGTTGGCGGCCGAAGTCGGGTAGAGCAGGCCCGATTTGCCATCGCCATGGGCGGAGCCGCCCTGGCCACCGCCGACGAAGAGCATGTCGGAATAGGTGCTGCCGGCCTCGTCCCGACCATAGACATTGGCCGCCACGGGCAGGCCGGTGAAGGCCTGGACCTGTTTCGGTGCGGCCTGCGACAGCGCCCGGAAGATGTTGGGCGCGATGTACCAGCCGGTGCGGGTGCGCAAATTGACCGCCAGCGGCTTGTCGCAGTTCAGGATCGAGCCCTTGGGCACATCGAGCGTGAAGGCGCGGTAGCAACCGGCATTGCCGCGCACATTCGGCGTCAGCATGCATTTCAGCGGGTAGGTCGCATGCGCGCTGGTGTAGTTCAGCGTGCAGTTCAGCCCGCCCTGCGCCAGCTGCGGCGGCGCTCCGGCGAAGTCGAGATGGATGGTGTCGCCCTTCACCGTCAGCGCCAGCGGATAGGTCATCGGCGTGCCCAACGGGTTGTTCGAGACGGTCCCGTGATAGGTCCCGTCCGGCAGCGCCGAGATCGCCTCGCGCATCGCCTTTTCCGAACGGTTCTGCACCACGAAGGCGAGCGCGCGCAGATCCTGCATACCGTAATCGGCCATGAAGGATTGCAGGCGCTCGGCGCCGATGGCGTTGGCCGCCACGAAGGAGTGCAGGTCGCCGAGCACCTGCTCGGAATTGCGGACGTTCTCAGCCAGCAGCCTGACCAGCGTTTCGTTGATCCGGCCAGCCTCGTAGAGCTTCATCGGCGGGATCTGGAAGCCTTCCTCATAGATCTCGCGGGCCCGCAACGAGTCCTTGGTGCCGCCGATGTCGGAGACATGGCCTACGGTACCCATCAGGCCGACGACGCGCTCGCCGAGGAAGACCGGCGTGACGATGGCGATGTCGAAGAGATGGCCGGCGCAGAGCCAGGGATCGTTGGTGATCAACACGTCGCCGGGCTTCAGCGTCTCGGCCGGGTAGCGCTCCAGCAGCGCCTTGACCGCGCGCGGCAGCGTCAGGTTGAACACCGGCATGGCGCGCGGGCTATGCGCCAGCGTCTCGCCCTCCGGATCGAGCAATTCGCAGGCGAAGTCCTGTGATTCCGAGATCACCAGCGAGAAGGCGGTGCGGCAGACGGTCAGCCACATCTCCTCGACGACGTTGACGAGGCGGCTCCACATGATCTCGAGCGAGATCGGATCGGCCTCGATGCGGCGCGCCGCTTCCGCCATCGGCATGTCGGCGGTGATGGTGACTTCGGCCGCGCTGGTGCTGGCGACGCTGATCAGCAGGTTCATGACCTCGTCGATCGCCACCGTGTCGCCCGGCGGCACGATCGTCGTCGCCTCGCGCTCCTCGATGATGGCCGGCCCGCTGATGTGGTCGCCGGGACGCAGCGCATAGCGGTCATAGACCGTGGCCGCGCTCCAGCCGGTCTCGAACCAGGCCTGGCGGCTGCCCTTGATCTTGGCGCTGGCCTCGCCCCCCCCAGTGGCGCCGGAGAGCGAGAGCGTCGGCGCAGGGCCGACGCAGCGGACGCGGAAATTGATCGCCTCCAGCCGCGCGCCCTCATAGACCGAGGTGTAACGGGCCGAATAGGCCTTGGCGAAGGCGGCGCGGATTGCCTCCAGGCTCGACGCGTCGATCGTCCCGGCCGGAAGATCGACCGCGATATCGTGCATCTGGCCGACGAGGCGCATATCGGCCGAGCGCTCGACGGCGATGTCGGCCGGCTTCACGCCGGCGTCGAGAAGATGCTTGCGCCCTTCCGCCTCCAGCTCGGCCAGCATGGCGTTGACTGAAGCAGCGTCGAAGCCGTCAGTGAATTCGACCGGCAGCGAACGGACGAGATCGAAGGACAGCGGCGCGGCCAGGAAGCCGAGCGCCGAAGCCGCGCCCGAGGCCGGCGGGATGATGACCTGGCTGACGCCGAGCACGCGCGCGACATCGACCGCATGCGCCGGACCGGCGCCGCCGAAGCCGACCATGGCGTAACGGCGGGGGTCCTTGCCCTTCTCGACGAGATGGACGCGGGCGGCAGCGCCCATGCTCTCGGTCACGACCTTATGGATGCCCCAGGCGGCCTCCTCGATGGAAAGGCCGAGTGGGGTCGCGATCGAGGCGACGGCCTTGCGAGCGGCTTCGAGATCGAGCGCCATGCGCCCGCCGAGGAAGAAGCCTGGATCATAATAGCCGAGCACGAGATTGGCGTCGGTCACGGTCGGCTTGGTGCCGCCCATGCCGTAGCAGGCCGGGCCCGGATCGGAGCCGGCCGAATGCGGGCCGACCTTGAGCAGGCCGACTTCGTCGATCGCCGCAATCGAGCCGCCGCCGGCGCCAATCTCGATCATGTCGATGACGGGCGCCTTGATCGGCAGGCCGGAGCCCTTGGCGAAGCGGTTGACGCGGCCGGCCTCGAGCATCGGCGCGATCTCGGCGCGGCCGTCCTCGATCATGCAGGCCTTGGCGGTGGTGCCGCCCATGTCGAAGGAGATCACATCCTTGTGGCCGGCGAGTTCGCCGAACAGGGCCGTCGCGAGCCCGCCGCCCGCCGGGCCGCTTTCCAGCAGGCGGATCGGGAAGGCACGCGCCGTCTCCGGCGAGACCAGGCCGCCGGCCGAATGCATCAGGCGTAGCGCGCCGGCAAAGGAACGGGCCGCGAGTTCGCGCTGCAGCCGCTCAAGATAGCGCCCCATCAAGGGCTGGACATAGGCGTTGGCCGCCGTGGTGACGAAGCGCTGATATTCCCAGATCTCGGCGACGACCTCGCTGGAAATCGAGACGGTCAGCTCCGGGAAGGCCTCGCGGACGATGCGGCCGGCCTCGCGCTCATGGGCGGTGTTGCGATAGCTGTTCAGGAAGCAGATCGCGATCGCCTCGCAGCCGGCGGCGGCGAGTTCGCCGGCAGCCTTGCGCACGGCATGCGCGTCCAGGGCCGTGACGACCTTGCCGTCGCGGTCGATGCGCTCGGCCACTTCGAGCCGATGCTCGCGCGAGACCAGCGGCTCCGGGAAGGTCAGGAACAGATCGTAGATGTCGTAGCGCTGCTCGGTTCCCATCTCCAGGATGTCGCGGAAGCCCTGGGTGGTGATCAGGCCGAGCTTGGCGCCCTTGCGCTCGATCACGGCATTGGTCACCAGCGTGGTGCCGTGGACGATATCGCCGATCTCGGCCAGCGTGATGCCGGCCATGGCAACGAGTTCCTCAAGGCCGATCAAAGCGGCCTCGGACGGGTCGTGCGGCGTGGTCAGGCGCTTGTGCAGCCGGACCGAACGCTCCACGCCGTCATAGAGGATGAAATCGGTGAAGGTGCCGCCGATGTCGAAGCCGATGCGCCAACGCGTGCTCATGGAGCTCACTCCGCGATAGAGGATGAGAGGGGGATGAAGCGGGGATCCTTGGTGATGGCGGCGATCGCGGCCGCTCCCTGACCAAGGGAGGCGATGATGGCGGCCCGCTCGGCCGCACTGGCCATCGCCGCCGGAAAGGAAATGCAGAGCGCGACCTCGTCGCCGCTGACGGGATCGCCGACCGCGACCGAAATCGCGCCGACGCCGCGGACGGCCTCGTCCTCGGATTCGGCATAGCCGCGGGCACGCTCGGCCGCGAGGCGGGCGAACAATTCGTCGAAACTCTGCGGCGCCGTGGCCGATGGCGGCGCGAAGCCGCCGGCATAGAGGCGGCGGATCTCGTCATCGGGCAGCCGCGCCAGCAAAGCCCGGCCGGTGCTGGAGGCGAAAGCCGCGATCCTGTCGCCGATCGCTGTAACCACCCGCAGCGCATGGCGGCCGGGATGAGCGGTAACACCGATGATGTCGGTGCCCTGGCGTACGCTGATATAGCCGGTATGGCCGATCTCGGCCGAGACACGCGCAACGACCGCGTCGGCGCGATCGATCAGGGAAGCCGAGAAGCGGTAGACCTGCCCAGCCTGATGCAAGAGAACGCTGGGCCGGTAGCGCTTGCTGTCGCCGACCGTCTCCAGAAGCCCGGCATCCCGCATCGTCCGCAGCAGCCGCGACGCGTTGCTTTTCGGCATGTCGAGCAAAGCGACAAGGTCCGTAACCGTCACATCGTGACGCGTGCTGGAGAAGCAACGAAGCACATCAGCGGCTGCGAGCAGGATGGACAATCGAGCGCATCTCATAAAGTTCCATTAAATGGAACTTAAGTTGCAATAACAGGAACATATACGCCGCTGCGATCGGGAGTCAATCGAGCCATCACGGCCCGACATGTCCCGCTCGCCCGCGAGATCGCTTCATGCAGGCAACCACATGCAAAAGCCGCGCGAGGAGGCGCGCGGCTTTGCAAAAATCTTCGTGGGAACAGAGGTTCTAGCTAGCGGGCGTCAGGCCACGCGCTTCAGACGAGCACCTGCGCAAAAGCCTGCGCCGTGGCGCGGATCTGCTCGCGTGTCATGCCGGGCTTGTAGAGCGCCGAGCCGAGGCCGAAGCCGCCGGCGCCGGCCTTGCGATAGGCCTCGACCTTGTCGGGGCTGATCCCGCCGACCGGGACGAGCAATGTCCCCGGCGGCAGCACGGCGCGCCAGGCGCCGACCACGGCAGGCGGCATCTGCTCGGCCGGGAACATCTTCAGCGCATCGGCCCCGTTGGCGAGCGCCGCGAACGCCTCTGTCGGCGTCGCGACGCCGGGCACGCAGGTCAAGGCGCGCTCCTTGGCCGCCCGCACGACCGCCCCGTCGCTATGCGGCATCAGGATCAGGCGCCCGCCCGCTTGCTCGACCGAGGCCACGGCGTCGGGGCTCATCACCGTGCCCGCGCCGATCAGGATGTCGGGAAAGGCGCGCGCCAGCGCCTCGATGCTGCGCAGCGGCTCGGGCGAGTTCAACGGCACCTCGACGATGCGAAAACCCGCCGCGATCAATTCCTCGGTGAGGCCGACGACCTCGTCGGGCTTCACGCCGCGCAGGATGGCGATAAACGGAAAAGCGCGGAGCGCATCGTGAAAGCTCATGCTGGACCTCAGGCGATCAAGGCGTTGCGGCGGGCGATGTCGAACAGGCCGAGAAAGGCTGCATCGTCGATCCAGGCGCTGTCGATCCCGGCGGCCTGGAGGCAGAGCCGATAGGAACGCGCCAGATCCTCGCGGCAGATCAATTGAACGGGACCGGGCGCACGATCGCCGATCAGTGCCTTCGCCTCGCGCACCTCCTCGCCGATCAGCAGGCCGGAGAGATAGCTCGGCAACTCCTCGCTGGTGAATCGGTGGAACAGCCCGGTCGTCCTGACCGAGAACAGACGGTGCAGCAGCGCACCCGCTTCGTCAGAGAGCGCGAGCCTGCAGCCCGCCTCGAAGGCGGCGGGAGCGAAAGGCGGCTCGCTCTCCTCCGGCATCAGCTTGCCCAGGATCGAATGCCGCTTGAGCAAACCGTAGAGCTCGCCGGTCATGAAAGTGTGGAAGCGGGCGATCCTCCCCTCCTCGACCACGACCCATTTGCTGTGTGTGCCCGGTAGCACGAAGACGCCGCTGGCTTGCTCGTTGCTGGCTTGCCCATTGAGGCGCAGGCCGCCGAAAACCTGGACCTCCTCGCCCCGGATGACATCCGGCGCTGGCCCGGCCTGATCGCTGACGAGGCCCGGCACGAGGCCGATCCGGCCGCGCCCTTCCACGTCGATATAAGCGATGCCGCGCGCCAGATCCTCAAAACTGGCGGGGCAGGCGACATAGGGAGCCTCGCACCAGCCCTGGCGGCTGCCGACCATGCCCGATGCCAGGACGGTCGCCGTGGGATGGCGGTCGAGCCAGGGGCCGAACAGGCTCTCGAAGCGCTCGGCATAGTCGCGCCCCAGCATCGCCATGACGCCGTCGCCCGATTGCAGCCGGTCGAGGATGGTGCCGTCGCGGTGCATCAGCGCCGCCCGCAGCGATGAGGTGCCCCAGTCGATGGCGATCAGATGCGAGGCTGGGCTCATGGGCGTAAAGGTCCGGCGTAAAATCAGGCGGCCGGAGTTATGCAGCCTGCGGGCGAAGCCGCAAGCGCGGATCGTCAGGGTCGCCCATCGATCCAGGTCGCGAGCACGCTTGTCGCGTCAAAGGCGACAAGATCGGCCCGGTAGCCGGGCACGATCCGTCCAAGCTCCTTGTCCAACCCGAGAAAGCGCGCCGGCGTCCGCGAGGCCATGATCAGCGCATCCTCGATCGTCACGCCCATCAGCCTGACCGCGTTGCGCACGGCCTCGATCATGCCGAGATGCGCGCCTGCGAGCGTGCCTTGCGCATCGGTCAAACGCCCATCCTCCAGCGTGATGGCGCGGCCATGCAGCAGGAAGGATGCCTTGTCGGAGCCGACAAGCGACATCGCATCGGTGACCAGCATCAGCCTGTCGCGCCCCATGGCACGGAAGGCGGCGCGCAGATTGACCGGGTCGACATGCAGGCCGTCGCAGATGATCCCGGCGAAGAGGCGTTCATCCGCCAGCGTCGCGCCGACGACGCCCGGCGTGCGCGGCGTCATCTGCGACATCGCATTGAAGAGATGCGTCACACCCGTCGCGCCATCGTCCACGGCCGCCGCGACCTCAGCCGCGGTTGCATCGCTATGGCCGATCGCGATGCGCATGCCCGCAGCGGCG
Source organism: Bosea vaviloviae (assembly GCF_001741865.1). Taxonomy (NCBI): domain Bacteria; kingdom Pseudomonadati; phylum Pseudomonadota; class Alphaproteobacteria; order Hyphomicrobiales; family Alloboseaceae; genus Allobosea; species Allobosea vaviloviae. The sequence continues at coordinate 106,187 of NZ_CP017147.1, forward strand.
AGCCGTTTCAGGACGGCCCCGTCGACCTGTTCCGGCGCGAGCGTCAGGAACGAACGGCCCGTCATGCCGAACCGCGCCAACAGCGCGATCTCCGCCTCGGCGGGCAAGCGGATATGCGGCAGTGGATGGATGCCCTTGCGCGCCGGATTCAGAAAGGGGCCTTCGAGATGAAAGCCCAGCACGCCCGGGACCGCCAGCGCCTCGCCGGCGATCGCGGCGAGCTTGGCCAGGCGGTCCGGTGCGTCGGTGATCAATGTCGGCAGCAGCCCGGTCGTGCCGAAACGGCGATGCGCAGAGGCAATCGTGCGGACCGCCTCGACGGAGGGATCGTCATTGAGCAGGACGCCCCCGCCGCCATTGACCTGGGTGTCGATGAAGCCCGGTGCGAGCAGGCTGCCGGCCGGCAGTTGCCTTGCAGGCAGCCCCGCTGGCGCAGCGCCCGGCTCATGCAGCGCGACGATGATGCCACCGGCGATCTCGACCGAGCACGGTCCCAGCATCCGCTCGCCGTCGAAGAGCTGCGACGCCGTGATCAGATGCGGGCCTTGGATCAGATGAGGGCCTTGCCAAGAAGGAGAGGGATCGCGATGCAAGGGCTGAGGACCGTTCGCGCGGCGCGACGCCGCCTTGTTGTGGTCTTGTCTTGACAAGACCAGTATAACACCATTCAGCTCGTCACAAGAGGAACCTCATGGATCGGCTCAGGATCGTCGGCGGCAAGCGGTTGGAAGGCGCGGTGACCATCGCCGGCGCCAAGAATGCGAGTCTGCCCCAGATCGCAGCAGCCCTTTTGAGCGACCAGCCGCTGACGCTGACCAACCTCCCCGCCGTGAGCGATATCGACAACATGCTGGCGGTCGTCCACGCTCATGGCGCGACGGTCACGCGCCATGATCCTCATTCCGCCACGATCGACGCCGGCCCGGCCAATGGCGGCGAAACGCCCTACGACACCGTCCGGCGCATGCGCGCGACCGTGCTCGTGCTCGGCCCCTTGCTCGCCCGTTTCGGAGCGACGCGGGTCTCGCTGCCCGGCGGCTGCGCCATCGGCGCGCGCCCGGTCGACCTCCACGTCAAGGCATTGATGGCGCTGGGCGCCAGGATCGAGATCGAAGGCGGCACGATCGTCGCCGAGGCAAATGCGGGGCTGAAGGGCGCGCGCATCGTGCTCGGCTCGCCCTCGGTCGGCGCGACCGAGACCGCGATGATGGCCGCGACCCGCGCCAAGGGCGAGACCGAAATCGTCAACGCGGCGCGCGAGCCGGAGGTCGCCGACCTCGCCGATTGCCTGATCGCCATGGGCGCGCGCATCGAAGGCGCCGGCACGCACCGCATCCTGATTGCCGGCGACACCGATTTCCGCGCAACGCAACACCAGATCATCCCCGATCGCATCGAGGCCGGAACCTATGCCATCGCCGCCGCCATCACCGGCGGCCAGCTTGAACTGACCCATGCCAGGCTCGAACAGATGGCCTCGGTCGCGCAGGTGCTCGAGGCAGCCGGCGTCAGGATCTGGCCGGGCGATCGCGGCCTGATCGTCTCCGGCGACGGCGCCCTCACCGGCGTCGACATCAGCACCGAGCCCTATCCGGGTTTCCCGACGGATCTGCAGGCGCAGTTCATGGCCCTGATGACGCAAGCCGCCGGCGCGGCGATGATCCGCGAGACCGTATTCGAGAACCGGTTCATGCATGTGCCCGAGCTCCAGAGGCTCGGCGCCAACATCACGCTGCAGGCGACGACCGCGCTGGTGCGCGGCGGCTCGCCCCTCAGGGGCGCGCAGGTGATGGCGACCGATCTGCGCGCCTCGGTCTGCCTCGTTCTCGCGGCCTTGGTCGCCGAGGGCGAGACCATCATCAACCGCGTTTACCATCTCGATCGCGGCTATGAGCAGCTCGACGTCAAGCTCCGCCGCTGCGGCGCCGACATCACCCGATTGAAGGATTGAGCGCGGTGTCGGGGCAAGCGCGTCATTATCTGGGCGTCGATGGCGGCGGCACGGGCTGCCGTGCGCGGCTTGAGACAGAAACGGGCGAGGTGCTCGGCCAGGGTCTTTCCGGTCCGGCGGCGACGCGGTTCGGCATCGACAAGGCCTGGGCCTCGATTATGACGGCAGTCGAGGCCGCCCTGGAGGAGGCCGGTATTGCCGGTGAGGCGCGTGGCGCCATCCGCGCCGGCATCGGGCTTGCGGGGCTCGGCCGCAAGGGCGCGCTGGAGGCTCTGCAGGCCCTGCCCCACCCCTTCGCCGGCATCGCTTTCACCAGCGACGGCTTCGCCGCCTGCCTCGGCGCGCATTCCGGCCAGGACGGCGCGATCGTGATCGCCGGCACGGGCTCGATGGGGATCGGCCGCGTCGAAGGGCGCGAGCTGCGTGTCGGCGGCTATGGCTTCCCGATTTCGGACGAAGGCAGCGGCGCCGATCTCGGCCTGCAAGCCGTCAGGCTCGCCTTGCGGGCCCATGACGGCCGCCATGAACGCACCGCTTTGCTCGGCGAAGTGATGCAGCGCTTCCAGAACGAGCCGGCGGAAGCCGTCGCCTGGATGGACCGCGCCACGGCGACGGACTACGCGACCTTCGCTCCCCTGGTGATGCGCCATGCCAATCAGGGCGACGCAGCCGGCCGGCGCATCGTCCAGAGCGCGGCCGAGCAGATCGACGGGCTCGTGCGCGCCTTGTTCGACCAGGGCGCGCCGCGCGTCACACTGCTCGGCGGCCTGTCGAGCGCGATCGAACCCTGGCTCTCGCCCGATGTCCGCCATCGCCTCAAGCCCGCCGACGGCGATGCAGTCTCGGGCGCGATCATCCTGGCGCGGACGCTGGCCGCCTAGAGATTGTTATGGACTCCGGGGACGCCTTCGCCAGCGCGTCCATGCCGGTCAGCGGCGCCATGCCGAGGCAGGCGGCGACGAAGGGAAACCGTGCGATCCGGCTGTCCCTGGCGATGCGTCAGACCCGGCTGGAGCGGATTGGCGATTGCGATCGCTTGGACTAATTGGTATCTCTGAATTCGTAAAAGGCATTTAACTGGTATCTTGAGAGCTTGCCGCAAAATGGCGACCGAAGACGTCGATCCCCGATTCACCGATCTCGACGCCTGGCCCTTCGCCAGCGCCATGGAAGCGATGTGGGACGGCCAGATGGCCGCCGTCGCCGCCGTCCGCAGCGCCCTGCCCGCGCTGACCGCAGCAGCCGCTGCGGCAGCCGAAGTTCTCGGCGAGAGCGGGCGACTGGTCTATGTCGGAGCGGGCACCTCGGGCCGCGTTGCGGTGCAGGACGGCGCCGAATTGCCGCCGACCTTCGACTGGCCGCTCGAACGCATCGTCTTCGCCATGGCCGGCGGCCAGGACGCATTGATCTCCAGCGTCGAAGGCGCCGAGGACGACACCGCCGACGGCATCCGGCGCATGGAAGAAGCGCGGATCGGCCCTGCCGATGTGGTGATCGGAGTAGCGGCCAGCGGCACGACGCCCTTTACCGTCGCGGCGGTCCAGCGCGCGACGGAGCGCGGTGCGGTGACGATCGGCATCGCCAACAATGCCGGCGCGCCATTGCTGGCGGCGGCGCGGTTTCCGGTGCTGGTCGAGACCGGCAGCGAATTGATCGCGGGCTCGACCCGGATGAAGGCCGGCACCGCCCAGAAGGTCGTGCTCAATCTGATCTCGACCGGCATCATGCTCCGGCTCGGCCGCGTCTATCGCGGCATGATGGTCAATATGCGCACCGCCAATGCCAAGCTGAAGCTGCGGGCGCAGCAGATGGTTGCGCGCATCGCCGGCTGCGATGTCGAGGAGGCGGCGGCTGCGCTGCAGATCACGCATGGCGACATCAAGCTCGCGACGCTGGTCGTGCTCGGCTATGCGCCCGAGGCGGCGGCCGGGATTCTCGCGCGCAGCGGCGGCAATCTGCGCGTCGCGCTCTCCGATATCGCCGACGGGACGCTCTGATGCTGCGCATCACCAAGGGCCAACTCATCGAGGCGAGCCCGACGCCGCTCTATCTGCAACTGGCCGAATTGATCCGCGCCCAGGTCCGCGACGGCGCGATCAAGACTGGCGACGCGCTGCCCTCGGAGCGCGAATTATCGGACGCGATCGGGATTTCGCGTGTCACCGTGCGCAAATCGCTGGATGTGCTGCTGCGGGAGGGCCTGCTCTCGCGCAAGCATGGTTCGGGCACCTATATCGCGCCGCGCATCGAACAGCCGGCAGCGCTGCTCGCCGGGTTCTCGGCCGACATGGCGATCCGCGGCCATGCTGCGGGCTCGATCTGGGTGGAGAAGGCGACCGGCCTGCCCACACCCGACGAGGCCATGGCGCTGGCGCTCTCGCTCGACCAACCCGTGCACCGCCTGACGCGCGTGCGCACCGCCGATGACGAGCCCCTCGCGATCGAGCGCGCCGTCATCCCCGCGCGTCATCTGCCCTCGCTCGACGAGGTCGGCATCTCGCTCTACGCCGCGCTGGAGGCGCGCGGCGCCAAGCCCGTGCGCGGCCTGCAGCGCCTGCAAGCCTCGCTCGCGACTGCACCCGAGGCGAAACTGCTATCCGTGCCGGTAGGCGCCGCCATCCTGCGGATCGAGCGCCGCGGCTTCCTGCCCAATGGCACGCCGGTCGAGTTCACCCGCTCGGCCTATCGCGGCGACCGCTACGATTTCGTCGTCGAGGTGCGCGAATTGCGCAGCGAGGGCGGCAAGGTCGAGAGCGGGACCTGACAGCGGTCAGGTCCGCTCGTAGCGAACGAAATCGCACTCCGCCCCGGCGAAAGGCCGGGAATAGCGCGCGACGACGCGCCAGCCTGCGCGCTCATAGAAGCGTCGCGCGGCCAGGTTGACCGCGAAGGTTTCGAGCGACCGCGCACCCCGATCCTGCACGTCGCCAAGCAACCTCGCCCCGACGCCCCTGCCCTGCGCGCTGCGATCGACGAAGAACATGTCGACATGCCCATCCGTGACCAGCGCGAAGCCAAGCGGAACGGCATCCGCAACGATCCTGACGCGCGGCCAGGCCTCGCTGAAGCGTGCCCGGAAATGCGCCTCGTCGAAGGGCGCCCAGTCGCAATCCGGCAAGAGCGACGCGAAGACCGCGCGATAATTGTCGAGCGCCACTGCGGTCAGCCAGGCGACATCGTCGGTGGTAGCGTCGCGGCAGATCACTGTTCGCCTCGCAGGCGCGGATCGAGCGTGTCGCGCAGGACATCGCCGAGCAGGTTGAGCGCGAAGGCCAGGATCAGGATCGCGACCCCTGAGAACACCGCGCTCCAGGGCGAGAGCAGCAGCACATTGCGCCCCTCCGACAGCATGGTGCCCAGCGACGGCGCCGGAGGCTGCGTGCCGAGCCCGAGGAAGGACAGGGACGCCTCGACCAGGATCGCGGCCGAGAGCAACAGGCTCGTCTGCACCAGCAGCACGCTCGCCAGGTTGGGCAGCATGTGGACGAAGATGATGCGCGCGTCGGAGGCCCCGATCGCACGCGCATTCATCACGAAATCGCTCTCGGCCACGACCAGCGCCGGCCCGCGCAGCAAGCGCGCGAAGATCGGCGTGTAGACCACCGCGATCGCGATCGCGGTCGGGCCGGAACCCGGACCCAGCATCGCGATGACGCCGATAGCGAGCAGGATCACCGGGAAGGCGAAGAGCACATCCATGCAGCGCATGACGATGCGCTCGGTCCAGCCGCGATAATAGGCCGCGACGAGGCCAAGCGTGCCGCCGATCAGGAGCGCAACGATCACCGCCGCAGCCGAGATGCCCAGCGAAGCGCGCAGGCCGTGGATCAATCGCGACAGCAGATCGCGGCCGAACTGGTCGGCGCCAAGCCAATGCGCCGCGCTCGGGCCCTTCAACCGGGCCAGGATGTCCTGCGCCAGCGGATCGTAAGGTGAGATCCAGGGTGCCAGCACCGCGACGAGGACGAGCCCAATCACGGCGCTCGCCGCTACGATCAGCAGCTTTGGCGTCTTGCCTGTCTTTGGCATCTTGCCTGTCTTTGGCGTCTTGCCGGCCATGGCGGCGCTCACAGCCGCACGCGCGGGTCGATCAGCACATACAGCAGATCGACCACGAAATTGACGAGCACGAAGGCGAAGGTGACGACGAGGATGGTCGCCTGCACCAGCGGATAATTGCGTTCGGCGATGGCCCCCAGGATCAATCGCCCGAGGCCCGGAATGGCAAAGACCTGCTCCACCACGATGGCGCCGCCGAGCAGATAGCCGGTCATGATGCCCGCGCTGGTCACGAACGGGATCAGCGCATTGCGCAGCGCATGCCGGTACAGGATGCGCCGCTCCGGCAGGCCCTTGGCGCGGGCGGTGCGGACATAGTCCTGCTGCAGCGCGTCGAGCATGGCCGAGCGCACCAGGCGGGAGAGATTGGCCAGGATCGGCAGGGCCAGCGCCACCGCCGGCAGCAGCAGCTTTGCGATATTGCCGAGCGGGTCTTCGCTGAACGGGACATAGCCGAGAAGCTGCCAGTCCGGCGCCAGCGTCGTCAGCGCCAGGATCATCATGATGCCGAGCCAGAAGGAGGGGATGGTGAGCCCCGCCACCGAGCCTACCCGCAAGGCGGTATCCCAGGCCTTGCCGCGCAAGCGCGCCATCAGCACGCCCAGCGGCAGCGACAGGCCGGCTCCCACGATCAGCGCCAGCATGGTGAGCTGGATCGTCGGCCACATATGGCCCGTGATCTCCTCGGAGACCGGCCGCCTCGTCCACAGCGACACGCCGAGATCGCCCGTCAGCACGCCGCCGAGCCAGCTGAAATACTGCAGCACCACCGGCTGATCGAGCCCGATCCGGCTGCGCAGCGCCGCGACCCGATCGGGCGTCACCTCGGTATTGGCGCCCAGCATGATCGCGACCGCGTCGCCCGGGATCAGCCGGATCATCAGGAAGGTCAGCACCGACACGCCAAACAAGACGACGGCGAGATCAAGCGCGCGGTTGGCAAGGAAGCGGTTGGCAAGGAAAGAGCTGCGCATGACGCGGTTTGACTGACCTGGTTTCGACTGCAAGCGCGGATGGAGACTGCCCGTGCATCGGGCGGACGATGCCAGCGTCCATCTGGTTCTGAATTGGTAATCTTCGATAATACCAATTGCAAGCCACTTACGCCGATACTCGCCCGCAGCTCCGAAATCCTCAGGGGCGTCGGCAGGAAATAGCACGCCCGCAATCGCATCGCCGGCGTCAACGACAGCCCATGCCGCATATCGATCCATGGCCAGCAGCCCGTGCTGCCGCCATCGACGCAAAGAGGGCGCTTCACGAGCCCTGAGTGGAATTACCTCTGCCGCGCCGATCGTTCAATGCTTCCATCGCGGATTGGGCTGCCCTTAACGATGATCCGGTCCATCCTTGACTATCTACCCCAAGCTGCGGCTATCTGGTTTCATATTGGTATTGCTGCAGGCAATCGTACCGATGATTTCGCCTTGCCTCGCCGCAGGTATTCGCGAGCGGCCGCTGTGCCGCACGCAAGCGCTCGAACCCATAAGTTTGAACCCAAGGCTTTCCCAAACCCAAGGCTTACCAAACCCAAGGCTTTACCGAACCAAAGGCTTTGCAGCATCCCCAGGAGGCAAGCGATGAGCAGCACGACAAGCCCCGCCAGCGATGAGACGACGTCCAGCGCCGTCGTCATCTTCGTCAATCGCAGGCGGTTCGAGGTCAAGCCGGGAGTGACAGGCGCCGGCATCGCCGCCCTGCTCGGGGTGCCGGCGGAGAACGCTGTGGTCGAGATCGAGGCGGGCGATGGCGAACCCACCGAGTTGGTGCTGGATGCGCCCGTCGCGCTCGCACCTGGCCAGCAATTCCTGGTTACGCGCCAATATGTGATGGGCGGATCGCCGGCCGGAGACGGCGCGTGAACGCCCTCCATCGCATGGCGGAGCCGACGGCGCTGTTGCGCTTCGCCTCGCCGGAGTTCGACCTCCTAGAGGGCCTCGTCTTCCGACGCTATCCGCGCAAGGAATGGGCGAGTTTCGCGCGTTTCGGCTGGCGCGAGACGCCGGAGGGACTCGTCGTGACCCTGGCTGCGCTCGACGAGCCGGCTGAGGGCGATCTCGACGACGGCGTCGCGGATGTGAAGATCACGGCCGCCTATTCGCGGCGGATCGCGCTCGCAGCGGAGCGGCATGCGCTTGGCGTCGGCATCATCCACTCGCATCCCGAAGGCGCTCCGCCCCGGCCAAGCTCCATCGACGATGAGATGGATCGTTATTACGCGGAGTATTTTGCCGATTTCGCGCCGGGCCGCCCCTATGTCAGCATCATCATGTCAGAGCTCGCAGGCGACACCGGCAAGGAGATCGCGGTCTCGGGCCGGATCTTCCACGGCGGCGTCTGGCGGCAGGCGACACGCGTGGCGGCGGCGCGCCGGCCCGACGTCGTCGCCTGGCCGCGTGGCGAGCGCCCACCCGCCCCTCCGATACCGCCCGAGCGCGTGGCCCGGCTTACCAGCGCATTCGGCAAGGAGGCCTATCAGCGGCTTCAGCGCGCGACCGTGGCGCTGATCGGCGCCGGGGGCACCGGCTCGGCCGCGATCCCGATCCTGGCGCGCGCCGGGGTCGGACGCCTGATCGTGATCGATTCCGACCATGCCAGCGAATCCAATCTGGAAAGACTGCATGGCAGCGTGCCGCAGGACGCGGCGGATGCGGTGCCCAAGGTCACGATCGCGCGTCGCCATGTCGCCGGCATGTCGCCCGACGTGATCGTCGAGACCTGGATCGGCCGGCTGCCCCAACCCGAGATCATCGACGCCGTGATCCAGGCCGATGTCCTGATGGGCTGCACCGACCAGCATACGAGCCGGCTCGCAGTTTCCGACATCGCGCGGCGCTACGCCATGCCGGCGCTCGACATCGGCGGGTTGATCGAAGGCGCGAACGGGGTGGTCACGGGGCAGATCGTCCAACTCGTCCGCTTCCTCCCGGAAGATCCCTGCCCGCAGTGCCGGGGCATGATAAACCCGACCCGTTTCCGACAGGAGATGATGTCGACCGACGAGCGCGAGGCTGCCAAGGCCGAGGCTGAGGCTGCCGTCGCGCGCGGCGAGCGGCCAGACCCGATCGCCGGCGCGATCCCACAGATCGACACGGTGGGCTACATCACCACGACGGCGGGAACGCTGGCGGCGGGCTTCGTCATCGGCTGGCTGACCGGGCGCTTCGATCCTAAATTCGAGCGCCTCCAGCTCGATCTCGTGGCCGAATGCCTCGGCGCCGTCGACCGTCCGCAGCGCCGCAAGGACGATTGCGTCTGCGGCCGGGTGCGCGGCTTCGCCGATCAGGCTGCAGACACGGCTCCCTTCCAGCCGCCGGTCCATTGGGAGCCGGCCCGAAAGATCGTGGCGGAAAAAGTCTAGGGCAAGGTGGCTTTACGCGAACCTTGCGTCAGACCCCCTCGCCCTCGCCATTGGCCTCGCTCGGGCTGGAACGCAGCGTCGCGACGAAATCATAGCGGTCGCCGCGATAGGCAGAGATGGTGAACTCGATGGGGCGGCCATTGGCAAGGAAGGCGCGGCGCTCGATCCGGAGCACGGCGCTGCCGGGCGGGATCATCAGCAGCTTGGCTTCCTGCGTGGTGGCGAGCGAAGCGTGCAGACGCTGCACGCCCCGCGCCGGCCGGCAACCAGCGGTCGCGAGCGCCGCATAGAGCGAATCCCCCACCAGATCCGGCGAGGACAGCAAAGAGGCGGGCACAGCCGCGATCTCGATGGCCAGCGGTTCGTTCTCGGCCGTGCGGACCCGGGAGAGGCGCAGCACGGACTCGCCGGGATCCAGGCCCAGCGCCAGCGCCTCGCTGGAGGAGACCCGCGCGATCTCTTTGGAGAGCCAGGTCGAGCCGGCTCGGCGCCCGCGCGAGGACATCTCCTCGGTGAAGCTCGCCAGCACGGAGAGAGGCTGCTCGATGCGGCGGGTGACATAGGTGCCCGAGCCTTGCCGCCGTGTCAGGATGCCCTCCCGCAGCAGCACCTCGATGGCGCGGCGCACCGTGATACGCGCGAAATTGGTCCAGGCCGCGAGGTCGCGCTCCGACGCCAGCGCCTCGTCGGCGCGAAAGACGTCGCGCTGGATCAGGTAGCGAAGGGCCGAGGCGAGCTGCAGATAGCGCGGTGTAGCGCCTTCGGGGTTGAGTGCCGCGAGGAGCTCCGTCCGCACATTGCGCCGGACGGCATCGCCCGCTTCAGATGCTTGTTCGGCGACCGTCGACCGGGCGCGATTCGACGGCTGTTTCGTCATCATCCGTTCGTCTGTCAGGTCCGCGCTACGCGAAGCGCACCAGAACTCGGCCGCAGCGTCTCGCGACGGGTGCTGCTGCGCCGGGAGCCGACACGCTCCACCCCGCCAGTGCTTGAAAAGCCTCAGGGGCCGCAGACCGAGATTATGCCAGACGAAATTACTTTAACATCGATTCATTCCGCGAATACGCCCTTATCCAAAGGCGAAGCTTCCCGTGCGGGCCGGCGTGGGCGGAACCTCGACGCGTGACATGCCGGTCCCGCTTCGTGCGAGTGACCGGCATCAGGGGCTTCAGACCGCCGGCGCCTGGCCGAACAGCGCCGCGAGCCGCTCGAGCGAGCGGAGCTGGGCGCCGTTGTCGACATGCGTTTCACCGGCTCCCGGCTCGACCTCCAAGACAAGCGTCGGCGTCCCCTGTCCCAGCCGCTCCGGCAGCCGCGTGAAAGGCAGATTGCCCGTACCGATTTCCAGCCCCTCGCTGACGATGCCCTCGACGAGACGCGGCTCAGGCAGGTTCGGCTCTGCAAGTTCGGCCGCGTCAAGCAGGCAGGCATCCGAGATATGAAGATAGCTCATCGCGGGATCGACGAAATCGAAGGGCGCCAGCCATTCCGCCTGATCGAGATCGTCCGGCGTGATCCAGGCGAAACGCGGATCGTCCGCCGTCTCGGTGAAGTGCAGCTTGCGGCGGTTGAACAGATTGGCCGAGAGCGTGGCATGCGCCACGTCGACGAAGGGCTCGACATTGGCCAGCCCTTCCTGCGCGCAGAAGCGGCGGAAGGCGCTGATCTCCCAGGGAAAGAAATGGTCGAGCGGTCCGCTGAGGTAATTCCGGCCGTCGCGCGGCAAGAGCGAGTAGTGCCCGATATTCTCGACCAGCAGCCTGATTTCGGGCGCGAGACGGGCAAGGTCACGGATGATGGCATTAAAGCGCCTGATCGCCTCCGGCTTCGAGAATGCGCGGGGCGGGCCATCCCCGAAAACCAGGTCGAAATAGCGATGGATCACGACCGCCTCGGCACCGATCTCCGCCGCGAAGGCAATCGCCCTCTGGCATTGGCCCGCGTCGAAATCGACCTGCGTCACCACGGGCACCTGCTGCACGGGCACATGCACGATCAAGCGCTCGACCGCATGGTGCTCCCGGAGCCGGGCCACCGTCGCGCGCGAGGCGGCCAGGCCCGCAGCCGTGTCGATGTCGCGCGCGCCGAAGGTATGCAGCTCCAGCACGATGGGTCGGCCGGCGCGGGCAAGCCATGCGGCGCGCGCCTCCAGTTGAGCGGGATCGGCCAGCGCGGCCTTCAGGGCGAAAACGGCGTTGGTCATCGACCCTCCCGGAGCGATCTCGACGCGGTCGAGCAGACACCGCTTGTGCCGGAGCGACCGCCGGATTCATGCCTGCGGCCGCGCCGCTCCGATTCAGGATGGCGTTCTCTTTCCCGCCACGCAATAGACAGATTGGTACAGGATAGGTATTGCTCTTGAGAGGGTTCTCGCCGACGTTTATGACGGCTTTCTGCCGCTGGATGTCCGCCGGGAATTCAGCGTAAGATCTCAAATGTTCCCATTTTGGTCACCTCAGAAGCTGAACAGTCCAATTCTACCGATATTATTCGATATTTTATCCATCGTTAGACGGCCCCGCCGCTTGCCAGCACGCCGCAGGTGAATGCGAAGAGAAATTCGAATTGGTCCTATCTCAGGGAGTGTGACCATGCAGAATGCTAGCGTATTTCGATCATTCTCCGCCCCGCCCAGCGCCGCGACGGAGGAGTCTCGTGCTGCAGCGCTGACGCGGGCCCGGACGCTGATCCCCCTGCTGCGCAGCAAGGCCGGGGACGGGGATCGCGATGCACGGCTCTCGCCGATCGTCATGGACGCGATGCGTTCGGCCGGGCTGTTCCGGTTGCTGCAGCCGCTGCGTTATGGCGGGCCGGAACTCGAGCCGGAGAGCTTCTTCGTCATCCAGGCAGCGCTCGCCGAAGGCGACATGTCTGCCGGCTGGCTGCAGGGCGTGATGGGAGTGCTCGCCTTCCACCTCGCATTGTTCGACGAACGCGCGCAGGACGATGTCTGGGGCGAGGATCCCGACGCTCTCCTCGCCTGCAGCTACATGCCGACAGGCAAGGCGACGCCGGTCGGCGGCGGCTTCCAGCTCAGCGGACGCTGGGGCTTCGCCAGCGGCTCCGACTATTGCGACTGGCTGATGCTCGCCGGCAGTGTCAGCCCGGAGACGGCCGGACAGGAAGCGGGCGCGCCAGGTGCGCCGCCGGATTTGCGCGTCTTCCTCGTGCCCCGCGCCGACGCCCTCGTGCATGACAACTGGGACACCACGGGGCTGCGCGGCACCGGCAGCCAGGATGTCACGGTGGAGAGCATCTTCGTTCCCGAGCACCGCACGCACCGGCATGTCGACCGCTTCCTCGGCACCAGCCCAGGGCTCGCGATCAACACGGCCCCACTCTACCGGCTGCCGCTGCCGCAACTGCTGTTCCGCACCATCACCATGCCGGCCGTGGGGGCACTGCGCGGATTCCTCGACGCCTTCCTCGATCATAGCCGCGCCCGCGTCGCCGTCACCGGCCAGGCCGTGGCGCGCGATCCGGTGGCCCAGCTCATCGTCGCCGAGGTCGAGGCTTCGCTCGACGAGATCACCGTCATGATGGGGCGCAACTTCGCACGGCTGACGGATTATGCCCGTCGCGGCGAGCAGGCGCCGATCCCGCAGCGCATGGTCTACCGCCTGCAGGCGACGATGGCGGCCGAACGCTGCACCTTGCTTGCCGCGCGGCTGTTCAAGGCCTGCGGCGCCTCCGGGCTGGCGAAGAGCCATCCTTTCGGGCGGTATCTCGCCGATATCGCCGCCGCACGTCAGCATGCGGCTAATCAAAACGAAGCTCAGGGGCGCGCGCTTGGCGCATTGATGCTTGGCGTCGGCGCAGAAGATACAGTATTATAGCCTATTTTATGGAATAGTATCCGTAAAATTACTATAATAACCTGATTGACTACTACCATAGATTCGTATTCTCTTCAGATTACAACTGCAGAAAATTGGTGAATTCGAGAACCTGACGCCTCCAAGCGTCATCGATCAACACCGGAGCGCACAGCCCATGTCCGTCGCCACGCCGCCGCCAATGCCCTTCACCGTCGGCTTCGACGACCGCGACGAGGACGAGGTCATGGCGCGCTGGCGCAAGGTGCTGCGCTCGCAACGCTGGAGCCATGGCGAACAGATCGAGGAGTTCGAAGCGCTATGGCGGGACTGGAACGGCCTCGCCGCCGTCGCTTTCGACAACTGGGCCGGGGCCGCGTTGGCCGCGCTGGATTTCGTCGGCGTCGCCGGCGAGACGGTGTTGTGCCCGTCGAACACTTTCTTGGCGACGCCGCGCGCCTCCCAGCTCGCCGGCGCCGAAATCGTGTTCTACGACTGCAACCGCGAGGATCTCTGCGGCTCCTATGACGATTTCGTCGCCAAGGCCGAGATGGTGAAGCCCAAGCTCGCCTGGATCGTTCATATCGGCGGGCACATCGCTTTCGACATCGAGCGCATCGCCACCTATTGCCGCGAGAAAGGCATCGTCCTGTTCGAGGACTGCGCCCATGCCGCGGGCGCGGACTGGAACGGCCGCAAGCCCGGGAGCTGGGGCGAGGTTGGCCTCTACTCCTTCTATGCCACCAAGACGATCTCCACGGCCGAAGGCGGCATCGCCGTCAGCACCAATGACGAGATGGTGCGGCATCTGCGCAGCTACCGCGATTACGGGCGCGGCTCGCGCTACAAGGTGCGCAGCCTCAATCACCGTCTGGATGAGTTCCGGGCCGCGCTGGGCGTGGTGCAGACCCGGCGCCTCGGCGAGATCGTGGCCTGGAAGCAGGCCTATGCCCGCGACGTGCTGGACCCGCTCCACCCCAACCGCGTGCGCCTGCCCGCCGGCATGTCGAGCGGCTTCTACAAATACATCGTCTTCGATGAGATCCCGGTCTCGACCGGCAAGGTCTACGAATTGCCGTGCCATCGCATATTCGGTCAGGACGTCTCGCTGCCGAACACGGAATGGGCCGCCGCGAACCATTGGTGCGTGCCGATCTATTACCCGCGCGAGGGTGGTTTGCCGGCACAGGACGAGACGAAATTTCTCCGGATGGGGGCTCCGGCTTGAGCCTCCGGCGCGGTGGATCGTTTGACGTAGTGGTATTAGTTTGATACTAAAGTGGTCCTATTAGAAGACGCGAAAAACAATCTCTCCCGGCTGTCGAGGCGGCGTCCGCGTGACGCGTCGCGAGGCCATGATCAAACGCGGAATGGAGGTTGACCGGCGCAGCGAGCGCCGTGGTGGGGCGTTTCGAGGTTGCACAGGGTTGGCCGCTGCAGGGCGGCAAGTATTTCTGCCGTCACAAGTATTTCTGCCGTCAAGAGCAGGCCTGGCGCATGCGCCAGGCGGAAGGCAGGTCGGCCATGGCAACCGTGCAAAGGCAATTCAACCCGGAGGCCAAGCCTATGCTGCATGCAAACACCGCCCAGGGGGCCGCTCCTTCGCCCGTCTGGCTCTGGCTCGATCCGACGACACGCTGCAATCTGGCGTGTCGCCTTTGCTACACCAAGGAAAGTCACGGCAAGCTCGACCTCGATCCGGCCGATCTGGAGCAGGCGCTGATCAAACTCAAGGATTCACCAGCGCTCGAGGTGAAGACCATCCACCTGAACTGGCGCGGCGAGCCCTTGATGAACAACCGTTTCCACGAGCTGCTGGCGGTCACGCGCGACATCATGCCGGACGTCCAGCTGCAATGGCACACCAACGGCACGATGCTGACCAGGAAGCGGGCGCGGCAGCTGCTCGAAGTGAAGCACCGGCACAAGATTTTCGTCTCGATCGACGGCGGCAACGCGCTGTCTCACGATCTCAACCGCGGCGAGGGTACGTTCCTGCGCACGCTGCGTGGGCTCGAGATCTTGCTCGAGGAGGCGGCGGGCGACGAGCACGTCAAGGTCGGTGTTTACCAGATCGATCTCGGCGAGCCGATCGAGAGCTATGATCCGGCTTTCCTGCGCCTGCTCGAACGCGTCGACGACCACGTCAAGGTCACGCCGCTGCTGCCCGGCGGCGCGCATCACGACGTCGCCTCCCTGTCGGATCTCGAAAGCGACGAGAAGCTGCACCAGCGCATGATGCAGGACGTCAACCCCAAATTGCCCGTGCCGAGCGGTGCCTGCTTCTGGGCCGGTCATGTCATGTGCCTGGCGCCGGACGGCAAGGTTTCGATCTGCATCATCAGCCACGGCCAGCACGGCGTGATCGGCAATCTCTTCGAGGAGAGCGCCGAGCAGGTGCTGGAGCGCGGCCTGGCCTTCCGCGACCGCATGGAAACGCAGGGCCGCTGCAGCGTCGGCCATTGCAAGACCTGCCGGAAGCCGGTGGGTCAGGTCTACGCCAAGCACCGCCTGGCCGCCTGAGGCGATGAACCGTGATGCGCGCCGCGCTGAATTGACTATGAATCACCAGGATCTGGGGACGGAAAGGGAGTGCGACGCATGAAGCCGGTTTGGGCTATCGGGTTAATGACCGGGACAGTTCTCGACGGGATGATCGACGTCGCGTCGATCCGCACCGATGGAGAGAATGTGGCGGAGTTCGGCCACTGGAAGCTGGCTCCGTACAAGACCGACATCCGTGCCCTGCTCGCGGCCGCGGTCGAGGCGGCGCTGGCCTGGCGCTTCGAAGGGCCGGAGCCCGCCATCTTCGCCGAAGCCGAGGCGGCATTGACCCGGGCGCAGTCCGAGGCGGTGGCCGATTTCATGGCGGAGGCCGGCCTGACGCCGTCCGATGTCGCAGCTGTCGGCTTCCACGGGCAGACAGTGCTGCACCGCGCGCCCGAGCCCGGCCGGCATGGCGACACACGCCAACTCGGCGACGGGCGCCTGATGGCCGATAGGCTCGGCGTCGATGTCGTCTACGATTTCCGCACCGCCGACATGCGCGCCGGCGGCCATGGCGCGCCGCTCTCGGCGAGCTATCACGTCGCGCTGCTGCGCGGCATCAATGCGGGGCCCGAAACTGCCGCGCTGAACCTCGGCGGGGTCGGTAACATCACCTGGTGGGCCGGTGGCGAGGAGTTCCACGCCTTCGACACCGGGCCGGCCAACGGACCGATCAACGACTGGATCATGCGCCACGGCAAGGGCGAGATGGATGTCGACGGAGCACTGGCGCTCAGCGGCACGGTCGATGAGGAGCGGCTCGCCCGCTTGCTCGACCACCCCTACCTGACCGCGCCCTATCCGAAATCGCTCGACCGCTACGATTTCACCGCCGACATGGCCGAGGGGCTTTCGCTGGCAGACGGGGCAGCGACGCTGACCGCCTTCACCGCCGGCACGGTCGGGCGCTCGCTCGACCAGTTGCCGCAGCGGCCGACGAAGCTCATCGTCTGCGGCGGCGGGCGCAAGAACCCGGCGATCATGGCGGCGCTGCCGAAGCGTGCCGGGGCCGAGGTCGTTCCAGCCGAAGCGGTGGGCTTCCGCGGCGATGCGGTCGAGGCCGAATGCTTCGCCTATCTCGCGGTCCGCGCTTTGCGCGGCATGCCGTTGAGCTTTCCCCTCACCACCGGCGTCGCCGGGCCGATGACCGGAGGGCAGATCGCGACCCGCCCGGCCAGCGCCAGGCGGGCCTGAACCGGCCTGACCAAGCCGTCTGCACGACCAACGTCATCAAGCCGGAGTCGGCCATGACCATGCTCGACAGCCCGATCGAGGAACCCATTGCCGAAGTCGCGGCGCGACTCGAAGCCGAGTTCGCCGCCTTCGCGGATTTCACCGAGCGGGTCGGGCATGTGCTCAGCCTCGGCCGCCGCCTGCCGCGTCTGGCGCCGGAGGATTGCTGCGAGGACAACCGCGTCAAGGGCTGCCAGTCGCAGGTCTGGGTCGTGGCCGAGCATGACGCCGATCAGGACCGCATGCGGCTCGCGCTGGATTCCGATGCGGTGCTGATGCGCGGCCTGCTCGCCATGCTGCTCAGGCTCTATGGCGATCGGCGGCCGGACGAGATCCTGGCCTACTCGCCCGAGGTGGTCGAGCGGCTGCTCGTCGGCCGCAGCCTCGCGCCAAGTCGCGCCAACGGGCTGTATCTGGTGGTCAAGCGCATCAGGGCGGCCGCAGCGGCCGCGTCGGGCGGGCGTCAGATGGCCCACCAACCATGAGCGGCAGCGCGCCAGGATCGCATGCAAGGAGGAGCGCCGGAATGCCGATGCCCCAGACGCTGAGTCCCGAGGAGCTGCAATGGTATCGGCGGCAAACCGTGCTGCCGGAGATCGGCGTCTCCGGCCAGGAAAAGCTCAAGGCGGCCCGGGTCCTGGTGATCGGCGCCGGCGGGCTGGGCTCGCCGCTGCTGCTGTATCTCGCCGCGGCCGGCATCGGCACGCTGGGCATCGTCGATTTCGACTATGTCGAGATCTCCAACCTGCACCGGCAGATCCTGCATTCGGTCGAGCGGCTCGACATGCCCAAGACCGAGAGCGCCGAGAGGTCGCTGCGCGCGCTCAACCCGCATGTTGCGATCATCCGCCACGACATGCCCATCAGCGCGGAGAACGCGGCAGGGCTGGTGCGCGACTACGATATCGTCGCGGACGGCAGCGACAATTTCGCCACCCGGGACGCCGTGCATTCGGCCTGCCTTGCGGCACGGATCCCGCTGGTCAGCGCCGCGGTACAGCTCACCGACGGGCTGCTTACCACCTTCAAGGCCTATCTCGGCCGGCCGCACCCTTGCTACCGTTGCCTGTTCCCGGACGCGCCTCCGGCGGCGGTGACCCCGTCCTGCTCCGAAATCGGCGTGCTCGGCCCGGCGGTCGGCGCGCTCGGCTCGATGCAGGCCATCGAGGTGATCAAGGAGATCCTGGGCACGGGGCCGAGCCTTTCGGGCACGCTGATGATGTACGACGCCTGGCACTGCGCGCTCGACGCCATCGCCCTGCCGCGCCGGGCGGGTTGCCTGACCTGCGAAGCGATCGCTCAGCCGCCCGTCACCGGCGGGAACAGCCCAACCTCGTCATCGGAGGCAAGCTCGTGCGAATTCTCGACGTAACGGCGATTGACGGTGAAGCGCATGCTGCCGCGCGCGTCGGCAATCTCGGCCAGGGCCGGATAGCGCGCCGCAAGATGCCGCACGAGGTCGTCAACCGTCCGGCATTGCACCGGCAAGGCGATCTCCTCATTGGGGATGCCGGTCTTGGTGCGGAGCCAGGAGAAATAGGAAATTTTCATATGGATCTCCATTTCCAAGCGTAATAAATTCTGATAGCGATGATTATGTCAATACAATTCTCCTTCATCAAACTAATATCTACAGTATTTCTATGGAATCAGGCCAATAACTGAAGGATGAATTCATGTCGGCATCGCTTGACGGGGTAAAGGTAATCGACCTCTCGCGCTATATTGCCGGGCCGTTCTGCGGTCAGCTTCTGGGCGATCTCGGCGCCGATGTGGTGAAGGTCGAACGCATCGACGGCGGCGAGGAGGGCCGGCGCGTCGGCGAGACGGTGGAGGGAGACACGCTGTTCTTTCTCTCTGCCAACCGCAACAAGCGCGGCTTCGCCATCGATTTCCGCGACAAGGAGGGCCAGGCGCTGCTCCGGCAGCTCGCCGCTACCGCCGACATCCTGATCGAGAACTTCCGGCCCGGCACGATGGAGGCCATGGGGCTCGGCTGGGACGTGCTGAGCGCGCTGAATCCGCGCCTGATCATGGTGCGCATCTCAGGCTTCGGGCAGGAGGGGCCGCTCGCCCAGCATCCCTGCTTCGACGGCGCCGCCCAGGCTCAGTCCGGCGTCATGGCGATGACCGGACCGGCAGGCGGCGCGCCGACCATGGCGGGCGTCTTCGTCTGCGACTATTCGACCGCGCTCTACGGCGTTATCGGCACCCTCGCGGCGCTGCATGCGCGCGAGACCAGCGGCCGCGGCCAGGTCGTCGAGGCGACCCTGATGGATAGCGGCATGGCGCTGATGACCACGGCGATCCCGGAGCGCATCCTCTTCGGCCGCGAGCCGGAGCGCCTTGGCAACCGTGACCGCTACCTCTCGCCCTCGCACTGCTTCCGCAGCCGGGACGGCATCTGGATCTATATCGTTGCCGGCAACGACGTGCATTTCCCGCGGCTCGCCGCCGCGATGGGCCGGCCGGAGCTGGCGCAGGATGCGCGCTTCGCCACCTTCGTCGCCCGCAATGCCAATGTCGCCGAGCTGGAGGCGATCATCGATGCCTGGGCGGCCGAGCGCGATGGCGAAGCCGTTCTCGAGATCATCCACGCGGCCGACATCCCCTGCGAGCGCGTCGCCACCATCGCCGACGTCATCGCCAATCCGCAGGTGGTGCATCGCAAGCAGATCGTCGACGTGCCTCACCCGGTGATGGGTTCAGTGCCGTTCCAGGCGCCTGCGGTGCGGCTGCATGGCACGCCCACCGTCATTCGCCGCGGCGCGCCCGGCCTCGGCGAGCACGGCGCCGAGATCCTGTCGGACTGGCTCGGCATGAGCACCCCCGAGATCGAACGGTTGCAGGCGGCGGGGACGATCTGAGAGATCGATGAGCGCTGGAGCTCGGTACGGACTCCGGCCAACCGAAGCAGCGGCTTTGCCCGATGCGCGCCAATTGGTATTGCTAGAATGGCGAAAGGCATTAAAGTGGTTCTATAGCCGCCAGGGAATCCAGTCATGCTGACGGAACGCATCAGTCAACGTTTCGTCGATCCCGTCTCCTGGATGACCGGCGAGGCGCTGGAGGGAGAGAAATCGGCCGTCGCCGCTCTGCGCGCCCGTCAAGCAATGGCCAGCAACCTATGACGGATCTCGGGCTCGGTTCCGCGATGGCGCAGGAAACCGCGGAAGCGCCGGATGTGGTCGCCCGCATCATGGCCTCGCGCGCAGACCTCGCGGCGCTGGCCGTACGCTTGCAGCGGATGGATTTCGATGTCGCCGTGATCTGCGGGCGCGGCAGCTCGGGCCATGCCGGCGTCCATCTGCGCTATCTCCTGGAGACGCGCATCGGCGTGCCCGTTTCCGCGACCGCGCCGTCGGTGATCACCAGCTTGAAACGGCCGGTGGCCTTGCGCCGCGCGCTGTTCATCGTGATCTCGCAATCGGGTCGCAGCCCGGACCTCGTGGCGGCCACGATGGCCGCCCGGCGCGAGGGCGCCGCCACCGTCGCCATCCTCAACGACATCGCCTCGCCCGTGGCGCGCGCCGCCGAATGGGTGCTGCCGCTGGAGGCAGGGCTGGAGCGCTCGGTCGCCGCTACCAAGAGTGTGATCGGGTCGATGGCACTGGGTGCGCTGCTAGTCGCTCTTCTCGCCGATGATCACGAGCTCGTGGCCGCGCTGGAGCGCCTGCCGGGGCGGCTGTCGCAGGCGTTGCAGCTCGATTGGGACGTGGTCGGCCGGAGCCTGCCGATGGCGCGCGCCGCCTTCATCGCAGGACGAGGCTACGGCTTGGGCCCGGCGCGCGAAATCGCGCTCAAGATGGCCGAGACCTTGCGCCTGCCGGCGCTCGCCTATTCCGCTGCCGAATTGCTGCACGGGCCGCGCGCGGCCGTCACCGACCAGACCCCGGTGCTGGCGCTGCGGGTCGGAGACGAGACCGCCGAGGCGGTCGACGCGCTGGTCGCCAATCTCGACGCCTCGCATCTCGCGGCGCATCTGGCCGGCGGGCCGGACTCGCGCCTGCCCTGGATCGGCGACGACCATCCGGTCACGGACGCCATCGCCATGCTCGCCCCAGCCTATCGCATGATCGAGCGCACGGCGCTCGCGATGGGTTACGACCCCGACAATCCACCGCATCTGAAGAAGGTCACGGAAACGCTGTGACGATCAAAGCGCTACGGATTCCGGCTAAATCGCTGGGGTAGCGTCGCGGCAGATCACTGTTCGCCTCGCAGGCGCGGATCGAGCGTGTCGCGCAGGACATCGCCGAGCAGGTTGAGCGCGAAGGCCAGGATCAGGATCGCGACCCCTGAGAACACCGCGCTCCAGGGCGAGAGCAGCAGCACATTGCGCCCCTCCGACAGCATGGTGCCCAGCGACGGCGCCGGAGGCTGCGTGCCGAGCCCGAGAAAGGACAGGGATGCCTCGACCAGGATCGCAGCCGAGAGCAACAGGCTCGTCTGCACCAGCAGCACGCTCGCCAGGTTGGGCAGCATGTGGACGAAGATGATGCGCGCGTCGGAGGCCCCGATCGCACGCGCATTCATCACGAAATCGCTCTCGGCCACGACCAGCGCCGGCCCGCGCAGCAAGCGCGCGAAGATCGGCGTGTAGACCACCGCGATCGCGATCGCGGTCGGGCCGGAACCCGGACCCAGCATCGCGATGACGCCGATAGCGAGCAGGATCACCGGGAAGGCGAAGAGCACATCCATGCAGCGCATGACGATGCGCTCGGTCCAGCCGCGATAATAGGCCGCGACGAGGCCAAGCGTGCCGCCGATCAGGAGCGCAACGATCACCGCCGCAGCCGAGATGCCCAGCGAAGCGCGCAGGCCGTGGATCAATCGCGACAGCAGATCGCGGCCGAACTGGTCGGCGCCAAGCCAATGCGCCGCGCTCGGGCCCTTCAACCGGGCCAGGATGTCCTGCGCCAGCGGATCGTAAGGTGAGATCCAGGGTGCCAGCACCGCGACGAGGACGAGCCCAATCACGGCGCTCGCCGCTACGATCAGCAGCTTTGGCGTCTTGCCTGTCTTTGGCATCTTGCCTGTCTTTGGCGTCTTGCCGGCCATGGCGGCGCTCACAGCCGCACGCGCGGGTCGATCAGCACATACAGCAGATCGACCACGAAATTGACGAGCACGAAGGCGAAGGTGACGACGAGGATGGTCGCCTGCACCAGCGGATAATTGCGTTCGGCGATGGCCCCCAGGATCAATCGCCCGAGGCCCGGAATGGCAAAGACCTGCTCCACCACGATGGCGCCGCCGAGCAGATAGCCGGTCATGATGCCCGCGCTGGTCACGAACGGGATCAGCGCATTGCGCAGCGCATGCCGGTACAGGATGCGCCGCTCCGGCAGGCCCTTGGCGCGGGCGGTGCGGACATAGTCCTGCTGCAGCGCGTCGAGCATGGCCGAGCGCACCAGGCGGGAGAGATTGGCCAGGATCGGCAGGGCCAGCGCCACCGCCGGCAGCAGCAGCTTTGCGATATTGCCGAGCGGGTCTTCGCTGAACGGGACATAGCCGAGAAGCTGCCAGTCCGGCGCCAGCGTCGTCAGCGCCAGGATCATCATGATGCCGAGCCAGAAGGAGGGGATGGTGAGCCCCGCCACCGAGCCTACCCGCAAGGCGGTATCCCAGGCCTTGCCGCGCAAGCGCGCCATCAGCACGCCCAGCGGCAGCGACAGGCCGGCTCCCACGATCAGCGCCAGCATGGTGAGCTGGATCGTCGGCCACATATGGCCCGTGATCTCCTCGGAGACCGGCCGCCTCGTCCACAGCGACACGCCGAGATCGCCCGTCAGCACGCCGCCGAGCCAGCTGAAATACTGCAGCACCACCGGCTGATCGAGCCCGATCCGGCTGCGCAGCGCCGCGACCCGATCGGGCGTCACCTCGGTATTGGCGCCCAGCATGATCGCGACCGCGTCGCCCGGGATCAGCCGGATCATCAGGAAGGTCAGCACCGACACGCCAAACAAGACGACGGCGAGATCAAGCGCACGGGAGCGGACGAAGCTCATTGGCAGGACCGAGGTGGGCTACCACGGAAACACCGGGTCATCCCGGGCGTAGCCCTCGGGTCCGATCTTCGATCGGCCCAAGGATAAACTCCACGCAGACCCGGGATCCATGCCTGAACGCATACTGGCGATGCTCCGGCATGGATCCCGGGTCTCCCGGAGACTGCCATCGGGCCGGCTGAAAGCCGGACCCGGTGGGTCGCCCGGGATGACGGCGCGCTTTCTAGAAAGAACATGCTGCTATGGAAACGCGACAAGCCGCCAAGTGCATCGCGGCCCAACCCGACTGCCTCACCGCGCCTGCGTCGTCGTGGCGAGCGAGAACAGCGAGCGGTTCGCGACGATGTCGAACCCGCTGACATTCGTGCGCATGGCGGTGAAGAGCTGGCCATAGGTCATGAAGGCAGCCGGGCCGTCACAGGTCAGGAGCGACTGTACCCGGTTATACGACGCCTTGCGCTTCGCCCGATCGGTCTCGATGCGGGCCGCATCGAGCAGGCCGTCGATCTCGGGGTTCGAGTATTTGAACACATTGGTCGAGCCGGCCGTGCGGAAGGTCCGGTAGAAATAGTCGTCCGGATCAATCGAGCCCGCATTGGTCGAGACGAAGGCGTCGAAATTCGAGTTGCGCCAATCCTGCACGAACTGGCCGAGCTCGGGGATCTTCAGCTCCGCCTTGAAGCCGGCCTTGTTGAGCTGCGCCTGCACGACCTGGGCGATGTCGCGAATATCCTGGCGCGGCAGCACGAGCAGCGTCACCGCAACCGGCGCCGTGATCCCTGCGGCCTTGAGCAACTCCTGCGCCTTGGCGGCAGAGGGCGTGAAACAGGGGAACTCCTTCACATCGAGCGCCCATTCCTTCAGCGCCGGCGAGAGCGGCCCGCCGGGAACGCCGGCGCCGAAGAGCGCGGCCTGGACGATCTCCTGCCGGTTCAGCGCGTAGTTCAGCGCCTCGCGCACCTTCGGATTGTCGAAGGGAGGCTTGGAGGTGTTCATGCCGACGAGCGTATAGGCGAGCTCCAGCGTGTCGGCGATCTTGACGTTCGGCCGGCCCTTGAGCTGCAGGGCCGTGGCGGCGTCGATATTCGGCAGCAGCGCATATTGGCCGCTCGACAGCCCGACCTGGCGCGTCGCCGATTCCGGGATGATGTTGAACTTCACCCCATCGAGCTTGGGCTGGCCCTTGTTCCAGTAGCCGGCATGCTTCTCCAGCTCGATGAAGCCGTTGGGCTGCCATTCCTTGAACTTGAACGGGCCTGTGCCGACAGGCTGGCGCTGCAAGCCATCCTTGTTGGTCTCGAAAGCGCGCGGCACGATCGCGATCGAGGCCAGCGCGGTCAGGAAGGGCGCCGACGGCTCCTTCAGCGTGACCTCGACGGTCCCGGCATCGACGGCGCTCGCCTTCTCCATCGCCGCGAGACGGCTCGCCAATGGCGAGGCGATGTCCTTGGAGAGCACGCGGTTCAGGCTCGCGACGACGTCGGCCGCTTCCAGCGGCTTGCCGTCATGGAAGGTCGCGCCCGAGACCAGCTTGAAGACATAGCTCTTGCCGTCGCCGGAGAGCGTCCAGGACTGGGCCAGGGCCGGCACCACGCGGAGATCCTTGTCGATCCCGGTCAGGCCTTCATAGATCGAGCCGTTCACCACCTGGAATGAGCTGAAAGCAGTGATGATATGCGGGTCGAGCCCGGCGGGAGAGGCATCGACCGCCGCTTGCAGCACCTGAGCTTGGGAAGGCGCCGGCAGAAGAGCCGCCGCAGCGAGCCCCATGGTCAGCGCCAGCGCCGTGGTGGTCAGAGAACGCGCCATGCCTCAACTCCCCTACCGAATGCATCGGGCGGCCTATGGCCTTGCCCGGAGTGGTCTCATCGAAGGCTAGCCCTCTAGAATACCAATTGCAAGACGAGCCCTTGCCGCGACTCTGCGGCAGCAGGCATGAAATCGCAATCGCGACCCGCCTGCGCGCGAGGTTTCGAGCATGCAAGACACACCCGGCGCCGCGCTTCATAGACAGTTGAAGCCTGCGGCATCCCTCGCATTGTCGCCACAGCGAGAGCAGGAAAGGCTTTCCTCCGAGCGCTTGCTGTTTTGGCTCGGAACCACAGCGTCATCCTGGACAAGCCGCGAAGCGGCGCAGATCCGGATCCATCGTAGAGTGCAGTTCCCTACGATCTATCCCGGGACGACCTTTGGTCGCCCAGGATGACGGCGTGGTTCGCGGCATAAACAACGGGCTCCGGCGGCGAAGCGCCTTATTTGCCCATCACCAGATTGGGCAGCCAGGTCGTCAATGGCGGCCAGAGCGTGATCGCCGCGAGCACGACCAGCAGCGGCACGATCCAGGGCAGGATCGCCTTCGACATGGTCTCGAAGGAGACATTGGCGATCCGCGTCACCACGAAGAGCACCACCCCGATCGGCGGATGGATCGTGCCCAGGATCAGGTTCAGGATCATGATGATGCCGAACTGGACCGGGTCGATGCCAAAGCTATGCGCGGCCGGCACCAGGATCGGGATCAGGATCAGCATCGCCGCCAGCGCTTCCATGAAGCAGCCGACCAGGAGCAGGATCAGGTTGCAGACCAGCAGGAAGACCAGCGGATCCTTGATCGTCTCGACGATCAGCGGCGTCAGCGTCTGCGGCACCCGCGAGATCGACATGCACCAGCCGAGCGCGCCCGCCGCCATGACCAGGACCATGACGAGGCCGGTGGTCTCGACGGTCTCGACCAGGATCGGCCCGAGCTGCTTCACCTCCAGGGTGCGGTAGACGAAGAAGCCGAGGAACAATGCGTAAAGGCAGGCGACCGCGGCGGCTTCCGTCGGCGTGAAGATGCCGGTGAACATGCCGCCCAGGATCAAGGGCGGCGTCATCAGCGCGAAGAAGCCGCTGAAGAAGGTCCGCCCGATCTCGCGAAAACCCCTGAACGGCTCCTTGCGGAAACCCTGGCGCTTCGAGATCAGCATGACCATCGCCATCAGCGACAGCCCCATCAGGATGCCGGGAATGACGCCGCCGATGAAAAGCCGGCCGATCGAGACATCGGCCGTGACGCCGTAGATCACCATCGGCAGGCTGGGTGGGATGATCGGGCCGATCGTCGCCGCCGCCGCCGTGATCGCGGCGGCCGTCTCGGGCCGGTAGCCGGCCTTCTTCATCGCCCTGATCTCGATTGCGCCCGAGCCTGCCGCATCAGCGACCGCCGAGCCGACCATACCGGCGAAAATCATGCTGGTCAGGATCGAGGCATGGGCATAGCCGCCACGCAGCCAGCCGATCACCGAGGTCGCGAACTCCACGATCCGGTCGGTGATCCGCGCCGCGCCCAGGATGTTGCCCATCAGGATGAAGAGCGGGGCGGCGACGATCGGAAAGGCGTTCATGGCTTGCGCCATCTTCTGCGGCACGATCGAGGCCGAGAGATCGGCCAGCGCCACGAAGGCGAAGGCGGCGAGCCCCATCGAGGCGAAGAGCGGAAAGCCGGCGAGGATCGACAGCAGCCAGACGCCCGAGATCTGGAAGATCAGCGTGCTCACAGAACCTCTCCCGTAATCGGCGGCTCAGTCGGCTCATAGGGCGAGACCGCCCAGTTCCTGAGATTGGCGACTAGTTCGAACACGCCCTGCGCAGCCGTGACGAGGCCGGCGAAGACCATCGGCGCATAGAGCAATCCCATCGAGATCGGCACCGTCGTCGCCTCGAGATCATGGTTCACGGCGACGAGATGGATGCTGTACCAGCCCGCCAGCAGGCCGAAGACCACCATGGCGATCTGCATCAGCGTCTCGGCCGCCCGCCAGCCCTGCCGCGGCAGCAGGTCATGGAAGAAGCGGATGCGGATATGGGCCTGCCGCCGGCTGGCGATGACCCAGCCGCAGACGGCAACCCAGAGCATCAGGAAGCGCGAGACCTCGTCGGTCCAGATCAGCGGATCGCCCAGCGCCCGCGTGACGATGCCCAGCGTCACGCAGACGAGCAGCATCACGATCAGGATGCCGGCGAGAATGTCCATCGCCCGGTCGAACACCGTGCGCGCGAGGGCGATCATGCTGTGTCTCCAAAGCGGATTTCTGTCTCAGCCCTCATCCTGAGGAGCCATTCCTCACGGCGAGTGGCGAGTAGCGAATGGCGAGGTAAAGCTTCCATTCGCCACTCGCCATTCGCCACTCTCGTGAGGAATGGCTCCTCAGGATGAGGGCTGAGATAGTCTCGGCGAAGTCGTTCAGAGCGCCTCGATGCGCTGCCAGAGGCCCTTGCCCCATTTGCTTTCGAACTTGGCCGGCAGCGACGCCAGCACCGGCTTGCGGAAGCTCTCGAGATCGGGCTTGATCACGGTCATGCCGCTCTTGCCGAGGCTCTCGGCGAGCCCGTTCTCCTGCGTGACGATCTCGTTGTCCTGCCACGCCGAGGCCGTGTCGATCGCGGCCCGGACGACAGTACGGTCGGCCTCGGAGAGCTTCGACCAGGCCGCGTCGTTCACGATGACGAGGCGCGGCGTGATGATATGCGCGGTCAGGATGAGGTATTTCTGGACCTCGGCAAGCTTGGCCGACTGGATCGTCGGCAGCGGGTTCTCCTGGCCGTCGACCGCGCCCTGCGACAGGGCGAGATAGAGCTCGCTGAAGTTCAATGGCGTCGGCCGCGCGCCCCAGGCTTCGGCCATGGCGCGGAAGGTGTCGACCTCCGGCACCCGCAGCTTGAAGCCCTTCATGTCCTCCACTGAATTGATCGGCTTGGAGCCGCTGGTGAGGTGGCGGACGCCGTAATAGGTCACGCCGATGACACGCATACCGCGCTTCTCGACCAGCACCTTGTTAAGTTCGTCCATCAGCGGCGATTTCAGCGCCCGCGTCATATGCGCCGGGTCGCGCCAGATATAGGGCGCCTCGATGATCGATAGCTGCGGCACGAACTGGCCCAGCAGCGCCGCGCCCTCCGTCACCATGGTGAGCGCGCCGCTGGCGACGGACTCGACCATGTCGCGCGACGAGCCGAGCTGACCGGCAGGGAAGGTCTGGATGTCGATGCGCCCGCCGGTTTTCGCCTTGACGTCGGCTGCGGCCTTCGCCGCGCTTTGCGGCGAGGGATGCGTCATCGCCTGGCCGTCGGCCCAGCGCAGCACGATCGCTTGCGCCCGCAGGACGGCCGGCATGGCGATGCTCGCTCCGGCAAGCGCCGCGGAGCCGACGAGCAGTTCGCGTTTGGTCAGCCTGGCCATGATCTTTGCTCCTCCCGAGAATGTCCGGTTGTCCGGATCGCTATTGGGTTGAAGCCGCCTCTCATGAGCCGGCTTCGCATCGCGTCAGTAATTCATCGCCCGCGTCCGGGCATTGCCGATATGCAGGCTCATCTCCTCGGCGGCGCGCAGCGGGTCGCGCGCCTCGATCGCCGTAATGATCTTGAGATGGTCCTGCATCACCGGCACTAGGATGTGGTTCTGGATCCGCGTCTCATATTGCCGGATCAGCCTGATCTTCAGCCAGGTGACGCGGAAGGCCTTCGAGACGATGTCGTTGTCGAGGTGATCGATGATCGCCTCATGCATCAATCGGTCGACATCCTCGGCGTCCTCAATCAGCGCCTCGTCGCCGCCGGCCTGCGCGCGCGCGATGATCGCCTCGTGCCGCTGGCGTTGCTCGGCGATTTCCGCATCGGTCGCGTTCGCCGCATAGAGCGCGGTCGCCTCCCTTTCCAGGAAGAGCCGGAACTGGAAGGCGTTGCGGATCAGGTTGAGGTCGACATGGGCGACCTGCATGCCGCGCTGCGGCACCGTCTTGATCAATCCCTCGGCTTCGAGCCGAGGGATCAGTTCGCGGATCGCCCCCAGAGGCAGGCCGGTCAGCGCCACGAGCTCGCGCTGGGTCACGAATTGCCCGGGCTTGATCTCGCGCGCCAATAACCGCTCGGTGAAGCTGGCGTAGGCCCGCTCCCGCAGTTTCAGCGGCTCGGCCTCGCGTTCGGGCTCCGGCTGGTTCAACCTGTCCTCCCTCGGGCGGCCTCGTCTCAGGCCGCCTTGGCGCGCGTGATTGTGTCGAAGGCGGCGAAGAGCCGCTTGCGCTGGCCCTCGTCAAGCGCCTCCAGAGGCGCACGCATCGCGCCATAGCCGGCATCGCCATGCACATGCCCGACCAGGGCTTTCACCGCCGCCATCACAGGGTAGCTGCAGATCTCGTCGACCAGCGCGTTCACCACCGGGCTGTCGGCCCCCTCATAGACCAGCGGCCGCAGCAGATGCGGCACGAGATTGGCGACGCCGCAGATCGAGCCCTGCGCGCCCGCGCGTACCGCCCGGGCGAGCTGCCGCTCGTCGCCGACCAGGATGGCGAGCTCGCCATGAGCCTTCAGGAAGGCTTCCGTGCTGGCATAATCGCCGGACGAATCCTTGATGCCGGTGACGACGCCCGGGAACGCGGTCTTGAGCCTCTGGACGAGATCGACGCTGATGCTGACCGCCGTCACCGAGGGGATGTGATAGAGAATGGCGTTGCGCGCCGAGGCGCCGAGCTTGTCGAAGAACTGCGAGAACCAGGCATAGAGCCCCTCGTCGCTGACGCCCTTGAAGTAGAACGGCGGCGCGACCAGCAAGCCCTTGGCTCCGGCATCGAGCGCCAGCCGCGCCTGCTCGATAGCCTCATGCAGCGAAGCCGCCGCGATGCCTGCATAGATCTGCTTGGCGGGATCGACGCCAGCCCCGATCAGCGCGCCCATCATCGCCGTGCGCGCCGGCAGGCCGAGCGCAGCGCCCTCGCCGGTGGTGCCGAACAGGGTGACGCTGTCGCAGCCCTCGGCGAGGACATGGCGCGCATGCGTGACAAGGCGCGGCAGATCGACGGCGCCGCCCTCCCGCATCGGCGTGGTGATGGCGCAGGAGAGGCCGAAGCGGTTGGGGTTGAGAGCCATGGAGCTTGTCTTTCGAGGAAGATGACGGACTGACATGTTAGTTTGCGCGCGGGAAGGCCGCAAGGCCGGACGGGCGATTACCCGTCCTTGAGGCCTCCGGCGGACAGACCGGCGACGATCTGGCGCTGCGCCAGGACAGTGACGAGAAGAACCGGCAGAGTGACGAGGAGCGCGGCCGCGGCCAGCGGCCCCCACGAAATCTGCTCGAAGGTCAGGGAGTTGTAGACCGCCGAGGGCAGCGTGCGGCTGTTCTTGCCTCCGAGCACGACGGAGAAGATGAAGTTGTTCCAGGAGAAGATGAAGGCGAGGATGCCGCCGATCGTGACGCCGGGCAGCGCCAGCGGCAGCGCGACATGGCGGAAGGCCTGCCAGGTCGTGGCGCCGTCGATGCGCGCTGCGTCTTCGAGCTCCATGGGGACGTTTTCGAAGTAACCGATCATGATCCAGACGATGATCGGGATGGTGATGACGAGATGGGTGATCACCAGCGCCGTGATCGTGCCCACCAGCCCGGTGATCTGGAACAGCAGGAAGAGCGGGATCAGATAGGACAAGGCCGGCGTCATCCGCGCAATCAGGATCAGGACGGCGAACTTTGCCGCCTTGCCGCGCGCGATGCCGTAGCCCGCCGGCACGCCGACCAGCAGACCGATCAGCACGGCTCCGCCCGTCACCAGGATCGAATTCCAGAGATAGAGCCCGAAATTGTTCTGCGCGAAAACGTCGACATAGTTCTTCAGCGTCGGCGGGTCGGGGATGAAGACCGGCGGGAAGGCGGTGTTGTCGAGCTCGTTCTTCAGCGACAGCGAGATCATCCAGAGGAAGACCAGCACCGCCGGCGAGACCAGCACGAAGACGGAGGCGTAGAAGCCGAGTTTGGTTGCGAGGCGCTTCATCACGCGTTCCATTTCGACTTCTGGCGCGCATAGAGCAGCAGCAGCGAGAGCATGATGATCATCACGAAGAAGATCACCACCACGGCCGAGGCGTAGCCGATCTTGTAGAACTGGAAGGCCTGCAGATAGAGGAAGATGTTCAGCGTCTCCGACGCCGTGCCCGGCCCGCCCTGGGTGATCACGAAGATCGTGTCGAAGGCCTTGAGCGCATCGATGGTGCGGATCACGATCGCGACCATGATGAAGGGCCAGACCAGCGGCAGCGTGATGTGGCGGAACATGTGCCAGTTGTTGGCGCCGTCGATCAGCGCCGATTCATAGGGCTCGCGCGGCAGGCCGGCGAGGCCGCCGAGCACGATCAGCATGACCAGCGGCGTCCAGTGCCAAACCTCGACCAGGATCAGCGTCGGGATCACGGTTCCCGGGTCATAGACCCAGTTCTGCGGGCCGATGCCGACCAGCGAGAGCAGGTAGTTCAGCACGCCGAGCTGAGGGTGGAACATCATCGTCCAGACCAGCGCGACCGCGACCGGCGTCGCCATCATCGGCATCACGAAGACGGTGCGCAGCAGGCCCCTGAACGGAAACTCGCGATGGAAGACCAGCGCCGCGGCCGTGCCGAACAGGATCGGCAGCACCACGGCCAGGATCGTGAAATAGGCTGTGTGCCCCATCGATTCGATGAAGCGGGCATCGCGGAAAAGCTCGGCGAAATTCTGCAGGCCGACGAATTCCGGCCCGCCGCCGATCTTCCAGTCCTGCGTCGACATATAGAGCGTGAATAGCCAGGGGAAGACGATCACGCCGGCGACGATGAGCACGGCCGGCAGCGAGAACAGCCAGTAGCGCGGCGTGAAATCAGCCGAATGCGTGAACGGCGCGGGATGCGGCGGCGCGAGATTGGCTGGAAGGGTTGTCGTTGCCGTCATGCTGCCCGCTTCATGTAAAACCGCGTCGTCATGCTCGGGCCTGGCCCGAGCATCTCTTGCAGTTGCGCGCTCCGATCGCGAGATGGCCGGGACAAGCCCGACCATGACGCGAGCGCGGATGCTTTAAGCCTGTTCGCTCTTCTCGAGGATCGGCTTGAAGGTCTCGGTCGCCTTCTTCAGTTCGGTGGCCGAGTCCGCACCAGTCAGCGTATTGGTGATCGCCACGCCGAAGACGTCGCGGAACTCGGTCACCGGAATGATCTGCGGCAAGCCGGCGCGCGCGATCTTGCCCGACTCCGCCAGGCACTCGAAATACTGCTTCGGGAAGCGCGAACCGGCAGAGGCCTCCGAGCTGCCTAACGCCGACAGCCGGCCCGGCGCACCGGCGCCCGCCTTGATCATCGCCAGCTGATTGCCCTTGTTGCACATGTACTGGAGGTAGAGCCAGGCGGCCTGCTTGTTCTTCGACCCGCGCGCGATACCCAGCCCGTCGCCGAACAGCGCCGAGTGATGCGCCTTGGGGCCGGCCGGCGTCACGCCATAGCCGACCTTGCCGACGATGCGCGATTTGGTCGGATCTTCCAGCGGCGTGGCAAAGCCGATGCCGTCGAGCCACATCGCGGCGCGGCCCTGCATGAACGTCGTCTGGCACTCGTTCCAGTTGAAGCCGATCGTGCCCGGAGGGCCGTAATCCTTGTTGAGCTTGCGGTACATGTCCGCAGCCCAGACCGCCTCCGGCCCGTCGGTCTGCAGCTTGCCGGTGGCCGAAACCGTCTCCAGCCCCTGCCCCAGCAGCCAGGAGGTCCAGACCGGGATATTGGCGTTCTTCAAGCCGCGCGAGACGAAGCCGGCAACGCCCTTCGCCGGGTCGTTCAGCTTGGCTGCGGCAGCCACCAGCTCGTCCATGGTCTTGGGATATTCGAGCCCCTTCTGCGCGAACATCTCCTTGTTGTAATAGACCATCCAGAAATCGATGAAGTGCGGCAGCGTGTCGATCGCCCCGTCCGCCTGCTTGCCGAAGTCCACCGCGCCGGCTGCGAAATCGGCATAGTCGAAATCAGGCGAGGTCAGCGAGGCGTCCGCGAGATAGGGACGCAGATCCTCCATCCACTTGCCCTTGGCCGAGAGCCGCTTCTGGACGTGCAGCGCCAGCATGGTCACGTCGAAGGCGGGCTTGCCCGACGAGAACTCGATCATCGCCTTCTGGCGCTGCTGCTGCTCGGGCACCTGCTCGGAAGAGACCTCGATGCCGGTCAGCGCGGTGAAGGCCTTCTCCTCGGACTGCATCAGGTCGGAACGCGGGTTCTTCACCAGCATCACGTCGAGCTTGGTCCCGGCGAAGCGCTTCCAGTTGAAGCTCGATTGCGCGTTGGCCTCGCGGATGATCGCCGGCGCGCCGATCGCGCCAAGAGCGCCCAGCGCGGCAGCATTGCGCAGCAAGGCGCGGCGAGTCGGCTTCAGGATCATGGATGTCATAGGCGCCCTCCCTCAGGACATGGTCACGGCCCGTTTCGGGCCTGTTGGTTATGCGGGCGGCACCCTGCATGTCGCGGAGGCCAACCGATCCGGCGCTGACGCTAATCGTGTTTCAACACGGTTGCAAGCTAACATGTTGGCGTGCACATACTGTCGCCGCGACCAGCCGAAAGATGCTCTGCATGCCTGCCTCGACCACCCCGATCCCCAGCCGGACACTCGGCAGAAGCGGGCTGTCCGTCTCGACGCTTGGCTTCGGCGGCGCGCCGCTCGGCGATCTCTATGCCCGGCTCGACGAGGCCCAGGCCGTGGCGACGGTCGAGGCCGCCATCCAGAGCGGCGTGACGCTTCTCGACACCTCCCCGCTCTATGGCCACGGCCTGTCCGAGCACCGCATCGGCGCGGCTCTCCGTCGTGTCGACCGCGCCAACATCGCCGTCTCGACCAAGGTCGGCCGCGTCGCCGAGCCCTTTGGTCCGCGCGGCGACGGCTCCGGCTATCTCGGCGGCCTGCCGCATGCGCTGCGCTTCGACTATTCCTATGACGGCACGATGCGCTCGCTGGAGCAGTCGGCGCTGCGGCTCGGCGTCGACCGGATCGACATCGTCCTGATCCATGACGTCGATGTCTGGACGCATGGCGCGGACGCGATCGAGGCGCGCTTCTCGCAGGCCATGGACGGGGCCTATCGCGCGCTCGAAGGCTTGCGCGCGTCCGGCGCGGTGAAAGCGATCGGCGTCGGCGTCAACGAAGCCGAGATGTGCGAGCGCTTCGCCCGCGCCGGCGACTTCGACACGATGCTGCTGGCGGGCCGCTATTCCCTGCTGGAGCAGCCGGGGCTCGCCTCCTTCATGCCATTGGCGCTGGAGAAGGGCATCGGCCTGATGCTGGGCGGCGTCTTCAACTCCGGCATCCTCGCGACCGGCCCGGTCACTGGGGCGAAATACAATTACAAGCCGGCACCGCCCGAGATCCTCGCCCGCGTCGCGGCAATCGAAGCCGTCTGCCTCCGCCATGACGTGCCGCTGCGACGCGCCGCGCTGCATTTCCCGCTGGGGCACCCCGCTGTCGCGAGCCTTGTCATGGGCGCGGTCAGCGCCCGCGAGGTCGAGGACCAGATCGCCGAACTCTCCACCCCCGTTCCCGCCGCGCTCTGGGCCGAGCTGAAGGCCGAAGGGCTGCTCGGCGCCGACGTTCCCGTGCCGGTTTGAACCGATGCGGATCGACGCTCATCAGCATGTCTGGACGCTCGCACGCGGCGATTATGGCTGGCTGACGCCGGCGCTGGGACCGATCCATCGCGATTTCGGTCCCGACGATCTCGCGCCGCTTCTCGCCGGCCAC
The DNA here is from genome assembly GCF_001741865.1 of Bosea vaviloviae. Taxonomy (NCBI): domain Bacteria; kingdom Pseudomonadati; phylum Pseudomonadota; class Alphaproteobacteria; order Hyphomicrobiales; family Alloboseaceae; genus Allobosea; species Allobosea vaviloviae. The sequence continues at coordinate 140,718 of NZ_CP017147.1, forward strand.
GATATCGACCGCACCATCCTGGTCCAGGCCGCGCCGACGGAAGCCGAGACCCTGTTCCTGCTCGATGTCGCGGCCCGCACGCCCTTTATCGCCGGTGTCGTCGGCTGGACCGATTTCGAGGCAAGGGACGTAGGCTTGCGCATCGCGCATCTCGCCTCGACCCCGCTGCTCGTCGGCCTGCGCCCGATGGTGCATGACATCCCAGACGTGGACTGGCTCGCCAAACCGGAGCTCGACCCCGCTTTTGATGCGCTGATCGCGGAAAACCTCGCCTTCGACGCGCTGCTCAAGCCCCGGCACATCGCGCCGATGCTGAGCCGGCTCGAACGCCATCCCGGACTCGCCGCCGTGATCGACCATGCCGCCAAGCCCGACTTCGTCAGCGGCGACCTCGGCGATTGGCGCGAGGGCATCACGGCCCTGGCGCGGCATCCAAACCTGTTCTGCAAGCTGTCGGGCTTGGTCACCGAGGCGGCCGAGGACTGGACGGCTGCGACCTTGCGCCCGGTCTTCGAGCATCTGCTTGCGAGTTTTGGCCCGCAGCGCCTGATCTGGGGCAGCGACTGGCCCGTCCTGACCCTGCGCGCCAGCTATGGCCGCTGGATCGAGACCGTGGAGACGCTGCTCGCGCCGCTTTCGGAGACCGAGCGCGCCGCCATCATGGGCGGCAACGCCCGCAAGCTCTATCTCGCGCGCCGCGGACGCAGCCCGCTGTGACCGTGCTGCCATGCTGAAAGGTCTCCCATGCTGAAGGGCCTCGATCCCGTCCTCTCCGCCGATCTGCTCTGGCTGCTTGCCGCCATGGGCCATGGCGACGATCTCGCTCTGGTCGACGCCAATCACCCGGCCGAGACCATCGCGCGCGCCACCACCAGCGGCCGGCTCATTCGCCTGCCCGGGCTGACCATGGCCCGCGCCGCCCGCGCCATCCTCTCCGTGCTGCCGATCGACGATTTCGAGCCCGGCCCAGTGCGGCGCATGCTGGTGGTCGGCGATGCACAGGCGGTGCCCGTCGTGCAGGCGCAGGTGCAGCATGAGCTCGACCGCGCGACGGGCGCTCCCCTCCCGCTCGTCGGCATCGAGCGCTTCGCCTTCTATGAGGCGGCGAAGGCGGCCTTCGCCGTCGTCCAGGTCGGCGATCCCCGCCCCTATGGCTGCTTCCTGTTCCGCAAGGGCGTGATCGCCGGCGAACCCGGCTGAGCGCCCGGTTTTCTGTCATGGACCGTTCATTTTAAAGGCGTTAGCCTGCTTCCTTGCAGCACGACCGCCCGGAATGAGCCGTCCGGCCGAAGCTCCACCAACGGGCCATGCCCGTCAGGGAACGATGACCATGACAAAGACCAGCACCGCGCTCGCCGCCGGCGTCTTCGCACTCGTCGGCGGGTTCATCCTGCAAGCCTCGGCTCCGGCCCAGGCGCTGACGATGAAGGAATGCAGCACCAAATATAACGCGGCCAAGACCGGCAACACGCTGGGCGGTCAGTCCTGGAATGATTTCCGCAAGGCCCAGTGCTCCGACACGGCCGCTCCCGCAGCAGCCGCCACGCCGGGCGCAGCCCCGACGGCAGCGCCCGCCAAGCCCGCAGCAGCCGCCCCGGCCGCCGCCGGCAACGCCGTCTTCCCCACCAAGGTCGATTCGAAATATTCGACGCTCTCGGCCGGCAAGCAGCGCTTCAAGACCTGCAACGACCAGTACAACATCAACAAGGCCAATGGCGGCAATGGCGATCTGAAATGGATCCAGAAGGGCGGCGGCTATTACAGCCAGTGCAACACCAGGCTGAAGGGCGCCTGAGCACCTGGAGAGCAAGACCTCTTTTCCCTTCTCCCCTCGGGGGAGAAGGTGGCAGCGCGTAGCGCTGACGGATGAGGGAAGGACGGATGAGGCAAGACTTCCCTCATCCGTCTGCTTCGCAGACACCTTCTCCCCCGAGGGGAGAAGGGAATCCTCTACGCCCCCTTCGCCACCGCCTGCTTCAACCGCGCCACCGCCTCCGCCGCGCCGGCCTTGATCGCCAGCTCCTGCGTCTGGGCCTCGCGCTCGATCATCTCGATCAGCACTGCCGCATTGATCTCGCTGCCTGCGACGGTGAGCTTCAGCACCGCATTGGCGATAATGTTGGGCCAGAACGCCGCCCCGCCCTTGGCGAGCCCCTTCGCCTTGCGGCCCTCGAACTCCTTGGCTAGCTGTTCGGGAGTCTTCTTGGCCATGACGGGCTCCGGTTTGTGTGTCGGCCTGTCCCACCATGCCCGCCGGGTGCGCGCAAGGGCCGTCTTGCTGGAGCAGGATGACTTCGGATGGAATCACGGGGTGATCCCATCCGAAGTCTGAATCCGTCTCTCATCCAAAAGTGAGAGCAGCCTTAGCTTCGGTCAATGCTCGCTGCCGGAAGATAGCCGCTCCTGCTCGTGCGGAGCTACGCGGCCGACCTCGAGCAGGGCCATATCGATCATGAAGCGCAGATCGTTTTGCCGCGCCGCGGCCGCGATCTCGCGCGCCGCCATCAGATGGTCGGCGGCATCGTCCAGATCGTGGTGCGAGCCGAAGGTGATGTCGATCACCACCCCCATATATTCGATCGGCCGCCCGGCTTTCGAGACGACGCATTGGCCGCGATCCCAGAGCCAGCGCACCGAGCCGTCATGCGCCACGACGCGATACTCGGCCCAGAACTCGCCGGAGACGGCGACCGCCTTCGAGACCTCGATGTCGAAAGCCTCGCGATCATCGGGATGGACGGCGTGAATATAATCGTCAAGCGGCAGCCCGAGCTTTGCGCGCTCGGGATCGACCCGGAAAGCCCTGGCGATGGCGGGGCTTGCCCGCAGTGTGCCGTCCTCGATCTTCCACAGCCACGAGCCGAGCACACGCCTGGGACCGATCAGAGCTGGATCGCGCTTTGCGGGTGCCGCCATATTGACCTCATCGCCGCGAAGCCGGACCGGCACTTTGCTGCGCCGCAAAAGAGTGCGCTGCTCCGGGCCAAACTTGCAACAATTCTAAGCTGGTTCTCCACATCCCGCTATCGCCCGGCCTCTTCGGCCAGCACCCGGGCGAAGTCGGTGACGAGCTTGCGCTTGATCGGCGGCAGCGCCCGGAACAGCTTCACCAATTCCATCGCCTCCGCGACCATGGGGTCGTCGCCCGGGTCCTGCGGTTGAGGCTGCGCATCGTCAAAGCCGCCCTGATCGTCATCTCTGGTCATCTCGATCGCCGTGTTCCCAGCGCCCCGTCCCAATAGCAATTTTTGCCGCGATCATGTCAATTTTGGGCTTGGGGTGGTGGTGCGCCCTCTCTCTTCCTTCTCCCCTCGGGGGAGAAGGTGGGCCGGCGAAGCCGGGTCGGATGAGGGAAGGAAGCGAGCCGGAACAAGACTTCCCTCATCCGTCAGCGCTACGCGCTTGTCCAGCGGATAGGTTGGTTACAATTTAGCCTGGGTAGATTGGTGACAGTTTCTGGCCTTGGTGGTCGATGAGGCCGATGGGTTGTTTGTAGAACCAGACGCACCAGCCGTGCTCTGTCGCTTCGAGGGCTACGGGCTCACCTTTGAGGGCGGAGCAGATCTGTACGAGGCGGCCCTCGATCTTGATCTCGCCGTTGCTACGCACCCTGCGGATGGTTCGATCGGACGGGTAGTCGGGTTGGGGAAGTTTGTCGGGCATGGACCGGGGCGAAGGATTGTAGAAGCTGGCGGGGGGCTTCTGGCCAAGGGCCTGATGGGGCCGTTCGTGGTTGTAGTCGCGTCGGAAGGCTTCCAGGCGCTGAGCCTGGGCGGCGCGGTTGAGTGAAGCGGGCCGCATGGCTTCCAGCAGGGTGAGATGGAAGCGTTCGAGGCGGCCATTTTCCTGAGGAGAACCGGGCCGGGTGCGCTCGGGCTGGATGCCCAGCTTGATCCACCAGGCCGACAGGGCGCTGAGCCCGGAGGCGCTGGTGGAGGCGAAGGGCGGGCCGTTGTCGGAACGGATGACCTCGGGCAGGCCATAGACCTGGAAGGCGCGTTGCATGACCGGCTTGGCCTGGGCGGTGTGGACGCCGTCGCCCGCCGAGACCGCCAGGACGAAGCGGCTGTAGCTGTCGGCCAGGGTCAGCGGCTCGCAGCGCTCGCCGTCGCCCAGGGTGACCCAACCCTTGTGGTCCACAGCCCAGACGTGGTTCGGCCGCTCGGGTGTGGTCAGCGCGCCCAGCCGGGGCGGGGGACGGCGTCGGAGGCGGCGGCCCGATATCAGGCCCTGGCGCTTGAGGATCTCGTGCGCCGTCGAATGCGATGGCCAGGACAAGTCCGGATGCAGCTGCTCAAGCTTAGCCACGATCTTGCGCGGACCCCAGCTCGGCCGCGCCCGTCGCAGGTCCAGGATCTTCTCCACCAACGGCGCAGGCGTCGCCAGCCCGTGCGCAAGCGGCGCCGATGACCGGTTCGCAAGCCCCGACGCGCCCTCAGCCTCATAGCGCGCCCGCCACTTGTACCCAGCTTTGCGACTGATCCCGTAAACCTCGCAAAGCTCGGTCATCGACACGTCGCCCGCCAGCCAGTCGGCTATGAAACGCACCCGTTCGTCCATGGCACAGCTCTCTCGCCACGGCATGGTCCAGCCCTCCCAACTATCCAGGGAAAAACTGTCACCCTTCTATCCGGGCTCGTCTGTCACCAATCTATCCAGGCAGGACAGCTGCCACCTTCTCCCCCGAGGGGAGAAGGGAAGCCGCCCGAGCAATGCCCTCCCTGCAAGCCAGGGCACCAGGAAACGCCGTTGCGCGCAACGACGACGCGGTGCAGGAGCGGCGCGGCCGCAGCGCGCGGCCCGCTCGTTCAGGACCATCATCATGCCCCTCGCCTCCCGCGCGCTCGTCGCGGCCTTCGCCTGCCTCCTCACCACCGCCCCGGCCTTTGCCGCGATCACCGACCCGGAGATGACTTGCGCCGCCTATCTCAAGAGCAGCGCGGCAGGCCATCGCCAGCCGAAGACCCACCAGGCCAATGTCGAGGCCAGGATCAGGGCCTTCTGCGCCGCCAACCCGAAGATGAAAGCCGTTGACGCGGAGATGACGGTGACGGGGGATTGAGGGTCCCCCGCGCCCTTTCACCGCAGCCACGACGCCTCTCCCCTTCGCCCCTGGCGGGAGAAGGTGCTCCGGCAGGGGCGGATGAGGGGGCGCCGTGCCCTATCCGGTTAGCATCATAGGCAGCTAGATGGAGAGCTCACAGCGCCCCCTCATCCGTCTCGGCTTCGCCGATCCACCTTCTCCCGCCAGGGGAGAAGGGTTCCCGCGCCCTTTCCGTCATCCGCGGGCTGCACTTATTGGGTTGAGGCCGTCCGGCAGTGCGAGCTCTTGGCGTCAGCCCCCTCATCGGGTGGCCCCACCTTGACTCCCCCCGCCCTCATCCCCTACCCCCATCGGCGGGACACGCCACCCCACCGTGGCGCGCCCATCTGTAAGGATGGAGACATCGATGGCGAATACCGTTCCGGCCACGCGTCCGCGCGTGCCGCATTTCTCGTCCGGCCCCTGCGCCAAGCGCCCCGGCTGGGCTCTCAAACATCTCTCTGACGCAGCGCTCGGCCGCTCGCACCGCGCCAAGGTCGGCAAGGACAAGCTCAAGCTTGCCATCGACCTGACCCGCGAGGTGCTGCAGGTGCCGGCCGATTACCGCATCGGCATCGTGCCCGCTTCCGACACCGGCGCGGTCGAGATGGCGATGTGGTCGCTGCTCGGCGCCCGCGGCGTCGACATGGTCGCCTGGGAGAGCTTCGGCGAGGGCTGGGTGACCGATGTCGCCAAGCAGCTCAGGCTCACTGATGTGCGCACCATCACCGCGCCCTATGGCGAACTGCCGAACCTGAAGAAGGTCGACACGAAAACCCGCGACGTCGTCTTCACCTGGAACGGCACGACGTCGGGCGTGCGCGTTCAGGATGCGAGCTGGATCGCCGATGACCGCGAGGGGCTGACGATCTGCGACGCGACCTCGGCCGCCTTCGCCCAGCGCCTCGACTGGCCCAAGCTCGATGTCACCACCTTCTCCTGGCAGAAGGTGCTCGGCGGCGAGGCGGCCCATGGCATGATCATCCTCTCGCCCCGCGCGGTCGAGCGGCTCTTGACCTACAAGCCGAGCTGGCCGCTGCCGAAGATCTTCCGCATGGTCTCGGGCGGCAAGCTCTCCGAGGGCATCTTCCAGGGCGAGACGATCAACACGCCCTCGATGCTCGCGGTCGAGGATTATCTCGATGCGCTGCACTGGGCGAAGAAGGTCGGCGGGTTGGACGGGCTGGTGAAGCGCGCCGACGGCAATTTCCGCGTGCTGCAAAAGTTCGTGCGCGAAAACGACTGGATCGACTTCCTGGCGGTGAAGCCGAAGACGCGCTCGAACACGAGCGTGTGCCTGAAGTTCACCGATCCTGCGGTGACGGCGCTCTCGGCCGACGCGCAGACGGCGTTTGCCAAGCAGGTCGTTTCGATCATCGAGAAGGCGGGCGCGGGCTTCGATCTCGGCCATTACCGCGACGCCCCTCCGGGCTTGCGCATCTGGTGCGGCGCGACCGTGCAATCGCGCGATCTCAAGGCGCTGCTGCCCTGGATCACATACGCCTTCGCCGAGGCCAAGGCGGGGTTGAGCAAGAAGGCGGCGTAGGCGCGCTTCGCGCGCAGGCAGTCGGCAAGAGGCAATGGGCAGTCGAACCTCGGCTGCCGCGACTGCCTACTGCCGATTGCCGACTGCCTTTCCCCACATCGATTTCTCGTTTTTCACGGGACCAATCCCATGACAGCCCCTCGCGTATTGATCTCCGACGCCCTCTCCCCCGCCGCCGTGCAGATCTTTCGGGATCGCGGCATCGAGGTGACGTTCGATCCCAACCTCGGCAAGGACAAGGACAAGCTCGCTGCCATCATCGGCGAGTATGACGGCCTCGCCATCCGCTCGGCGACCAAGGCCACCGCCAAATTGCTGGAAGCTGCCAAGAACCTGAAGGTGATCGGCCGCGCCGGCATCGGCGTCGACAATGTCGAGATTCCTGCGGCGACGGCGCGCGGCATCATCGTGATGAACACACCCTTCGGCAATTCGATCACCACCGCCGAGCACGCCATTGCGATGATGTTCGCGCTGGCCCGCCAGATCCCCTCCGCCGACACCTCCACCCAGGCCGGAAAATGGGAGAAGAACCGCTTCATGGGCGTGGAGATCACGGCCAAGACGCTGGGGCTGATCGGCTGCGGCAATATCGGCTCGATCGTCGCCGAGCGCGGCATCGGGCTGAAGATGCGCGTCATCGCCTTCGACCCCTATCTCTCCCCGGAGCGGGCGGTGCAGCTCGGCGCCGAGAAGGTCGAGCTGGAGGAGCTGCTCAAGCGCGCCGACTTCATCACGCTGCATGTGCCGATGACGGCGATGACCAAGAACATCCTCTCGGCGGAAAATCTCGCCAAGACCAAGAAGGGCGTGCGCATCATCAACTGCGCCCGTGGCGGGCTGGTCGATGAGGCGGCACTGGCCGAACTGATCAAGTCCGGCCATGTCGCCGGCGCGGCCTTCGACGTGTTCTCGGTCGAGCCTGCCGAGGCCAACCCGCTCTTCGGCCTGGAGAACGTCGTTTGCACGCCGCATCTGGGCGCCTCGACCAACGAGGCGCAGGAGAATGTCGCGCTGCAGGTCGCCGAGCAGATGTCGGACTACCTGCTCAAGGGCGCCATCACCAATGCGGTCAACTTCCCCTCGATCTCGGCCGAGGAAGCACCGCGGATCAAGCCCTTCGTGGCGCTGGCCGAGAAGCTCGGCTCGTTCCTGGGCCAGCTCACCGAGGCACCGGTCAAGGGCATCCGCATCGAGTATGAGGGCGCGGTCGCCCATCTCAACCTGAAGGCGATTTCGGCTGCCGCCATCACCGGCGTGCTGCGGCCCTTCCTGCCCGAGATCAACATGGTCAACGCCGCGATGATCGCCAAGGAGAAGGGCATCGTGGTCGAGGAATTGACCCGCGAAGTCGCGGGAAACCTCGAAAGCGTCATCCGCATCGTGGTCGAGGCCGAGGACATGCCGCGCCATGCCTCGGGCACTGTCTTCCAGGACGGCAAGCCGCGCATCGTCGAGATCCGCGACATCCAGGTCGATGCCGAGTTCGCCCCGCACATGCTCTATGTCCGCAACGCCGACAAGCCGGGCTTCATCGGCCAGTTCGGCTCGCTGCTGGGCGAGGCCGGCGTCAATGTCGCGACCTTCTCGCTCGGCCGTGACAAGCCAGGCGGCGACGCGATCTGCTATGTCGCCGTGGACGAGCCGATCTCGGACGCGCTGCTCGACAAGATCCACGAGATCCCGATGGTCAAGCGGGCCCGGCGGCTGAGGTTCTGAGCTGATGCGTTTTGCAGATCTGCGCGCCATGGTCGCACCCCGCAAGGCTGCGCCCATGGCTCCCGTGAAATTCGAGGTCCGCCGCGACGAGGAGGCCGACCTCTGGTACGCGGTCTCCTGCTGCGATCTCGGCATCGTCACGGAAGCGCCGACGCTGGAGGGCCTGCGCGAACGCCTGAAGCAGCTCGTGCCGGATCATCTCGATCTCGACTGCGACTGCCCGATCGAGCTGGAGATCTGCACGGAAGAGCCGGGCGGGGCGGCTTAGCCCAAAACGCGCCCCATCGCCGCCCCAATCGCACTCCCCTGTGGCGCCGCCCCAGGAGATGCCTCATGCTTCGCTACGCTGCCCTTGCCTTCGCCATCCTCGCCGCCACGCCGGCTCTGCTCGCGACACCGGCCCTCGCCGATTGGGACAAAGCCAGGCTCGACCAGGAGGTCGCGGCGATCGAGCGCCAGTCGCAGGGCCGGCTCGGCGTCGCCCTGCTCGACTTGAAGGACCGCAAGAGCTGGTCGCATCGCGGCTCCGAGACCTTCCCGATGCAGAGCGTCTTCAAGCTGCCGTTGGCGGTCGCGGTGCTGCAGGCGGTCGAGGCCGGCAAGCTAAAGCTCGACCAGCCGATCACCATCACCCGCAAGGATTTCTCGCTGTTCCACAGCCCGCTGGCCAAGGCCTTCAAGGGCGAGAGCAATGACTACCCGCTGCGCGAGCTGATCGCGCTCGCCGCCGGCCAGAGCGACAATACCGCGGCCGACAATCTCATGCGCCTCATTGGCGGCCCCCAGGTTGTGACGAAGATGCTCCGGGACGGCGGCATCGGGGGGATTTCGGTCGATCGCTATGAGCGCGAGTTCCAGCCGCAAGTGTTCGGCCTGCAAGGCTTCGGCTGGGACAGGACCGTCGATGAGCAGGCTTTCCGGGCCGAGCTGAAGGCGCTCGCTCCGAAGAAGCGCTCAGCCGCGCTCGCTCTTGCCCTCAAGGACCCGCGCGACGCCGCCACGCCCGAGGCGAGCACGCTGTTCTTGGAGGCGCTGGCCAAGGGCAACTGGCTGCGCGACCCAGCCCATGCCGCCTTCCTCGATATGGTCATCACGGAGACGACTAGCGGCCCGCTGCGCATCCGCGCCGGACTGCCGCTAGGGGCGCGCTTCGCCCACAAGACCGGGGCCGGCCTGACCATGGACGGTGTCAACCACGCCACCAACGACATCGGCATCGTGACGCTGCCCAATGGCCGTGTCTTCGCGATCGCGATCTATCTCGCCGGATCGAAGGCCGATGAGAAGACCCGCGAGGCCGCCCATGCGGCAGTGGCGAAAGCGGCGGTCGCGGCGCAGCGCTGAAGCGCGCAAGGCTTCGTGCGGAGGGGCCCCGAATCTGAAACCCTTCACAATAGCGGAAGTCGAGCCGCCGCCCGAAAGCGGATATATGCCGAGGGGATGCGTAAGGGCCGGAAGCGATCGGCTGTTACGCTATCGCCCTTGAACCTCCTACGCGAGCGCCTGCCGCACCATCGCGGTGTCGACATATTGCGTCATGCGCAGGATCTTGCCGTCCCTCAGCGCATAGAGATGAGCGAAGGTCGCGCGCATGGATTTTCCGGTCGCCTTGTAGGTGCCGGAGTAAACCCCGAAGGCGGCGACATGATCGCCGTCCTCCAGGAAGCTATGGACATCGGCACGGTAGCCGATCCACTCGGTGCCGAGGCGCTGGAAGACGCCGGCGATGATCGCATCCGGCCCGACATAGGTGCCGGCATAGGGAAAGCCTTCCGCTTCGGTCCATTCGGCATCGGGAGCAAGGGCGGCGAGCAGGTTGCGGCCGTTCTCCTCCGAGGAACCTTCATAGGTTCCTCGGATCAGATCGAGATTGGCGCCCATGGCGCTCAGCCCCACTTCATTTCGCCGGTCGCGACCTTGGCGCCGATATCGATCGCGACGCTCATTCCCAAATTGGGGAAGCGCGCCTTCATGGCGGCATTGAGCGCAGCGGAATCGGGCTTCTTCGCCAGCTCTTCCTCAAAGGCCAGCAGATAGGCCTTCGTGTGATCGACGCCGGACAGATCGGTCCTGGCGTCGGCCGTGATATGGCCGGCGACGACGATGGCGGGCCGGCGCGCGGCGATCAGGTCGAGGTTCCTGACCCAGGCGGCCCGCAGTTCGGCGCTATTGCTGTCCGCGGTCCAGACATGAACGCCGGAGAAGATCAGCACGCCACCGAACACCGCCTTGAGCGACGGCACCCAGAGATAGCGGCGGTTGGAGAGGCCCTCGGCATCGACGATCTCGATGCTCTCGCCATCGACGGTCAGCGTCTTGCCGTCGAATGCTTCGGGAATGACCACCTCGGCAAGGGTCTGCGGGCCGTTCTCCTTGAGCTGCGGCCCCCAGACGGCCAGTTTCTTCTCGACGCTGCCCTTGATCGCCTCGACCGTCGCCGAGGCGGCGATCACGCGCGCCTCGGGAAAGGCGGCCTTGATCGGTCCGAGGCTGAAGTAATAATCGGGGTCGGACTGGCTGATATAGATCGTGGTGAGCCTCTTGCCGGTCGCCTTGATCGCGTCCGCGAGGGCGCGGCCGTCAGACAATGTGAAGCCGCCGTCGATCAGCACGGCTTCCGTGGCGCCGGAGACCAGGACCGGGGCACGGTAGAATCCGTTCTGCCCGGCAGGAAAATGCGTCCAGCTGAGCGCCCCTGCAGCATGGCCGAGGCCCGCCGGAGCGAAGACGGCAGCAGTGCCGGCGGCGATGCTGGATGTCATGATGGATCTCCTTGTGAACATGATGCTCTCCTGTCGATGGGTTTGCGAAGGTGAAATTCAGGCGCGCCGCCTGTCGGTTCCGGTCAGATCCGGGCTCACGCCCTTCAGCCTGGCGACCAAGACCTCAAGGCTGCCGAAGAGCGCATTCCCGGGCACGAGACGGCGGCTCTCTCCCACGCCCGCAATCAGGGCTGGAACGCCGTTGGCGCCAAAGCGGTGCATCTCTTCGCGCGCAGCCTCGGTGCGCTTGCGATAGGCGGCGAGCAGATCGTCATCGGGCGTTGTGAGGCGTTCAGCGGCGTTCTGGAGATCCAGGGCGCGCAGCATATCGGAGAGGACGGAGACAGCGGTGATGTCGCGGCCGTCCACATAGCGGGCGCTTTGAATGGCTTTGAGCGCTGCGAATTCCTGACCCGGGGCGGTGATGGCGACAGCGGTGAGCGCCAGCGTCGCCGGGCCGGAGTCGAAAAGGCGCGTATGGTCGCCAAGCACATCGCGGCGATAGGCTTCGCTGAAGGGCTGGCCGCTCAGGCGGGAAATGCGCTGATCATTGCTCCAGGCGTAGGCCGCGAAACCGTCATCCATCGGACGAGCCCCAGCGCCGGCAAACAGTCCTGTAGGCGCGAGATCGATGGCGAAGTCCGGCCTGGCCACAAGCTTTTCGAGCGCCGCCGAGGCGCCGTAGCACCAGCCGCACAGCGGATCGAAGAGATAGGTGATGTGGGTGGTGGCGATCATATCCGGGCTCCTTCGCCATCAGATATGACGCCCGAGAACCGATTGAGAAAGACCGACAGACAAGACAGAATGTATGTTATTATTTGACAATCAATGTCGGCGAGACCTGGTCGAAACGATGAATCTCAATCGATTGGCCTATTTCGCGGCGGTCGTTGATGCCGGATCGTTCACGCGCGCGGCGGAGCGGCTCGGCATCACCAAGGCCGTGGTCAGCCACCAGGTGGCACAGCTCGAGCAGGATCTCGGGGCGAGCCTTCTTGTCCGTACGACACGGCGCGTCCACCCGACCGAGGCCGGGGTGATGTTTCATGCCCGTTGCGTGATGATCCTGCGTGAAGCCGAAGATGCCTTCGACGAACTTGCCCAGGCCGCCATCGAGCCGACCGGAACCTTGCGGATCACCGCGCCCAACGACTACGGCGCCGCGGTGCTCGCTCCGGTCATCGCGGCTTTCACGGCGCGTTATTCGGCTTGCCGCGTGGAGCAGGCGCTGAGCGACCAGACCATGGATCTGACATCCGGCCGGGTCGACATGGCGGTCCGCGTCGGTTGGCTTGCGGATTCCAGCCTTCAGGCCCGCAAGATCGGTTCCTTCCAGCAAGTATTGGTCGCAGCACCGGCGTTCGCGGACCGGATTGCCGGGGTCCTCGACCCGAACGATCTTGCGTCCCTTCCGTTCGTCGCCAACATGGCGTTGCGCGAACCGCTGCTGTGGCAATTCTCGCGCGGGGATCTCGATCGACGCGCGGTGCGCCTGCAGGCGAGAATTGCCATCGACACGACGCCTGGCGTGCTTGGGGTCGTTCGAGCCGGGGGAGGTCTTTCGGTCCTGCCGGATTTCCTGGTCGCCGATGAACTGGCCTCAGGTCGGCTGATCCAAATCCTGCCGGAATGGTCGCTGCCGTCCGGCGGCATCCATACAGTCTATCCCGCAGCGCGGTTCCGGCCGCGCAAGGTGACCGCCTTCGTGGAAATGCTGATCGCGGCGGAACAGCAAAAGCGGGCGATCGCGCTTGCGCCGGGACTTGCCTCGTAAAAGGAGCCTTGCCTCGTAAAAGGAGCCTTGCCTCGTAGAAGGGGCTTCCTTCGTAAAATGCGTCTCATTCGGCCGCGAGTTCTCGCGGCATGCCGACAGTCGTCGCCATCTTGTCGCGAATGTCAGGAGTTCTGCGACAGCCGGTCGAGGGCCGGCCGGGCCGACATCATGGCGTGCGCTCTGAGCGCGCCGGCCCCCTATTGGTCAAAACCGCTTTCCCCGGCGGATATGGCCTTGCAGACGCCGCGATCCTTCTCCCCCACCATCCGCTTGTCGCGGACGACAGTCAGCTTGGATGGGTCGATCTCCCATGCGACCGCGCCCTCATTCGCGGTGACTGTGTTGGCGGCGAAGGCCGCCTTCACCTGTCTTTCGCTGCCGGTGCTCGGAACATGAATTCCAAGCGTTCCCGAGGACGCGTCGAGCGCAAAATTGAAAATCTGGGGTTTGCCCGAGGGCTGCGCAAATTCGCAGGATAGATATCTCGGCGCCGCCAAGGCGCCGGAAATCGACACCATCATCAAACCGGCGACCAAACTGACCTGTGAGATCATTGTCATGAGGCAGGTTCTCGATTTGGAGTGCTGATGGCGACCGCTTCCGGGCTGCCGGCTCACCGCTTCCCCAGCCGCTCGGCGATGAAGATGCCGCCGAGCACGAGCGCCAGCGCCAGGCCGTGATAGAGCGCCAATTGCTCGCCGAGGATGAAGACCGCCAGGATCGGCGCGAAGACCGGCACCAGATTGACGAAGACACCGGCGCGGCCGGGGCCGATCAGTTCGACCGCGCGCAGGAAGAAAATCTGCGAGATCAGCGAGGGGAAGATCACCACGAAGGTGAGGATGAGCCAGCCCTTCGGCGTCGGCCAGTAGCTGTGGCCCATCGCGATCTCGGCCCCGAAAAGCGGCAGCGAGGCAAGGCAGGCGACGATCGCCAGCGCGGTGAAGAAGACGAGGCCAGGCATCACCGGCCGCGAATGGATCGCAACCGTGTAGCCGGCATAGAAAAAGCTCGCCAGGATCATCAGGAGGTCGCCGGGGAAGAAGGCGAACTGCGTCAGCACGTGATAGTCGCCGCGGCTGGCGACGACCATGACGCCGAGCAGGGTGACGAAGACGCCGAACGCCTGCAACGGGCCGATCGCGGTGCGATGGGCCAGGAAGGCTCCGACCAGGACGAAGATCGGGATCGCGCCCTGGAGAATGCCGATATTGATCGCCGTGGTCGAATAGCCCGCGAGATACATCAGCGCGTTGAAAGCGGTGAAGCCCACGGCCCCCGTCATGACGACATAGCGCCAGCGCGCCTTGAGCACCGGCCCATAGGCGGCAAGCTCGCGCCGCATCAGCCAGGGCAGGATGGCGCAGACGAAAACCCAGCGCAGCGAGGTCAGGGCCATCGGCGAGATCTGGCCGACCGCGAGCCGGCTGGCCACCGCATTGCCGGCCCACATCAGCGTGGTCAGGCTGAGTAGCAGATAGGCATTGCCCCAGAGACGCTGCGGCAGCGTCTTGCCGGGTAGCTGCGTCTTGGCGGGCATGGTCTCAGCCTGTGTCACTTGTCGCGCTTGTCGGCCGCAGGAATGGGCAATTGCAATAGCCTTGCAGGCGGCCTGCCTCCTATGAGATGAGGCGCAGGGCCGCCCGTCGCCCCGCGCATCCCTCAATGCGCCCTTTGGCACGCTTTTCTGGCCTGGACTCCGCTCATGCTGCAGATTTCGCCTCGCCCGCTCCGCCTGCTCTTCGTCGATGGCAACACGCGCGAGCAGCGCCAGAACCATGCGGCGGGCTATCGCGACCTCTCGCCCGCCGACGCCTATGCCGAGGAGATCAGCCGCATCGCGCCGGGCAGCATCACCGATATCTGCCTGCCGGCCGATGAGGGCGCCAACCTGCCCGATGGCAGCGGCCTGCAATCCTATGACGGCGTCTTCCTGACCGGCTCCTCGCTCCACATCTACAATCTCGAGCCGGCGGTCACGCGCCAGATCGAATTGATGCGGGCGATCTATGCCAGCGGCACGCCCTGCTTCGGCTCCTGCTGGGGCATCCAGATGGGTGTGGTCGCGGCCGGCGGCACGGTCATCACCAATCCCAGGGGCCGCGAGATCGGCTTCGCCCGCAGAATCACGCTGACGCAGGCCGGGCAGAGCCATCCGCTACTCGCGGGCCGGCCGGCCGCCTTCGACGCGCCAGCGATCCATCTCGACACCATCGCGCAGCCGCCCGCCGGCGCGACCGTGCTGGCCTCCAACCCCTACAGCACGGTGCATGCCTGCGAGATCGCCCATGAAGGCGGGCTGTTCTGGGGCGTGCAGTACCACCCCGAATTCCCGCTGGCGCAGGTCGCCTCGATCCTGGGGCGGATGACGCCGCTGCTGATCGCGGAAGGGTTTCGCAAGGACGAGCCGGCAGCACAGACCTGGCTGGAAGAGATCACCGCGCTCGACGCCGACCCGGCGCGCTTCGACCTCGCCTGGGCGCATGCTCTCGACGAAGAGGTGCTCGATCCCTGGCGGCGCGTCACCGAATTGCGCAATTTCCTGGAGCACCGCGTCCAGCCGCAGGCGAGCGCGCGCGGGCGGGCTTGAGGCGCGGTGAGGCCGTCGCCTATGCCAGTCCGCGATCGGGTAAACACGCAATCTGCCGCATTGAGCCAAGGAATCAGCGTGCAGTAGAGCCTCTCATGCCGTAACGTCGCCGGAAACCTCTACTCAACGGGGGATGCGCGATGATAAGAAAAACCGGGAGCGCTGGCGGGTTCGAGGAATATAGACGCGAACCGACTGTGAGCACCCTGCTCTATGACTTCGACATCGACAGCGCCCGGCTGAAGTCGCTGCATCGCGGTTATATCGAGAAGGTCCTCGCCCCCATCATCATGCGCAAGGGCATGCTCATGCCCTGGAACATCGCCATCATCGGCCATTGCAGCGCATCGGGCAGTACGGCCCACAACAAGGAGCTGTCCTTGCGGCGGGCGCAGGCCGTCGCGTTGCATCTTCGCCTCCATACGCCGCTACGCTCACTGCGCATCAAGCCGACGGGTGCCGGCGAAAAATACGCCAAGGAGTGGGAGAACCGCCTCGATCGCTCCGTGCACATCAAGGCGGTGCCGAGCGACAAGGGCGTGGAGCCCGATGACGAGCCGCCGCCCTTCGAGGACAAGCCCCTGCCGCCCCAGATCGGCGAGGCGCAATTGTTCCACCTCCGCTTCCTCAAGATCACCAAGGTCGGCACCTATTTTCTGGGCAAGCTCAAGATCGTGGTCGAGATCACGGATCGCTTCAAGCAGAGGCCTCACCGCTATCTGTTCGAAGGCGACGAGCTCAACGCCGGCATCGGCTTGGAAATCCAGGCCGGCCAGACCCTGAAGCCCAGCGGCTATCACCCGTTCTGGACCCCTCCGGGCCAGGCGCGGATCATGGCGACCGGCGATTTCGGCGGCGACGCCAAGATCGCCAAGGGCTTTTTTGCGCCGAGCGACTCATTTGCCTTCGGCAAGACACGCGGGGCCGCCGATTTCAATTATCTGGTCAAACCCTTGAAGTGGGACGAGCCGAGCTATCTGAACTTCGACTTTCTGGGATCGATCCAGGGGCCGATGCTCAGCACCACGATCGACCTTCCGCCGTTCTGACCCTCGGCGGCGGCCGGCCATCGCCGCAATCCGGCGCGAGCGCCTGACCCAGCTCGGCTGAAATGCGCCATTATAGCGGTGCTTCAGTCGAAGCTTTCAAACTCGTCCGCTTCGTCATCATAAAGCAGCTTCATGAGCATGACATAGCGATTGAGCGAGGCCATGCTGATGTCGCGTATGCATCGCTCCCGTAGCTTGCGGGCTTCTGCGCGAATGCCCACACGCAGCTCCGGCGCATGGATACCGAACTCCTCGCTCCAATCGAGCATGCGATGCAGGTCCTTGTCCCAGGCAAGACAGGCCCGTGCCTGACGCGTCATGGGTTGCACTGGATCGGCTGCGTTTGCGGCGACAGCCGGCATCCCAACGGCACATAGGCAGAAGAATAGCGCTCGGAACCGCTCCATCGGCCTACTCCCCGTCAAACTCGACATCGGCTGGACAAGCACAAGCCGTGCCCAGGAAAAGCAAGCCCTGCCCTGAGAGCCTGACCTCAAATGAAGCCGATGATTTCAATGGCTCTGTCTTGATCATCTAAGCGCCGTCATCCTGGGCGAAGCGAAGCTTCGTCCCGGGATCCATCGTAGAGCTGCGGAGCCCTCCGATGGATCCCGGAGCTGCGCCGCTGCGCGGCTTGTCCAGGATGACGATGCGGGTGATGGGGATCGATCGGAAGCTCTTGATATCGCTCGGTTCATTTGAGGCCAGAGAAAGAACCACGCTTACGGGGCGTTCATTTCGGACGTAGCGATGTATCCGATGCAATCTCCGAAATGGGTTGGGAGCGGTCCCACTCTGAACATTCGCACCACCTAATCCCCATCCCCCGCGTCAACACCTGTGGCGCACTCCGTCACCCCCTTCCGCAGTCCGGCCCAATTCCGCCTTTGCCACGTCGAAATCGGGCGTGCTTTATCGCGGGCATCTGATTTGGGAGGGGACACCGCTATGATGAGTCGACTGGCCGCAGCCTTGATCGTCGCGCCGAGCTTTGCCGCCGCCGCCGAAATGGACCTCCCCTCGCGGATCGACCGCGTCACCGTCTATCCCGACGGGGCGGTGATCACCCGTCTCGGCCGGGCCGAACTGCTGCAGGGCGCCTCGCAGATCGTGCTGCGCGGCCTGCCGGCGACGATCGACCCTGCCTCGATCCGCGTCGAGGGCAAAGGAGGCGGCTCCTTCTCGATCGGCGCCGTCGATGTCCGCCTCGCCCCGGGCGACGCCAAGCCGCTCGACAGCGTGATCGAGGCCAAGCTCAAGGCTCTGCGCGACGAGAAGGGCGTGCTCGACGGCCAGGCTGGGGCCATTGAGGCCAAGCGCGGCACGATCGAACGTTTTGCGCAGACCGGCCCCGACAAACTCGGCCCCGACGGCAAGGCGCTGCCGGTCGCCGACTGGCCGGCGATTTTTGATGCGATCGGCACCGCACTGGTCAAGGTCAATGCCGAACTCAGGACTGTGCGCGGCCGCGCCTCCGATATCGAAAGCGAGATCGCAGCCCTCGAACGCGCCCGCCCGCAAGCGGGCCGCCCCGGCGCGCCCAAGCGCGACGTCGCCATCGCCGTCGAGGCGCCTGCTCCCGTCGCGGCCGAGTTCACGGTGAGCTATCGCGTCGCCGGGGCGAATTGGACACCGCTCTACGAGGCCAGGCTCGCCACCGGCAGCACTGGGGCCAAGCCCGAGATCAATTTCATGCGCCGCGCCGAATTGCGCCAGCGCAGCGGCGAGGACTGGGCCGATGTTGCGGTGACCCTCTCGACGACCCGCTCGGCCGGCGGCACGCGGGCGCCCGATCTCGCCCCGATGCAGGTGATGTTCTTCGAACCGCAGGAAATCTATCAGGCTCGCGAGCGCGCCATGGAGCAGGCCCGCAAACAGGCGACGGAGCGCGCCGCTCCTCCCGCCATTGCCAGCGCGCCGGCGCCACGTGGCTTCGGTGCAACGCAAGCGCTGGAGGACCGCGTCGCGCAGCCGGCGACCATTGCGGCCTCGACGATCGAGGCCGGCGCCTATCAGGCGAGCTTCCAGGTACCCGGCCGGATCACGGTTCCGCAGGACGGCTCGTCCAAGGCCGTCCTGCTGAGCCAGAGCAAGGTCAGCCCGAATCTGAGCGCGCGGACGACGCCGGAGCTGGAGGAGAAGGCCTATCTCGAAGCCGCCTTCACCCATGAGGACGAGGCCCCGTTGCTGCCGGGCGAGGTCTTCCTGCATCGCGACGGCGGCTATATCGGCAAGGGCCGGATCGGCCTCGTCGCGTCGGGCGACAAGGTCGAGCTCGGCTTCGGCGCCGACGACAAGCTCAAGGTGACGCGCGCGCCGGTCAGGCGGCGCGAGAACGACCCGACCTGGCTCGGCCAGAGCCGCACCGACCTGCGCGAGTTCCGCACCGTGGTGAAGAGCCTGCACGCCCAGCCCGTGAAGGTCACGGTGACCGAGCGCGTACCCTTCTCCGAGAGCAGCGCCATCACCATCGAGACCTTGCCGCAGACCACGCCGCCGACCGAAAAACAGGTCGGCGACAAGCGCGGCATCCAGGCCTGGACCTTCGACCTCGCCCCCGCGACCGAGAAGGAGATCAAGCTCGCCTACCGGATCAAATGGCCCGGTGACCGCGAGGTCACGTTCCAGCCGCAGGCCATAGCCGAGCCGCGTCTGGCGCGCTGAGGTGGAAGGTTACTACCTTTAACTCGGAACCACCCGCGTCATTCCGGGGCTTCCCCCTCGGGTCCGACCTTTGGTCGGCCCAAGGATAAACTCCGCGAAGAGCCCGGAACCCAGAACCGATGCGGGCTAACGAAAGCCGCCCGACAGCCGAACTTTGACGACAAGGCGCATCGGTTCTGGGTTCCGGGTTCATGCCTGCGGCATGCCCCGGAATGACAGTGAGGTTCCAATGCAAACTGGCGCTCACAGCGCCATGTCGAGCTCGCTCTGCCGGCCGAGCCGGGTCATCCAGTCCTGATATTGCGGCTGGATCTTGAGCTGGTGGCCGTAATGGCGCCGCAGCGCTTCGACCAGGCGCCCGCCACGGTCGAGCTGCTCGTCGGCGAAGCCGATCATCACCGAATTCGGCCAGGCCTGCGGGCGCACGCTGCGCAGGCGGTCGAACAATTCGTCCTCGCTCGCCTCGCTGTCGTTTTGCGCCATCAGCACCAGCATCGCGGCGGTCGAGCGCGAAATGCCCATATGGCAATGCACCAGGAGATGGCCCTCGACGCGGCCGGCCACGCCCTCCCGCAGGCTCTCGCCGAAGCCCAGGATCGCCTCGACATGCTTCGGCTCTGGGTGGGTATAGCCCTGCGAGGGAGCGAGGATGTCGTGGAAGCGCAAGGTGACGCGGTGATGCTCGCCATAGGCGCCGAAGGCATCGAGCTCCGCCAGGCCCGGGTCGAGCAGGGAGAGGACATGGGTGACGCGGCGCTCGCTCTGCGCCGGCAATTCCTCGATGCCGCAGATCGTCAGGGTCGAGATGGCGAGCGTCTTCATGCGGGAGCTCCGGCGGCTGGAGAGAGGTGTCGGCTTAGAGCATTTTCGAGCGAAGTGGGTGCCGGTTCGCGTGAAGAAAATGCGCTAAAACAAAGATCTAGAGCAATTGAACGATCCAATCGGATCGGAAATTGCTCTAGCGAGCCACCTGCCCAGCCGCAACCGCCGCGGATGACGGCCTGCCCTGCAGCCCGAGCGGTCAGCTTCTACCCCGCGCGCGGAAGGCGCGGCAGCAGGATGGTGAGCAGCCCCAGCAGCGGCAGGTAGGAGCAAATGCGGTAGACGAAGGCGATGCCATGCGTGTCGGCGAAGTTGCCGAGCAGCGCCGCTCCCAGCCCACCGGCCCCAAAAGCGAAGCCGAAGAACACCCCCGCGATCAACCCGACGCGCCCCGGCACCAGCTCCTGCGCGAACACCACGATGGCCGAGAAGGCCGAAGCGAAGATCAGCCCGATGACCACGCTGAGCACACCCGTCCAGAACAGGTTGGCGTAAGGCAGCAGCAGGGCGAAGGGGATGACA
This sequence comes from Bosea vaviloviae, assembly GCF_001741865.1. Classification (NCBI taxonomy): domain Bacteria; kingdom Pseudomonadati; phylum Pseudomonadota; class Alphaproteobacteria; order Hyphomicrobiales; family Alloboseaceae; genus Allobosea; species Allobosea vaviloviae. The sequence goes on from NZ_CP017147.1 coordinate 161,252, forward strand.
CCCAGGATCGAGAACCAGATCACGAAGCGCGCGCCCATCCTGTCGCCGATCGGCCCGCCGAGAAAGGTTCCCGCCGCAGCCGCCGCCAGGAACAGGAACAGCATGAGTTGCGCCTCGCGCACGCCGAGCCCGAACTGGTCGATGACGTAGAAGGTGAAATAGCTGGAGATGCTGGCCATGTAGACGTTCTTCGTCGCGGTCAGCAGCACGAGGATGCCGAAGGCGATGGCGACCCGCCCCTGCGGCAGCGGCAAGGCGCGGCTGGCGGCGGGCTTGCCCGCATTCTGCTTGCGATGAGCCGCATACCACGCCCCGACGCGCCAGAGCACGACGACGCCCAGCATCGCGACGCCTGACAGCCAGGAGACGCTGCCCTGGCCGAAGGGCAGGACGATGAAGGCCGCCAGCAGCGGCCCCATCGCCGAGCCCATATTGCCCCCGACCTGGAAGAGCGATTGCGCCAACCCGTGCCGGCCGCCGGAGCCCAGCCGGGCGACCCGCGACGCCTCCGGATGGAAGATCGCCGAGCCGAGCCCGATCAGGCAGGCCGCCAGCACCAGCAGCGCGAAATTGCCGGCATTGCCGAGCAGGATCAGCCCGAGGAAGGTCGAGCCCATGCCGACAGGCAGGGAATAGGGCATCGGCCAGCGGTCGGTCGCCATGCCGACGAGAGGCTGCAGCAGCGACGCGGTGACCTGGAAGGCCATGGTCAGAAGCCCGATCTGGACGAAATCGAGCGCGTAATTCGCCTTGAACAGCGGGTAAAGCGAGGCGAGCAGCGACTGCATCAGGTCGTTGAGCAGATGACAGAAGCTCACCGCCAGCAGGATCGACGTCGTCGTCTTCTCGATGCGGGGCTGTGCCCCCGGAAATGCCGCAACCATCTCGAAACCCCTTTTGCGCCGCCATTCGGCGCGCCATGCCGGGTTCCTTCTATAGGCCTTGCCGCTGACCTTCATTCGTGTTTTGGTCAAAAACTTTCGCGATTGGGCCAAGATTACGGCGAAACTAAAGATATGACAAAACCACCGGCGCCGACGGCCGCAGCGCTCGACGAGAGCCACCGGCACAGTGTCGGCAAAATCTACCATGCTGGCAGCACCGTGATCGTGCATCGCTCGGACGATCCGGCCGGCTACACCGTGCCGCCGCACAGCCACAGGCATATCCAGCTGCTTTGCGTCTTCTCCGGCGTCGTGCTGCTCGCGACCGGGGTCGGCTGCTGGATGATCCCGCCCGGCCACGCCTTGCTGATCCCGCCCCATCTCGAACATTCCGTCGAGATGATGAGCGATGTCAGCATGCGCTCGGTCTATCTGCTGCCCGGTGACGACGCGCTCGCCGAACGCTTCCTGCAGGTGCTCGCGGTCACGGACCTCGTCCGCGGCCTGATCATCGAGGCGATTCGCCTGCACGACGCCGCGGTGGAAGGCCGCAAGCCGCAATTGGTGCTCGACCTGCTCGCCGAGGAGGTCACGACCCTGGCGCCCAGGCCGCTCGGCCTGCCCTTCCCCACCGACGCCCGGCTCTCGGTGCTGTGCCGGGCCTTCATGGAGGCGCCCTCGGCCCATCTGCGTCTCGACGCATGGGCGGACAGGCTGGCGATGAGCCGGCGAACCTTCACGCGTTTCTTCCTGCGTGAGACCGGCCTCGGCTTCGCGGCATGGCGCCAGCAGGCCTGCCTGTTCGCCTGCCTGCCGAAGCTCGCCGCCGGCGCCCCGGTGACGCAGATCGCCATGCTGGCCGGCTATGACAATGTCGCCGCCTTCACCACGATGTTCACGCGCCGCCTGGGAACCCCGCCGCGAGCCTATATGCGCCGCTCCTTGGCCGGGTGAACAGCATGCGCCCACGAGGCTCGGATTCCGAGAGTACGCAGCCTGGGCTCGGAACCACGCCGTCATCCTGGATAAGCGGCCCTCGGGTCGGGCCTTTGGCCGGCCCAAGGACAGGCTCCGCCGCGCAAATCCGGGATCCATCCTAGAGCACCGAGCTCTCCGATGGATCACGAGTCGAGCTTCGCTCGCCCAGGATGACGGCGTGGTTCCGAGCCAGGACTACGTGTTCCCGGCGGCAGGGTGATATTTTCCAATCCTACGCGGCCTTTTCCAATGTCGAAGAATGGACCCCGACGCCGCCGCGAACCCCGCGGCCAGCGACGTCGGATATGCACAGCCTTGACCTCGCCGCAGTGTTGCCTCATGAGGGCCTGCAAGAACCTGCCTTACAAACCCCGGTCTTGCGCCGGGGTTTTTCATGTGCGCGGCGCTTGCGTGGGATCAAACAGGCAAGACAGCAGGACACCTGGACCATGGCAAATGTGGTGGTGGTCGGCGCCCAGTGGGGCGACGAGGGCAAGGGCAAGATCGTCGACTGGCTGTCGAGCCAGGCCGATGTCGTGGTGCGCTTTCAAGGCGGCCATAATGCCGGGCATACCCTTGTCATCGACGGCAATGTCTACAAGCTCTCGCTGCTGCCCTCGGGCATCGTGCGACCCGGCAAGCTCTCGGTCATCGGCAACGGCGTTGTCGTCGATCCCTGGCATCTGGTCGAGGAAATCGAGCGGCTGCGCAAGCAAGGCGTCGCGATCAGCCCTGAGAACCTGCGTGTCGCCGACAACGCAACCCTGATCCTGCCGCTGCATCGCGAGCTCGACCATTTCCGCGAGACCTCGAATGCCGGTCTCAAGATCGGCACGACCAAGCGCGGCATCGGCCCGGCCTATGAGGACAAGGTCGGCCGCCGCGCCATCCGCGTCATCGACCTGAAGGATCCCGCTATCCTCGAGGCCAAGATCGAGCGCCTGCTCGCGCATCACAATGCGCTGCGGCGGGGCCTGGGCATCGCCGAGGTCGACGGAGCGGAGCTGCTGGCGCAGCTCACGACCATAGCGCCGCAGATCCTGCCCTATGCCGACACCGTCTGGGCCTTGCTCGATTCGGAGCGCCGCGCCGGCAAGCGCATCCTGTTCGAGGGTGCCCAGGGCGCCCTGCTCGATGTCGACCACGGCACCTACCCCTTCGTGACCTCCTCCAACATCGTCGCCGGCCAGGCCGCGACCGGCTCGGGGCTCGGCCCCTCCGCGGTCGGCTATGTGCTGGGCATCGCCAAGGCCTATACGACCCGTGTCGGCGAAGGCCCCTTCCCGACCGAGCTCTTCGACGAGATCGGCGAACTGATCGGCCAGAAGGGCAAGGAGTTCGGCGTCGTCACCGGGCGCAAGCGCCGCTGCGGCTGGTTCGACGCCTGCCTGGTCCGCCAGACCGTGAAGACCTCGGGCATCGACGGCATCGCCTTGACCAAGCTCGACATCCTCGACGGCTTCAAGGAGATCAAGGTCTGCACCGGCTACAAGCTCAATGGCGAGCTGCTTGAGCATCTGCCCGCCGGACAAAGCGACCAGGCCCGCGTCGAGCCCGTCTACGAGACGATCGAAGGCTGGGAAGGCTCGACCGCGAACGCCCGTTCATGGGCCGATCTGCCGGCCCAGGCGATCAAATATGTCCGCCGTATCGAGGAACTGATCGGCGCGCCCGTGGCGGTGCTCTCGACCAGCCCGGAACGCGACGACACCATCCTCGTCCACAACCCTTTCGAGGGTTGACGGGACCAGCCAACATCGACAAGTGAGGCCAATGGCCGATTTCTATCCCATCCTGGCACGTGCGATCGCTGGGTTGCCCGACAAGTCGTCTGCGGCGCGGCGGGCCGTCTATGACCGCGCCAGGACCGCGCTCGTCGCGCAGCTGCGCAGCCTTGACCCGCCGCTCGGCGAGGCCGAGATCATGCGCGAGCGGCTCTCGCTCGACGAGGCCGTGGCGAAGGTCGAGGCCGATTACGGCGAGGGACCGGCGCAGCCGCCAGCCCAGGCCGGGCCGGTCTTCCGCCCCGCCGTCACGCCCGAACCGGCCCGCAGGGAGGTCACGACGCCTCCGGCCGCCATCGCGCAACCGGAGCCCGAGCCACCCCAGGATGACGGGCGCTTCGAGGATCCGCTGCCGGAAGCCCCCGAACAGCAGACGATCCGCCCCCGCGTCGCGCCCCGGCGCGAACGCCGCGTCAATCCCGGCCATGTCCGCACCGCCATCGTCGGCGGCGGCGTCGCCATCGCGGTCGCGGCGATCGCCGCCGCCGCCTATTACGTCAACAAGATCAGGCCGCCCGAGAACACGGCGCGCAGCCATGTCGAGACGCCGGCCCAGCCACCGCAACCCGACGCCGCCGGCAAGCTGAACGACCGCGTCGGCGATGCCGGAGCGCCGCCGCAGACCCGGCCGAACAGCAACGCCGGCGCACCTGCACAGGGCAGCGAGATCACCGTCGCGCAGCGCGCTATCCTCTACACCGAGGTCGCCGAGAGCCCGCAGCAGCCGCGCGCCGTGAACGGCCGCGTCTTCTGGCGGCTGGACAGCGAGAGCGCCGGGCCCGGCCGGCCGGTCGAGACGATCATACGCGCCACGATCGAGGTGCCGGAGGCCGGCATCGGGCTCGACTTCACCATCCGCCGCAATACCGATACCGCCTTTCCGGCCTCGCACATCATCGGCCTGCGCTTCACCAATACGGGCACGGCGGCGCCGGAGACCATCCGCGAGGTCGGCGTGCCGCAGTTCAAGACCGACGAGAACGAGCGCGGCGCGCCCTTGTCGGCGATTAACTCGGCGCTTGGCGAGAACCTCTTCGTCGCAGCCCTGTCGAACGTGCCCGTGGAGGTCGAGCGCAATCTCGATCTGATCCTGAACCGCAATTGGATCGACGTGCCGATCCGCTTCGCCTCGGGCAAGCGCGGCATCCTGACCTTCGAGAAGGGTTTCCCGGGCAGCCAGACCCTGGCCGACGCCTTCGGCCGCTGGCGTTAGAGCGGCGCTTTTTAGCAGGGGTCTACGCGGATGGCGGCGATGATGGAGAAGCTCGATTTCAGAAAGCTTCTCAAGCCGCTCCTTAACCCACCCACCGGAGAGTTCGTTTCGGTCGAAGTGCCGCAGATGCAGTTCGTCAAGGTGGATGGCGCAAGCGATCCCAACACCGCTCCAGCTTACCGTTCGGCGGTCGAATGGCTCTACGGGGTCAGCTATGCCATGAAATTCGCGGCGAAGGCGGCACTCGGCAAGGATTATGTCGTGCCGCCGCTGGAAGGATTGTGGTGGGCGGACGACCCCCGGAGCTTCGTCACACGCGAAAAGGACCAGTGGCGCTGGACGATGATGATCATGGTCCCTGATTTCGTCACTCGCGACATATTCGAAAACGCCGTGGCCAAGACGGGCGGAAAGCGCGGCCAGCCCCCGCAAAGCCTGCGCCTCGAACCCCATGGTGAAGGGCTATCGCTTCAGACCCTGCATGTGGGCAGCTATGATGACGAAGGTCCGGTCCTGGCCCGGCTCCATGGTGAGGTGATGCCGAACAAGGGGCTGGCCTTCAACGGGCCACACCACGAGATCTATCTGAGCGATCCGCGCAAGACTGACGCGGCCAAGCTTAAAACGATCCTTCGCCAGCCGGTGAAGGTCAGGACCTAGAGCTTTTTCGAGCGAAGTGGACACCGGTTCGCGTGAAGACAATGCGATAGAATAAGGAGTTAGAGCATTTCCGCGATTCGGAGAAACGCGGAAATGCTCTAGGATCCGGCCTGAAACCCGACCTCATTCTGGGCCGGCTGCGAAGCGCAGGTCCGGCATGCGGTCGGGTGGGGTGGAAAGCGAGCTTCCCAGCTTGCAGCCTCATACGCATCGGCAATTCGTGTGGTGAGCAAAATACCCAAATGGCATCAGAAAATGACCATCTGATCATTCGTCCGGCGGCCTCAGAGGACGCTGCTGCTTTGGTCGAGATTCTGAACGAGATTATCAGCGCGGGCGGAACTACCGCGATCGAGCGCCCCTTGAGCCGATCGGAATTCGGTGCACACTACCTCCACGGAGATCGTTTTCTCGCCTGCTATGTCGCTGTCGAGCCAAGCCGGCGTGAACCAACAGGTTTCCAAGCGCTGGAACGCCATCCCGACCTGCCGGAGAACTGGGCAGACATCGGCACCTTCGCGCGAATGAGGCCCAAGATAAAAGGAGTGGGAACAGCCCTGTTCTCGGAAACCAGGAAACGGGCGCGAGAACTTGGACTCGCAGCGATAAACGCTGCGATCCGCGCGGATAACACAGGCGGATTGGCGTATTATGAGAAAATGGGCTTCACGACCTACAAAACGCTGAGAGCGATCCCTCTGAACGATGGCACGCCCATAGATCGGATTCTTAAACGCTACGACGTTGCCTGATGCCTCAACGACGTTGCTGGCAGGCTGGCAGTGTCTTTCGCATAGAGCATCGGGACACGGGCCGGGGCCCGTCAGTTCGTGCGCTCCGCCGCGAAGCGCGCCGCCGCGCGCAAGGTGTCCGCCTCCGGCCCGAAGCCGGCCAGCACCGCGATGGCGTCGGCGCTCAGGCGGTCGCGCTCGCGCTTCGCCGCGTCCAGCCCCAACACAGAAACCAGCGTCGCCTTGCCCTTGTCCTGGTCCTTCGCCGTCGCCTTGCCGAGCGCCTCGGGCGTGGCCTCGATGTCGAGGATGTCGTCGGCCACCTGGAAGGCAGCACCCAGCGCCCGGCCGTAACGGATCAGCGCGGTGCGTGCCTCGGGCGCGGCGCCTGCGATCAGCGCGCCGATCTCGACGCTCGCCGCCAGCAGGGCGCCGGTCTTCATCGCCTGCAGGCGGCGGATTTCGGCCTCGGAGAGGCTACGTGGCTGGCCGCCATCGAAGCGCCCCTCCGCCGCAAGGTCGAGCATCTGCCCGCCCGCCATGCCCCCTAACCCCGAGGCGCGCGCCAAGGCCAGAACGAGCGCCGCGCGGACCTCGCCCGAAGGATGCGTCGCCTCATCCGCCATCACATCGAAGGCCAGCGTCAGCAGGCTGTCGCCGGCCAGGATCGCAGTCGCCTCGTCATAGGCCTTGTGCACGGTCGGCCGGCCACGGCGCGTATCGTCGTCATCCATCGCCGGCAGGTCGTCATGGACCAGCGAGTAGCAATGCACGAGTTCGACCGCCGCACCCGCCCGCAGCGCCTGGCCCGCATCGCCACGCAAGAGCCGCGCGGTCTCGACCGTCAGGAAGGGCCGCAGCCGCTTACCCCCGCCGAGCGCACCATGGCGCATGGCCGAGAGCAAGGGCTCCGGCCGGGCGATCTCGCTCTCGCGCGGCGCAGCCGACAGCAGAGCGTCCAACAGGGACTCGATCGCCTGCGCCGTCCGTGCGAGGCTGGAGGCAAGGTCGCCGGTCTCGGCGGTGGGCAGGGCGGAACTCATGCGCGGATCTCGCATTCGCCGTGAGTGCGGGATGCGGGACGGCGGCAACCGGTGTCTCGCATGAAGCCTGCCCTCACCAGATGATGACAGCCCCGATTGCCGGAGCCGGCCGGCACCGTCAAGCCAAGGGACAGCAAACGAAGGGGACGTGAGGGCATGGCGGCAGGACAGCGGACGGCGCGGCGCGGGCTTTTCGCGCGCCTGATTCGCTGGATCGGCCGGCTCGTCCTCGGCTTGCTGATCGTGCTGGCGCTCGGCCTCCTGCTCTATCGCTTCATCCCGGCGCCATCGACCCTGATGATTGCGCGCTGGCTGAGCTTGCAGCCGGTCGAACGGCAATGGGTGCCTCTCGACCAGATTTCGTCGGCCCTGATCCGCTCCGTGATCGCCGCCGAGGACCAGCGCTTCTGCGCCCATTCCGGCGTCGACTGGATCGAGCTCAACACGGTGCTCGACGATGAGGACGGGCCCAGCCGAGGCGCCTCGACCCTGACCATGCAGACCGCCAAGAACCTCTTCCTCTGGCACGGTCGCTCCTACATCCGCAAGGCGCTGGAAATCCCGCTGGCGCTGGCGATAGACCTCGCCTGGCCGAAGCAGCGCATCATCGAGGTCTATCTCAACATCGCCGAATGGGGCGATGGGCTGTTCGGCGCAGAGGCTGCGGCCCAGCGCTATTTCAAGAAATCGGCAGCAGGGCTGACCGGGCCGGAGGCCTCCAGGCTCGCCGCCGCCTTGCCGAATCCAAGTGCGCGCGACCCGGGCCGGCCAAGCCGCAGCCTGCAGGCAGGCGCGGTGCGCGTGCAGCGACGTCTCGGACAATTGGGCGCGCTCGGCAACTGCGCGGTGCCCGAGGGCGAGGAGGACATGGACTGATCCGGAGGCTATGGACTCGATTCACAGGCTGGCTTGCGACTTTTTCGCATCCCGCTCTAGCCAGCGCGCGCCGCAGCGTGTATGGGCAACGCCTCACGAGATTGATCCGTCGTCGTGACGGCAGCGCGGCCTTGAGCCAAGCGCTTCCGGACGGCGGCACGATGGAGATTACTATGGCCGTTCCGAAGAGAAAGACGTCGCCGTCAAAGCGTGGCATGCGCCGCTCGGCCGACGCGCTGAAGCAGCCCACCTATATCGAAGACAAGAACTCCGGCGAACTGCGCCGCCCGCACCATGTCGATCTGAAGAGCGGCATGTATCGCGGCCGCCAGGTCCTGAAGGTCAAGGCCGAGGCCTGATCGCCTCAATGCCCAGCGTCAGGCCTTGTGCCCGACGCTAACGAAACAAGCCGGCCGCGAGGCCGGCTTTTTCTTTGGAAGCCGAACGCAGTCGTCAGAGACGCACAGGCCTGCGATCCCTGAAAATCGCGGTCGCCTTGAAGGCTTGGGCCGCCTCATAGACGCGCGCCGCCTCGCGCGGCGTCTCCCGCCCGGACCGGGCGAAGGGGCCGATCTCGGCCCGGCAAGCTGCCAGCTGCAGCAGCACCATGGCGAGATCGGATGCCGAATCGGCTGCGAACGGGGCGCGACTGCGGCTCTGATCGTTGGAATCCGTCATGTCCCGCTCCGAAACATTGGGCCAGTCTAGGAGCTGAATTTGCAAAGTTATAGCCAAACTTAACGGCGCGTTAAGGCTGAAAGCCGCATCGTTTCGAAACATTTCCCGATCCGCCCGGGCCAGGACGAGACGGCATCGATCCGCATCGTTCGCGCAGCCCCATTGAGGCCCCGTCCGATGCCTGCGCCGTCGATCCTCAGCCCCCGCGACGACTGCCACATCGATCCGCGCAGCCTGCTCTCCTCGATCGGTGAGGTCGTCTACGCCTGGGACATCGTCCATGACGCCCTGAGCTGGGGGCCCAATGCGCATGAAGTCCTCGCCGGCGTCTCCGACGCGGTCATGAGTCGCGGCCTCTCCTTCGCCGGTCTGGTCGAGCCCGGAAGCGGGCGTAGCCGCTACGATGCGATCTTCTCCGCCAGCGGCCAGGACCAGGGCGAGGGCGTGGTCTACCGCACGCGCTACGCCGCCGACCTCGCCGGCCGCAAGATGTGGATCGAGGACGCCGGCCGCTGGTTCGCCGGAGTCGATGGCCGCCCCGCCAGCGCGCGCGGCGTGCTGCGCCTGGAGCGCGCGGTGAAGCCTGACGAGCTCAGCGCCAGCAATGGCGAACTCTGCGACCGCACCTCATTGGTCGAACGCGTCGAGCTGGCCCTGGCCGAGCATCTGCCGGCCGAGCGCGTCGTCGTCGTACTCGTCGCGGCGATCGACGAACTGACCCGCCTCAACGACGATTTCGGCCATGAGGCGACCGATGAGATCATCGGCGTGGTGCAGGAGCGCCTGCGCTCGGTGATGCGCCGGCGCGACCATCTCGTGCGCTATTCCGGCAACCGCTTCGCCATCCTGCTCACCGGCTGCCCGCAGAATCAGGTCGAGGCGGCGGCGCGCCGCTTCATCAAGGCCGTGGCCCAGTCAGCCATCGAGACCGCGCGCGGCATCGCCCTGGTGCGCCTGCGCGTCGGAGCCGCGATTGCGCCCACCCTCTCGACCCATGCCGGGACCCTGGTCGCCGGCGCCGAGAACGCGCTCGCCAACGCCAAGGCCGGCGCGATAGACGCCGCCGTCATCGCCAAGCGCAGCGACATGCGTGAACCCGCCGTGGCGCGGCAGGGTTTTGACCTGCAGGCCGTGGCCGCCCTGAACGAACGGCGCGTGCAGCTTGCGCTGCAGCCGGTCGTCCGCGCGCGCGAGCGCAGCACCGCCTTCCATGAGGCGCTGCTGCGGGTCGGCCAAGGCGAGAACGGCCTCTTCTTCGCCCCCGCCGAACTGATTCCGCTGCTGGAGCGGCGCGGCCTGATCCGCCTGTTCGACCACCGCGTCCTCGAACTCGCGATCGACATGCTCGTCGACGAGCCCGGCCTGTCGCTCTCGGTCAATGTCTCGCCGCGCTCGCTTGCCGATCCCGAATGGCTCGACGCCTTCCTTGCCTGCACCAATGCCGCGCGCGGCGTGGCCAAGCGCCTGATCGTCGAGATCACGGAGACGGCGACGATCGAGAATCCCGCGCGGGTCGCCAAGCTGCTGGACAAGATCAAGGCTCAGGGCGCGCGCATCGCGATCGACGATTTCGGCGCGGGCCACACCTCGCTGCGGCACCTGCGCACCTTCCCGATCGACATCCTCAAGCTCGACGGCGCCTTCACCCAGAATCTGCGCCGCTCGACCGACGACCGCTTCTATGTGCGCACGCTGATCGACCTCGCCCGCCATCTCGGCGTCGAAACCGTCGCCGAATGGGTCGATGACGAATTGCAGGCGACGATGCTGACCGATTGGGGGGTGACCTATTTGCAGGGTCACCTGATCGGCAAGGCCGAAATCCGGCCGAAAGCCCAGGCTGGATCGCCCAAGCGCGTGGCCAGCTGAGCGCGGGCTCTGCAGAGCCGGATCAACCGGCTCCCACTGTTTCATCCGGCTCTAGCGCCGGCCTCACTTCGTCTTGGTGAGCTTGTCCAGGCGCTCGCGCATCTCGCCAAGCTCGCGCTTGAGATCGCCGAGATCATCGCCCTTGGCCGGGGCGGCAGTGCCCTCCTCCTTCGCCTTGGCGGCGGCTGCCGCGGCAGTGAAGGGGTTGAACATGCGGAACGCGTCGGTGAAGAGCGTCATATTGGCCCGCGTCTGCTGCTGGATCGCGTCGAGCGCCCCGGTGCCGAAGGCCCCACCCGTGAAGGCCTTGGTCATCTGCTCGCGGAACTGACCCTGGTCCTTGGTCAGATGGTCCATCGAAAATTCGAGATAGCGCGGCACCAGCGCCTGCATGCTGTCGCCATAGAAGCGGATGAGCTGACGCAGGAATGCGATCGGCAGCAGGTTCTGCCCGTCCTTGGCCTCCTCGTCGAAGATGATCTGGGCCAGGACCGAGCGGGTGATGTCCTCGCCGGACTTCGCGTCATAGACGACGAAATCCTCGCCGCCGCGCACAAGCCCGGCCAGATCCTCTAACGTAACGTAAGAGCTCGTGCCGGTATGATAGAGCCGCCGATTGGCGTATTTCTTGATGACGGTCGGTTCTTTTTCGCTAGCCATCAGTTCCCTACATGACGTTGGTTCGGCTCCTGCCACGAAACCCGCGACGGACCAAACGGAACGATCTCCCCTCCCGACGATAGCCGCTCAGTGGTTTGCCGCAAGTTTTTTGAGCGTGCAGCGCAAAAACAAGACTAAAGCATGACCTGTTTTGCCCGTCTTTGCAGCAGACGGAGCGTGACGGACCGGCCGAATCCCGGCATCGGCGCCTTTCTCCCGACTTGACGCAAGCGCGACAGGCTTCGAAGGTGCCCGACGAACCAGGCGGCCCGGCGTGACAGCGGACCGTCCGACAACAGCGAGGATCTCTCCCATGGCTGATACGGACATCGTCATCGTCGGCGCAGCACGCACCGCCGTCGGCGCCTTCAACGGCGCCTTCGCCAACACTCCGGCCCATGAGCTCGGCGCCGCCGCAATCAAGGAAGCGCTCGCCCGCGCCAAGGTCGAAGGGGCCGAGGTCGACGAGGTCATCATGGGCCAGATCCTGACCGCCGGTCAGGGCCAGAACCCGGCGCGCCAGGCCGCGATGGCGGCGGGCATCCCGCAGGAGGCCACCGCCTGGGGCCTCAACCAGCTTTGCGGCTCCGGCCTGCGCGCGGTGGCGATCGGCCTGCAGCAGATCGTCAATGGCGATGCCGACATCATCGTCGCCGGCGGCCAGGAATCGATGTCGATGTCGCAGCATGGCGCGCATCTGCGCAACGGCACCAAGATGGGCGACATGAAGTTCGTCGACACCATGATCAAGGACGGGCTCTGGGACGCCTTCCACGGTTACCATATGGGCACCACCGCCGAGAACGTTGCGACCAAATGGCAGATCAGCCGCGAGGAACAAGACAAATTCGCCGTCGGCTCGCAGAACAAGGCCGAGGCCGCCCAGAAGGCCGGCCGCTTCAAGGATGAGATCGTCCCCTTCACCATTGCCGGCCGCAAGGGCGACATCATCGTCTCCGACGACGAATATCCCCGCCATGGCGCGACGATCGAGGCCATGGCCAAGCTCCGCCCCGCCTTCTCGAAGGAGGGCACCGTCACCGCCGGCAACGCCTCGGGCCTCAATGACGGCGCCGCCGCGCTCGTGCTGATGAGCGCCAAGGAAGCCGCCAGGCGCGGCCTGACCCCGCTCGCCCGCATCGCCTCCTGGGCGACCGCAGGCGTCGACCCGGCGATCATGGGCTCGGGTCCGATCCCGGCGACGCGCAAGGCGCTGGAGCGGGCCGGCTGGAGCATCAGTGATCTCGATCTCGTCGAGGCCAACGAGGCTTTCGCAGCGCAGGCGCTGGCGGTCAACAAGGACCTTGGCTGGAACACCGACATCGTCAACGTCAATGGCGGCGCGATCGCGATCGGCCATCCGATCGGCGCATCCGGCGCGCGCGTGCTGGTGACGCTGCTGCACGAAATGGCCAAGCGCGACGCCAAGAAGGGCTTGGCTACGCTCTGCATCGGCGGCGGCATGGGCGTGGCGCTCACGGTCGAGCGCTGAGCCCTGCATATGGCGAGGCAGACGACGCTCTACCGCTACATAACCGGGCCCGATGACGCCGCGTTCTGTCATCGAATCTCGGAACTGCTCAGCCGGGGCTGGGTGCTCTACGGGCTCCCGACCCTGACCTTCGACGCCACGAGCGGGCGCGTCATCTGCGGCCAGGCGATCATCAAGGATGTCGACGGGCCCTATTCGCCCGAGATGAAGCTTGCAGAACAATAGCGCGGCGCTCACGCCGCCAAGAGGGAGGAGACGGGAATGTCGAAGGTCGCTTTGGTCACAGGGGGCACGCGCGGCATTGGCGCTGCGATCAGCAAGGCCTTGAAGGAGGCCGGCCACAAGGTCGGGGCGAGCTATGCCGGCAATGACGAGGCGGCGGCCACATTCAAGGCCGAGACCGGCATCCCGGTCTATAAATGGGATGTCGGCGACTATGACGCCTGCGCCGCGGGCATCGCCACCGTCGAGGCCGAGCTCGGCCCCATCGACATCCTGGTCAACAATGCCGGCATCACGCGCGACGGCTTCTTCCACAAGATGACCAAGGACCAGTGGTCGGCCGTCATCCGCACCAATCTCGATTCGCTGTTCAACATGACGCGTCCCGTGATCGAGGGCATGCGCGCCCGCAATTTCGGCCGCATCATCGTGATCTCCTCGATCAACGGCCAGAAGGGCCAGATGGGCCAGGTCAACTACTCCGCCGCCAAGGCCGGCGATATCGGCTTCGTCAAGGCGCTGGCCCAGGAGAACGCCAATAAGGGCATCACCGTCAACGCGATCACGCCGGGCTATATCGGCACCGACATGGTCGCGGCGATGCCCGAGGAAGCGCTGAAGCGTGTCGTCGCCGGCATTCCGGTCGGACGTCTCGGCAAGCCCGAGGAAATCGCCCAGATGGTCGTCTTCCTCGCTTCCGACAACGGCGCCTTCGCGACGGGAGCGACCTTCGCGGTCAATGGCGGGCAATACATGGCCTGAGCCTCTGTCGGACCCATAGTCATTCCGGGGCGATCCGAAGGATCGAGCCCGGAATGGCCGGGAGGCTCCGAGTTCAGGCCGCAGCTCTACGCTCTCCGTGACGCCGCCGGCGTGCCCGCCGAGGCGCGGATGACGACGCTGGCGCTCATCCTCGCCGGCGCGGCGGCGAAGATCCTGAAGCACGCGCTGTGACAGCGCGGCACAGTCGCCACGGGCGCGACCTATGCGACCAGTGGGCGGTGCACGGCGTAACAGCTGCCTGTCAACGCTGCGATCGCGCCCGTTCGCTCATGGCCAGAAAGCCTGCCCCCAGCATCGCGAGGCGACAGACGGTCCTGGCTCCAAGGTCGCCGAGATCGTGCTGAGGGGCGAACTCGACGAGGTTGAAGCCGATGATCGGCGCGCGGGCGGCGACGCCGTGCAGAAGTTCGACGATATCGCCATAACCCAGCCCGCCCGGAGTTCGGCCGACGACGCCGGGGATCACCGTGGGGTCCAGCCCATCGACATCGCAACACACCACGACCGGCTGGCCTTCCGGCACCTGTTCGACGGCATAGCTGAGCCCTCTGGCGCGCAGCATGCGCATATCGACCAGTCGCGCTCCCGCCGCGACGGCATCTGCCACATCCGATTCCCGGGCGCTGCCGATCCCCCGGGCACCGACCTGAACGATCGCTCCGACACCCGCCATTTCGGAAGCCCGCCGCATCGTGCTCGAGAGCCCGAAGCGCTCGCCCTCCACCTCGTTGCGCCAGTCGATATGCGCATCGATCTGCAGCAGCGTGATCTTGCCACGAGCGGCGAAGGCCTTCAGCGCGGGGATCTGGACGCTGTCGTCGCCGCCCAGCAGAAGGGGCCGCGCGCCACGAGCCAGCAGCGTCGCAAAGGCCGCCTCGATCCTCGCGCGATTGCTGCTGAAATCGGTTTCATCGAAGGCGAGATCGCCGCAATCAACCAGAACCATGTCGGGCGTCATCAGCGGCGCCCCCAGATCGAAATCGTAATGCGTCCGGCGGGCGGCATGATGCGCGCTCGCTGCCCGGATCGCCGTCGGCGCGCCCGCGCAATAGGCGCCGCTCATGGCGTAGGGCGTCGCACCGGGAAGGCCGATCACCGCGATCGCGCCTCGCGGCACGGCATCGATGGCGACGGCCTCACAATCGAGGAAAGTCGGCCTCTGGGCGGGCGGAACAGGCGTATCGGTTGGCAATGAAGCGGGACCGTCATCGGGGTTGAGGCTTTTGACTATGCCGCGCTGGCTGGCACTGCGGCAAGCGCGGACGCCCGCGAGAAGCCAGCGGGTTCAAGCCAAGGACGCCCTCGGGCTCAGGCCGGCACGAGCCGATAGCTGTCTGCAACCACCTCCACCCGTTGGAAGCCGGTTATATGCCCTCCCGAGACGATCCAACCGTCCCGGGCCGCCTCCTTCAGGATGATGTGGCGGCTGCGCGCGGCCGCCGCCGGGTCGAGGTCGTAGACGAGCCCGACATCCGGGTCGCCGGGCTGGAGATCCTCGACATGCACGAGATCGCCCCAGAGCAACAGGCTGTGTTGCGCATCCTGCACGATGAAGCCGGTATGGCCGGGCGTGTGCCCCGGCAAGCTGCGCGCGGCGATGCCCGGCAGGATCTCGCCTTCGCCGAAGCTGCGGATGCGGCCGCCATAGAGGCTTTGCAGTTTCGCTGCGATCACGAAGCCGCTCCGCCGCGACGCCGGCAGCGCTTCACGCGCCTGCTCGTCGGTGAAGAAGGCGAGCTCGACCTGCGGAACCCAGATCTCGGCTTGTGGGAAATAGGGGGTCTCACCGTCGAAGAGTCCAAGCGCGTGATCGCCATGGAGATGGCTGATCAGGATGCGCTGGACCTGGTCCGGCGTTACGCCCGCAGCCGTGAGCGCGGCGCGGGCATGGCCGAAGGCATCGCCCCAGGAAGGGCCTGTCCCGGCATCGACGAGAGTGATCCCCGTATCGTCGCGCAGCAGGAAGCAGTTCACATCGACGCTGATCGCGGATTTGCTCCAGCCTGCGAGAGCCCGCTTTCGCGCCTCGTCGCCTCCCGCATGGATCAGGACATCCGCCGGGGCCTGGAAAACGCCATCGTGCAGGATGGTGATGTCGTAGCGCCCGAAACGCCGTGACGACTGGTTCATGTCGAAAAACCTTCGATTAGAGCGTTCTCGAGCGAAGTGGCTACCGGTTCGCTCGAAAACGCATCAAAACTGCTCTAGTTAGCCCGCTCAGCGAATCGCGGCGATGAGGCGGTCGACGAAGCCGTCGAGCGCGGTCTTGTCGATCCAGCGCAGCACCGCGACGAGATCCTGCGCCGGGTCGAGCCAGATCGCGTTGACGCCTGCCCCAAGTGCGAAGACCGCCGTCGCCGGCACGCCCGGCTTTGCCGCCGCGCCCCGGTTCAGCCACCAGAGATAGCCGTAATTGGCGAGCGTCGGCGAGGGTGTGAGCATCGCGTCGATCCAGGCCGGCGACAGCAGTTCGCGGCCGCCCCATACCCCGCCGCGCGCCACCAGCAGGCCGACCCGGGCATGGTCGCGTGCACCGATGAAGAGGCCGCCGCCCCAATGGCCACCGCCCGGCACGGACTGGACCCGGCGCCCGTCGATCTCGACGAAGGCGTTGTCATAGCCCTGCCAGCGCCAGTCCTGCGAGGCCCCGATCGGGTCCATGATGCGCTCGCGCAGCACCTCCGGCAGCGGCCGGCGGAAGCGCTGCAGCAGGCAATAGGCCAGCAGATTGACCCTGACGTCATTGTATTCGTAATAGCTGCCGGGCGGCTGGAGCAGGCGCTTCTCGCCCTTGCGGCTGTTGTCGGCGCCGGGCCCGATCTGGCGGTTATGGTCGACCTGATCGGATTTGCCAAAGATCTCGCCCTGCCACTCGCTCGATTGCTGCAGCAGATGGCGCCAGGTGATCGCGCGGTTATGGGCACTCTCGAACCAGGGGCCAGCGACGGTCTTCGCCACCGGCTCATCGACATCGCTGATCAGGCCGTCGGAAGCCGCAAGCCCCGCCAGGATGGCGATGTAGCTCTTGGCGATGGAGAAGGTCATGTCGGTGCGGGCCGTGTCGCCCCATTCGGCCACGATGCGGCCGCCCTTGACGATCAGCCCGGCCGGCCCGCCGCGCTCACGGACGGGACCGACGATCTCGCTCCAGGGTCCGCTCTCGTCCCATTCGACCAGGCCGACATAGCGCCCATCGGGATAATACAGGCTGCGCGGCCAGGAGCTTTCATGCGCCTTAGCGAAATCGACGGCAGTCGCGAGCCCGGCAGCGTCGAAACCTGCCTGTGCCGGCGAAAGGGTGTCCCAGGCATCGCCATCCGACGATGGCGCATAGCTTTCTGTCGATATCGTCACCTGGCGGATGCTCCGGAATCTACGGCGTCGCGGGGCTACGATCTTTATGGAGCGCCGGCGGCAGCCACAAGCGCCGCCGCCGGTTGACCCGGCCCCTGGGACCGCCTCGATAAGCATGGCTGTCAGCAACAGCGAGGTGATTCGTGAGCGCTTCCGCCCCCTTCCTCTCCGCCTCCGAAGCCGCCGGGCAGCTCGGCGTCTCGACCAAGGCTCTGCGGCTTTACGAGCAGCGCGGCCTGGTCACTCCCGCCCGCAGCGCCGCCGGCTGGCGGGCCTATGGCCCCGACCAGATGGCCCGCGCCAACGAGATCGCGGCCCTGCGCCGGCTCGGCCTCAGCCTCGCCCAAGTGGCGCGGGTGCTGGGCGGCGATCCGCGAGGCCTGGAACCGACGCTCGCCGCGCATCAGGCAACGCTCGAAGACCGGATCCGCCAGCTCGCTGGGGCGATCGAGAGGGTCCAAGAGCTGCGCGGCGACCTCGCCCAGGGCAAGGCCCCGGCCGCCGGAGAGCTCGCCTGCCTGCTGGGGCCGGCTCGCGAGCTCAGCGTCGCCTTCGCTCTACCCTGGCCCTGGGGCGGCGAGCGCTTCGAATTGCGCGACATCCGGCCGCTGAACTACATCATCGGGCCGTTGGGCAGCGGCAAGACGCGATTGGCCCTGCGCCTGGCCGAGACTTTGCCCAGTGCCGCCTTCCTCGGCCTGGATCGCTTGGCCGATGGCGGCGCGGCGGCCCGCGCCCGGCTGGACGCCGACCCCGCCCTCAAGGCGCGGGTCGAGCAGGCCCTGGCCTGGCTCACTGAGGATGGCGCTCTGCTCTCGGACGCGCTCATCGCCCTGCTCGCCGGACTGGAAGCCGAAGGCCCCGCCATCCTGGTCGTCGATATGATCGAGCAGGGGCTGGACCAGGCCACGCAGGAGGCCGTAAGCGCCCATCTGCGCCGCCGTGGCCCGAGCGGGAAGCCGCTCTTCCTGCTCACGCGCTCCTGCGCGATCCTGGATCTCGCCGCCATCGGCGCCGACGAGGCAATCATTCTCTGCCCCGCCAATCACAGCCCGCCGAGCCGCGTCGCCCCCTATCCCGGCGCCCCAGGCTTTGAGGCCGTCGCGACCTGCCTGGCCTCGCCCGAGGTGCGGGCGCGGACGGAGGGCGTCATCGCCTGGCGGCCGCAGATGGCGTGCTTTCGCTGAAGGCCCCGGCGAGACGGCTTACAAATCCAGGCTCGCTTGCCCACGACAACGATTATGCAACCGCCGGCCGGGCACGCGGCAGGAACATGGCGAGCAGCCCGACAGCCGGCAGCCAGGCGCAGAGCCCGAACACCCTGACGATGCCGATCTGGTCCGCGAGCGCGCCGATCCCCGCCGCAGCGATGCCGCCCAGGCCGAAGGAGAGGCCGTAGAACAGCCCGCCGACGAGGCCGATGCGGTGCGGCACGAGGTCGATCGCATAGATCAGGATCGCCGAGAAAGCGCTCGCCATGATGAAGCTGATGACGACGCTGAGCGCGCCTGTCCAGAACAGATCGGCATAGGGCAGCATCAGCGCGAAGGGCAGCGAGCCCAGGATCGAGAGCCAGATCACGCGGTAGCGGCCGATCCTGTCGCCGATCATGCCGCCGACGATCACGCCGAGCGCGCCGACGACGAGATAGAGGAACAGCATGATCTGCGAGAGCTGAATCTCGATGCCGAAGCGCTCGATCAGGTAGAAGGTGTAATAGGAGCTGAAAGCCGAGGTGTAGCCGTTCTTCGACATCAGCAGCACGATCAGCATCGTCATCGCCAGGATGACCTTCGCCTTCGGCAGGCCGTGGCTGGCGATCTCCTCGACATGGTCCTTGGACGATGTCTGGTCGCGGCGCAGCGCCGCATAGCGCGCGCCGAGCCAGCCCATCACCAGCATGGCGACGAGCACCACACCGGAGAACCAGGACAGGCTTTCCTGCCCGCGCGGCACCACGATGGCTGCGGCCAGCAGCGGGCCGGTTGCATAGCCGATATGGCCGCCGACCTGGAACACGCCCTGCGCCAGCCCCTGCCGGCCGGCCGCCGCATGGCGCGCCATGCGCGTCGCCTCAGGGTGGAACACGGCGGATCCCAGCCCGATCAGCGCAGCCCCGACCAGCACGACCGCATAGCTATGCGCATGGGAGAGTAGCAGCAGCCCGGCCAGCGTCCCGCACATGCCGGCGACCATCGCGTAGGGCCAGGGTTTGCGGTCGGTGACGTAGCCGAGCAGCGGCTGCAGCAGCGACGACGTCACCTGGAAGGCCAGCGTGATGAAGCCGATCTGGAGGAAGTCGAGCCGGTAGGTCTCCTTGATCAGCGGATACAGCGCCGGGATCATCGACTGCACGAGGTCGTTCAGCAGATGGGCCAGACTCAGCGCCAGCAGCACCGGGATCAACGGGCGCCGCGGAGCAGCAGTGGGCATCGGGATTGTGGTCATGACCGACGCATGATCCCGCGCAGGCGCGCGGTCAACATTCCAGCGCGGCGCTCGGAGCATGGCGCCTATCGCGCCCAGGCCGTGCTGCGGTGCAAGAAAGCCGCCTTCGGCAGGCCCCCATCAGCCTTTGCCACCCATCGGCATTTGCCGCCGAAGCTGATATCGCGGGCGCAAGATCCCTTCGATCCGCAGCCATATCCTGCCGAGCCATAACCTTCCCAACCATGTCCTCCCGCAGCGCCACCCTCATCGGCTTCATCGCCATCCTGCTCTGGTCGACGCTGGCGCTGTTCGCCGCCATGTCCGGCCGGGTGCCGCCGTTCCAGCTCGTCGGCATGACCTTCGTCATCGGCGGGCTGCTGATCCTCGCTATTGCTACCGTGCGCGGAGAGTTGCGCCGCGTCATGCCAACCCCGGCCTCCTTCGCGCTCGGGCTCTACGGCCCCTTCGGCGACACGGCGCTCTATTACGCCGCGATGAAGACCGCGCCGGCGGCTGAGGCCAACCTGATCCATTATCTCTGGCCGCTGCTGATCGTGCTGTTCGCCGCCCTTCTGCCGGGCGCTCGCTTGAAGCCCCGCCACCTCATCGGCGCGCTGATCGGCCTCGCGGCAACCGCATTATTGATCTCGGGCGGCCTCGGCACCGGCGGCGGCATCTCGCTCGGCCATGGCCTGGCGGCGCTCGGCGCTTTCGTCTGGGCGAGCTATTCCGTGATCTCGCGCCGGTTCAGTACCGTGCCCTCCGAGAGCCTCAGCGTCACCATGCTCGGCTGCGCGATCCCCGCCTTCGCCTGCCATTTCGCCTTCGAGACGACCCTGTGGTCGCTGACCTCAGTCGAATGGGGCGGCGTGCTCGGGCTCGGCCTCGGCGCGATCGGGCTTGCCTTCGTCGTCTGGGACATCGGCATGAAGAAGGGCGACGTCGCCCTGCTCGGCGTCGCCTCCTACGCCGCCCCGGTGCTCTCGACGATCATCCTGGTGATCGCCGGCTATGCGCCCGCAAGCTGGCTCTTGGCGGTGTCCTGCCTGCTGATCGTGGTCGGAGCGCTGGTGGCAAGCTGGGAACGGCGCCCATGAGAGAAGCGCGGGGAACCTCTCACTGAACTCGGGCCTGCCCGAGTTCAGCACTCAAAGTGTCGAAGTCGGGTAGACCCGACTTCGATGCAGGAGAGGTTCCCCGCGCTTCACGATTCGGGAAGAGCTCAATTCCGCCTGAGCAGGCGCTCCAGATAGTCGAGCTCTTCGCTCGGCCGCGACGGGTCGCCGAGGCGCCGCCTCAACTCGTCCAGGATGCGGCGCGCGCGCTGCGTCGCGCTCTCATCGGCACCAGGTACGCGGACGCGGCCATCGGCCCAGTCGCGCTGGCGCTGCGGCCGGCCCAGAGGATCCTCGCGGCCGCGCTGCTGCGCCGAGGGACGCCCGGCCGGCCGGCCATCGGGCTCCCCGAAGGCGCCCTCGGTCCCGTCGCCTTCGCCGGGCTGGCCCTGCATCTGCTGGGCGAGGTTCTGGCCGCCCTTGCGCAGGGCTTCCAAGGCGCGCCCTTGCGAGTCGAGCGCCCCTTCGCCCTGGCCCTGGCCGAGCTGGCCCTCGGCCTCGCGCATCGCATCCTCCGCCTCGCCGAGTTCGCTCTGGCTGGGGGCGCCCATGCCTTGCATGCGCCGCTGCAAGTCCTGCAGACGCTCGCGCAGGGCCTGCTGGCGCTCGGACAGGCTCTGGCCTTGCCCCTGCCCCTGCTGGCCCTCGCCGTCCTGCCCCTCTTCGCCCTCGCCCTGCTCGCCGGGTTGTTGACCGGGCTGCTGGCCACGCTGCCCGCGCTGGCCCTGCTGCCCTTGCTGGCGTTGCCCCTGGCCGGGGCGCGCCTGCTGCTGGCCGGGGCGCTGCCCGCGCTGGGTCCGGTTCTGGCGCTGCTGCTCCTGCTGATAGGTCTCGTCGCGCAGTCCCTGCTGCTCGCGCGTCATCTTGTCGAGCTCGCCCAGCGCCTGGTTCATCTCGCGCTGGCGCTGGTCCTGCTGGCCGGGGCGCGCCATCTGGAGATTGTTAAGCATCTGGTTGAGCTCTTCCATCAGGCGCTGCGCCTCGGCCATGTCGCCGCGCTTCGAGAGCTCCTCGATGCGGTTGAGCATGTTCTGCAGGTCGCGCGGCGTCACCGAGCGGAAATTCTCCGGCAGCTGTGCCGATTTCTGATCGCCATTCTGCTGCTGGCGCTGCATCTGCTCGGCGAGCTGGCGCATGAAGCGGTCCATCGCCCTCCGCATCTCCTCGGTGAGCTTCTTGATCTCCTCCTCGGAGGCGCCGCGCTCCAGCGCCTGCTGGAGGTTTTCCTGCGCCGCCCGCAAGGCGCGCTCGGCGTCGGACAGGTCGCCATCCTCAAGCTGCAGCGCCATCGCCCACATCAGTTCGGCGACGTCGCGCAATTGGTCGTCGCTGGCCGAACGGCGCAGCCGCTCGGCGATCATCCGCATGCCGAGATAGACACCGGTCTCCTTCATGAACAGCTCGGGCTCGATCAACAGCGCGTCCATGGCGAGCTGGACCTTGCTCCGGGTCTCGATATCCATGACCAGCTTGCGGCGCTGTTCGACCAGGGACTTGGCCAGCGGCTTGGTGAAGGTGCGCTGCGGCAGCGTCACCTCGACCGGCTCGCTGCGGCCCTCCTGGCCGGCTTCGTCGCGCGCGACCAGCGTCATCTTGACCTTGGCGCCGGCCCAGGGATGAGCCGAGAAATCGACCGTGCTCTTCATCTCCTCCTCGCCGGTCGGCGAAGAGGGCGCGCTGAGCGACTGCTTGGGCGGCTCGACCAGCGAACGCCCGACCGAGGCTGGGCCTGGCCGCGAGACCAGAACCTCGACCGAGGCGACCCCGTAATCATCCTTGGCGCGATAGCTCAGCCCGAGACCGCCGCTCTGCGCGCCGGTGATCGGCTTGGGCGGCTCGATGAAGCTGATCTCCGGCGGCTGGTCGGGCACCGCATTGAGATGCAGCGTCGCATTGGGCGCGCCGCTGCCGGTGAGCCGCAATGTGCCGCTGCCGGCCAGCGCATAGCGCTTCTCCAGCACGGCGGGAGCGGTCCCCGCAGCCGGCTTCGCCTCCTTGGCCTCACTCGCCGGCAACGCGTCGAGCCGGCCCGTGGTCGCGACATCCATGCCCGACTTGCCGGCGATGCGCACGACGATGACGGATTTCTCGGGCGCGCTGAAATTGGGGCTCGCCAGCTTGGCGAAATCGATCAGGATCGGCGGCAGGCGCGTATAGGCCGGCGGATCGATCCAGGCGTCGATACGGGTGGCGGGCGCGGCTGAAGCCGGCCCTCGCCAGTCGAAGGCGGCGCTGAGGCGCGGCGCGGCCTCGTGGCCAGCGACGAAGAAGGCGGTGATCGCCGCAAGCAGCGGCACGGCGCGCAAGGCAAGCCGGTCGCGCCCAGCCATGAGCGGATGCGGGGCCGAGACCTTGAGCCCGGCGACCTGCCGGCTCTGGCGCTCGACATGCAGCTTCCACAACGCCTGCGAGACCGGATCGCCGGAGCCGACGGCGAGATTGTCCTCCAGCGAGGAGGCCGGACGATGGCCGCCCTCGAGCGAATGATCGAGCCGCGAAAGCCCGTCGCGCCGCGTCGGCAGCGGCGTCATCGCGACATGCCAGAGGCTCGCCGCCAGGCCCGCGAGGAACAGCACGACGCCGAGCGCACGACCCTGCCAGGGCAGCAGCGTCCACAAGCCGAACCAGGAGAGCGCCAGGAAGGCGAGGATGATGCCGGCCGACAGCCAGAGCCGCGGCCAAACCCGCTCCCAGCCGAGCGAAAGGCGTGAAGCGGTCGTGAGCCGGCCGAGCCGCTGCCGGATTCCCTCGATCGGATCGGACGCCTTGCGGCGTTCAGCCTCATTCATGCCGTCGCTCCGAGCTGCCTGCGCACCATCCTGAACCTTCGCCACTCAGCACACGCTAACACGTGAATGTGGCAAGGCCAGAGCGAAGGCGCTCCGCCCACAGGGGCCTCAGCGCATCGTGATCGAGAGCTCAGGCCAGCCAGGGCGGTGCACGATCCGTGCCGAGAAGCTCCTCATAGCTCTGGCGCGGCCGGGTCACGGCGAATTGCCCGCCCTTCACCAGCACTTCCGGGACGAGCAGGCGCTGGTTGTAGGTCGAGGCCATGCTGGCGCCATAGGCGCCCGCCGTCATGAAGGCGATCAGGTCGTCGGGCTTCTGCTCGGGCAGGACGCGCCCGGTCGTGAAGGTGTCGCCTGATTCGCAGACCGGCCCGACCACGTCATAGGCGATGCGGCTTGCATCCGCTGCAGGCTCGGAAACCGGCCAGATCTCGTGATAGGCCTCGTACATCGCCGGCCGCATCAGGTCGTTCATCGCAGCGTCGACCACCAGGAACTGCTTGGTCGGGCGCGGATTGAGATACAAAACCCGCGTCAGCAGGATGCCGGCATTGCCGACGATCAGGCGGCCGGGCTCGAAGCCGAGCTCGACATCGAGCCCCTTGGTGACCCGCCCGACCATGGCGGCATAGGCCTCGATCAGATCGGGCCCATAGTCGAAATCCCGATTGTTGAAGTCTTGCGGAATCTCATAGGGAATGCCGAGGCCGCCGCCGAGATCGAGCCGCTCGACGCGGTGGCCCTCCGCGCGCAGGGTCCCGACCAGCGTCGCCATCTTGACATAGGCCGCCTCGAACGAATCGGTCTCGCGGATCTGGCTGCCGATATGGAGCGCGAGCCCCATGATCCTGACGCCTTCCATGTTGGCGGCGCGAGCATAGAGCCTGCCGACCTCCTCGAAGGAGACGCCGAACTTGTTCTCGGACGAGCCCGTGGTGATCTTGGCATGGCCGCCGGCGCCGATATCGGGATTGACCCTAAACACCGCCTCCTGGCGCTTGCCGAGTGATGCCGCGACGCGCGAGAGCAGATCGAGCTCGCCCTCGGTCTCGATATTGACCTGGTAGATGCCGGCCCCGACAGCGAAGCGCAGCTCGCTCTCGCTCTTGCCGACGCCGGAGAAGACGATCTTCTCGGGCGGGAAGCCAGCGGCGAGCGCCTTGCGGACCTCGCCCTCGGACACCGTATCGACCCCGGCCCCGAGCGCGGCCAGCGTCTTCAGCACGCCGAGATTGCCGTTGGCCTTCAGCGCATAGAAGACATGGGCCGTCCCCGCCGGAGCGTTCGCCTTCACCGCCGCGGCGAACAGGCGGTAATGCCGCTCGATCGTGGCCGAGGAGTAGACATAGACCGGCGTGCCGACCTCGGCAGCGATCTGCCTGAGATCGACGTCCTCGGCGAAAAGCGAACCGTCGCGATAATTGAAATGGTGCATGGGACGCTCAGTGCCTGTTCAAGAATGCCGATGGCCCTCGCTAAAGAGCTATTCCGACCGGAACAGCGTCTCGAAGCGCGAGGGCTCCCGTTGCAAACGCTTTGCTCTAGAGAATCGGATCGAGCACGAAGCTCTTTTCCGGAATCGTGAAGTTCCGGTCCGCTTTCGGCGGCTTGCCGAAGGGCGCACCGCCGGCCTGGATCTCAGCTTGCTGCTGCTCCTCCCCGCCGATGTCGCGGTCGGGCAGGTCGAGTGCGCTGGTCGCCTTCGGCGGCGCCTCCAACGGCCCCCTGCGGCCGCAAGCTGTCAAAGCAAGTCCGAGCAGACCGGCCAGAACGATGGCGCGGCCCAATTTCAGGCTGGAATGCGGCACGAAAGGAAACCCTCGGACGAAGCGTGGCGGAGACTGTAGCGAATGGAGCAACCTGTTGCGAGCTTTTGAAGGCGCTGCAACCTCATTCTCGGGCGGAGTCCCCGGATCGGGCTTTTGGCCAGCCCAGGGTGAGGCTCCGCGCAGGCCCAAAAATCCCTGGCGGAGATGCCAGGGTCAGGCCCGAGCGTGACGGTTTCGTCAGCCGCGCTCTTTCGCAAGCCGCCTGAGCCATGACTTCGCCTGCCGGCGCACATTGACCGGAGCCGTGCCGCCATAGCTGACGCGGCTCTTCACCGATTGCGTCACGCCGAGCACGGCGAAGACAGCTTCCGTGATCTTGGGTTCAGCTTCCTGCATCTCGGCGAGTGTCAGCTTCTCCAGGCCGACGCCCTTGGCAGAGGCGATGCCCACGAGCCGGCCGGTGACGTGATGCGCGTCGCGGAACGGCATCTTGAGCACGCGCACCAGCCAGTCGGCGAGGTCGGTCGCGGTGGCATAGCCCAACCCCGCCGCCTTCTTCATCACCTTCAGGTCTGGTTCCATGTCGCGCACCATGCCGGCCATGGCGGCAAGGCAGAGCGAGAGCGTCTGGAGGGCGTCGAAGGTGCCTTCCTTGTCCTCCTGCATGTCCTTGGAATAGGTCAGCGGCAGGCCCTTCATCATCGTCAGCATGGCTTGCAGCGCACCGAAAACCCGGCCCGCCTTGCCGCGCACCAATTCGGCGGCATCGGGATTGCGCTTCTGCGGCATGATCGAGGAGCCGGTCGAGAACTTGTCGGAGAGCTTGACGAAGCCGAATTGCGGCGTCGCCCAGAGCACGATCTCCTCGGCCAGACGCGACAGATGCATCGCGCAGATCGAGGCTGTCGACAAAGTCTCGAGCACGAAATCGCGATCCGAAACCGAATCGAGCGAATTCGCCGTCGGGCGGTCGAAACCGAGCGCCTTGGCGGTCATATGGCGGTCGATCGGGAAGGAGGTGCCCGCAAGCGCCGCGGCCCCCAGCGGGCACTCGTTGAGGCGCTGACGCGCATCGCGGACGCGACCGCGATCGCGCGACATCATCTCGACATAGGCGAGCAGGTGATGGCCGAACGTGACCGGCTGCGCCGATTGCAGATGAGTAAAGCCCGGCATCACCGCGCCGGCATGGAGATCGGCCTTCTCGGCCAAGGCAAGCTGGAGATCGGCCATCTGCTCGTCGATGGCGTCGAGCGTATCGCGGACCCAGAGCCGCATATCGGTCGCGACCTGGTCATTGCGCGAGCGCGCCGTGTGCAGGCGGCCGGCGGCGGCGCCGATCCTGTCCTTCAGGCTCGACTCGACATTCATATGGACGTCTTCGAGCGCGCGCGAGAACGTGAAGCTCCCCGCCTCGATCTCCCCCTCGACGCTCTTGAGTCCGGCGCTGATGGCGGCCACATCGTCCCTGGTCAGGATGCCGGTCTCGCCCAGCATCGCCGCATGCGCGAGCGAGCCTCGGATATCCTGCCGCCACAGGCGCTTGTCGAAATCGATGGAGGCGTTGATCTCCTCCATGATGGCGTCGGGACCCGTGGCGAAACGCCCACCCCACATGCGATTGCTCACGGCGGTCTTTCCTGATTTCAAAGGACGTATGATGACGTCTGGAACGAAGATAGGTCTGGCCCTCGGGGTCGTGGCGGCGCTCGGCCTCGCAGGCATGGCGGCCTTCTACTCCGGCCAGGGCCGTGCCGGCAATTCCGCTTCTTGCGGCGCAGCAGCGGCGCGGGCTGCGAAGATGCAGCCCTTGGCGCAGGGCGAGGTCGCGGCCGTCGAGGTCCGGACGAGCCCGCAGCCGGCGCCCGATCTCGCCTTCGAAGGCCCCGACGGTCAGCCGACGACGCTGTCCGCCTTCAGGGGCAAGACCGTGCTCGTCAATCTCTGGGCGACCTGGTGCGCGCCCTGCCTCAAGGAGATGCCGGCGCTCGACGCCCTGCAGGGCGCATTTGGCGGGCCCGATTTCGCGGTGGTCGCGATCAACATCGACACGCGCAATCTCGACAAGCCGAAATCCTGGCTCGCCGAGAACAAGGTCACGCACCTGCCTTATTACGCCGACGCCCAGGCCAAGGTCTTCCAGGACCTGCGCGCCGCGCGGAAGATCGAAGGCATGCCGGTGAGCCTGCTGGTCGATCCCCAGGGCTGCGAACTCGGCATGATCCAGGGCCCGGCCGACTGGGCAAGTGCCGATGCCAAGGCGCTGATCGCCGCCGCAATGGGCCGCTGAAACAAGCGGCTCCGAACGGGTAGCATAGTCCGGTTCAGTCACCCGCAACCTGCAACGCCGGCAACCGCTTGCCTTGCTGTTCGGAGTGTGATCGGCCGATCATAATCCAATGCCAGTCATGGCTGCGTTGCAGCTGCAGGAGCGCTCGCGCTCACCGATGACAAGAGCAGGATGCGAAAAAGTGGGAACCGGTTTTTCGCAATTGATCCTGCTCTCGCTCTTTGGATGAGAGCCGGATGATTTCAGCCGGGATCACTTGATGATCCCGGCTGAAATCATCCGGCTCTAGCGGAGGAAAGAATTGATGAATTCCAACAAAATCTGTTTCAACCGGGGCGCCTCGCATCTCGTTACCGCGCTGCTCACCGCATTTGCTGTCAGCTTCGGCGCCTGCCCGAACGCCGTCGCTCAGGATCGACAGGCCATCGTCGGCACCAGCGTATCGCTGGTCGCACCAAAGGGCTTCACGCCGGCGACCGGCTTCGCAGGCCTGGCGAACCAGGCCACGCAGGCGAGCGTCCTGATCATGGAGATGCCCGCCATCGCCCATCCCCAGCTCGTTCCGCTGTTCTCCGACATGGCGACGGCCAAGACCAACTTCGCCAAGCAGAACATCGCCATCGACCGCATCGACGAAGTAGCGCCCACCGGTGGCGACAACGCGCCGGTGATCAGCGGAACGCAGACCGCGGGCGGCGCTCGCCTCGACAAATGGATCGGCCTGTTCAAGGGGGAGAAGACCGTGATGGTCACGGTCCAGGCTCCGCAGGCCGCGAAGCTCGGGCATGCCACGGTGCTGGCCCTGATGGCGTCGGTCTCGCTCGGCAAGGAGCCGACGCTGGCGGAAAGGCTCGCCGCGCTCCCCTTCACCCTTACACCGGCCGAACCGTTCCGGATCATCGATACGATCGCCGGCTCCGGCGTGCTGATGACGGCAGGCGAACTCGATACCGATCCCGCCGGCAAGCAGCCGCTGCTGATCGTCGCCTACCAGCTCTCCGCCCCAACGGCAGCGAGCACGCTCGAAGCGACGGCGGAAGCCACGCTGAGACAGACGCGCGATTACCGGACGGCCAAGATCACGGCCCGCGAGCGCACCCGCTTCGCCGGCACCGACGGGGTGTTGCTGTCGGGCACATTCGACCATGCCAATGGGATCGCCAAGCGGTTCGTGCAGTATATGGCGTTCGACCCCAAGGGCCGGTTCGTCCGCATGATCGCCTCGGCCGACGACGCCAGCTTCGAAAAGCTGCAGCCGACGATCGCGGCGATTGCCGGCAGCGTGGCCTTCGCGGCCGGAAAATAGGCCGATAGCGGGAGCGTCGACCGCTTGCGTCGATTGCCTCCCGCTTGCAGCTGCGCCATACGCTGCCGGCCATGACCTACACCATCGGCCTCGCCACCACCTTCCACGACCCCGCCCTCGCCATCATCGGCCCCAATGGCGAGGTCATCTTCGCCGAGGCGACCGAGCGCTACCTGCAATATAAGCGCGCGCCCAATTGCGAGCCGGATCCGGTGCAGCGCATGGAAGGGCTGCTCAAGCGCTACATCCCCGGGGACGCCGAGGTCCAGATCGCCACGAGCTGGAGCGAGGATTTCACCGGCTTCCTCGACCAGATGAGCCGCGCCGGCTCCTTCTCGCTCGACGCCGTGCTCAAGCTCTCGCCCGAACTGAACCGTTCGCTGGTGCCCGAGCGCACCGAGCGCGCGCTGATCGCCTCGCTGCATCTGGGCCAGCAGCGCGCGGGCCTCGGCACACTGCTCGGGCTCGACCGCGCTTTCGGCAAGGCCAATGTCACCGGCCTGACGCGCTACGACCACCATCTCAGCCACGCCGCCTATGCCTGCTGGTCCTCGCCCTTCACCGACGCCGCCTGCCTGATCGTCGACGGCATGGGCGAGACCGGGGCCTCGGCAATCTTCGCACTCGCGGACGGCAAGATCACCGAAGTGAAGCGCCATCGCGGGCGTGAGTCGATTGGCTTCTATTTCGGCCTCGTCACCGACCTTGCCGGCTTCGACCAAGCCAAGGGCGAGGAATGGAAGATCATGGGGCTCGCGCCCTATGGCAAGACCGACGCCGCGCTGATGGCACTGCTGCGCCGGCTCTACCGGATCGATGGCTACAAGCTCTCCTTCGCGGATGCCGCAACCATGCGCGAGGTCAGCGCCGAGATTCTGGCGCTGCGCCCGACCGATGCGCTCGATCAGGGCTGGGCCGACCTCGCTCGCTGCGGCCAGGACGTCTTCGCCGAGATGATGGAGGCCCTCCTCTCGGAAACCGCCGCTTTGGTGCCGGCCGAGAATCTCGTGCTCGCCGGCGGCTGCGCGCTGAACTCCTCCTTCAACGGCAAGATCGTCGGTCGTCATGGTTTCGCCCGCGTCCACGTCCCCTCCGCTCCTGCCGATGACGGCAATGCGATCGGCGCCGCCTGGCTCGCTCATGCGCAGGCCAATCCGGACTGGCGCGCGCCCGCAGGTCCGCAATCGCCCTATCTCGGCTCGACCGTCTCGACCGAGCCGCTGGAGCGCATGGCGGCCTGGGAGCCGCGCTTGCGCAAGCTCGCGCCCGAAGAGGTCGCCCCCGTCACCGCGCAACTCTTGGCCGAGGGCAAGCTGATCGGCTGGGTCCAGGGCAAGGCCGAGTTCGGCCCGCGCTCGCTCGGCAACCGCTCGATCCTGGCCGATCCGCGCCCTGCCAACGCCAAGGATCTGCTCAACGCCAAGGTGAAGTATCGCGAGGCGTTCCGCCCCTTCGCGCCCTCGATCCTGGCCGAGCACGGGCCGGACTGGTTCGAGAACTACCAGGACGCGCCCTATATGGAGCGCACTTTGGTCTGGAAACAGGCCATGCGCGAGCGCGTGCCGGCCGTGGTCCATGAGGATGCGACCGGCCGGCTCCAGAGCGTCACGGCGGAGCGCAATCCGCGCTACCACGCGCTGATCCAGGCTTTCCATGCGCTGACCGGCGTGCCGGTGGTGCTGAACACCTCCTTCAACATCATGGGCAAGCCGATCCTGCACACGGCGGAGGACGCGATCCTGATGTTCTATACGAGCGGCCTCGACGCGCTGGTGGTGGAGGACTGGCTGCTGGTGAAGTGATCCAACTCATCAGCAAGAAGCGTTGGCAGACAGCTGCGGCTGGCCGCATTCTCCGCGCGAGGAGGAGATAGCCATGCTGCAACTGCGCCCGAACTGCGAATGCTGCGACCGCGACCTGGCCCCCGGCTCGCGCGACGCGATGATCTGCACCTTCGAATGCACCTTCTGCGCGGATTGCGCCGATACGCGCTTCCAGGGCGCCTGCCCGAATTGCGGCGGCGAACTGGTGCGCCGGCCGGTCAGGCCAGCAAGCAAGCTGGAGACATATCCGGCCTCGCAGGAGCGGGTGAGGAAGCCGCATCCGGAATGCGCGGCGGCGTGATGTGGCGGCGGAAAGCTCCGCATGCGGGCCAAGCTGGATGAACAGCACACAGCCGCAATTCTGGATCGTCGCCGGCCCTGATGGCGTCGGCAAGACGACCTATGCGTTCCGGCACATCAAGGCCGTTTCCGGCAGCACCCGTTTCGTCAACCTCGACGAGATCGCGCGAGGGCTTTCGCCGCTTGATCCGGCAGCGGAGCAGCAACGTGCCGCACGTGTCGCCCTGGAGATGACCCGCTCGCTGATCGCGGAGCAGCAGCCGTTTTCGATCGAGACGACGCTATCCAAAAAAGCGCATCTGCGTACCATCACCACAGCCCGCGAAGCAGGCTTCGATGTGAATTTGCTGTTCTTTCTGGTCGCTTCGCCGGAGATATCCTTGTCGCGGATCGCGCGGCGGGTCAGTGAAGGCGGACATGACGTGATGGAGGTCGACGTCCGTCGGCGCTTCGATCGCGCGATCGCCAATCTTCCTGTCTATATCGATCAGGTCGATCGATGGCGGGTCTTCGACAACGCGACGCTGAAGCCGAAAGTCGTGGCCGAAGGCCGGCGTGGCTGCATTGCGTTGATCGAAAAGACGCCGACCTTGCCGGCGGCCCTATGGACGGCGCTCGAGACGCTGCCGCCTTGCGCCGAATGACGTCCGCACCCGTCCTCTATGGCGCGCCCTATAGTGTCTATGTCCGGGCCGTCCGGTTGGCGCTGGAAGAAAAAGGCGTCCCCTATCGGCTGGAGCCGATCGATGTCTTTGCCGAAACCGGGCCGCCGGCTGCCTTGCTCGAAAGGCAGCCTTTCGGCCGCATACCCGCCTTCGAGCATGACGGCTTCAAGCTGTACGAGGCGGGAGCGATCGAGCGCTATGTCGATGAGGCGTTCCCGGGACCGGCCCTGCAGCCGTCCGCTCCACGCGAGCGGGCCAGGGTCAATCAGCTGATCAGCATCCTCGACTCATACGCTTACCGCACTTTGGTCTGGGATATCTATGTCGAGCGCGTTTCCAATCCCAGGAAGGGCCGTCTGCCTGACGAGGCCCGCATCCAGGCCGCATTGCCGAAAGCGCAGCTCTGCCTGCGCGCGATCGGCGAGCTGATGGATGGCGGCCCCTGCCTCGCTGGCGCCGCGCTCACATTGGCCGATCTGCATGCCGCGCCGATGTTCGCTTATTTCACGCTGGCGCCGGAAGCAGGCCAGCTGCTCGACGACGAACCCGCGATCAAGGCCTGGTGGGCGGGGATGAGCCAGAGGCCCGCCATGCATGCAACTGCCCCACCAGCCTGAATGGCTCTGCGGCTTGGAGAGCACCAGTAGCCCACCTCGCGCTCGCGAGAGGCGGGCCTGGGTGAGCGAGAACGAGCCCTCAGCTCGCCTGCTTGACCGTGATGCCCTTCTCCTCGAAGAGCGCCTGGAG
Source organism: Bosea vaviloviae (assembly GCF_001741865.1). Taxonomy (NCBI): domain Bacteria; kingdom Pseudomonadati; phylum Pseudomonadota; class Alphaproteobacteria; order Hyphomicrobiales; family Alloboseaceae; genus Allobosea; species Allobosea vaviloviae. The sequence goes on from NZ_CP017147.1 coordinate 193,713, forward strand.
CTCGCCGGCCTGGAACATCTCGCGGGTGATGTCGCAACCACCGATGAACTCGCCCTTGACGTAGAGCTGCGGGATCGTCGGCCAGTTCGAATAGGCCTTGATGCCCTCGCGGATTTCCTGATCCTCGAGCACGTTGACGCCCTTATAGGGCACACCGAGATAGCCGAGGATCTGCGCGACCTGGCCGGAAAAGCCGCACATCGGGAATTGCGGCGTGCCTTTCATGAAGACCACGACATCGCTGGACTTCACTTCGGCATCGATGCGGGCGTTGACGTCGCTCATGATCTGATCTCCTGCGGCGGGTTCAAGGCCCGCTGGAATGGTCTTGCTCTAATTCTGGGGAACCGAAGTCGTCAGCGCAAGGGCGTGCAGCACGCCGCCCATGTTTCCCTTGAGCGCGGCATAGACCATCTGGTGCTGCTGCACCCGGCTCTTCCCGGCAAAGGCTGACGAGGTCACGGTCGCGGCGTAATGGTCGCCGTCACCCGCGAGATCCTTGATCTCGACGGTGGCGTCGGGCAACGCCGCCTTGATCATCGCCTCGATATCGCGCGCATCCATCGCCATCGTGGCTCTCCTCAGGCGGCCTTGCCGGCCATATAGGCGGGCAGCCAGGTTTCATGCGCGGACTTCAGGGCCGCAATCGTGATCGCCGCCTCGCCGGAAAGGGCAAGCGCATCCCCGCCGGTCCGGCCGAGCGCGAGCGCGGCAACGCCGGCCGCCTCGAGCTCAGTGAGCACCCCGGCCGCCGAAGCCTCCGGCACCGTGACAAGATAGCGCGCCTGATCCTCGCCGAAGAGCACGGCATGGGCAGGACCAGCCGGCAGGGCGTCGATCGTCGCCCCGAGCCCGCCCGCCATCGCCATCTCGGCCAGCGCGACAGCAAGGCCACCATCCGACAGGTCATGGCAGGCGCTGACGCGTTGGGCGGTGATCAGCGCCCGCACGGCGTCGCCATTCCTGCGCTCGATCGCGAGATCGACGGGCGGCGGCGCGCCCTCTTCCCGGCCGCAGATTGTGGCGAGATAGGCCGACTGGCCGAGCCAGCCCGCGGTCTCGCCGACCAGGATGATGGTCTCGCCCGCGGCCTTGAAGGCGACGGTCGCATGCTTGGTCACATCCGCCAGCACGCCGACGCCGCCAATGGTCGGGGTCGGCAGGATCGAGACGCCATTGGTCTCGTTGTAGAGCGAGACATTGCCGGAGACGACCGGGAAATCGAGCGCCTTGCAGGCCGCCCCGATGCCCTTGATGCAGCCGACGAGCTGGCCCATCACCTCCGGGCGCTCGGGATTGCCGAAATTCAGGTTGTCGGTGATGGCGAGCGGCGTCGCGCCCACGGCGGTCAGGTTGCGCCAGGCTTCTGCCACCGCCTGCTTGCCGCCCTCGAACGGATCGGCCTCGCAATAGCGCGGCGTCACATCGGCCGTCATGGCCAGGCCCTTGGGCCCGTCCTCGATGCGGATCAGGCCGGAATCGCCGCCGGGCGTGATCACCGAATTGCCCAGGATCAGCGTGTCGTACTGTTCGGTGATCCAGCGCTTGGAGCTGAGATCGGGCGAGCCGACGAGCTTGAGCAGCGCATCGGCATGCGACAGCGGCGGCTGCACCGAGGCGGCCTCAATCACCGGCAGCTTGGGCGTCTCGATCCAGGGCCGGTCATATTCGGGAGCCTCGTCGCCGAGCTCCTTGATCGGCAGGTCGACCATGACCTCGCCCTGATGCTTCACGACGAAGCGCAGATTATCCGTGGTGTAGCCGACGACGGCGAAGTCGAGGCCCCATTTCTTGAAGATGGCCTCGGCCGGCTCCTCATGGCCGGGCTTGATTACCATGAGCATGCGCTCCTGGCTCTCCGAGAGCATCATCTCATAGGCGCTCATGCCGTCCTCGCGGCACGGCACGGCGTCGAGGTTCAGCTCCACGCCGAGATCGCCCTTGGCGCCCATCTCGACGGCCGAGCAGGTCAGGCCGGCCGCGCCCATGTCCTGGATCGCGTCGACATGGCCGGCCGCCATGATCTCGAGGCAGGCCTCGAGCAGGAGCTTCTCGGCGAAGGGATCGCCGACCTGCACGGTCGGGCGGCGCTCCTCGCCGCCCTCACCGAAGACAGCCGAGGCCATGGTCGCGCCATGGATGCCGTCACGGCCGGTCTTGGAGCCGAGATAGACGATGGCTTTCCCGACGCCCGAGGCCTTGGCGTAGAAGATCTCGTCGGCGCGGGCGATGCCGACCGCCATGGCGTTGACCAGGATGTTGCCGTCATAGCGGCTGTGGAAGCCGGTCGCGCCGCCGACATTGGGCACGCCGAAGGAGTTGCCGTAGCCGCCGATGCCGGCGACGACGCCGGAGACCAGATGGCGCGTGCGCGGATGATCGGGAGAACCGAAGCGTAGCGCGTCGAGCACCGCGATCGGCCGCGCACCCATGGTGAAGACGTCGCGCAGGATGCCGCCGACGCCGGTGGTCGCACCTTGATAGGGTTCGATGAAGGAGGGGTGGTTGTGGCTCTCCATCTTGAAGACGATGGCGAGGCCGTCGCCGATATCAATGACGCCGGCATTCTCGCCTGGCCCCTGGATAACCCAGGGCGCCTTGGTCGGCAGCGTCTTCAGATGCAGCTTCGAGGATTTGTAGGAGCAATGCTCGTTCCACATCGCCGAGACGATGCCGAGCTCGGTAATCGACGGCTCGCGGCCGATCAGATGCAGGAAGCGCTGATATTCGTCGGGCTTCAGGCCATGTTCGGCCACGAGCTGCGGGGTGATCTTGATCTCGTTGGGAATCACGGCGCGACGGTTCCTGATCGTCCGGCATGAAGAAGGGCCGGCCCTCAATGGGCGGGGCATAGCGCGCCTGCGGGCGCGAGACAACGCATTCCCGACCTGCAATGGCGCTGTTCAGGCGGAAAGTGCCTCCAGCGCCGCGCGCAAGGGGCCCGGAATCGGCACCGGCTTCTGCGTCAGCCGCTCGACATAGGCATGGGTGAAGCGGCCCTGAGCCGCCGCTGCCTGCCCGCCCTGGCGGAAAATCCCGAGCCTATAGGTCACCGAACTGGTTCCCAGCCGCGCCACGGCAAGCCCGATCTCGACGGTTTCGGGAAAAGCGACGCTCTCGAAATAAGTGCAGCTCGTCTCGACCACGAGGCCGACAACCGGACTCGTCGCCGGGTCGAGAAAACCCTGCTCGACCAGCCAGGCGTTCACGCCCGTATCGAACCAGCCATAATAGACGACATTGTTGACGTGGCCGAACACGTCATTGTCGTGCCAGCGCGTCGGGATCGCTCGGAACAGCTTGAAGTCGTCGCGGGAGAGGCGGGGCTCGCGGGCGCTCATAGGGGAGCCTTGTCGCCTGCCCCGATCTCGGGCACGCCCAGCGCATCCGCCAATCGCGCCTTGGCCGAGCCCGGGCGCAGCGGCTTCTGCTGGCTTTCATGCGGGGCCCAGCCGGAGAGCCAGACCATCTCGAAGGTCGCGCGCAAGCGCCCATCGGCATCAGCGAAGCGCTCCGCATAGAGCAAAGCCGCCCGCGCCAGAGTTTCACGCCGCAACCAGGTTCGGCTGCGCTGCGTCAGCGCATTGGCCCAGCCCATGGCGCGCAGATCGCCGAGCAGGCCGAAGATGTCGCGGTAGCGCACCGTAACGAGTTCGCTGTCGACGACGGGCAGCGCGAAACCGGCGCGCTGCAGCAGGCTGCCCATGTCGCGCAGATCGGCGAAGGGGGCGACGCGCGGGCTCACCCCGCCCGAGGTCTCCGCCTCCGCCTCCAGCAGCACCTGCCGCAATTCCTGCAGCGTGCGTCCGCCGAGCAGGCAGCCAATGAACAGCCCGTCCGGCCGCAAGGCCCGCCGGATCTGGATCAGCGCGCCGGGCAGGTCGTTGACGCCGTGCAGCGCCAGAAGCGAGGCGGCAAGGTCGAGCGAGCCGGCCGCGAAGGGCAGGCGCTCGAGATCGCCGACAATGTCGGCATCCGCATCCGCCACCTCGGCCATGCGCAGCAGCGCCTCCGCCTTGGCCCGGAGCATCGGTGCCGCAACCGGCAAGGGCGTGCCGAGATCAGCCGCCAGAGTAAAGCGCCGCAGCACCGCGTCGAGCCGCTCAGCCAGATCCCCGGCCGCCCGCACGAGCAGGAAGTCCGGATAGCCGGCCGCAAGCGCCCGCGCCAGCCGGCGCCGGCCAAGATCGCGATCGAAGACGGGCGGGTTCTCGCTCAATCGCACGGCTCCTCGCGCACGGCTCCTCGCCAGTGCGCCCCATCAACGCTCCAGCAGCCGCTCGATCTCAGCCCGCAGCTGCGGGCCGAGATCGCCGCGGTCGAGCGCATAGGCGATGTTGGCGGTCAGGAAGCCGATCTTCGAGCCGGTATCGTAGATATCGCCGTCGAAGCGCACGGAATAGAACGGCTCTAGCCGCGACAGCGCGATCATCGAATCGGTGAGCTGGATCTCGCCGCCGGCGCCCGGCTCCTGATTGGCCAGCAGGTTGAAGATCGTCGGCTGCAGGATGTAGCGGCCGGTGATGTGCAGGTTCGAGGGCGCCGTGCCCTTGGCCGGCTTCTCGACCATCTTCGTCACCCTGGACACCTTGGCGTTGCGATCCTCGACGCCGACAATGCCGTATTGATGGGTCTGGTCCTCAGGTACGGGCGCCACCGCGACGTGGTTACCACCATGCTTCTCATAGGCATCCATCATCTCGGCGAGGCAGCCCTTGCCATGGCTGTGATGCAGCATGTCGGGCAGGAGCAGCGCGAAAGGCTCATCGTCGCCGATGATGTCACGCGCGCACCAGACGGCGTGACCCAGGCCGAGCGGAGCCTGCTGGCGGGTGAAGCTGGTCGCACCGGCGGCCGGCAGATCGGCCAGGAGCCCTTCCAGCTCCTTGAGCTTGTTGCGCTTGCGCAAGGTGTCGTCGAGCTCGTAGGCAAGGTCGAAATGATCCTCGATCACGCCCTTGTTGCGACCGGTGATGAAGACGAAATGCTCGATGCCGGCGGCCCTCGCCTCGTCCACGACATGCTGCACGACCGGACGGTCGACGACGGTCAGCATCTCCTTGGGGATCGCCTTGGTGGCGGGCAGGAAGCGTGTGCCGAGCCCGGCGACGGGAAGAACGGCCTTGCGAATGCGTTTCGTCATGAAGAATCCATTTCGCGCGCTTAGCCGTGCGATGACGGCGGCGGGTGGGGTGGAGGTGGCGACTTGGCTCACATGTTCACTGAGCCCGCCGATGATGGCAAATAGCAGGACGACCTTGATGGCTCGTCAACATCTTTTGCTTAGATGAGTCGAAACGATTGTGACGGATGAGGATGTGTAATGGCGATTCTGGTTTCGGGCGGCGCCGGCTATATCGGCAGCCATATGGTTCTGGAATTGCTCGATCGTGGTGAGCAGGTCGTCGTACTTGACGATCTCTCGACCGGTTTCTGGTGGGCGGTGCCGAAGGAAGCCACCCTCGTCCAGGGCGATATGGGCGACCAGCCCTTCGTCGAGCGCGTCATCGCCGAGCACGGTATCACCGAAATCGCGCATTTCGCCGCCAAGATCGTGGTGCCCGATTCCGTCTCCGACCCGCTCGGCTACTATCTCAACAACACAGTGAAGACGCGCGCGCTTCTGGAAAGCGCGGTCCGCGGCGGCGTAAAGCATGTCATCTTCTCCTCTACGGCGGCCGTCTATGGCGAGCCGCCGGTCAGCCCCGTGCCTGAGGAGATCGCGCTCAATCCGATCAACCCCTATGGCCGCTCCAAGCTGATGAGCGAATGGATGCTGAGCGACGTGGCGCGCGCTTTTCCCCTGACCTATGTCGCGCTGCGCTATTTCAACGTCTCCGGCGCCGACCCCAAGGGCCGCTCGGGCCAGTCGACCCCCAACGCGACTCATCTGATCAAGGTCGCCTGCCAGGCGGCGCTCGGCCAGCGCGCCGGGCTCGAGGTCTTCGGCACCGATTATCCGACGCCCGACGGCACCTGCGTGCGCGACTACATCCATGTCACCGACCTGGCGCGGGCGCATCTCTCCGCCCTCGACCATCTGCGTGCAGGTGGCGCGAACCTCACCCTGAACTGCGGCTATGGGCGCGGCTATTCGGTCAAGCAGGTGGTGGATGTGGTGAAGCAGGTCTCCGGCGTCGATTTCCCGGTCAAGCTCTCCGGCCGCCGCGCCGGCGATCCCGCCTCGCTCGTCGCCAAGGCCGATCGCATCCGCTCCGAGCTCGGCTGGCAGCCCGAGCATGACGATCTCGAGCAGATCGTGCGCCAGGCCCTGGCCTGGGAAGACCAGCTGAAAACGCGCAACGCGAAATAAGCCCGCGGCCAAATAAGCTTGCGGCCAAGCAAAACTACCTGCGAAACCGGCGCGCGATTGCGCGCCGTTTACCCTTGGTTAATCTTGTTCGGGCGCTGTGGGGAAAGGTCTCTTTCCCACTAGCTTGCCCGAGCGAGGTTCGTCATGCGCCTGTCCGTGATCGCCGCCGCGGCCATCATCAGCCTCGCCCCCGCGCTTGCGCAGACCACCGGCTCGATCAACCTCTCGGCGGCGCGCGCCAAGGACGCCAAGCCGGCGCCGGCCAATGCCTCTTTTGACGCCTTCCTGAAGGGACTCTGGCCGCAGGCCCAGGCGCGCGGCATCTCGCGCGCGACCTTCGACCTCGGCTTTCGCGGCGTGACGCCTGATGCCTCGATCGTGGCGCTGACCAAGAAGCAATCCGAGTTCACCGCGCCGATCTGGGGCTATCTCAACAGCGCGCTCGGCGGCACGCGCATCCCGCGTGGGCGCGACGCGGCAAATGAGAATGCCGGCGTCCTGGCGCAGGTCGAGGCGCGCTACGGCGTGCCCAAGGAGGTCGTGCTCGGAATCTGGGGCATGGAGACCAATTACGGCTCGTTCAAGGGCGACAAGGACACGATCCGCAGCCTCGCGACCCTGGCGCAGATCCGCTATCGCGGCGACTTCTTCCGCGACGAATTGCTGACTGCGCTGGAGCTGATCGAGAAGGGCCATGTCGAGCGCGCCGAACTGCGCGGCTCCTGGGCCGGCGCGATGGGCCACACCCAGTTCATGCCGTCGAGCTACATGAAATACGCCGTCGACTGGACCGGAGACGGCCATGCCGACATCTGGACCTCGACCAGCGACGCGCTCGCCTCCACCGCCAATTACCTCAAGGGCTATGGCTGGGTGCCGGGCCTGCCCTGGGGCCTCGAGGTCACATTGCCCGAGCGGTTCGATTATCGCATCAACAAGGCGAGCTTCTCTTCCTTCGCCGCCGCCGGCGTGCGCCGGGCGGATGGGCGGCCGCTGCCCGCCTCCGGCGAAGCGCGGTTGTTCTTCCCCGCCGGCCATCGCGGACCGGTCATGCTGCTGACCGAGAATTTCGACGTCATCAAGAAGTACAATTCCTCCGACGCCTATGCGCTTGCCGTCGGCCATCTCGGCGACCGCATCATGGGCCGGCCGGCGATCCAGGCCGACTGGCCGGTCCAGGCGCCGCGCCTCGACAAGACGGGGCTGCAGGAGGTGCAGCGCCGGCTCAAGGCGGTCGGCCTCTACAATCACGACGCCGACGGGCGCATCGGAACCGGCACGCGCGAGGCCGTGCGGCAATACCAGCTCAAGACCGGCGAGATCGCCGACGGCTATCCGACACCGGCCCTGCTGGCCAAGATGCGCGACGCCCGCTGACGCTGTCCCGATCCTGGGCTATGATGGCTGCGAAGCCACGGCGCAGGATCGAAAGACTCATGCGTTTGCGTTCCCTCGTCACAGTGCTGGGTGCGGCCTGCCTGCTGTTCATGACCGGCGGGCCATCCTCGCTCGCCCAAGGCGCGCCCCCGCCGCAGCAGCGCGGTTTCTTCTCCTTCTTCTGGCAGCAGCCGCCACCACCTCCCGCCGTCGTGCCGAGGCGTCCGCGCTTCGTGCCGCCGCCGGTCGTGAAACGACGTGCGCCGCCGGTCATCGTCAGGGACGACCCCGTCATTCCGAAGGTCGATGTCGCCCATCATGTCGTGGTGATCGGCGACTCGCTCGCCGTGCTCCTTGCCGGCGGGCTCGACGATGCCTTGAACGACAGGCCCGACGTGGTGGTGGTCAACAAGGCCAAGCCCGATTCCGGCCTGGTCAGGAGCGATTTCTACGACTGGCCCAAGGCCGCCAACGATCTGCTGGCGAGTGACTCGAAAATCAGCCTCGGCGTGATGCTGCTCGGCCTCAACGACCGGCAGGCGATCCGCGAGGGCGAGACGGTGCACGAGCCGCTCAGCCCACGCTGGAGCGAACTCTACAAGGCCCGCATCGACGCGGTCGCCAACGCCTTCGCGGCGAGGCGGGTTCCGCTGATCTGGGTCGGCGCACCACCCGTCCAGAACCCCCGCCTCTCCGCCGATTTCGTCTCCTTCAACGAGCTCTACCGCCAGCAGGCCGAGAAGGCCGGCGGGCAATATGTCGATCTCTGGGGCGCCTTCGTCGACGCCGAGAACCGCTACACGGCGATGGGGCCGGATGTGTCGGGCCAGGCCATGCGGCTGCGGCTCGGCGACGGCATCCATTTCACCACGCCAGGAGCCCGCAAGGCCGCGCATTTCGTCGATGTGCTGATCCGCCGGCAGATCGAAAGCCAGCCGCAGCCGGGCCTCAGCGCCGTGCCGGCAGCGCCGGGAACCGGTGCTCCGACCAATCCCGAGCTCCAGCCCGGCGGCATCGAGCGCCTGATCGACGCCATGGTCGGCAACCTGCCCGCCGCGCCGGGGCTGCCGACCGCCTTGCAGGTCAAGCCGCTGGCCGGGCCGATCCAGCCCCTGACCGGGCAAGCGAGCGTCGGAGAACAGGCGCTGCTGGCCTCGATCCCGGATGCCCGCGGACGCGGCGAGGCTGCAGCCCAGCTCGACCGCATCTTCGGTGAAGGCATCGCGCCCGAGCCGAAGCCCGGGCGTCTCGACGATTACAAATGGCCCCGCTGAATCCGGGCCGACTCCTGGGAGCTTGTCGCGAAACTCGCTCCGGCGAGTCGGCTGGCGTGGCTTTCGAGAACCGGAGCGCAGCGGACTTCATGTCCGTGAGCACCGGAAGCGCAGAAAGCCGCGTCAAACGGCCGCCGGAGTAGAGTTACGCGGCAGGCTCACCGCGGCAGGATCGTCTCGCCCATCAGATGCTTGTCGATCGCATGGGCCATCTGGCGGCCTTCGCGGATGGCCCAGACCACCAGCGACTGGCCGCGCCGCATGTCGCCCGCGGTGAAGACCTTCTCGACCGAGGTCTTGTAGGCGAGCGTATTGGCCTCGACATTGCCGCGCTTGTCGAGCGTGACGCCGAGCTTCGCCAGCAGCCCCTCATGGACCGGCGAGACAAAGCCCATGGCGAGCAGCACGAGATCGGCCTTGAGATCGAACTCGGTGCCCTCGATCGGCTTGAACTGGCCGTCGACCCTGGCGCAGCGCAGCTTGCGGACCTGGCCGTTCTCGCCGATGAACTTGATCGTGCCGATGGCGAAGTCGCGCTCGGCGCCTTCTTCATGGCTCGACGAGGTGCGCAGCTTGAGCGGCCAGTTCGGCCAGGTCAGCGCCTTGTTCTCCTTGACGGGAGGTTCCGGCATGATCTCGATCTGCGTCACCGAGAGCGCGCCCTGGCGCACCGAGGTGCCGATGCAGTCGGAGCCGGTATCGCCGCCGCCGATGACGACGACATGCTTGCCCGAGGCCAGGATCGGCTTGGCGTTGCCGGTCGCGGGCTCGGCCCCGACGCGGCGGTTCTGCTGCGGCAGGAAGTCCATCGCGAACTGGACGCCGTCGAGCTCGCGGCCCTCGATGGCTAAGTCGCGCGGCTTCTCGGCGCCGCCGGTCAGGCCGACGGCGTCATATTGCGCGAGCAGCTCGGCGGGGTCGATATCGACGCCGACATTGACGCCGTAATGGAAAATGACGCCCTCGGCCTCCATCTGGCGGACGCGGCGCTCGACATGGGACTTCTCCATCTTGAAGTCCGGGATGCCGTAGCGCAGCAGCCCGCCGGCCCTGGCCTGACGTTCATAGAGATGCACCTCGTGGCCGACGCGCGCGAGCTGCTGCGCGGCAGCGAGGCCCGCCGGGCCGGAGCCGATCAGCGCGACCTTCTTGCCGGTCTTGACCTTGGCCGGCTCGGGCGTGATCCAGCCCTCCTGCCAGCCCTTGTCGACGATGGCGCATTCGATCGACTTGATGGTGACCGGCGTGTCCTCGAGGTTCAGCGTGCAGGATGCCTCGCAGGGCGCCGGGCAGACGCGACCGGTGAACTCCGGGAAGTTGTTGGTCGAGTGCAGATTGGTCAGCGCCTCGCGCCACTTGTCGTTGTAGACGAGGTCGTTCCAGTCCGGGATCTGGTTGTTGACCGGGCAGCCATTGTGACAATAGGGGATGCCGCAATTCATGCAGCGTGCCGCCTGGTCACGCGTCGCCTCGACCCCGAGCGGGATCACGAATTCCTTGTAATTCCGGATCCGGTCCGAGGCCGGAAGATACTTCCGGTCGCGGCGGTCGATCTCGAGAAAGCCGGTTACCTTGCCCATCGTCTTACTCCGCCGCGACCGACATGCTGGCCTGCGCCTGCTCGATTTCCTGTAGCGCACGCCGGTACTCGACCGGCATCACCTTGACGAATTTGGGCAGGTACTCCACCCAGTTGTCGAGAATGTCCTTGGCGCGAAGCGAGCCGGTATAGCGCAGGTGATCGCTGATCAGCTGATGCAGGCGCTCGGCATCGTAGCCGGACATATTGGCCATCACGTCGATGCGGCCCTTGAATTCGAGGTCGCCGCCATGGTGGTGGATGCGCTGCATCAGCTCCTCCTCCTCGATGACCGGTTCGAGGTCGACCATGGAGAGGTTGCAGCGCTTGGCGAAGCTCTTGTCCTCGTCGAGCACATAAGCGACACCGCCCGACATGCCGGCGGCGAAGTTTCTGCCGGTCTGGCCGAGCACGACGACGACGCCGCCGGTCATGTATTCGCAGCCATGGTCGCCCGTGCCCTCGACCACCGCGATCGCGCCGGAATTGCGCACCGCGAAGCGCTCGCCGGCGACGCCGCGGAAATAGCACTCGCCCGAGATCGCCCCGTAGAGCACGGTGTTGCCGACGATGATCGACTGCTCGGCCAGCGGCCGGGCATCGGGCGAGGGCTTGATGACCAGCTTGCCGCCCGAGAGGCCCTTGCCGACATAGTCGTTGGCCTGGCCGGTGAGATCGAGCGTGACGCCGTTGACGACCCAGGCACCGAAGCTCTGGCCGGCGGTGCCGGTGAGCTTCACCGTGATCGTGTCCTCGGCCAGGCCGGCATAGCCGTAGCGCTTGGCGACCTGGCCTGAGAGCATCGCGCCGGTCGAGCGGTCGACATTGCGGATCGGGCTTTCGATCACGACCTTGTCGCCCTTTTCGAGTGCGCCCTGCGACTGCGCGATCAGCATGCGGTCGAGCACCGTGTCGATCGGGTGCTGCTGCAATTCGACATGGCGGATCGCAACCTCGGGGCCGACATCGGGCTTATGGAAGATGCGGGAGAAATCGAGCCCCTTGGCCTTCCAGTGTTCGATCGCCTGCTTCTTGTCGAGCCAGTCGGAGCGGCCGACGAGGTCGTCGAAATTGGCGACGCCCAGGCTCGCCATGATCTCGCGTACGTCCTCGGCGAGGAAGAAGAAGAAGTTGATGACGTGCTCGGGCGCGCCCTTGAAGCGCTTGCGCAGGACGGGATCCTGCGTCGCGACGCCGACCGGGCAGGTATTGAGATGGCATTTGCGCATCATGATGCAGCCGGCCGCGATCAGCGGCGCGGTCGCGAAGCCGAATTCGTCGGCCCCGAGCAATGCGCCGATGATGATATCCCGGCCCGTGCGCAGGCCACCATCGACCTGCAGCGCGATGCGGCCGCGCAGCTTGTTCATCACCAGGATCTGGTGGGTCTCGGCGAGGCCGATCTCCCAGGGCGAGCCGGCATGCTTGATCGAGGTCAGCGGGGACGCACCCGTACCGCCCTCATAGCCCGAGATGGTGATGTGGTCGGCCCGCGCCTTGGCGACGCCGGCCGCAACCGTGCCGACCCCGAGCTCGGAGACGAGCTTGACCGAGACGTCGGCAGCCGGGTTGACGTTCTTCAGATCGAAGATGAGCTGGGCGATGTCCTCGATCGAATAGATGTCGTGATGCGGCGGCGGCGAGATCAGGCCGACGCCAGGGGTGGAATGACGCACCTTGGCGATGCGGGCATCGACCTTGTGACCGGGAAGCTGACCGCCCTCGCCCGGCTTGGCGCCCTGCGAGATCTTGATCTGCATCATCGCCGAATTGACGAGATACTCCGTCGTCACGCCGAAGCGGCCCGACGCCACCTGCTTGATCGCCGAGCGCATCGAGCGCCCGTCGGCCATCGGCGCGAAGCGCTCCGGCTCCTCGCCGCCCTCGCCGGTGTTCGACTTGCCGCCGATCGTGTTCATCGCGATGGCGAGCGTCGAATGCGCCTCATGGCTGATCGAGCCGAAGGACATCGCCCCGGTCGAGAAGCGCTTGACGATGGAGGCGGCCGACTCGACCTGCTCGATCGGGATCGGCTTGCGCTGGAGCGCATACGCGTCCTTGATCTCAAACAGGCCGCGAATGGTCGAGAAGCGCGAGCTCTGGTCGTTCACCAGCTCGGCATAGGCCTTGTACTTGTCCTGGGCATTGCCGCGCACCGCGTGCTGGAGCAGCGCAATGTTCTCCGGCGTCCAGGCATGGTCCTCGCCGCGCAGGCGGTAGGCGTATTCGCCGCCGATATCGAGGGAGTCGCGATAGATCGGCGAATCGCCGAAAGCGTCGCGGTGGCGGCGCACGGTCTCTTCCGCGATCTCGGGCAGGCCGACGCCCTCGATCGAGGAGATCGTGCCGGTGAAATACTTCTCGATCGTCTCGGTCTTGAGCCCGACAGCGTCGAAGATCTGCGCACCGCAATAGGACTGGTAGGTCGAGATGCCCATCTTGGACATGACCTTGAGCATGCCCTTGCCGACCGACTTGATGAAGCGCTTCACCACCTCGTAGCGGTCGACTTCCTTCGGGAATTCGCCGGCCTCGAACAGGGCCTCCAGCGTCTCGAAGGCGAGATAGGGGTTGATCGCCTCGGCGCCGAAGCCGGCGAGGCAGGCGAAGTGATGGATCTCGCGCGGCTCGCCTGATTCCAGCACGAGACCGACCGAGGTGCGCTGACCCTTGCGGATCAGGTGGTGGTGCACGGCCGCCGTCGCCAGCAGCGCCGGGATCGGGATGCGGTCCGGGCCGACCTGCCGGTCGGACAGGATGATGATGTTGTAGCCGCCGTTGACGGCAGCCTCGGCGCGCTCGCAGAGCCGCTCGATCGCATGCTCCATGCCGGCCGCGCCATCGCGGGCGGGGTAGGTGATGTCGATCGTCTTGGTGTCGAACCGGTCCTCGTAATGGCCGATGCAGCGGATCTTCTCGAGATCGTCATTGGTCAGGATCGGCTGGCGCACTTCGAGCCGCTTGCGCCGCGAGGTGCCCTCCAGGTCGAGGATGTTGGGACGCGGCCCGATGAAGGAGAGGAGGCTCATCACGAGCTCCTCGCGGATCGGGTCGATCGGCGGGTTCGTGACCTGCGCGAAGTTCTGCTTGAAATAGGTGTAGAGCAGCTTCGACTTCGACGAGAGCGCCGAGATCGGCGTGTCCGTGCCCATCGAGCCGACAGCTTCCTGGCCGGTCACGGCCATCGGCGCCATCAGGATCTTGGTGTCTTCCTGAGTGTAGCCGAAAGCCTGCTGGCGATCGAGCAGCGGCACATCGGTGCGCTGCGCCCGTGCCTCGACCGGGGGCAGTTCCTCCAGCACGATCTGGGTGCGCTTCAGCCAGTCCCTGTAGGGGTTGGCGAGGCACAGGCTCGTCTTGATCTCGTCGTCGCCGATGATGCGGCCCTGTTCGAGATCGATCAGCAGCATCTTGCCCGGCTGCAGGCGCCACTTCTGGACGATGCGCTCCTCGGGGATCGGCAGCACGCCGAACTCGGAGGCCAGCACCACGAGCCCGTCATCGGTGACGAGATAGCGCGCGGGACGCAGGCCGTTGCGGTCGAGCGTCGCCCCGATCTGGCGGCCATCGGTGAAGGCGATCGCGGCCGGCCCATCCCAGGGCTCCATCAGCGCGGCATGATATTCGTAGAAGGCGCGCCGCTCCTCATCCATCAGCGGATTGCCGGCCCAGGCTTCGGGCACCAGCATCATCATGGCGTGAGCGAGCGAATAGCCGCCCTGGACCAGGAATTCGAGAGCGTTGTCGAAGCAGGCGGTGTCGGACTGGCCCTCATAGGAGATCGGCCAGAGCTTCGAGATATCGGGGCCGAACAGTTCGGAATCGACCGAGGCCTGGCGCGCCGCCATCCAGTTGACGTTGCCGCGCAGCGTGTTGATCTCGCCGTTATGCGCCACCATCCGGTAGGGGTGGGCGAGCCGCCAGGACGGGAAGGTGTTGGTGGCGAAGCGCTGATGGACCAGCGCGAGCGCGCTGACGAAGCGCGTATCGGTCAGATCCTTGAAATAGGAGCCGAGCTGGGTCACCAGCACCATGCCCTTGTAGACGATGGTGCGGGCCGACATCGAGACCGGGTAATAGGTCGCGGTGGCGCGATCCTGGCGCTTATAGACCTTGTTGGAGACCGACTTTCTGAGGACATAGACCTTGCGCTCGAAATCGTCCTCGTCGGCGATCTCGGCGGGACGGCCGACGAAGAGTTGGCGATGGACCGGCTCGCTCTCCTTCACGGCCTCGCCGAGATCCGACGAGTCGACCGGCACGTCGCGCCAGCCCAGGAAGATCAGCCCCTCCTCGGTGACGGCCTGCACCACGATCTCCTCGCAGACGGCGCGATCCTCAGCTTCCTGGGGCATGAAGAACTGGCCGATGGCGTAGTGACCGGCCGCCGGCAATTCGATGCCGAGCTTGGCGCACTCCTCCATGAAGAAGCCATGCGGGATCTGGACGAGGATGCCGCAGCCGTCGCCGAGCTTGGGGTCCGCCCCGACGGCGCCGCGGTGGTCGAGATTATGCAGGATCTGCAGGCCCTGCTGGACGATCGCATGGGTCTTACGGTTCTTCATGTCGGCGATGAAGCCGACACCGCAGGAATCCTTCTCATAGGACGGGTCGTAGAGCCCCTGGCGCTCGGGCATTGCAGGATCACGCACTGCCGGGAAAGCCGCAGCTGCCGCCGCCACGCTCGACTTGCTGGTTTCGCTCATCGTCAAACCCCGCTTCACGCTGCCTGCCAGCTTCCGCCAACAGTCGCCTTCGAGTCCACACCGTCCTTCGCCGCGCCAGCCCGCTTGCCGAGCCCGATCGGGCATGCAGCAAGGATGGGGCCAACATGGCCAAGTCATTCCTGGGGAGGGTGGCTTGCGCTGTCTTGGGGCGCCCGCGTCCTCCGCAGGCGCCTCGGGCTTGTCGCCCTGCCGCGCCTGTCTAAGCCGCCGCTTTACGGGCGGCGCGCGTACGATTGGTTTTGGCGGTCGTGGCCTTACCCCTCGTCATGTGTCCGCTCCGTTGCGATCGGCCGCCGCAAGCGCTAGGCGGCTCACGGTCGGCGCAGTGAAAATGGGACAGCAACACTGTCCTATCGCGATGAATTTGCCAGAATTCTAATCTCGGCACAAGCGCCGATTGCGAGCGAGGCTGAAATTTTATTGCGATATCGCTCGCCCCTGGGACATATCCGGAGCGAAAGCCCAACATTGCCAGCACGCTTCTTGTTTTCCGCCGGTTTTCCAACCCCGCCGCGTTTCGACCATCGTCGCATGCAGACCGGCGATCCACCGACGCGCTTGTTAGCGTCATGGCCCGGCGCTACCCCTTGGATATGAACTTCTTCAGCGACAACACCGCCGGCGCGAGCGCTCCTGTCATGGCAGCATTGGCGGCCGCCAATGACGGCACCGCGACAGCCTATGGCACCGACGCCTGGACGGGCCGCGTCGAGCGCCTTTTCGCCGAGATCTTCGAGCATCAGGTCGCGGTCTTCCTCGTCACCAGCGGCACGGCGGCCAACTCTTTGGCGCTCGCCAGCATCACCCGCCCCTGGGGCGCCGTGCTGACCCATGAGGAAAGCCATGTCGCCGACGATGAATGCGGCGCGCCGGAATTCTTCAGCGACGGCGCCAAGCTCGTCGGCCTGCCAGGCGCCGGCAACAAGATTTCGCCCGGCCCCGTGACGCAGACCCTCGCCCGCATGCGCGAAGGCGCGCTGCATCAGGTCCAGCCGCAGGCGATCTCGATCACCCAGGCGACCGAATGCGGGCAGATCTACACCCAAGCCGAAGTGCGCGCCCTGAAGGACGCCGTCGCGCCGCGCGGCCTGACCATGCATATGGACGGCGCCCGCTTCACCAACGCGCTCGTCGCCCTTGGCTGCTCGCCGGCCGCGATCACCTGGCAGGCCGGCGTCGACGTACTTACGTTCGGCGGCACCAAGAACGGCGCCTGGGCGGCGGAGGCCGTGATCTTCTTCCAGCCCGAGGCCGCCGCCGAGATGAAGTGGCGGCGCAAGCGCGCGGGCCATACCCTGTCCAAGGGCCGGTTGATCGGGGCGCAGTTCGAGGGCCTGCTCGGTGGCGGCCACTGGCTCGAACTGGCGCGCCACGCCAATGCGATGGCCAAGCGCCTGGCCGATGCGCTCATCGCCCTGGACATCCCGCTCGCCTGGCCCTGCCAGGTCAATCAAGTGTTTCCGATTCTGTCGGCGGAGCTCCAGACGAAGCTGAAAGCGGCCGGCGTCGGCTACCTGCCCTGGTCGCAGACCGCCCTGCCAAAGGATATCCCCTTCGCGGAGGGCGAGACCATCGGCCGCTTCGTCATGGCGTTCTCGACCCGCGAGGCGGATGTCGAGCGCCTGATCAATGTGTTCGCCGCGGCAAAAGGCTGAATTCTCCCCCGATTTCAGCCCCACGCACGCCGTAATCCCTAAGGAAGACTGAAGACCCAGTTCAGTCGCCCAAAGGAGACGACATGGTATTTCGATCGACCGCGCCCTCGCGCCTGGTCCTGACGAGCCTGGCGGTAGCCGGCGCGCTCGCAGGTTCCGTTGGCGGAGCGGCAGCGCAGTACTACCTCTATGAGGAGGAAGAGGCCTATCCGCGCGGCTATTACGAACGCTACGCGCCGCTGCCTCCCGCTCCGGTCCCGCCCCGCGCAATCGGCCGCATCGCCGCGCGCGACTTCGGCCTCGCCCGGGTCGACCGGATGGTGCGCACCGGCTCCTCCTATGTGCTCGACGGTCAGACCGCCAATGGCGGCCGCGCCCGCTTGATCTTCGACGCCCATAGCGGCGACCTGATCGACCGCATCCCCCTGCCCGATGCACGGCCGAGGCCCGCACCGGCCCCGCATATCGCTCGCGTCGATCCGCGCGACGACAGGCCGGCGCCGCGGCTGGTACCACGCCCGCCCGAACGCCCGCCCGCGCTGAAGCCGCCAGGCCAGGCGAGCGCCCCGGCGACGATCCTGCCGCCGAGCCCGGCCGCACCGCCGCGCGCGACCGAACCGCTCACCCCAGCGGAAAAACCTGCCGCGACGGCCAGCGCCCCCGCGACGACAGCCCCGAGCTCGCCAGCGGCCCCGGCGCTACCGACACCCGGCCCGGTCAATCCCGCGACCGGCGCGGACAAGCCCGCGCTCGTCAATCCCCAGCTCGTCAACCCCCAGTTCGTCAACCCCAACGACGTGCGCGGCACGGACGAGGCGGAGCGCAAGCCGCCGCTGGCCCGGGCCGACCCATCGGGCATCACGATAGCGCCCGTCGAACTGCCCCCCGTCCAGCTCCCGGATGCGACGCCCTCGACGCCGAAGCCTGAGACGCCTGCCGTTCCGGTTACGCCGCTGGATTGAGGCCAGCCTTTCGGCCAGAAAAAGGGCGTCCCCGGTCACCCGGGGACGCCCCATTCGTTGCAAGGCATCAGGTCAGGCGCGTTACGCGGCCTTGGCGACCTTGGCCTCGAGCACCTTGGCGGGCTTGGCCCCGCTGATCGCGATCTGGCGCGGCTTCTTGGCCTCGGGGATCTCGCGGACGAGATCGATATGGAGCAAGCCGTTCTCGAGGCTGGCGCCGGTTACCTGCACATAATCGGCAAGCTGGAAGCGACGCTCAAAAGCGCGCGCCGCGATGCCCTGGTGCAGAACCTCGCGTTTTTCAGCGGATTCGGTGCTCTGCTTCTCGCCACGCACCGTCAGCGCATTCTCCTTGCTCTCGATGGCAAGGTCGGCTTCGCCAAAGCCCGCGACCGCGATGCTGATGCGGTAGGCGTTCTCGGCAGTGCGCTCGATGTTGTAGGGCGGATAGCTCGGCGCGGCCTCGGCAGCGGTGGCCTGGTCAAGCAGCGAGAACAGGCGGTCGAAACCAACGGTCGAGCGATAGAGCGGGGAAAGATCGAAGTGACGCATGATGTCCTCCTGGGAAGCGACAAGTTCAGTCCAGCCCGCCTCATCATGAGCACGGGCCTGGTTTAGTTCGCGCAGCCGGTCTCGGCCTGCGCAGAGATGATCTGGTCTCGCCTTTTCGGCTTTTCAAGGGGGTGCGAAGACAGGCATAAATAAGCCGGTGCGGCCGCGAAGGCCCGTCCGATTCGGAAGCCCTTCGATCGCTTCGCATCCGGGCTGTCATGTCCGAGTGCGAAACGTGGTCGTCAACTCGGGGTTAAGCGCATGACTCACGCGAAAGACATGGCTCACGCGAAAGACCGGCTTCCTCTTCTTCGCGCCACGTCGTGATGGCCGAGGCCCAGCTCTTCGCCCATCCCGATTATCCCGTTCCGGGGCATGGCAAGGCCTGGTTCGCGAAAACGCGCGACGGCGCGCAATTGCGCTTCGCGAGCTGGCGACCGACGGTCAAGCTGATGCGCGGCACCATTCTCCTCGTCCAGGGCCGGGCCGAATTCATCGAGCGCTACAGTGAGACGATCGTCGAGCTGCGCCGGCGCGGCTTCCATGTGATCAGCTTCGACTGGCGCGGCCAGGGCGGCTCGCAACGCTTCGTGCGGCGCTGGCGCAAGGGCCATGTCGGCTGGCTCAGACATTTTGAGCACGACCTCGCCTTGGCGCAGGCGCAGATGCGCGAGACACTGCCCGAGCCCTATTTCGCGCTGGCGCATTCGATGGGCGCGGCCCTGTGCCTGGACGCCGCGCGCCGCGACGCCTTGCCGGTCTCGCGGCTGGTGGCTCTCGCTCCCATGCTGGGCCTCTCGATGATCGAGCGCCCCGATATGGCGCGGCGGCTGGCAAACCTGCTGTTCTGGCTCGGTCTGGGCAAATCCTTCGTGCCCGGCGGCGGCGACACCGCGATCGCGACCAAACCCTTCGAGGGCAACCGGCTGACCAGCGACCCCGCCCGCTATGCCCGCAACAGCGCGCTCTCGGCCGGCGCGCCGCATCTGTGCATCGGCGACCCGACGATCGCCTGGGTGCATACGGCCTTCCAGTTGATGGCGCGCCTGAACGCTCCCTCCGCCGCCCGCGAGATCCGCGTGCCGACGCTGGTCATCGCCGCCGGCCAGGACCCGATCGTCTCCACCCCGGCGATCGAGCGTTTCGCGGCGCGGCTCAAGACCGGCGCCGCGCTCGTCCTGCCGACCGCGCGCCACGAGATCCTGATGGAGAGCGACGAGATCCGCGCCCAGTTCTGGGCGGCCTTCGACGCCTTCATTCCCGGCGAGGACAATGCCGCGGCCAGCTCAACCGGCGAGCAGGCTGAGCGCGGCCTGATGCAGCGTCTTGTTGCCGGCGGCGATGACCGTGCCGCCCCCGGCGGCGCTGCCGCCATCCCATGAGGTGACGATGCCGCCCGCGCCCTCGATGATCGGGATCAGCGCGACGATGTCATAGGGCTTGAGGCCGGATTCGATCACCAGATCGACATGGCCGGCCGCCAGCATGCAATAGGCATAGCAATCGCAGCCATAACGCGGCAGCCGCACCTGGCTTTCGACACGGGCATAGGCTTCAGCTTCCGCGCCCTTGAACAGCCCTGGCGACGTGGTCATCAGCGTCGCTTCGCTAAGATTCGTGATCTGGCGCGTGCGCAGGACGCGCGGGCCGTTGGGCCCCTCATAGCGCGCCTGCCGGCCATCGCCGGAATAGCGCTCGCCCGTGAAGGGCTGGTGCATCATGCCATAGACCGGCACGCCGCCACGCGTCAGCCCGATCAGCGTGCCCCAGACCGGAATGCCGGAGATGAAGGCGCGCGTGCCGTCGATCGGGTCGAGCACCCAGACATATTCGGCGTCGATGTTCTCATTGCCGAACTCCTCGCCAAGCACGCCATGGGCGGGGAAGCTGCGCTTGATCAGATGGCGCATCACGTTCTCGCCGGCCCGGTCGGCCTCCGTCACCGGATCGAACACGCCGCCGAGCGATTTGTCTTCGGTGGCATGATGGGCGCGAAAGAACGGCAGGATCGCCTGGCCGGACTGCGTCGCCAGTTCGGCGATGAAAGCGCCGAAATCGACAGTGCTCATATACCAGCCTCCCGTTATTTTGTTGCTGCGCAGCATTGCACCCGACCGGAGCCCTCCGGCACGAGCCTGTCATGCAAGTGGAATCATCGGAAAACAAGGGAATCGGCCGTTAATTCGCCATCCTTCTTGCGTCTGACGCATGGCGCATAAGACTTTACGCAAAACCACTTGCGTTTTTGCGCTGCACCGTCATATTGTGCACTGCGAAGGGGCGATCACCTCAAGCCTTCGTTGCCCTCCTTGGGCGTTTCCTCCCTAGACTTGGGCCGCCACGCAAGTGTGCGGCCCTTTTTTCTGGGTTGCGGTGGCAAGCAATCCGGCCGCCGGGAATTTTTTGTTTCGCATCGGCCTGCTCCGAAGACCGCAACCCGCTTTTCGTAGCCGATGCTCTATTCGGCCGCCTCGCGCCATTCGTCGAGCCAGCCGCTCCAGCGCGCGAAGCAATCCGCCATCGCCGCGGTCATGCCCCGCTCCAGCTCCACGAAGCCGGCATGCGGCTCCAGCGTCGCCTCGTCCATGTAGAGCGCGCGGTTGATCTCGATCTGCAGCGCGTGCACGCCCGAGGTCGGCGCGCCGTAATGCTCGGTGATGAAGCCCCCGGCATAAGGCCGGTTGCGCGTGACGCTCAGGCCTAGCCGCCGGAAGGCCTCCTCGGCGATGTCGACGATATAGCCCGAGGCGCTGGTGCCGAAGCGGTCGCCCAGGATGACGTCGGCCTTGGCGAGCCCGTCGCGGTCGAGCCCGCTCGACGGCATCGAATGGGCATCGACCAGGATGCAGGTGCCGAAGGCGCCATGCGTGCGCTGGATCAGGCTGCGCAAGCCTGCGTGATAGGGCCGGTAGAGCGCGTCGATCCGCGCCAGCCCCTCCTCGACCGGTATGCGGCCGAAATAGATCTCATGCGCATCGCCGACGATTCGCGGAATCGTGCCGAGCCCACCCGCGACCCGCATCGAGCGCGTATTGGCGAAGGCCGGCAAACGGCCATCGAACATGCGCGGATCGAGCTCATAGGGCTCGCGGTTGACGTCGAGAAAGGCGCGCGGGAACTCGGCGACCAGGAGCGGGGCTCCAAGCGCCACGGCCTGGGCGAAGAGCAGGTCGATATAGGCGTCCTCGGAGCGGCGCAGGCTGCGCAGAGGCAATCGCGCCCGCTCGACGAAGGCCTTGGGATAGCGCCGTCCGGCATGGGGCACGTCGACCACCACGGGCACGACCTGCAGCGCCGGCTGATGCAGCGTGAAGGGCCGCTCGATCTCGGCGACGACATCCTCGGGATCAGCTTTGAAGAAGGCGGTTGGGACGCTCATGTCACCGAACTGAAGCACACAAAACGACGCTGTAGAAGCATTACCCGCGCGGCTGTTTAACCAAGACCGGATTCACGCGTTGTTTACCATGCCCATGCCTTATAGAAGGACATGGTTCCAAGCCCGCAGCCGGCCGGCTAACCCGGCTGCTCGCCGGCCCGGGATAAGGCGCAGGCGCCAGACAATACGACCGGATGGAAACCGCCGCGCCCGGCGGCCTTCATCTTGAGACAGGCCTTTCGGGACGGACATAGCAGGCCCATGACGAAGATACTTCTCGCCGAAGACGACAACGACATGCGCCGCTTCCTGGTCAAGGCCTTGCAGAATGCAGGCTATGACGTGGCCTCGTTCGACAACGGCCTCTCCGCCTATAACCGCCTGCGCGAAGAGCCCTTCGAGCTGCTCCTGACCGACATCGTGATGCCGGAGATGGATGGCATCGAACTGGCGCGGCGCGCCACCGAGCTCGACCCCGACATCAAGGTGATGTTCATCACCGGCTTTGCGGCAGTCGCCCTGAACCCCGATTCGCAGACGCCCAAGGATGCCAAGGTGCTGTCCAAGCCCTTCCATCTGCGCGAGCTCGTCAGCGAGGTCGAAAAGCTTCTGGCGGCCTGACGCTTTTGCAGCTCAAGCGGCTTGCAAGGCGCCGCATGAGCCGCTATAGCCGCACACCTCGCAACATGGTCAGCCGGCAACGGTGACACCCTGTTCCGGCAGCCGCGACGATATCCCGACGCGGCAGACGGGCGCGTAGCTCAGCGGGAGAGCACTACGTTGACATCGTAGGGGTCACAGGTTCGATCCCTGTCGCGCCCACCATATGAAGCCCTTGAGATATAGGGACAAAAGGCCGCCTCGAAAGGGCGGCCTTTTTGCTTGGCCGGAGACTGGGTCGGAAACAACGCAAGGAGGCCCGGCGAGCCGGGCTCCCAGGCGGTCAACCCGTATGAGAGCATGGCACCCGTTGCCCGCGTCATGGGACGGGAAGGAACCGCTATGATCGTTGACACCATCGTCGAGATCGACCGGCACCTCGCGACGATCGAGCTATCGACCAAGCACGCGATCCAGGCGCTCGCCGCCCTCACGTCGCCGGCAGACGCGCTCCGGCAGATGAAGTTCGGGAAGACCGGGCGCCATCCGATCGAGGACCGAGCCCTCAACATCGTCGAGCAGATCAATCAGACCTTCAGCTATCTGGTGGCGCTCAACGCAGCGAAGTGGCTGCTGGAGGCGCATCCCGACGCCGGCGGGTTTTCCCTGGCTCCGGGAGCGCACGCGTCGCAGCGGCTGGATATCTGAGTATCGAGCCGGATCTCGTCGGCGGTGAGGCCTTCGCAGCGACGAGCCCGCAGAGCAATCGCAAGCTCGACAAGGATCTGAAACGTCTCGCCGGCGATCCCGCCCGGCATCGCTACGCCTTCTTCTACTCCCCCGGGATCGAGCCCGGCCGGCACCCGAAGCTGGAGAAGGTCGAGGGCGTCCAAGTCCGCTGCGTCGACATCTAAGACAGACGCGGAACGCCGGCGTCTCCCGTGGCTATCGCCAACATCATCTCCGCGTTGAAGCCGGAGGAAGATCGAGATCCCAGTCGGGAGGGAGATGTTTGGGATGCTCGACTCCCATGACAGCCGGGGTCTCGTCCGCCACAGCTTTCTTGATGATTTCGTTGAACGCTAAGGCGTCAGGACTATCGAGGCGGATCAAGGTCGTTACCTGCGATCCCGGCCTACCCTTGCTCAGCAAAGGCCCGATCAAGTCACCCTTGCAAGCAACCCAGGCATCTTTGTACACCGTCAGCACAAATTCGACGAAGGTGAGGATCTGCTGACGATCATTCCCGTCGAACTCATGACGATAGTGCAGGTAGTCGCCGAGCTTCCCGACGTTCTTCCAGAGCTCGTTCGGTCTCGGGGTATGGGTCACTGTGTGCTCAACAATTCCGATCTTTATCGTCAGGAACGTGTAGCGTCGATCGGGGACGGCTTTCTGAAGCACCACTCGGGCCTTGGCGAGTTGCCAGGATGTCACCTTCTTGCCTTTGATATTTGGCAAGGCCTCAGCATACTCTGCGCCTCAACGCACGCTCGCAGCTCGAATGCAGCGTAGAAAAGGGATTCAACCTTGCCCTCCAGGACGCGCTGGCGGGCTCTCCAGAAATAAGATTGGGCGGATGTCGGATATTGGTTTCGGGTCATTTCCTCGCTCGGCGCAGAGCATTGAACGACCTCGTCGCGGCCGAGGCAACCCGGCTCGTCGAAACAGAGGGCAGCGCCGGCTATTACATGGTTCGCCAGATTGTCTGGCTGGCCCGTGAGAAGGGCGATCCGGATGCGGAGCGTCTCTGGGGCCGTGTTGCGAGGTAGGTTGCCAGGCGGACGGGCGTGGTGCCCGGGCGGAGCAAGACCGGACGCCCCGAAAGCGAGTGGTGATCAGGCCTCGAAGTCATATTCCTTCGCGAGCCGATCGTAGACGTTCTCGGCGCCGCGTCGGCATCCAGGGCCGTGGAAACCTCGTCCTCCGGCACGATGACGCCGCCGAAGTGGCTATGGAATGCCCAGGCGAACCGCGGGTCTTCAAAGACTACGCGAACCATACCGCAGCCGGGTTAGAGGACACGGGAACCCAGCTGCCAATCGGCGCACCAGCTTTCAATCTTATGCAGAGGCTCCGGCAGGGACTGCTGGTCCAGCTTCATCTCCACCTGGTGGTTAAATCCCATCACGCTCTTGGCCTGATCGATCCCGACCACAAGCACGGTCATGAGATCCTCTCCTTCCTCTCGCGGACGTCTACTTCAACTCAAGGCAGATCGGGGGAGCGGCCCATCCCATTAACTGGCGCAATCGCTATGGCGGGATGGAGGTGTACGACGCCCTCCGGTTGAAGGCGCACGACGACGAGAACCGCAAGCTTAAGAAGCTACTGGCGGGATCCATGCTGGACATCGCCATGCTGCGCGAGGGACTCGGAAAAACTTCTGAAGCCCGGATCGCGGAGAGCGTTCGTGACCTGGGCGATCGAAGAGAAGAGCTACTCGCAGCGTCGGCGTGCGGACTGATCGGGCTAGACCCAGTTATGAACGAGGGCAAATTGCGGGCAACGTCAGAGCAACCATGGGCGTCACTGTGACTGTGCCTGTTGCCAAGGAGGCAGATTCTGAAGCAATCTCGAAACCTAGTCCCGCCCTGCTCGAAGGCCAGCGCACATGCGAGAAGCTCGGAGCAACAAGTTTCCCGGCAGATTACAAATTCAGACCCACAACATGTGCAATTTCGCTTGCACCATGTGCCCGCATCCTCAGCTATCAGCCGAGCGCGAAAATCGATACATGCAGGATGCGCTTCTAACAAAGATTTTGACCGAAATCTCAAACTCAGCGTCCAACGTAGAGTTATGCTGGATGCTGCAAAATGAACCTCTTTTGGACAAAAGATTTCAGACTTTAGTGAAACAAGCATCAGAATGCGAAAACATTACATCTATTCATACCGTCACAAATGGAAGCACCTTGAGCGAATCTCTACTCGATGAACTCATGTCTAACAACCGATTTTATTTGACAATTTCCCTTAATTCAACTAATCGCGATGTTTACAAAAGAATACACGGTCGCGACAACTATGATAGACTCACGAATACGCTTAAAGGTTGGCGAGGAGATCGAAGGCGAGTTTGCCTCTCTGCTGTGATCCAAGATTCGCCGGAGGGTGCGCTCGAAGCAAAGGATATCAAGCGGTTCAGCGCAGATCACGGATACGGCATTCGGATCAATCCGCTCGTGAACCGTGCGAATTTTGGGTTGGCCACCTCAGAAATCGATCGTATCGATCAAAATTTCGGACATTGTTCTCTTCCTATAGATACGATGTCAATCCTGGGTTCAGGCGAAGTGATTCTATGCTGTCACGATTGGTCTCATGAGACAATCTATGGTGATCTCAACCGTCAAACAATCCAAGAGGTTTGGAACTGTGACAATTTACAAAAAGCGCGCCTCAAAAGTATGCAGGGACAAATACGCGACTTAGCGCAGTGCGAGAAATGTGACACGCCTTGCAGAGCAGTGGACCGACGCCGATACGTTCAGCGCGTCCTCGGAGATGCGGGGGACCTTGCTCCGGCAGGAAGCAGCGGAGCGTGCGAGAGTTTTGTCGCCAATGGGATCACGTGCGAACGCGAGGATGGCGTCACTTTCTCCGCGGCCGTAACGGGTGTGTCAACAGAAAGCCGGCAGGTCGAAATTTGGACTACGGCCGCCTTAAACATCGGCGAAGCTATCACTATCTACCCCTCGGTTGGGCAGGGATACGACGGGGTTGGCTTCCACGACCTCGGACTGGTGCGCATGAACGTCGAGGTCCTCCGCTCTCGGGATCGCAACGAACTCAAGACCTACGTCGCCGTGGTGAAGCGTAGTGCGCCCGATCTTGACTATCTTAGTTGGTACGCTGCGGACTGGAGCGACCGATCTTCATCTTCATCTCTCGTATAAGTCTCAAGCCGATTCTGGTTCGCCCAGCGCAAAGCCGTTCAGCACCTGGGACTACGCACTTCACCACACAGGTATCTATGCTTGGAGGGGCGAGGGTACAAACAAGCACGCGGGCAAACCCGGCCTCTGATAATGCAAGTACCACGCGATCTAGGTCTTCCGAAATTGATTGCGTACTAAGATCTGACTCGATAGACAATGAGCGACGATGCGCGCGCGGCGAATAGGATAAGACATACTCTCGAAAAATCGAGTAGTCTAATTCTTTAATTGCGGCGGCGTGTTGCGCGAGATCTTCGCGCGCTCCTGAGATAGTCGTCAACCGGCTAAACACTGCCTCCAGAAGCGCTCCCCTCAGCGCAACGGTTGGAGATAAATGAGAGCAGCGCCCTCCAGTGAGATACATCGCATCTCGCCGGAGGAAATCCTCAACGGCAACCTGCACAGTTGGCACACTAACTTGGCCCCCAATCTGCCAAGCAAACACATTCAGTTGCGCGTTGCGAAGAGCATCGATCAGCCGACAGCATTCACCGTCGGAGACGTTTTTGAGATCGATGGAATCGGCTTCTCGGAGCATTGACGAAAAAGCCTCCGCATCATTCTCGATGACCTCAAGCAACGCGTAAAGAGTGGCCTCAGCCGGAGACCCTCCGGCTGCCAAGCCAACACTGGACGTCCCGAACAAAAAGGGCGATTCGTCGTAAGGGTAAAATACCGCTTCCGCTGGGACCCAAACGACTTTGTCACTCAGTAGGTCGCGCATCGGCCACCAGTTTATCTCCTGGTCTTCACGCCAGTTGCTTCTGTGATCTAAAATCAACTCCCTAGGATTAACGACCTCCTGACCTGTCGCGGCTAGCTCGCCGAATGTTCCGCGCATAAGCGGTCGTCCAGACACGCTCATACAGCTCCGCTCGATTGACTCGCACAATGCAGCAACCTTCGCTTCGGTGAGGGAGATGCCCTTGCCCCCATTTACTGTCACATCGCGGTAGTCAGCAAAGGGGCGAACTGCGCTAACGACAGGTATCCTACAGGGATCAAGGCCAGTTAGATCAGCTAGCCTCGACATACCCAGCGCTTTTGCGTCCTTCAAAGCAATTTTTAGGAAATCTTCTGGATAAATCTGCCTGTGAATACCAGGCGATTTTTGTGTTTCCTGCTCAGACATAAGGAACACAGCAGCGGTCGGCGGTGGACTGGCGTCACGCCGAAATATTACGGGCGACTGAGACGGTATGGGCATCTCCGTCCACGGAGAGCGGCGTATATACTGAATCAGCAACTTAGCGTCGGAATGCTTTCGGTCGAAAGATGCTCTATGTTTGTCAAGGAAGTCCCAAAGAGGATGATCTACCCCTAGCTGGGCCCCGCCAAGGTCCTTACAAATATCGAAACTGAGTTCTCTGTAATGCTGCGACCTACAGAGGCGCACGATCAAATCGCCTTCCTCCCAGCCTATCAGACCCGCCTTTTTTGCTAGCTTCAGCGCCCACCGGATGTTCACGAGTGGGACGGAAAGAGCCACGCCAGTTCGGGGGTCAAACTCAAGCGCGACTTCGGCGTCAGCTTCAATCTCGCCGTTTCTGTACATCCCATAGACCCAGCCAATTCCCACCATACCTATTGGCCAAGCTTCGGCGGCACGAAGTGCACCCATCGAGGACGCCCCCACAACGGCAGCGTTTCCTTCAATCGCCGCCCGGATTTCATGGACGGATACGGAAAGAGACTGCGAAAACTCTCCGTCGATGATAGCGAAGCGCCTTCGCCCGTCTGAAAACAGGCGTGGCAAGTCGCCTCGCTTGATAGGAGGCTCACAGCGAGCGAATGGGAGAGACGTGCCAACCTCGGCGGCAGCTATCGACGGCCCGCAGAAAATTGTCCAATCCTGGCCCAAGTCTCCGTGGTGCTCCGCTGTCAAGCTTGCACGCTCCAAGTAAAGGGTTTTCTGCAACAGGCGAGGCCGAAGCTTTCTACAGCCGAGATGCGCTAGGCCAGCGTTGCAGCGTCTCTTATGCGCGGATCCTCTCCGCGCCACCGCCTCGCGTGGGGCTGGAGAAATCAAGCGTGCCAATCCGACCATCGGCCTGCAGTCTACCCAGCCCTACTTCACAGACCCTTGCGGCGTGACAGCCAACTCTCGTAGTAGATCGGCTAGGATCCGGTCGGCAATCCGCGAGAAGGCAGTGAGATGGCCTAGCCATCTACAGACGCTTGCGCTCTCCCATCAACGGAGATACATCAATTTATTGGAATTTACACGGTCATACCGGGGGTCAGATCGATACTAAAGCTCACTTTACAGCCAAGCAACACTTAGACGGCTCACACTGCGCAACGCGGCCCTTCCACTCTCAAAAGCACGGGTTCGACTCTGGCACCGAAGGCATCAGCGAGGACTTATTACTCTTCACGCGAAGCAGTAATCTCATCCTTACTGCCAAGCGATGTTGCTCCGAAAATTCAGACTTATTTCCGCCTTCACCTTCGCCGGGTCGTCCTGTTGGGCCAACCTCTCTCGAAGATTTCTTGGCACCGTGACGCGATCGACACCGGCCAAAATTTCTTTCAGTTCGTTCACGTCAATCTCTACGACGTCTTCGTCCTTCTTATCCTCAGGTTGCATTGTAAGCTCCCAAGATTGCCAATTACTAGAGCCTATTGTGCCCGCGAAGATGCGTCAAGAGCGGCCGGCGGGGGGAGCCTTTCAACCGCCAAGTCGAGCGCCGGCACGCCCTCTTCAATGGGTCATATGGAGGGCCAACTCTGCTCTATGCGTTCAAATAAAGTGGAGCGGCCCTGACGCACTCAATACCTTCGCGTTGACAAGATTCCTGAGCAGAGACGAGCCATTTTCGATGTCTATGCCGGTAGCCGAGTAGAAATCCGACTCGGTGAACGCCCGTGTCCGCGCCGAAATCCATTCGAGTCCAGCTTCTAAGGCTGCCGGCGCGAGGCCGAGCCCATCTCCAGGTGAGTTGCAATCGGTTTGCGCAAGCTCCATGAGGTCTCTGCCAGACTGTCCTTCAAGATGACGAAATTCCGCTCCAGACAGATGGCGCAACAACGCTTGTGGGGATGCGATATCTGTTAGATTCAAGTCGTGAATGAGGCGCGGAGCAAGATCAATCAAGGATTTCATAGCAAGCAACCTGAGGCCTTCGCCACCGTTCAGGCCGGGGATCGGCGTCCTCCAGTGTGAATGCTCCTTGAGCGCTTCAGCTATGGCATTGGCGGCCAGCCAATACGCTGGCTTTGCTTGAAGGCGAAATACTAGATTGATGGAATTGCCCAAAGCCTCAGTCTCATGCCACCACCCGAACGGAAGGAACAGGCAATCGCCCGGCGACATGACTAACTCAGTGCCATTCTCGTTTGGGGGCGGATGGTCGGCCATGAGGCGGTGCTGAGGCCGAGTTCCGCCGCGTGGTCCAGGCCCGCGCTCGGATGGGAAGTACGTGTAGTCCGCGTTGTAATCAGAACTCGGCGAGCAGTACCACCAGAGCTTCTCGCCAGCCAACTGAATAACAACCAACTCCACCCCATCATGATGAATTGGAACTCTAGACCCTGGAGGAGAGATTATAATCGACGCCGGAGCAACCGGCCCAATCAAGCCAAGTTCAAGCTGGAATCGGTTTTTCCAGTCGCGTAGGATTGGAAAAACGGCTTCCCCGTCTTCGATCGTTACGCAATGGCCCTCTGCGAGGAGACGGGAAGCGTCTCTCGGGTTACTTTTAATCTGCCGTGGGATAAATCCGTCTCGCTGCTCGTAAACGATCAACTCGATAGGAGGGATCAAGCGAGCGAGTATCTCTTGCCCTGTAATCTCCGAAATCTCGCGCAATCCCACTAGCCGATCAATCCCGCCCGTACCTGAGCATGCATATCGAAGGTATGGGCCCAGCAAGAAGCCCTCCCTTCGAAGCATGGGGAACAGAGAGGAGAGAGCGTCCATCTGCCTTTGCCTACAATCCAAGTATGCGCATTAGTGAGAATGCCCCGGAGCCCCGCCCACCGCAACCAAATCCCTTTCCCTCTTTCGAGATGACCTGGACACCTTCGGAACCCTTCTGGAG
Source organism: Bosea vaviloviae (assembly GCF_001741865.1). Classification (NCBI taxonomy): domain Bacteria; kingdom Pseudomonadati; phylum Pseudomonadota; class Alphaproteobacteria; order Hyphomicrobiales; family Alloboseaceae; genus Allobosea; species Allobosea vaviloviae. The sequence continues at coordinate 224,117 of NZ_CP017147.1, forward strand.
CCCTCGCGAATCAACAACGATGGTTCATGGCGTGGGAAAGCGCGATAGCTTCAGTATGGACTGGACAGCCAGGGTACGGATAAGACTGGCACGGGACCCACACGTCGCGAGATATAGATTTCTTCGGCAGTGCCAGCAGGAGGGTAAACACCGTGTCGAATCTCCGCTAAAGCAGACAAGTGAAGCTAAACGAGCTAGCTCGGGGCATTTGCCCATGGGGATCAAACGGAGAGCTTCGTCATGCTCGATTCGTTCGCGCGGTTGGAAAGCGCCGGTAATTCGCGGTCTGGAACCCTACTAGAAATCTACCATTCCGGACGTCCACTCGCGTTCGAACTCGACAGCGATTTCATAAAGCAGATTTTCTCAACGGACGATCTTGAGACCTACCTTTTCACGGCCGGCGTTGCCGCCGACCCCGACCTGTTCAGTATGGCGCATAATGGGAGACCGCTCGCGGTCAGTTCGACCGATGACATATTGCGTGGTCTTTCGGCAGGATCAACCCTTTCGCTACATGGAATCCAGCGCCGATGGCCGGCGGCTGGGCGCTTCGCATCAGAAGTGGGGGAGTATTTCGGCAGCCATGTTGTCGTGAATGTATTTATTGCGCTCTCGGGGGGGCAGGCCTACCCGCTCCATTACGACACCCAAGATCTTTTCATTCTTCAAGCGGAGGGTGAGAAGCAGTGGCGGGTATTTCGAAAATGGGAAGTCAGCGACGACCCATCTGTGTCGATTGACCATCTCGGGCCGCCCATAATCGAGACTAAACTTTCATCCGGACGATGCCTGTATGTGCCTCGCGGCCACTATCATAGCGTAAGCGCTGCCGATTGCGGTTCGACTCATACCGCGCTTGGAATTCACCCAGTCCGTATTGGCGACCTGGGAACTCGCCTCCTCAGTCCTCGCCGAGGTCTCACGACCGCTGATCAGCCGATATCCGTCCAAGACCTGGGGGGTATCGGGCGAGAATTGGAATCGCTCGCGCAAGAGATCAAGCAATTTGCACTTTGTGGAGATGCAGGCGAACATGTTCTACAACTTCTGAGATGGGACCTTTCACGGCAGAATCCCTTACCTGGTAATTACCTTAACACGGTTCGGAAAATCGACTCCGCCGGGGCGGGTACTCTGTTTCGGCGTAGGCCAGGAGTTCGATTTCGATGCGTCCTCGACGGTGATCGATTGTTTCTGCTTGCCCATGATTTTGCGTTACCTTTTCCAAGAAAGATCGAGCCTGCCGTACGAGCACTGCTGACGAAGACACATTTCTCCAGCACAGACTTTTCGCAGGCCTTGACAATCGAAGCAGCGCTCCATCTGCTCAAACGCCTAGCGGTGGGTGGTTGCTTAGAAATCGTTCCGGACGAATGATATGTACGCAGCAGCGGAACAAAACGTCGCGATGGATCTTGCTTGGCCAACCATCATAAGCGAGGCCGTATTCGAGGAGGCGGACCAATACCGTGACACTCTTATAAACATAATTGAGAGGGCAGCGAGCCGCGCCGGGGTCTCTGGCCAGACTGGCCGCCTGCCTGAGTTGACTATGCGGCCGGAGCTTGTGGGAATACGGAAGGACCTGCCAAGAGAATGGTGGACCTTCGTTCTGAAGAGCATACAGGCACACCTTGCTGCCGTACGTCCGGGCTTATACCCGATTGGCAGCAAACAGGTCTCGGAATTGTGGCCGAATATTCATCGTATCGGCGAGTTCCACGCGCCTCACTTCCACTCTTTTGAGAGGTCCGTACTCGTCGGCACGTATTATGTTGGCGTTCCGGAAGTGCGCAGTGAATTAGAGGCTTGTTTGGCGCTGATGGATCCGAGGGGACGAATTAGCGCCTCGGCTGAGTATAACAAATTCCACGGTGCAAGCGAGTATATCGTTCAGCCTGTCCCTGGAAAGCTTGTACTGTTTCCTCCACACGTGGTGCACTACGTTTATCCTCATAGATCGACAACAGCCGTCCGATACTCAATTTCGTTCAATGTCTCGAAGGCAGCGCTAGCCGGAGGAACGGGCAGTGCCGATTTTTGAATGGGCAGCTTCATGTAGGAGCGGTGAGCCCGAGATCGATTTTCGGGCTCTATGGGCCACGCCTATGCGAAAAGCTCGGTATGAAAGGAGTACGAGATCCCCGACAGACACAGAGCTGACCAGCAGGGAATTGGAAGATCGCTTTTTGGAGGTAGAGCAGGTCGACACCTCTGCCGTGATGCGCCAAGCTGCGGCACTGAAGAACATTGAGGCTGGAGCTATTTCACCTGACCTGCTCGCCTTCTTTTGCTCGGAAATCAACTCGTTCCTAAGGTGGATTCAGCCCGGCTTCGAGTTTCAGGTCACCACAGACGATCTGATGTTGAACCGACTTCTACCTAACCGAGATGGATATGGATTCCCGCCCATCTCCCACGTACCAGCGGGCTCCCTTATCGTCGGGTGGTATCATTGTGGGGCCTCGACGAACGATGATGACCGCGCCTTGGAACTTGCGCTCATGCGGCCAAGTGCTCCTACTGCAGCCCCGAATTGGTATCAGCAACTAAACCCAGAGGGGGATATCCGTGTTGAGCTTCAGCCCGGTATGCTCATTTTACATCCCGCTCACGTGCTAACTTACGCACAGCCCCAAGAGGTGGGACTGATTGGACCTATTATTCGCATTGGTGTGTCCTTGGAGGTTCTGCTCCGATCCGGCTTTACCTGATCTTGTCACCGCGCCCCTTTCGGTGTGGCAATAATTTGCCTTGTGCGTAAACCTCCGCCGCTCGCGTACGTGATAGCGCGGCGAGCCTAGGAAAATAGGGACAAGTTGTCAGAGTTCGGGCACCGGATTGCGCGCTTACAGAAGCCGCTCCAGTCACAGCAGGGTGCGCGTCGGAAGGTTGGAGGACGGTAGATGCGTTCGGAACGTGTTTCGCGACAATGAGCACAGCGACTGTTCGGGGCCACGCTTCCGTGCATCGACGACGTCGCTCTCGTGTTCCATCTCAGACGGTGGTGCGACCCTGTGGTTCAATGGCAGGGCGTAGCCGGCCATGGCCGGAGGCAGCCGTGGGTTGGCCCCGATCTAGCACTCAGCCTTCAGCGCTGAACGACCCTGTCCTCCAACTGTCGCGGCGCAATGAGAGGACGTGCAGATGACGTACTCAAGATCGACTTGCGGAGCGCAGAGCCCTGATGGCTGACCTGCTTCTGATAAACGCCTCAAATTTTCCGGCAAACCCGATTTACCCTTACGCGTTCGTGCAACTGAGTGCGCTGGCCCGCCGGCAAGGGATTACCGTCTCGTGTTTGGACCTATTGGGTCTACCCCAGCCGCGCTACGAGGATGCCATCTCCCGAGCCATTATCGATACCAGTCCGAGCCTTATCGGATTCCACGTTAGGCAAGCCGATTCGGTTTCTCAGCGCGACTATGCGCCAGCGCCGGGCAATCCGAAGTCCGATTTCTTTCCGCTCGACGACACGCGCTTCGCAGTCGAGATTGCCCGACGAGTGAGTTCAGCACCGCTAATTGGGGGTGGGTTCGGGTTCACCGTTCACGCATCTCGCACTTTCGAACATCTCGGGCTGGACTACGGGTGCGCTGGCGACGGCGACCCATTGTTTACCTATTTCGAAAACCTCATCGCGGGCCGCGATCTTCACGCTGTGCCCAACTTGATTTGGTACAACGAAGACACCGTTGCTTCAAATCATCGCTGTTTTTACGGCCCAAACCCGGAAAGAGAGTATGATGCCACATCCATACAATCCTTAGAGAGATTCTACGGCACAGAAACGCTGTACGGAACGAATCAACCAAGCATAGCGGTGGAATTGGCGCGCGGTTGCCCCTATGCGTGCTATTTTTGCACGGAACCAACCGTGAAGGGGCGCACCGTTCGATACAGGGATCTTGACGTTGTTTTCGGGGAGATTGGGTTTCTCAATTCTTTCGGGCTAAATAATATTTGGCTAGTGTGCTCAGAACTCAATATTGGAAACGAGGAACTCGCGGTCAAACTCGCCGAAAAATTCATCGCCTTCAACTCGAAGCGCACTTCAAAGGTACGATGGCGTGCATATCACCTTCCTAAGTGGATCACTCGCTCAACACTCGATCTCCTTTATCGCTCGGGTTTTCGTGGCGGGTGGAATGATTACCCATCCTTTGATGACGAGAACTTACGAAAGACAAGAGTCCCCTACAGATCGAAAGATGCAGTGCAGCATCTCGCTAACACAATTGCCGTCTGCTCCAACATTCATGAAGGTCGCAAAAGAGCTTTTTCCATGTTCCTGGGAAATGCTTTTTCGTCGCCTTCGGTGCTTAAAAATTCGCTCGATGTTTTCGATCAATGCGGCTTTCAGAAGCATTTTCTAGAAGCCAGTGTGGGCGGTGCAACTCGTGCATTCGAAGGAGTATCGATAGGGTCGGGTATACCAGGATCTGATTTGCCAATCACGTATCGCCGTGATTCATCACACTCGTCTACAATGAACATCATTTGTCCCACTTATTTCTTTGCTCCCCCCCTTCTGGAAGCCGCAGGTTCGGAAGAAGCTCTATTATCGTTTTTTCACTATGCTGAGCGGTGTTTTTTGAGCAGGGCTTACGAATTTGAGGATAATTGGGCTGACATTTTGCTCACTGCGCTTCGATCGCCATGGTCGCATGGGCTTTGGAGGTCATTTCTGGAAAGTAATTCTGCCGCGTCTTTGTGGAACCTCCTGGCAGACACTGTACCCGGGACGACTGGCTTTTTAGGTCCGGAATGCGGGGATCTTGTACTCGCTGAGCGGCTCGCGGAAGAAAACTCCACGCTGGGTAGGCACCTATCGACCCCGCTCCGTCTGATCTGCACAGAATTAGGGCGGCAGGCAATCGAACTCGATACAGCTCTGCTTGCATCCCACGAAGTCGCGGAGGTCATCGGACTGTTGCTGCAAGATGAAAGCCCTTACGCCTGCTTTGTGGCACTGTCCAAACGATTTCCGTCCAACCAATCGGTGCTCGACTTCCTGCTCGAAACTTCGACTGACCGAACGGGGGCCGCATCCTGGGCGGTGCAGGTAGGGATTAAGGCCAAGGGTGTTAGCCTTCGTCCGGAGTTTGCTGCTGTCCTCGGCATCTCTCTTCAAGAGAGTGCTCCTTTGCCTTAATGACCCCACAAGAAGTACGTCACCGTAAATACGGTGCCGGCAGGCGAGTCCGCAAAAGGAAAATGCCTAAGCCGTTGCATTTAAACGGATGAGGCCTTGCTGGGCTGCATTCTTGGGAATGCTGTATTACGTTGACATCGTAGGGGTCACAGGTTCGATCCCTGTCGCGCCCACCATATGAAGCCCTTGAGATACCGGGACAAAAGGCCGCCTCGAAAGGGCGGCCTTTTTGCTTTGGGCCGGAAGCAGCGCAAAATCCCGAGCCGCGATTCGCACGAGCAGCCCGCCGCAGCAATGATCCATGCGCGCCCGGACAGCGCGACTCGGGCAAGCCGCATAGGGCAACGAAAAACCCGCCGCCGGCATCTTTCTTGCTAGCCATCGCCTTCGTGAAACTGACATCGAACGCGGGTTATGAGCCCGCGATCAGTGGAGTTGCCGATGACCTTGCAGCAGCGCGTGCGCATTCACACCGAAGACGACCACGAACGCGCGACACAGCGGATCGACGAGATCGCGCATGCCTCGGCAGGCTCGCGCGAAGAGGCGGAACTCCTCGCCCTGCTGGAAGCGGTCGAGCGCTGGGAAAGCCATCAGGAGTGCTGGTCCGACTGGCTTTGACGGGCGGCGCCGACGCAAGCCTCACCATCGACACCCCTGTTCTCGCCCTCAGCCCTGATAGCGGGCGACGATGCCGAGCAGGGTCGAGGGCTCAAAAGGTTTGACCATCCAGGCGCTGGCGCCGGCACGACGACCTTCCGCCTTGATCTCGGCGCCGTTCTCGGTGGTCAGCATGATGATCGGGATGTTCTCCCCCTCGGGCTTCGCCCGGCAGGCGCGGGTGAACTGGATGCCGTCCATCAACGGCATGTTGAGGTCGGTGATCACCAGATCCGGCTTGAACTTGTCGAAAGTCGCCAAGCCCTCCTCGCCGTTCTCCGCCGCCGCCACGTCATGGCCGGCATTGCGCAATGTCAGGCACAGCAGGCTGAGCAGGGTCTTGGTGTCGTCGATGGCCAGGATCTTCATTCACCTCACTCCAGAACAAGCGCGCTGCGATGACGCGCCGGTCATCTGATTTGGACAGCCACGGCACAACTCGAACACCCCCACACAAATCTAGGAAAACGATCTGACCAAGCCGCCGATCAGGAGATTCCAGCCGTCGATCAGGACGAAGAAGATCACCTTCAGGGGCAGTGAGATCACGGTCGGCGGCAGCATCATCATGCCCATCGACATCACCACCGTCGCGACGATCATGTCGATGACGAGGAATGGCAGGGCGATCAGGAAGCCGATCTCGAAGGCGCGCCGCAATTCCGAGATCATGAAGGACGGGATCAGGATCCGCAGATCGACGCTCTGTGTCGGGTCGGTCGGCCGGATGCTTTGCGGCGCGATATCGGCGAAGAGGCGCAGATCGGCCGGGCGGGTCTGCGTCAGCATGAAGTCCCGAAACGGCTCGGTGATCTTGGTATAGGCCTCGCCTTCGCTGATCTTGTTCTCGACCAGCGGCTGGACGCCGTTCTGCCAGGCCTTGTCGAAGGTCGGAGCCATGACGAAAAAGGTCATGAACAGGGCCAGGCTGATCAGGATCAGATTGGCCGGCGTGCTCTGCAGGCCGAGCCCCGAGCGCAGGAACGACAAGGCGATCACGAAGCGGCTGAAGCTCGTCACCATCATCAGAAGCCCGGGCGCGACCGAAAGGATCGTCAGCATCGCCACGATCTGCACGATGCGGCCCGAAGCCGAGGCCCCGCCCGAGGGCAACAACCCGTCGAGCCCGAGCGACTGGGCACCGGCGGCGGCGACCCCGGCCAACAGGAAAATGAGCGTCGTGGCTAGCTTGATCACTGGACGACCAGGGTTTCGATGACGATGTCGCGGACGAGGCCTTTCGAGCGCACCGCGATCCGCTCGGTGAGGTCCTCGCGCAGGTTTCGCAGGCCCGCGGCGCCTTCCATCTGCCGCGCCGTGACGCTGCGCAGGAAGGCCAGGATGTCCTCGGTGATGGCGCCGATCAGCGGCTCGGCACTGAGTGCCGCCTTCTGTTCCAGCACCAGCGCCGCCTCGATGCGCACCCAGGCATTCGCCGGCGCGGCGAGATTGGTCACGATCGGCGCGAGCCGCTTGAGCACCAGCCCGCCGGCCATCGCAGGATTGACGCTGAGATGGGGCGAGGCCTCCTCCATCCGCTTCATCACGGTGGTCTCGACCGTGCCGATGACACGAGTGCCCCAGAGTGCCCCGGCGCCGGCCGCGAGCAGGGTCAGCAGCACGGTCGGCACGGCTGCCCGCAGTGCCGGTAGGGAACCTCTGGAGCGTTTCCGGCCAGCCGGCAATTTGAGCTTGGGCGCGGCCATCAGAAGGGCATGACCCGGTCATAGACCTGATGGCCCCAGCCCGGCTGCTGCACCTCCATGCCGCGGCCGCGGCCGCCATAGGAAATCCGCGCCTCGGCGATCTTGTCGTAGGAGATCGTATTCGTGCCGGTGATGTCGCGCGGCCGAACCATGCCGGCGATGTTGAGGACGCGCATGTCGTAGTTCACGCGCACCTCCTGCGAGCCGTTGATCATCAGATTGCCGTTGGGCAGGATTTCCGTGACCACGGCCGCAATCGAGAGATCGACCTCCTCCGAGCGATCGGTCAGCCCCTTGCCACGCGACGAGGATTCGGAATCGACATTCGAGCTGATATTGGCCGAGCTCGAATTGCCGCCGAAGGCGGCGAGGAAATCGAGCCCGAATTTGGCGACCGAATTGCGCGAGCGGTTGGAGTTGTTGTCGAGCTTGGCCTTGTCCTTGATCGAGATGCGCACCGTGACGACGTCGCCGAGCTTCATTGCCCGTGTGTCGCGGAACAGATCCTCGCTGTGGCGCGTGTAGATCGAGTTGAACGAAACATCGACCAGGCGGCCTGATTGCTGGCTGACCGGGATCGCTTCGCGCGGCGTCGACAGCCCGCTCCCGACGCGGGACAATTGCGGTTCGCGGTTGAGTTCGGCCAGGTCTTGCGAGCAGCCGCCGAGCGTGACGGCGCAAGCCGCGAGGATGAGAGCCTTCATCGGGTCTGGACTCCGGTTGTTGGCGTTCTGTTGGCGGGCGTACGGCGGCCGCCCAGGGCTTCGGCGAGTTGGGCCGCGCGCGCGGCCTCCATTTCGTTCAGCACGGCGCTGGCCGTGCGTGGCGGCAGCTTGCCCAGGAGCGAGACGGCCATCGCCTCATCCATCGCCGCTAGCTGCAGCGCCGCCGCCTCGGGCCGCATCCGCGCGAAGATCTCGGTGATGCGCGTCTCGGTCTGCTGGATTTCGGCATCGCGCTTGGCGGTCAGGGTCTCGAGCTCGGCTTTCCGCTCCTCGAGCTTCTTGAGCGTGTCGGTCAGCTTGGCTTCGAGCGTCTTCAAGGTATTGGCCTGCCATGCGAAACGGGCCTCGGCCGCGGAATCGCGGATGCTGGCGCAGAAATTCGCAGCGTCGGAGGTCCCCGAAGCTGCTGCGGGCGGTGTCGTCCTCGGCGTCTGCGCCTGCGAGGCCAGCGGCATGCCGGCCAACGCCAGGATGGCGACTGACAGCAACGGACCGCCCAGAGATGTCCTCAGCAGCATTACGAGCAACTCGCTTGAATGGTATGATGAGATTATTGGGTGCGATGCTTTCGCGAGGCTGACCTCGGCGAAATAGATCTTGCAAATCTTAAGAAAAACGCCGGGATCAACACCTGATCCCGGCGCCTCTCGATGCTGCAGCAAAGCTATTGAACGACGAGATCTGCCTGCAGGGCGCCCGCGGTCTTGATCGCCTGGAGGATCGCGATGATGCCGGCAGGCTTCAGCCCGATCTGGTTGAGGCCCCGCATCAGCGTATGCAGGTTCGCCCCGTTGATGATGGCGAGCCGGCCTGTTCCCCCTTGCGTCGCCGTGACCGTGGTCCGGGGCACGACGACCGTCTCGCCGTTGCTGAATGGCTCGGGCTGCGACACCGTCGGCGTCTCGGTGACGCGGACAGTGAGATTGCCATGCGTCACGGCGACGGTGGAGATCTTGACGTCGCGGCCGATCACCACCGTGCCGGTACGTTCGTCGACGACGACACGGGCGGGCGAATCCGGCTCCAGCGTCAGGCGCTCGATCTCGGCGATGAAGCGGGTGGTCGAGAGATTGACCGGCCGCGTCAGGCTGATGGTGCGGTGGTCGAGCGCGAAGGCGACGGTCGATTTATAGCGCTCGCGGCTGAAGGCGTTGATCGCGCCCGCAACCCGCTCGGCCGTGACGAAATCCGGATTGCGCAATTCAAGCGACAGGACATGCAGGCTGGCGAGCTGGTCGGCCACCTGGCGCTCGACCAGCGCCCCACCCGGAATCCGCGCCGCGGTGGCGACGCCCTGCGTCACCCGCTCCGCCTCGCCCTGGACCGAGAAGCCGGAGACATTGAGCCGGCCCTGCGCCAGCGCATAGGTCTGTCCATCCGCCGCAAGCAGCGAGGTCACCACCAGCGTGCCGCCGAGCAGCGAGGTCGCATCGCCCATCGAGGCGACGCTGACATCGATGCGGCTGCCGCGCCCGGCGAAGGGAGGTAGGTCAGCCGTCACGATAACCGCCGCGACATTGCGGGTGCGCAGCGTGCTGTTGCGGACATTGACGCCCAGCCGGTCGAGCATGGATTGCAGCGCCTGGCCGGTAAAGGGCGAATTGCGGACGCTATCGCCCGTGCCCTGCAGGCCGATCACCAGGCCGTAGCCCACGAGCTGATTGTCGCGCACGCCCTGAAGCCCGGCGATGTCCTTGATGCGGACGGTCGCCCCGGCGGGAGCGGCGCCCTGAACCGCCACCATGAGCGTGCAGATGAAGGCGACCAGTCTCGACCGGAGCGCCATCACTCGCCTCCGACGCGGATGGTGCCGTTGGCCTGGACAACCCCGATGACCGTGAGACCGGTATCCGGATTGCGCGCCTTCACCATCTCGTTGACCGAGGCCGATTGCAGCGGCTCGACGATCCCTGTGATCACCATCTCGCTCTCGCGGAAGACGACCTGCGTCGGCACGCCGCGCCGCACGATCTTGGCATCGTCCACCGCATTGATCGGGATCGGCTGGCCCGGCAGCAGGGTGCGCCGCGCCACCTTACCGACAAGCGCCAGGCGGTTGTCGACCGATGCCCGCATCGCCAGCCTGAAGGCGCGGTCGACGAGATGGGAATCGGTGATGACGTCGCCGGGATAAAGCGTGACGACGGGCACCGGCAGCATGACGTCGCCGGGCGCCGCCTGCGCGCAGCTTGCGCCCAGGCAGAACAGGGTGGCGGCCAGAAGCGATGATCGCGCCGGAACTCGGGTCATGGCTGGGCTTCCTTACCGGATGCCGGTGGAGACGGTGCCGGCCATCTGGTCGGCGGCGGTGATCACCTTGGCGTTCATCTCATAGGAGCGCTGGGCCGCGATGAGCGCCGTGATCTCTTTCACGGGATCGACATTGGACGCCTCGAGATAGCCCTGGCGCAGCTTGCCGAAGCTGGTGCTCGCCGGCGTGCCGTCGACTGGCTGGCCCGAGGCCACGGTTTCCCGGTAGAGATTGCTGCCCAGCGGTTCCAGGCCAGCGTCGTTGGCGAAGTTGACCAGCGTGATCTGGCCGAGCTGTCGCGGCTGGACCTCGGTCGGGATCTTGGCCAGCACCAGCCCGGATTCGTTGACCGTGATGTCGGTCGCATCGGCGGGGACGCGGATGACGGGGTCGAGCAGATAGCCATCGGCCGTGACGATGTCGCCATCGGCATTGGTGTTGAAGGTTCCGGCGCGGGCGTAGAGCGTCTCGCCCTCCGGCGCCGTGACCTTGAACCAGCCGCGGCCGTCGATGGCGAGGTCGAGCTTGTTGCCGGTCTGGGTCAGCGCGCCCTGGATGTGCAGGTTGCGGATCGCTGCGGCGCGCACGCCCAGGCCGAGCGAGGCGCCTTCCGGGATCGAGCCATCGCCGCCGCGATTGGGCACGCCGCGAGAGCGCTCGGTCTGGTAGAGCAGATCGGTGAATTCGGGCCGCGCACGCTTGAACGAGGTCGTGTTGATATTGGCGAGGTTGTTGGCGATGACCTCAACATTCAACTGTTGAGCGCTCATTCCGGTCGCGGCGATGGCGAGGACTTTCATGAGATTTGGACTTTCATGGAATTGGCTCCTCAGATCGCCATGTGGATGAATTCTTGGTAGGCGGAGACGACCTTGTCGCGCATGGCCATCGCCAGCTGCAGCGACTGCTCCGCCGACATCACCGCCTGGACCACGTCCTGGACGGCAGCCTTGCCCTGGACGCCGGCGACGGCTGCGGCCTCGCCCTGCGCCAGATTGTCGACGAAGCCCTGCGAGACGCTCGCGAAGACCGAGCCGAAATCGGCGCCCGGAGCCTGGGTCGCGGCCTCGGCCGTAAAGCCCGGCCGGACGGCCGAAGCAGCGAGGCTCTGCAGCCCCTGCCCGATTTGGCCCGCGACCGGGGCAAGTGCGGAGATTGCGTTCAACATCAGCCGTTCCTCAGCAGGTCGATCGTCATGGATTGCATCGAGCGCACCTGCTTGATCATCTGCAGGTTGGCCTCGTAGGAGCGATTGGCCTCGCGCATGTCGGCCATTTCGAGCAGCATCGAGACGTTGGGCAGCTTGACGTAGCCCTTCGCGTCGGCGGCCGGATGGCTCGGCTCGAACTCGACACGGAAGGCCGATTTGTCGACACCGACGCCCTTGATCTTGACCAGCGCCGCGCCGAGCGCACGATCCATGGTATTCTCGAAGGTCACGGTCTTGCGCCGGTAAGGATCGGCGCCGGCGGTCTTGCCCGTCGACTGCGCGTTGGCCAGGTTTTCGGAGACCACGCGCACACGCGTCGACTGGGCCTGGAGGCCGGCGCCGGCGATGCGGAGCGATGCGTCAATAGGGTCGATCATGGTCTAATCTTGCCTCTTTCAAGCTTAGGTCCGAGCGGTTCAGCTTTTGACTGCGGTCATCATCATGCGGTGGAAGCTTTTCACGAGATTCGTCATCAGCGCGTAGTTGCGGCCGATGTCGCCGGCCTTGAGCATTTCCTGTTCGAGGCTGACCGAATTGCCGGAATGGACAACCGACCAGCTCTCGCCCTTGCGCTGCTTGGCCGTCATGGTCTCTGCCGGCGTCGTGGTGATGTGGTTTGGCGATGTCGCCGCCACGGTGAGCGTGGTTTTCCTGACGATGGCGTCGAAAGGCTCGACATCGACCGCTCCGTAGCGCGGCGTATTGGCGTTCGCGACGTTCTGCGCCACGGCGTTCTGTCGAACGGCAAGCCAATTCGCTTTCTTGGCGGCAATATCGAAGAGGTAAATCGGCTCCACCTGGGACGCTCCCGAAATCGTTGCAATGCAACAATACGAAGCGTTACTTGCGTGAAGCTGTTGTTGTGGATTTTAGGGAAAACATCGGCTCAAATTGAGCTTAGGGCGACATCGAGCCAAAGCGTTTTGGCTTCATCGCGGGACGCCGGCCTCAAGGTCGGCGCCCGAAAGGTCAGAGTATCGTATAGCCGAGGTAACGCTTGGAATCGATCGGATCGTGGCCAAGTCTGGCACGAAGTTTCTTTCGCAGCTTGCTCACATGGCTTTCGACGACGGCCTCGTCCACTTCCGCGTCGAACAGACCATAGACCGCATTGAAGACTTGCGACTTGGTGACCCAGCGTCCGCGATTGCGCATCATAAATTCAAGGATGCGGCGTTCACGCCGCGGCAGCATCATGACCTTGCCGCCGACATCGGGATCACGGCCATCGAAATACACCGTGATGTCGCCCCGGTTGATCTCATCGTCGGTGGAGCGCCGCTTGTCGGTTCGGCGCCGCATCGCATGGACCCGCGCCAGGATCTCGCGAACATGAACCGGCTTGCGGACCACATCGTCGACGCCGGCGGCGAAGAGTTCGAGGGTCTTCTCGAGCGAGGACGCCTCGTTCATCGCGATGACCGGAGCCTGCGAACGGCGACGGATCATCATGGGGAAACTTGCGCGACCTTCACAATCACCAAGAAGGAAGGCCTCGACATTCTTGATATGGTCGGCAGGTGTATCCTCCACCCACTCCTGGAAACGGGATGGCGAGAACCCGATTGATGGCACGCCCTCGCCGGTGAAAAGGGATTGATATCCCTCCGTCACCAAAATTCGATCATCGACAACAATATACATAGACACCCCCCAGCGTCAGGCTCGGCCCGCCTCACAGGAGGAAGGAACAATAGCAGATTGTGTGTCGGATTGTTGCGCGTCAATATAATATTGTTGCAACGCAAAACAACAACAACGCTGCGAAAACCCGGAATGAATATCCAGATACGTATTTATTTGGTTGAATAAACCAATAATTAAGCATGCGGGATTCTCGCGCCGCCGCAGCCAGGCAAACCGACTCTGGGGGAGCCTCCGCTGGGAGTCTCCAGGGCCGCGAAAAACGGCCCTATTATATAAAGAGAGGAATCCAGTATAATTCCTGTCTGCGCGATGAGAAATTTATTAAAGATTTACAAGAAACAAGACGAAAGCTCCACACAAGCAAATCATTGCGTAATGCCACTCGAGACTTGAGCTTGGAGAGTGGCGATGAGCATTTTCGACATCATGCGAACCGGCGTGTCCGGCATGGCGGCGCAGGCAAGCAAGATGAGCGCGGTCGGCGACAATATCGCCAACGTCAACACCACCGGCTACAAGCGCGCCTCGACGGAATTCTCCTCGTTCATTTCTCAAGGAGGCGCGGGCGAATACAATTCCGGCGGTGTTTCGACGACCTCCCGCTACGCCATTTCCAATCAAGGCGTGATCATGGGGACGACCTCCACCACCGATCTCGCCATCAACGGGGAAGGTTTCTTCGTCGTCTCGGATGCCGGCGGCACGCCTTATCTGACCCGCGCCGGCGCCTTCGTCGAGAACGGCGACCATGACCTGGTCAATTCGGCCGGCTTTTACTTGATGGGCTACCCGATCACCAATGGCGACGTCTCCGTAGTGGCCAACAGCCTGGACGGGCTGCAGCGCGTCAATCTGGCCAACGTCGCCTATGAGGCGAACGCCACCACGAGCGGAACGCTCAAGGGCGTTCTTAACTCCAACGCGACGATCGTCGCGGCGGGCAGCCTGCCCTCGGATAACGTGGCCGGAAGCACTTATTCCAGCAAGGCGTCGATCGTGACTTACGACACCTTGGGCAACAAGGTTTATCTCGACGTTTACATGACGAAGACTGGCACAGGCCCCGATACATGGCAGGCCGCGATCTTCGCGAAGGCCAACGCCAACCCCGCCACCGGAGGTTTCCCCTATGGCGCAGCCGGCTCTGCGCCACTGGCGACGGCGACGCTGGCCTTCGACGGTGCCGGCCAGTTGACGACCGCGCCGGCCACGGTCGGTGTCGCTATTCCCGGCGGCAGCACGATGACGCTCGATTTCGGAGCGACCTCCCAGGTCGCGATGGACACGAACATGGAGCTCGCCGTCAACGGAAACGCGCCCAGCGCCGTGGACAGCGTCGACATCGCCGCGGACGGAACGGTCTACGCCGTGTTCGAGAACGGCAACCGGATCGCCACCTACAAGATTCCGCTGGCCACGGTGCCCAGCGTCGACCAGCTCACGCCGCTATCGGGCAACGTCTATGCGGTCAGCCAGCTATCGGGCGACGTCATCGTCGGCTTCCCGGGAAGCGGCGGTCTCGGCTCCATCAACTCCAAGGCGCTCGAACAGTCGAATGTCGACCTGGCAACCGAGCTGACCGCGATGATCGAGTCGCAGCGCAGCTACACCGCCAATTCCAAGGTCTTCCAGACCGGCTCCGAACTGCTCGACGTCCTGGTCAACCTGAAGCGCTGAGCCGCGGCGACAGATAACGGAAAGCACTCCAATGAGCCTGTCATCCGCCCTGAACGTGGCCCAGTCGTCGCTCTCCGTGACCGGACTGCAGACTGCCGTCATCTCGCGCAATGTCGCGGGCGCCGACAGCGAATACTACAACCGCAAGAGCGGTCTCGTGGTCACGACCTATGGCGGCGCGGTAAAGGTCGCCTCGATCGGCCGGACGATGAACACAGTGCTGTTCACCAACAAGCTCAGCGCGACCTCCACGACCTCCGCCCAGCAGGCGATCGTCAACGGGCTCGACCAACTCGAGGCGACGGTGAACGATCCCGAGCTCGACCAGTCGGTCGCCGCCAAGCTCGGCAGCCTCAACAACGCGCTACAGCAATACAGCATCACGCCCGACGATCCGTTGCTGGCTCAGAATGTCCTGAGCGGCGCGGACGCGCTGGCCCGTGCGCTCAACCAGGCCAGCGATACGGTCGGCGGCGTCCGGGAACAGGCGGATGCCGACATGGCTGCCGGCGTCGACCGCGTCAACGACCTCCTCGCCGAGTTCGAGCAAGTGAACCGGGCGATCGTCAAAGGCACCCAGGCCGGCTCCGACATCACCGACCAGCTCGATTCGCGCGACCGCATCCTGTCCCAACTCTCGGAGGAGATCGGCATCAGCGTCTCGACCCGCTCGGGCAACGACATGGTGATCTACACCGATGGCGGCGTCACCTTGTTCGAGACGACGCCGCGCAGCGTGACGATGGCGCCGAGCTATGCTCTTGGCGCCGGCGCCTCCGGCAACGCGGTCTTCATCGACGGTGTCGCCGTGACCGGCGCCAACTCCGTGATGCCGCTGAAATCCGGCCAGATCTACGGCTCCTCGGTCATCCGCGACGATGTCGCGGTGACCTACCAGAACCAGCTCGACGAGATCGCCCGCGGCCTCGTCGAGGCCTTCGCGGAAAGCGACCAGGGCACGCCGGCGACGTTGCCGGACCAGGCCGGCCTCTTCACCTGGCCCGGCGGCCCGGCGGTTCCGGCGACGGGCACCGTCTCGCCGGGCCTGGCGGCTTCGATCCGCATCAACCCGAATGCCGATCCCACCCAGGGCGGCGATCTCGACCGTCTCCGGGACGGCGGCATCTCCGACCCGTCGAACCCGAACTACGTCTACAATTCCAGCGGCGCGGCCAGTTATTCGGACCGGATCCAGGGCCTGCTGACCGCCCTGGCGGCCGATCGCTCCTTCGATCCGGCGGCCAAGGCCGACCCCAGCACCAGCCTGACAGGCTTCGCCAGCTCCTCCGTCGGCTGGCTGGAAGCGCAGCGCCAGTCCAGCACCACCACGCTGGGCTACCAAAAGGCCCTGCTGGAGCGCACCTCCGAGGCCCTGTCGAACGCCACCGGCGTCAGTATCGACGAGGAGATGACGCTGATGATGGAGCTGGAGCGCTCCTACAGCGCCTCTTCGACCCTGATCACGACGATCGACAAGATGCTGAATTCGCTGCTCGAGGCCGTGAGGTGACGTCATGAAGACAAGTTCTGTTTCCTCCTCCTCATTGTCGACCATGCTGCGCAGCACGATCCTGAAGGCGCAGGAGAAACTGGTCGGCGCCAACAAGGAGATGACGACGGGCCGCTATGCCGATATCGGCCTCAGCCTCGGCGCCCGCACCGGCGTGACGGTCAATCTGCGCAACCAGCACGACCGCACCTCCGGGATCATCGACACTAACGGGCTCGTCTCGCAACGGCTCCAGGTGACGCAGCAGGCGCTCGGCGGCATGCTCGACACCGCCCAGAATTTCCTCAAGACCCTGCTCAGCGTCCGCAACGGCGAGAGCGGCGTCGACGTCCTCGTCTCCGAGGCCACGAACAATCTTCAGGCCACCATCGGCGCGGCCAACAGCTCGATGGGCGGGCAATACATCTTCGCCGGCATCAACACGCAGCAGCAGCCGCTGACGGACTATTTCTCGGGCGCCACCGCCCCCAACAAGGCGGCGGCCGATGCGGCCTTCACCAGCTATTTCGGCTTCACCCAGGACGATCCGGCCGCCGCCACCATCACGGCCGCCGACATGACGAGCTTCCTGCAGACAGACTTCTCCGATGAATTCGCCGATCCTGCCTGGGGAGCGAACTGGTCGACCGCACTCGACAGGAACATCCAGAGCCGGATTTCTCCCAACGAGGTCGTCGAGGTCTCGGCCAACGCCAATTCGCAGCAGATGCGCGATCTGGCGAAGGTCTACACCATGGTCGCCGATACCGGCACCAAGGGCTTGAACCAGAACGCCTACCAGGCGCTGGTCGACGAGGCGATCAAGGTCGTCAATGGCGCCATCCAGGGTCTCATCGCCAATCAGGCGCAATTGGGTTCGGCACAGGCCAGGGTCACCACCGCGAGCGAGAGGCTCACGACCCAGCGTGACATCCTGGCCCAGCAGATCCTCTCCAATGAGGGCGTCGACCCCTATGAGGCGAAGGTCCGCGTCGACCAGCTCACCACCCAGGTGGAGACGGCCTATGCGCTGACCGTGAAGCTGCAGAGCCTCAGCATCCTCAACTACATGCGCTGAGCACTCCGCTCCGCTCACCCCCCGATCAAGCTGGAGGACACCCATGTATCACAGCTCGTACATCGCCGCGGCCGAAGACGATTGCACCGTCGCGCGAGCAACCGAATGGCGAGCGCTGGACCAGGCGGTCAAGCTGCTCGAAACGGCCCGACCGACCGGATCGGCCTCGCGCGAGACGATCGAGGCGATCTCCTTCGTCGGACGCCTCTGGACGCTGCTGATCGAGGATCTGGCGAACTCCGACAACGCGCTCCCCGAGGCGCTGCGCGCCTCGCTCATCTCGATTGGCCTGTTCGCGCTCAGGCAAGGCGAATTGCTGCGCCTCGGCCAGTCCGAGGACTTCGACTCCATCATCGACGTCAACCGGATGATCAGGGACGGCCTGGCGTGAGACAGGAGGTGAGAAAGACAATGAACCTGTCCCTGCGCGCCAACGAGAAGATCTACATCAACGGAGCGATCCTCAAATTCGATCGCAAGGTCAGCCTCGAGCTGCTCAACGATGCGACCTTCCTGCTCGAGAGCCATGTCATCCAGGCCGATGAAACCACGACGCCGCTTCGGCAGCTCTATTTCACCATCCAGGCGATGCTGATCGAGCCCAAGAACAGCGGCCTCATCAAGCTGATGTTCGAGCGCATGCTGATGACCACGGCGCAGATGTTCGAGGATGCGACTGTGCTCGCCGGCCTCCAGCACATCGACCTCCTCGTGACGGAAGATCGCTTCTTCGAAGCGTTGAAGCATTTGCGCTGCCTCTACCCCACTGAGGCCGCCATCCTCGCAAGCTCCGGACAGGCTCCGGCGTCTAAGCTCGATGCTGTGGTCCCGACCAAGGCGATCGCAGCCCCGATACTCACCTCACAGGTTGCTTAGGAGGCGATCATGGACGTGGCCAGCACAACCAGCGCGCAGAGCTCGACTACGAGCGCCAGCACGACCAAATCGACCACCTCGAGCGGCATGGCCGACTACAATACCTTCCTGAAGCTGCTGATCGCGCAGGCGAAGAACCAGGATCCGACCAATCCGACGGACCCGGCCCAATATGTCCAGCAATTCGCCGCGCTGTCTCAGGTCGAGCAATCGGTCTCGACCAATTCGAAGCTCGACCAGATCATCGCGAGCCTCGACAGCCTGAAGACGACGACCGCGACCTGAGGAGCACGCCATGAACGAGGCCGATGCGCTCGACCTGATGCGCGACGCCGTCTGGGCGATCATCCTCGGCGCCGGGCCGGCCGTCGGCGCCGCGATGGCGATCGGGGTCACGATCGCGCTGATGCAGGCCCTGACGCAGGTGCAGGAGGCGACACTGACCTTCGTGCCCAAGATCGTCGTCATCCTCGTGGTGATGGCGACCACCGGATCCTTCACCGGTGCGCAAATCTTCGCCTTCACCGAACGCGTCTACGGGCGCATCGAGCGCGGGTTCTAGCCCAGGGCCCGCAACCCCTTCCGGCGGCAGGACAAAACTCAGCATGACGATCCAGGACGTCTCATTGGGCAAGGCTGTACCGAACAGCGGACGCGATGTCGGCTTCGCAGTCGGCATCATCGGCATCCTGGCGATCCTGTTCCTGCCGATCCCGGCTTTCGTGATCGATCTGGGGCTCGCCTTCTCGATCGCCCTATCGGTCCTGATCCTGATGGTCGCGCTCTGGATCCAGAGGCCGCTCGAATTCTCCTCGTTCCCGACGATCCTGCTGGTCGCGACGATGCTGCGCCTCTCCCTCAACATCGCCACGACGCGCGTCATCCTCTCGCATGGCAATGAGGGCTCGCACGCGGCCGGTTACATCATCGACGGCTTCTCGCGCTTCGTCATCGCCGGCGATTTCGTCATCGGGCTGATCGTCTTCATCATCCTGGTCACCGTCAATTTCATCGTGATCACCAAGGGCGCGACCCGCATCGCCGAGGTCGGAGCCCGCTTCACGCTCGACGCCATCCCCGGCAAGCAGATGGCGATCGACGCCGATCTCTCGGCCGGATTGATCGATGCGCCCGAGGCTCAGCGGCGCCGGCGCGAGCTGGAGGAGGAGAGCTCCTTCTTCGGTGCGATGGACGGCGCCTCGAAATTCGTTCGCGGCGACGCGATCGCGGGCCTGATCATCACCGCCGTCAACATCCTGGGCGGCATCATCATCGGCGTGACGCGCCACGGCATGTCGCTGTCGCAATCCTCCGACGTGTTCGTGAAACTGGCCGTCGGCGACGGCCTCGTCACGCAGATCCCGGCCCTGATCGTTTCGCTCGCGGCCGGCCTGCTCGTCTCCAAGGGCGGCATGCGCGGGACGGCCGAGCAGGCGATCCTCGGCCAGCTCGGGCATTACCCGCGCGCGCTCTTCGTCGCCGCCTTCCTGATGCTGATCCTGGCGCTGGTACCGGGACTGCCGCTCCTGCCCTTCGCCCTGCTCGGCGGGCTGATGGCCTTCGTCGGCTACACCATTCCCAAGCGCCTGGCCGAGCGCGAGGCGGCCGCCGAGGAGATCCGCGCCATGGAGGCCGAGCAGGCCGTCCATGACAGCAAGGACACGATCAAGGACTCGCTGGCGATCTGCGAGATCGAATTGAGCCTGGGCAAGCAGTTGTCGGCCGAGATGCTGAACTCCCATAGCGAACTCGCCCATCGCGTCGCCAAGATGCGCAAGAAATTCGCGGCGCAATACGGTTTCGTCGTGCCGGAGATCAAACTCTCCGACAGCCTGCGCCTGTCACCCAAGGCCTATGAGTTCCGCATCCACGGCACGGTCGTCGCCTCCGGCGAAATGCGCCCGGGCAGCATGCTCGTCGTCGTCGGCGATGGCCGTTTGCCGGATCTGCCGGGCGAGGAAGTTCGTGAGCCGGCTTTCGGCGTCAAGGCGATGTGGGTCTCCGAGAGCTACGCCAATGAGGTGAAGCGCGAGGGCATGCACCCGGTCGACCGTCTTTCGGTGCTGCTCACCCATCTCAGCGAGACGATCCGCAAGAATCTCGGCCAGCTCCTGTCCTACAAGGACATGCGCGGCCTGCTCGACCGGCTCGGCCCCGAATACAAGAAGCTGCTCGACGAGATCTGCCCGGCGCATATGTCACTGTCGAGCCTGCAGGCCGTGCTGCGCCTGCTGCTGTCGGAGCGGGTGTCGATCCGCAACCTGCATCTCATCCTGGAGGTGATCGCCGAGATCGCGCCGCATGTGCGCCGGGCCGAGCCGATCGCGGAGCATGTGCGCATGCGCATGGCCCAGCAGATCTGCGGCGATCTCGCCGAGGGCGGCGTGCTCAACATGCTGCGCCTGGGCAATCGCTGGGACCTCGCCTTCCATGAGAGCCTCCGGCGCGACGCCAAGGGCGACGTCATCGAATTCGACATCGATCCGCGCCTCATCGAGGAGTTCGCCGCCGAGGCGACGACCGCGATCCGCAGCCGGATGGACCAGGCGCAGAACTTCGTCCTGGTCACCAGCCCCGATGCGCGCCCTTACGTCCGCATGATCGTCGAGCGCATCTTCCCGGCGCTGCCCGTCCTCTCCCATGTCGAGATCGCACGCGGGCTCGAGGTCAATCTGCTGGGCACGATCTCGTGACGCTGGTCACGCCCGAGATCCTGCTGCACGCCTTCCTGATCTTCTGCCGCATCGGCGCATGCCTGATGCTGATGCCGGGCTTCTCCAGCCCGCGCGTGCCGGTGCGGCTGCGCCTGCTCATGGCTGGCGGCATCACCCTGGCCTTGGCGCCCTTCGCCTTGCCGGCCTTCGCGACTGTCGGCGCCGATCCCGGCCCAGCGACGCTGCTGCGGCTCATCGTCTCCGAGACGATGACCGGCGCCCTGATCGGGCTGATGGCCCGCTTCTTCTTCCTCGCCCTGCAGACGATCGCGACCGCGATGGCGACCACCGCAGGGCTTGGACAATTGCCGGGCTTGCCGATCGACGAGGCGGAAGCGTCGGCGCCCTTCGTCACGCTGATCACGATGACCGCGGCGACGCTGATGTTCGTGACGAACCAGCATGCCGAGGTCATCCGGGCGCTGGCCGGCTCCTATGCGCGCATCGCGCCGGGCACCGCCTTCGATGCGCAGGCCGGCCTGATCCAGCTCGCCGACCGCGCCTCGGACAGCTTCTTCCTGGCTTTGAGGATCGGCAGTCCGTTCATGATCTACGGGGTGGTCGTCAATCTCGCCATCGGATTGATGAACAAGCTCACCCCGCAGATCCCGGTCTATTTCATCTCGCTGCCCTTCGTCATCGCCGGCGGCCTGTTCCTGCTCTATTTCACGGGGCCCGAGGCGCTGAGGCTGTTCATCACGGCCTTCTCCTCCTGGCTCGCGCATGGCTGAACCGGGATGCCGCGCAAGCGCCTGAAAGCAATCGAGCGGATCCTGGCGATCCAGTCGCGGATCCGCAGCCTCGCCGAATGGCGCCAGAAGGCGATCGAGCGGAAAGCCACCGAGACCAAGGACGAGGCGCGCGCGCTTGTCGCCTCGCTCAATGGCGACGGCCTCGTCGACGGCCTGTTCGCGGATATGACGGCCAAGCGCCTGCATCGGGTCTCGCTGTCGCTCTGGGAGCTGCAGGCCGCCGCGGCCGAGCAAGCAAAGCGCGTCGTTGCGGAAACCGGGCGCGAGAAACAAACCGCGCGCCTCGCCGATCATGTTCGACGGATCAAGCTTCGTGCCGACCAGGACGAGGTATTGGTCGAGATCATCGACAGCATCGAGGGCAAGCGAGCGGCAAGCCTCGAATAAGCCTGATGGTGCAATCTCCCGGCGTGATCGTTCAATGACCTTGGAAAGGCGACCATGGCGATTTCTCCTCCATCCGACATCGTTCTCGACGTCGCTCTCGCCGCCGATCCGCAGCGTCAGCGCGCAGCCTTCGACCGGCTTGCCCGCATGGCTGTGCCTGGCGCGGCCGCTACGCAGTTCGCCTCGGCCATCGAAGGCGCCGGCGCCGTCCTGCAGGCTCCGGGTTTGGCCGGCGCACGCGATAAATTCGCCAGCCTGACGCTCGCCAAGCCGTCATTTGCCAAGCCGTCTGCCGCTGCAGCAGGCGACCAGAGCGCCACCGCCAAGACGCTGCGCCAGTTCGAGGCGCAAGTGATCTCGACCTTCATCGAGCAGATGATGCCGGAGGCCACGACCAACACCTTCGGCAGCGGCCTCTCGGGCGGCGTCTGGCGCTCGATGCTGTCTGAGCAGATCGCCGGCGAGATCGCCAAGACGGGCGGCCTCGGCATCCGCAGCAAGGTCATGGCCGCGCTCGCGGCGCGGTCCGGCAACACAGCGGGCGCAGAGCCCGGCACGGTGGTCGCAACGACCCAGAAGACCTTGGCTTCGACGGCCAGCGCCGGCGCGAGTTCGCGCGACCTCGCCATTCCGCTCGCGGTCGAACGCAAGCTCCTGAACATCACCCGGCCTAGCGCGATCGGCGTGGGTCGAACCTCCACAACCCGACAGGTGTGACGCATCATGAGCGAACAGCAAGACGACATCGCATTGCTCGAACCGAACCTGCCGACCCAGGACACGCCGGACGCCTGGGGTTCGGCCGGAGCCATCGCGCTCAGGAGCGCGAGCCCGGCGGCACCGCAGATGCCCTCGGAGGCCGGGCGCGCCATGTGGACCGTGCTGGATCATCTCGAACAGGTGCTCGACCATGAGACCACCGAATTGATGGCGCTCAGGAACGCCGACCTCAACCGCCTCAACGAGACCAAGAGCCGCTTGCTCCTGGATGCGAGCCGCGCCGTACGGGCGATCAGCAACGAAACCGTCGACGGCCCGCTCCTGGCGCGATTGTCGACGCTGCGGTTGAAGCTCGAGCACAACCGCCTCGCCATCGCCATGCATCTCGACGCGGTCCGCGAGATCGCCGCCGCGATGGCCACCACTTTGATGGATGCAGATTCGGACGGCACCTACTCCGCCACGGTCACCTCGCAGCTCGCCGCGCCGATGCCCGCCAAAGCGCCTGCGATATGACGACGGCGCGCCTCTTCCTGCTCGGCGCCTGGGTTTGCGGGGTGACCCTGATCTCGGGCCATCTCGCTCTGACCTGGCGGGCCGAACGGCCGCCCGCCACGGAGACGCCCTTCTTCGAGGGGCTGGAATATGAGGAAACCAGCCTGATCCATGTGCCGATCCTGGCCGGCGGCGAGGTCAAGGGCTATGTCGCGGCCCAGTTCGTCTTCACGGCCGACGCTCACACCTTGCGGCAGATGACGGTGAAGCCTCATCCCTTCGTCCGGGACGAGGCGCTGCGCGCGATCTACTCGAATACCCAGATCGATTTCTCGCGGCTGGAACGGGTCGATATCGACGCGCTGCTGAAAAGCGTGAAGACCAATGTCAACGCCCGCCTCGGCGGCGAGTTGATCAAGGACGTGCTCGTCAAGGAATTCAATTATGTGCGCAGGGAGCAGTTGCGCAGCTGACGACCCGCAAGGCACAGCGTCATTGCGAGCGTAGCGAAGCAATCCAGAGGACGTAGAGCGAGACTTCCTGGATTGCTTCGCTACGCTCGCAATGACGCTGTGCCGTCTAAAACCCAGTCACCCCTGCTGCAGCGCGCTCGCCAGATCCTGGAACACGTCAGCACTCAGCGGCGCACCCATGTCCTGGTGCAGCGCCGTGTAGATGCGCGGCACGAGCGCGATCGCCGTGTCGAGCTCGGCGTCGGCTCCGGCCTGGTAGCCGCCCATCAGGCGCAGGTCCCGCGTATCCTCGAAGCGCGCGACGAGGCCCTTCATCCGGGTGGCGAGGACGCGCTGCTCCGGGGTCCAGACATGGTGCGCCAGGCGCGAAACCGAGGACAGCACGTTCACCGCCGGGTAGCGGCCCTGATCGGCGATGGCGCGGTCGAGCACGAGATGCCCGTCCAGCGTGCCGCGGATGCTGTCGGCGACGGGATCGTTATGGTCGTCGCCGTCGATCAGCACCGAGAAGATCCCGGTGATGGCGCCCACCCCCTCGATGCCCGGGCCGGCCCGTTCGAGGAGCTTGGGCAGGGCGCTGAACACGCTCGGCGTATAGCCGCGCGCAACCGCGGGCTCGCCCGCCGCCAGGGCCACGTCGCGCGCGGCATGGGCGAGACGTGTCACGGAATCGATGATGAGCAGGACATCCTCGCCCTGGTCGCGGAAATACTCCGCCACCGCCATCGCCGTGTTCGGGGCAAGCCGGCGCATCATCGCGCTCTCGTCGCTGGTCGAGACGACCGCGACCGCGTTGGCGCGCATCGCGCCCAAGGTGTCGTCAAGGAATTCGCGCACCTCGCGCCCGCGCTCGCCGACGAGCCCGATGACGATCGTGCCGAAGCCCGGCGCCCGCGCCAGCATCGAGAGCAAGCTCGATTTGCCGACGCCGGAGCCGGCGAAGACGCCGATGCGCTGCCCTGCGCAAAGCGGCGTGAACAGGTCGATCACCTTCACGCCCGTACGGATCGGCCGCGTGACGCGGGCGCGCTTCATCGCTTCCGGCGGCGGCCCGTCGACGCGCATCGCGGTATCGCCAGGCAGCAGCGGCCCGGCCTCGTCGAGCGGCTCGCCAAAGGCGTTGATCACGCGGCCCTTCCAGCTCTGCGCCGGCCGCAGCGTCATCGCGCCGGCGACGCTGGCGCGCGCGCCGAGCCCGACGCCGACGGTGGTCGCGAACGGCTTGACCAGAACGCCGTCCCGGTCGATGCGGATGGCCTCGCCGAACTCCTCCCGCCCATTCGCGGAGAGCGCAATGCGTTCGCCGAGCCGGACGAAGCGGGAGAGCCCGGCGACGCGCACCGCAGCCGGCGTGACCTCTGAGACCGCGCCGCTGATCCGCACCAATTCATGCGTTTGCGGCCCACCGGCGATGGCTTGTTCGAGACGGGCGAGCGCGTTCATCGCAATCCTGTGCAGGGGGCGAAAGGGTCAGAGCGTTTTGAAGCGACGTGGATACCGGTTCGCGTGAAGAAACGCGTTAGAACAAGGACCTGGGGCAATTGAACCATCCAATCGGATCGGACATTGCTCTCGGTCCGGCCAGACGGTCAGCTGGTCTCGCCAAGCGAACGGATGGCGCCGTCGACGGACTTTTCGCCCTTGTCGATCGCATTCGCCGCGCTCTCAAAGGCGCGCGTCACCATGATCAATTTCGCCATCTCGCGGATGGGATTGACGTTGGAGCCTTCGACAAAGCCCTGGCGGACACCATTGATGACGAAATCAAGGATAGGCGTCGCCGCCTTGTCGGGGATCACGCCTGAATTCTCGTAGCGCTGCAGCTTCGCATTGGGGTCGATCGTGAACAGGCCGAGCGCCCCGACCTGCTGGGTGCCCTGCCAGATCATGCCGTCCTTGGCGATGACGGGCGGGCCGCCTTCCGGATCGAGCAGCATCGGCGAGCCGCCGGCATCGAGGACCGGATAATTCGAATGCGTCTGCAATTCGCCCTGGGCCGTGATCTTCATGCGGCCGTCGCGCGTATAGACCGTGCCGGCCGGCGTCGAAATGGCGAGGAAACCGTCGCCTTCCACCGCGACGTCGAGCGGGTTCCCGGTCTTGTCGACGCCGCCATGCATCCGGTTGATGAAGCTCTCGCCCTCCGAGGCGAAGTTGACGCCGTCGGGCCCCTTCTTCGACAGGAAGGTGCTGAACTTGACCTCCTCGGCGCGATAGCCGGCGGTGTTCATGTTCGCGACGTTGCGGGCGAGCGTCTCCATCCGCTTTTCGAGGACGAGTTGGGCCGAAAGGCCGACATAGATGGCAGACTGCATGGTCAGATGCCTCCGAGGCGAAGTTTCTGCAGGCTCGCCAGCACGTCCTGGCCGATGAGGGCGGAGGAGGGTTGGCTGAAGAGCAGCATGGTCGGGTTCGAGGAAGCGCCGCTCCCCGCGCCCGCCAGGCTGGTGAAGCGCTGCATGAAGCGCTTGAGCCCGTCTGGATCCTGCAGCGTCTTGAGGTCGAGCTTCTTCTCGATCATCGTCGCCTGCTTGTCGATCGGCATCGCGGAGGTCTCCGAGGGGATGCCGAGCGCCGTCTGGACGACCTTCAACAGGGCGGCGTCCGCCAGGATCTGGTAGGCGGTCTTGATCGTTGGCGCCTTGCGTTCAAAATAGAGCGCGAGACGAACGCTGTCGTCGCTGGCGCCCGCATCCTGCTCGAGCTTCTGGCGCGTGTATTTCTCGACCGTGGTCTTCGTCTGGTCGCTTCTGACGGCCGCGTTATGGCGATCGACCGTCTGCTGCATCATGGCCTTGTCGCTGGTTGCCTTTGCGCCCTTGTCGGCAAAATCGAAGGCCTTCAGGAATGCGCGAAACTGCTTGTCGATCGCCGGATCGGCGAAGTGAAGCGGCGAATCCTTTCCGAGATGGAGCGCCTGGGTGACGGCTTCCTTCTCCTTCGGCGTGTCGACGACGGATTCCAGACCGAACGCCTTGATCGCGTAGTCGAACATGCGCGAGGCGCTTTTGTCCGTGAAACTGGTAACCGTCTTCACCTTGCCGATATTGGTCTGGAAATAGGTCGTGTCGGCTGTCTCGGTCGAAAAATCGAACGTTGCCGCCAGTTCGCGATAGCGCGGGTCCGTGAGCTTGTTGGCGAAGCTGTTGGAATCCTTGACCCCGCCTGCGAGGACTTTGCGCATGAAGGCCTTGGCATAGGCCATGTCACCCAGGCCGAAGGCCTCCACTGCATAGCGGTAGAGTCGATCGTCCTTCATGAAGTCGTCGAGCGTCTTCACCTTGCCGATGTTCTTCTCGAAATAGGCTGCATGACTGGCGACGTCAGGCTTTGCCGCTGTCCGCGCGAGCGACTGGGTCAGGTTCCGCGTCACCGCCTGATAAGCGATCATCGTCGTGGTCATCGGCGCCTCCGCAGCAACGGGGTTATTGCGATCTTCGCCGATCACGGTCCCGCGCAAGGCTTGCGTGGACCTGACCGAGATGAGCACGCCGGTTTCAGCCTCGCGCAAGCCAGCTCGTCTACTCCTCGCCATGTAGATTGCGAGAAGGAGCGGCGCGTTGAGCGTACTGATCGGACTGACGATAGCAGTGGGTTCGCTGATCGGTGGTTTTGCCGCCATGGGCGGGCACGTCGCCGTGCTCTGGCAACCATGGGAGCTGGTCATCATCCTGGGAACGGCGATCGGAACCTATATCATCGCCAACCCGATGAAGACCGTAGCCGATACCGGCACGGCGGTGACCGAAGCGCTGCGAAACGCCGTGCCGAGCCAGGCGCATTACTTCGAGATCCTCGGCGTCCTCTATGCATTGATGCGCGAATTGCGCAACAAGGGCCGCGCCGAAGTCGAGGCGCATGTCGAAGCTCCCGCTGAATCCGCGCTCTTCGCCAATGCGCCCAGCGTCCTGGCGGACGCCAAGTTGACGACCTTCATCTGCGATTATTTCCGCCTGGTCATCGTCGGCAAGGCACAGGCCCATGAGGTCGAGGCCCTCCTCGACGAGGAGATCACGAGCCAGCTCCAGGACAGCCTGAAGCCCTATTACGCGCTGGGCATGGTGTCGGAGGCCCTGCCCGCGCTGGGCATCGTCGCCGCTGTCCTGGGCGTGATCAAGGCCATGGGCGCGATCGACCAATCACCGGCCCTGCTCGGCGGCTTCATCGGGGCGGCGCTCGTCGGCACCTTCGCCGGCATCTTCTTCTCCTATGCGGTGATCGGGCCGATCGCCCAGAAGATCAAGACGACGCGAGAGAAGCAGGGGCGGGTCTATATCGTCGTCAAGCAGACCATCCTCGCCTTCATCGGCGGCGCCGCGCCGCAGGTCGCGCTCGAATATGGCCGCAAGGTCATCTCGGCCAGCGAGAGGCCCTCGATCGACGAGGTCGAAGACAAGACGATCAGCGCAGCTCCGCCGCGCGGCGCTGCCGCCGTCGCCGCCAACGACCGTCCCCAGCAGGAAGCCGCCTGACATGAGCACAGCTGCACAGCCCCTCCGCGAGGACAAGCTGCTCGACTCGACGGGCATCTCGATCGACCGGCTGCCAATGCTGCAGATGGTCTTCGACCGGCTCGCGACGAGCTGTGCCGACGCGGTGCGGCAGATGTCCTCCTCGCCGGCCTATTTCTCGCTCGCCGGCGTCCAGAGCCAGCGCATCGGCGACGCGCTCAACGCCCATGCCTACAACGCAATCGCCGGCATCTTCCATGCGCGCGAATGGGATTCACGCATCCTGATCGGCTTCGACCGCGATTTCATCTTCACCCTGCTGGAGGTGATGTTCGGGGCCGATGGCAGCGAGGCGCCGTTCAAATACGAGCCCGACTTCCCCGATGACGAGCGCCCCTACACCAATATCGAGATCCAGGTGGCCCAGGCGCTGTTCGAACTCGCGGCCCGCAACCTGAAGAGCGCCTTCGCCCCGGTCTGCGACGTCTCCTTCGATTTCGAGCGTGTCGAGACGCGCATGTATTTCGCCACGATCGGCAGCCGCAGCAACCTCGCCGTCAAGGCCCAGTTCCTGGTCCAGGGCCTCGACAATTGCGGCCAGATGTTCGTCGTCATCCCGCAGACCGCGCTGAACCCGATCCGCCAGAACCTGGCCCATGTCCATTCCGGCCAATCCTCCGCCCGGGATCCGCGCTGGACCAAGCAGATCCATACCGAGGTGCAAAGGACCGAGGTCAAGCTCTCGGCGATCCTCGAGGAGCGCGCCATGACGCTGGGCGAGATCGGCTCGCTGCAGATCGGGCAGGTGATCGAGCTGCAGGCCTCGCCGCAATCCAAGATCCAACTCCAGTGCAATGACGAAACCGTCTTCTGGTGCCAGCTCGGGCAGCGCAACGGCTCTTATGTGCTGCGCATCCAGGACCACGCCAACGAGGAACAGGAGTTTCTAGATGACCTTCTATCTCGGTGAAGTCGTACTCTTCGCGGCGCTGCTGCTCACCAGCCTCCAGGTCCTGCGGATGCGCAGCGAGCTCAAGCGCATGCGCAGCTTCCACGCCGAATTCCAGAGCGTCTTCAGCCAGACCGAGGCTGCTCTGGGCGCGATCCAGTCCACCGTCCGCGATCTCCAGGCCAGCGGCCGCGAGGTCGTCGAGGAGCTCGGACAGCGGATCGACACCGGCTGTAATCTCCTGCGCGAGCTGAAATCAGCCAACACGCGCGCCGAGCGCATCTCGCCCCGCACGAGCCGAGACGCCAACGCCGCCTGACATGCCTTCATCCCCGCTGCCGGATGCGACCGGCAGAGCGTTCCCATAGTCTCCGGAGAACCCCATGACGAAGCCAAACAAATCCGTGAAGCTGCCCGAGCTGACGTCGGAGGAGATGCCCGCCGGTCTGGCGGAGGCGGAAACCGAGAGCGTTTCGGCCACGGCGGACAGAGCGCCCGGAGCCGTCGCTGAGGCGAATGAGATGCTCAATCTCGACGCCGTCATGCGCATTCCCGTCAATATCCAGGTCGTGCTGGGCAGCGCCACCATGCAGGTCGCCAATCTGATGAAGCTTCGCCGCGGCGCCGTAGTGCAGCTCGACCATCGCGTCGGCGAGCCGGTCGATGTCGTCGTGAACGGGCGGATCATCGCGCGCGGCGAGGTCGTGATCGTCGAGGACGACAACAGCCGCTTCGGCGTGTCGCTCACCGAGATCGTCGGCGTCCAGGCCAAATTCGAAGCGTGAGTGGCAAGTTCGAAGCGTGAGTGGATCATGTCGATGACGGGGACTGCGAAGGACAACAGGGCGAACGCCACGCCAGCCATCGTCCCGGCGGGTGACGGGCTCAGCGGAGCGCAGAAGGCGGCCGTCCTGGTCCTGGCCATGGGCAAGCCCCTCGCTGGGCGGATGCTGAAGCATTTCGAGCCCGGCGAGATCCGCCTGCTGATGCGCTGCGCCGCCGAGCTCGGACCGATCCCGGCCGATAATATCGCGATACTGGTGGAGGAGTTCAGCGATCGCTTTTCCAGCGGCGTGAACCTGGTCGGCTCGCCGCGCGAGGTCCAGAAGCTGCTGACCGGCATGCTGCCGGCCGAGGAGATCACCGAGATCATCGGCGAGACGGCGGATGCGGCGAACCGCTCGATCTGGGACCGCGTCTCGATGATGTCGGAAAGCGTGCTGGCGGGCTATCTCGCCAAGGAGCATCCGCAGACCATCGCCTTCATCCTGTCCAAGCTCAGCCCGTCCTGCGCCTCGCGGATCATGACGCAATGGCCGGCCGGCCAGCGCCACGAGCTGATGCGCCGAATGCTGAACCTCAAGCCGGTGGCGGAGCAGCCGGGCGCGATCGTCGAGAAGGCGCTCTATGAAGGCTTCACCCTGAACCTGGCGCGCAACAAGGGCGCCGACACCCATGCCCGCATGGCCGACATCCTCAACAAGATGGACAGCCAGGACATGGAGGAGGCGCTCGACAGCCTGCAGCGCGTACGCCCGGAATCGGCCGAGATGCTGAAGGGGCTGCTGTTCGTCTTCGAGGACATCGTCAAGCTCTCGCCCCGCGACCGCATGGCGATCTTCGACCAGGTGGCGACCGACCGCCTCGTCCTGGCCCTCAAGGGAACCGAGACCCTGTTCAGGGAGCAGATCCTGTCCTCCCTGGCGACGCGCGCGCGCCGCATCGTGCAGCAGGACCTCGAGAACGGCGAGCCGGCGCTGCAGCGCGACGTCATCGAGGCGCGCCGCGCCATCACCGACATCGCGCTCGACATGGCGGGCCGCGGCGAGATCGAGCTCAATTCGGAGCGCGAGGACGGCGCTTACTTCCAATGAGACGGTGACCGGCGTTGTCCGAGCAAGACCAGGAAAGCAAGACCGAGGAGGCCTCCGAGAAGAAGATTCGGGACGCGATCGAGCGTGGCAACACGCCCTCCTCGAAGGAGGCGCCGATCTTCGCCAGCATCGCCGCGACCTTGATCGCAAGCGTCTTCCTGATCCGCGCCAGCGGCGGCGAGCTCACGCGCTTCCTCTCGAACTTCCTCAGCGATCCCGCCGGCTTCGACATCTCGACGAACAAGAACACGACGACGCTCCTGGTCTACGTCGCCGTTCAGGCCAGCCTCTTCGTCGGGCCGATCCTGCTGCTCTTCATGGTCTTCGGGCTGAGCGCCTCGTTCCTGCAGCACGCGCCGCAGTTCTCGCTGGAACGGATCAGCCCGCAATGGTCGCGCATCTCTCCCGGGAAGGGCTGGTCGCGCATCGCCGGGGCGCAGGGCCTGATGGAATTCGGAAAGTCGCTGGCCAAATTCGCCGCCATCGCGGTGACGACCTGGCTGATCCTCAAATCGGACAAGAACACGGTGGTGACGGCGATGCTGCAGGACCCAAGCACGATTCCGGAACTGGTCCTCACCATCGCGACCCGGCTGCTTTCGGCGGCTTGCGTCGCGACGATCGTGATCGTCGCCGCCGACCTCGTCTGGACGCAGAAATCCTGGCGCCGCTCGCTGCGGATGACGAAGCAGGAGATCAAGGACGAGCACAAGCAGGCCGAGGGCGACCCGATCCTGAAATCGCGCCGGCTCTCGCTGGCCCGCGACCGCGCCAGAAGCCGCATGATGGCCGCCGTGCCGCGCGCCACGATGATCATCGCCAACCCGACCCATTACGCGGTGGCGCTGCGCTATGTGCCCGAGGAAGGCGGCGCGCCGCTGGTGCTCGCCAAGGGCGTCGACCTGATCGCCCTGAAGATCCGCGAGATTGCCGAGGCCAACGACATTCCGGTGATCGAGGACCGCGTCCTGGCGCGCTCGCTCCATGCCGGCGTGCAGATCGACCAGATGATCCCGCCGGAGTTCTACAAGGTCGTCGCCGAGCTGCTGTGCCTGGTCTATGCCCGCAAGGTGGCTTGAGCACTCCATGCAGCCCAGAGGCTGTTGGGAATTCTGGGGTCAGCCTCGCGCAAGCTTCGGCTGCGACAAGGGAGTGGATGGCAGGTTGACCTGATGGGCGCGTCCCACATCGTCAAAGGCATGATGCCGCCCTGCCATACCGGTTAAAATCCGGAATGTTCCCCATCATTCATCGATAGAGGAACAGAAACCATGACCAGCCTTCTCACGAACTCCTCGGCCATGACCGCGTTGCAGACGCTGTCCATGACCAACAAGAACCTCGCCACCACGCAGAACCGCATCGCCACCGGCCAGCGCGTCTCCACCGCTTCGGACAACGCCGCTTACTGGTCGATCGCCACCACCATGCGCTCGGACAACAAGGCTCTCGGCGCCGTCAAGGACGCTCTCGGCCTGGGCGCTGCGACCATCGACACGATGTATACCGGCCTCAACGGTACGGTCGACGTCGTCTCGGAGATCAAGGCCAAGCTCGTCGCCGCCCGTACCCCCGGCGTTGATCGCGACAAGATCCAGAGCGAAATCACCGAACTCCAGAAGCAGCTCAAGAACACCGGCGACTCCGCTGTGTTCAATGGCGAGAACTGGATCTCCGTCGACTCCGCTTCGGCAAGCTACAATTCGACGAAGTCGGTCGTCTCGTCCTTCTCCCGCGCCGGTGGCGTGGTCCAGATCGACACGGTGACCGTCGACCTCGAGGCGATCAAGCTCTACGACAGCAAGGCTGATGCGACACCGGCCACCAACGTGGTCACCGGCGCCAGCACCGGCACCTTTGTCGCCGCGGCCGGCACCATCACCGTCCAGGTCGGTACTGGCGCCACGCTGAACGTCGCGACGACGGCGACCTCGACGCTGGAGAGCATCGCCAAGGACATCATGAAGCTTGGCATCGAGGGGCTGACCGTCGCTGTCGATACGGCGGGCGGGCAGCTGGAGTTCGCCAACCGCAATGCGGAAGGCATCACGATCGCCCTCACCAGCGGTCTGACGGCACCGGCCGCGCTGGCGACCGCTCCGGCGACGCAGACCGGCAAGGGCATCCTCGACAAGTCCTACGATGCCTATAACGGGACAGCGTGGGAAACCTTCAGCGTCAACGATCTCGACATCTCGGCGCTGACCGACAACGCCGCCGACCTCGCGAAGCTCGAGACCTATATCTCGGCCGTCGACGATGCTCTGGGTGACATTACCGATGCCGCCACCAACCTCGGCGCCATCAAGAACCGCATCGGCCTTCAGCAGGACTTCGTGCAGGCCCTGACCGACTCGCTCGATCGCGGTGTCGGCCAGCTCGTCGACGCCGACATGAATGCCGAATCGACCCGCCTCCAGGCTCTGCAGACGCAGCAGCAGCTCGGCATCCAGGCGCTGTCGATCGCCAACTCCGGCAGCCAGAGCATCCTCTCGCTGTTCCGCAACTGACGCCTCCGCGCCACGACCGACGCCAACGGGCCACGCTCCTCACGGAGCGTGGCCTTTTCGTTGCGCGACGCAATGCTCGCGCAAGGCTGGCGAGGAATACTTCCGTCATAACCTCCGAAGCTCGAAGGAACGACGATGCCGGGTCGGCAATACGCTGAAGAGATTTGGCTCAACCTCCAGCAGCTCGGGCATAAGCGCCTCGCAGCGCTCGCCGCGATCGGGCTGTTCGTCTTCGGGGCGATCGGTGCCAGCGCCTATTATCTCAGCCGGCCGGAGATGTCGGTCCTCTACAGCGGCCTCCAGCGCGAGGACGTCAACCGCATCGGCGCCGCCCTCCAGGAGGCCGGTGTCGTCTTCGACGTGAACGCCGAGGGATCGCAGATCCTGGTCAAGCCGTCGCAGGCCGGCCAGGCGCGCATGCTGCTCGCCGAGAAGGGCCTGCCGCGCAGCACCAGCGGCGGCTACGAGCTCTTCGACAAGCTCGGCTCGCTCGGACTGACCTCCTTCATGCAGGAGATCACCCGCGTGCGCGCCCTCGAAGGCGAGCTCTCGCGCACGATCCAGCTCATGCGCGGCGTCAAGGCGGCGAGTGTGCATCTCGTCCTGGCCGACAAGGGCTCCTTCCGCCGCGACCAGCAGCCGGCCTCGGCCAGCGTCGTCGTGCGCACCGAGACCTCGGGCGCCGGCAACATCGCGCAGGCCGTGCGCCATCTCGTCGCCTCCGCCGTGCCCGGCCTCACCACCGAGAAGGTGACGGTGCTGAACACCGACGGCACCGTGCTCGCCGCCGGCGGCGAACCCGGCCAGATGCAGGCGGGCAAGCTCGCCGGGCTGCAGCAGAACGTCAATCGCGAGATCCAGGACAATGTCCGCAAGGCGCTGACCCCCTATCTCGGCCTGGAGAATTTCGAGATCAGCGTCGCGACCGACCTGAACACCGACCGCAAGGAGACCAGCGAGACCGTCTTCAACCCCGATTCCAAGGTCGAGCGCTCGGTCCGCGTGGTGCGCGAGAACGACACTTCGCAGAACGCCGCGACCCAGGAGCCGACCACGGTCGAGCAGAACGTTCCCGAGCGCGCGGTGCGCGCCGATGGCGGCCAGCGCTCCAGCGAGGAGAAGCAGCGCCGCGAGGAGCTGACGAATTACGAGATCTCCTCGAAGAAGACGCAGACGATCAGCGACGGCTACTCGATCGCGAAGATGTCGATCGCGGTGCTGATCAACCGGCCGCGCCTGGTCGAATCGCTCGGGGTCGCGCCCTCGCAGGAGCAGATCGACCAGCGGCTCGACGAGGTCAGGCAGGTCGTCAGCTCGGCCGCCGGCATCAGCAATCAGCGCGGCGACAACATCAAGGTGCTGGCCGTCGACTTCCTGCAAGGCAGCCGCACCCTCGAACCCGCCGCCCCCATCGGCATCGGCGAAGCGCTGCTGCGCCAGTCCGGGACGCTGATCAACGCGGTCACGATCCTGGCCCTGGCGGCGCTGATCATCTGGTTCGGCCTGCGACCCTCGATCGGCGCGCTGCTGAAGCGCCCCGAGCCCGCGCCGGTCGTCGCCTCAGTCACGGCCGGCGACATCCCGGCCCAGATCGCGGGGCCCGAGCTCGGCCTCAACCTGATCGGCGATCTCACCCAGGCCTCGCAGCGCTCGCCGCTGAAGAAGCTGGAGCAGCTCATCGACTTCGATGAGGCCCAGGCAGCCGCCGTCCTCAAGCAGTGGATCCAGGAAGGAGCCCGCGCGTGAAGCACCTTCCGGCCAGCGACTTCATCCCGAGCTTCGACATCGAGGAGATCAGCCCCCCGAACATCGCCGCCGAGAGCGCGGCCAACGAGCATGCCGCGGTCGAGCTGCCGCCCTTCCTGCTCAAGCTGCCACGCGAACCGGCTCCCGATCTCGACCAGATCTTCGAGAACGGCCGCCAGGCCGGGCTCACTGAGGGCCGCGCCGAGGCTGAGAGGCAAATCACGGCGTTGCGCCAGGAGGCTGCCGAGGCGCTCGCCGGCGAGCGCCGGAACTGGGCCGGTGACGTCGCCATGCGGCTGGAGGCGGAGCTTCCCAAGGCGCTCGAAGCGCTCGGCGAGACCTTGTCCGACACGGTCGGCCGCCTGCTGCGCCCGTTCCTGGAGGCAGAGCTGAGGGATGCCGCGAGCCGGGCGTTGATCGAGCAGATCGCGCCGCTGCTCGCCGGAAGCGACGGCTCGCTCATCCGCATCAGCGGTCCAGCCCGCCTCCTGGCGACGCTGCGTTCGGTCTTCCCGGAAGGCCGGGCGGTGGAATTCGCCGAGAGCGACGCAGTCGAGGTCAGCATCGTGACACAGGACACCATCATCGAGACCCGGATCGAGGCCTGGGTCGCCCGGCTGGAGGGCAAGGGCCCCGACCGTAGGCGCCGCCGATCCGAAGCTCTCGGCCCAGAAACGAACCGGAACGCGTGAGCATGAGCAAGGATCAGCCGGACATCATCATCGTCCGCCGCTCCGCGGCGAGGGTCGTGGACCAGCCTAAGACCGGCGTCTGGAAGATTGCCCATGCCGACTTCATGACGGCGATGATGGCGCTGTTCCTGGTGCTCTGGCTGGTGAATTCGACGAACCGCGAAACACGCTCGCGCGTCGCGCAATATTTCAACCCGATCCGGCTCTCGGACACGACCGCCGACCGCAAGGGCGTGCGCAATCCCCAGGATGCTGACCCCGGCGAAGCCGAGCACGCCATCCGCCATGAAGGCCACGAGGTCGGGGCGGCCGGCTCCGGCTCCGAACGCCGCCCGAGCATTCCGGCCAGGGATCCAAGGCAGGGCGCGGCGGGTTTCGAGGATCCTTACGCTGTCCTGGCCGAGGTCGCCGCGAGCAAGGTCGAAGCCAGGGCCGACAAGGCCCTGCCCCAGCCCCTGGCCGCGACGGGTGCGCCCGGCGCGAAGGGCGACGAGGTGCCGCGCGATCCGTTCGACCCGAATTTCTGGCGCCAGGCGCTGCAGGGCGATCCCGCCGTCAAGCCAGACAGCAGAGCGGTCGCGACAGCCTCGCCGACAACGGCCCCACCTGCGCCTCAGCCCGTGGCCATGCCCATCGCGCCGGCACTGAGGCGGACGGAGCCGGAAGCGGCCCCGGTTCTCGCCCAGGCGAAGGAGGCCGGCGCCGAACAGCCGGGAGCCGTCGCCACCTCGGGCGCGGCGGCGCTGCCGATGAGCCCGCGCAGCGTCGCCCGGCCTGAGCCGGCCCTGAGCGTGAAGCCCGGCGCCGAGCAAACCCCGGCCGACACCGCCGTCGCCAGGGCGATCGCGGCTGCGATCTCAGGCGGCAAGGAGGACAGCCAGCGTCGCGACAGCCCCCAGGTCGATGTCCGCCAGACCGATGAAGGCCTGCTGATCAGCCTGACCGACGACGCCAATTTCGGGATGTTCGCGATCGGCTCGGCCGATCCCCATCAGGAGACGGTCAAGGCCATGCAGCGCATCGCCTCCGTCCTGAACAAGCGCGAGGGTGCGATCATCATTCGCGGCCATACCGATGGGCGGCTCTTCCGCGGCCGGCAGAACGACAATTGGCGGCTCTCGACCGCGCGCGCCCATGCCGCGCAGGATCTGCTGATCCAGGGCGGCATCGACGAGACCCGCATCGAGCATGTCGAGGGCTATGCCAGCCGCAAGCCGCGCGCGGCCGATCCCAACGCAGCGGAAAACCGCCGGATCGAGATCCTCGTCAGAGAGAAGAGGGCATGAAACGCAGCGCGCGAGGCCTCTGGATCGCCACGGCGATCTGCCTTCTGACGTCGCCGGTGCGGGCACAGACCGAGGCCGTCCCGGCGGCATCGCCCCAGCCCTATCAGATCGTGCGGACCTTGCAGTCGCTCCAGAACGAGGCGGCCGCCGGCAGCAAGGTCGCCCATACGGCGCAGGCCAAGCTGCTGCGGGATGTCGAGCAGCCCCTGCTGCAACAACCTCCGGAGATCTGGGCCGATCCGCGCAACACCCGCGCGATCGTGCAATATGTGCTGAGCGGCGGCCAGCCCACCGTGCTGCGCGAATTGCTCGCACGCGGCGAGCCCGTCGGCCTGCCGCAGGGCCTGGCGGAAGGCGCGCTCGCCTATGTCACCGGCGACAGCGCCAGGGCGCGCACGCTGCTGCTGCCGCTGGACCCCGCGACCCTGCACGAAACGCTCGCCGGGCATCTCGCGCTCATCCAGGCCAGCCTGATCATGCGCAGCGACCAGAAGCGCGCACTGGAATTGCTCGACCAGGCCCGCCTGCTCGCTCCGGGTTCGTTGGTGGAGGAAGGCGCGCTGCGCCGCGCGGTCTTCATCGCGGCCGAGATCAACGAGCTGGACCGCCTGGAAAAAGCGACCGCGCAATATATCCGCCGCTTCGACCGCTCGGTCTATGCCGAGAATTTCCGCCAGAGCTTCGCGGCCGGGCTGATCCGCTTCGATATCGGCCGCGATGCCGACAAGTTTCCCCGGCTCGTCGCCACGCTGCAAGCGTTCGACCGCGAGCAGCGCCGTGCCGTCCTGCTGATCATCGCGCGCGATGCCCTGCTCAAAGGCCGCTTCGAACAGGCGCGCCGTGCCGCCGACGAGGCGGCCAGGCTGCCGGGCGCCGATCCCGACACGGCCGCGCGCACCTCGCTTTATGCCGCCGCCGCGCGCATCGCGGTCGATCGTGCCGACGGTGCGCTCGTCACGCTGAAGACGATCGACCCCGCCCGCCTGCCCCCCGCCGAGACCGAGATCCTGCAGACGGCCCTGCGCGTCGCCTCGCATATCGTCGATGCACCGGCCCGCCCCACCACGACGCCGAACGCCGAGTCCGAGCCCGCCGGAATCGACCCCGGCATGAAGCGGCTCGTGACCATGGCGGAGAGAAGCCTGCGTGAATCGCAGGCCCTGCTCGATCCTCGGCCGAAGGCAAGGAAGACGCCATGAGCAACCTCGAAACGCCGACCCTTCCTCAAGGCCGGGCCGCCGCGAATACGACCGGTAAGGATGCCAAGGCGCGAGGCGGGATCGGCGGGCGCGAGGAGCGCGGCTCCGCCTTTCGCGCCCTGCTCCAGAGCGTGACCAACACGGCGCCGCAGGGAAAGCTCGCTCCTGCCGAGAAGGGCGCGGAAGTGGCCTTCGCGGAACCCGGCGAGGATGGCACGGCAGCTGGGTCCGACGTGAGCGCTGCAGCGGCCATGCTCCCGCAGCCGGAAGCCGCGACCTCGCCGGACGCGGCGGCGCGGCTGCTGCTGGGCGCCCTGCAAACCCCTGCCCGCGACGCTCAGGAGCCGCGCAAGGAACCGACCAAGCGCGACGCCTCGCTCGCCTCCTTGAGCAGTGCGCTGGCGCAGGCTGGCCGCCAGGCCGGTGCCGACACCGCCAAGGGCGCCGCCCGAGCGCCCGCCGGAGAGCAGGGTCCCGCCATGCCGAGCGACGATGAGCCCGGCCCGGACATGCCCGGGTCGACGGCCTTGTCGCAGCTCAATGACCTGATCGACGACAAGGCCGGCGCCACTGAGGCCGGCAAGGAAGACGGCCAACCGGCAAAACCGCTCTCCATCAGCATCACGCGCCAGGAGACCTATCTGCCGCCGGTCATGCGGCTGTCGCCGTTCCAGCAAGTGGTCGAGTCGATCAGGCAGGCCGCCGTCGAACTGGCCGCCTCGCGCGCCGAGGCCGTGCCGGAGCTCGGATCGGACAAGCCGGCCGAAATCTCCGCGCCCACCAAGATCCTCCATATCGAATTGCGCCCGGTCGAGCTCGGCAACATCACCGTCAAGCTGCGGCTGTCGCAGGGCGGCATGGAGATCCGGCTCGAGGCCAGTCGCGCCGAGACGGCGCAGATGCTCGCCAATGACAAGGATGCATTGCGCGAGGTCATCAAGGCGAGCGGCTATTCGATCGACGCCGTCTCCGTGGAAACGGTCCATATCGATGCCCCGGCCTCGGACCGCCAGGCCGGACAGGGCAACGCCTCCGACGAGCGCTCGGGCGGGCGTAATGGAGACGGGCGCGGCTTCGAGCAATCCCGACAAGGCGAGCACCGGCAGGAACCGCGTCAGCGCGGCTGGGTTGCCGACATCGCCCCCAGCAAGGACGAATCCCATGACCTGGATGATGCCCGCAGCAAGGGCCGCGATCCCTCGCGCTATCTTTAGCCTGCTCGCTATCTCTAGCCTGGCCTCGCCGGCGGTCGCGCAGACCGTCTGCGAGGAGCACATGATCCGCGTCGCCAAGGCCTACGACATTCCTGTCGGCGTGCTCTATTCGGTCGGCCTCACCGAGAGCGGCCGGCGCAGCTCGCTGCAGCCCTACGCACTCAATATCCAGGGCCGGCCCTTCTTCGGCGCGACCAAGGATGAGGCCCTGAGCGCCTTCAACGCCGCCCGCGCCGAGGGCAAGAAGCTGATCGATATCGGCTGCATGCAGATCAACCACCATTACCACCGCGATCAGTTCCCCAGCCTCGACGCGATGTTCGAGCCCGGGCTGAATGTCGAATATTCCGCGAAATTCCTGAAGCGCCTGAAGGCGCGCCATGACAGCTGGACGATGGCGGTCGCCCGCTACCACGCCGGGCCCAACAACAATCCGGCCCAGCAGCGCTATGTCTGCACCGTCATCCGCAACATGGTCGCGACCGGTTTCGGCCAATGGACCGACAAAGCCAAGTCGTTTTGCGGCTGACAAGAGCTTTCTGCGGGTGAGGCCGGTCAGCGCCGCGCGAAGAGCGCCAGGCCGATGACGCCCATGACGAAGGTCGCCGCGCCGGCCGCCGTGATCATCACACCGACCCCGAACTGGCCGAACAGGACGGGAGCTGCGAGATAGCCGATCAGCGAGCCGGCGAAGACGGCGCACATCTGCAGGCGGTAGACCTGCGAGAGGCGCTGCGGCGGAAAATCATGCTGCATGATGTGGAGCAGCGCGAGATTTTCGAGCGGGCCGTTGATGGCGGCAAAGGCGGCAAAGGCCATCAGCCAGGCACGGTCGGGCGCGAAGGGCAGCAGCATGACGCCGGCACCGAAGATCAATTTCGAGCCGACGAGCCATAGCGCGGGACGCTGCGGCCGCAGGCTCACCAGGACGAGGTTCGCGCCGAGATTGCCCAGCCCATAGGCGGTCATCATCAAGCTGTAATCCGTGAGCGGGTCGGCGCTGGTCGCGCGCAGATACAAGGCCATGCCGAGCAGGAAACCCATCGACCAGGCGATATTGCCGACGAGATCGGCGATCAGGCCATATCGCATGACGGCATGCCCACGCATCGCACGCAGGCCTCCCGACAACGCATCCCTCACCGCGGCAAAACCCCGTCCGGTCGAGGTCGGCGGAATCTCGACGCCTTTCAGGCCGCGCCCGACGCCGATCGCCGAGAGCAGGAAGCCCGCCGCCGTGATCGTGAAGAACTGCCCGATCGGCACGATGCCGTTGACCAGCGCGATCAGGCTCGGGCCGAGGATGCGCGCCATCCGCCGCGTCGCGTCGAAGAGCCCGTTGACCGCGTGGCGCAAGCGAGGCTCGGGCGCCAGCACCGGAAGCGTGCCCTGCAGTGCCGGATCATAGGCCGAGGTCGCCAGCGCCACGAGCCCGGCAACGATCGCAAGCAGCGGCAGGCTCATCAGGCCGAGCATGCCGGCCACGGACAGGACGACAAGGAGCAGCGCCCGAATGAGGCTGGTTACGATCATCGTCGTCTTGAAGCGCCAGCGATCGGTCAGGACGCCGCCGAACAGGCTGCCTGCGAGCAGCGCTCCCGCCTGCAGCGCCGAGATGTAGCCGGCATCGCGCCCGATCAGCGAGGTCGCGATCCACACCACCGCGACCATGTAGAACTCGGCCCCGGTCGCGGAGAACAGCTGGCTGCCCCACAGCAAGGCGATGCGGCGCTCTGCGAGCGGTTTGAAGACGAGCATGGGGTGGCCTTGGCAGCGTGGGGCCGCGACGTTTACACCGCAGCCGGGGCACCGCCATCGACGTTTGAGGCAAGCTCTGGCCTGGAATACGCATGACGCAGCGCCGGTGGCGGCCGGCCGGCCCATCCCAGCCGATCGGAGAGCGGTGGAACGCCGCACTCGTCGCCGCCACCCGCCCCTGATATAGAGCGCCTCAAATCAATGGCCGCGAGCGGGCTTCGAGCCCAGGTGAACCGTCCCCATGCACATCAAGATAGGCACGCGGCGCAGCCCGCTGGCGATGGCGCAAACCAATTACGTCATCGGCCTGATCAAGGCGAAGCACCCCGAGACCGAGTTCTCGCTGCACCCGATCGCGACGATCGCGGACAAGGACCGCGTCTCCGAATTCCACCAGTTCGGCATCATCGGCGTGTTCTCGACCGAACATGAGGAGCAGCTGGTCTCCCGGGAAGTCGACATCGTCGTCCACTCCCTGAAGGATCTGCCGACGACGCTACGTGAGGGGCTGGTCCTGGCCGCCGTGCCCGAGCGGGAGGATGCGCGCGACGTTCTCTGCGGCGCGACCCTGGACAATCTCAAGCCCGGCGCCAAGGTCGGCACCGGCTCCCTGCGCCGGCGCGCCCAGATCATGAGCCTGTGTCCGGATATCGAGGTCGTGCCGATCCGAGGCAATGTCGGCCCCCGGCTCGCCAAGATCGATGGGGAGCATGGCCTCGACGCCGTCATCCTGGCCCAGGCCGGGCTTCAGCGCCTGGGGCTGGCGGGCGCCACGACGGAGCTTTTGGATCCGCAGTTCTTTCCCCATGCCGTCGGCCAGGGCGCGCTCGGCATCGAGGCCAGAGGCGACGACGCCGATGTGCTGGCGATCCTGAAGGACATCGAGGACCCGAAGGCCCGCGCCGAGGTCGATTGCGAACGGGCGATGTTGCATGCCCTGGGGGCGGGCTGCAGCCTGCCCGTCGGCGTCTGCACCAGCTGGAAGGACGGGCGCCTTGTCCTGCACGCCCAGATCACCTCGCTCGACGGGCGCGAGCGCATCGTCGCCACGCAAGAAGACACCGCCGAACGGGCCGTCGAACTCGGGCTCGCCACCGCCGAAACCTTGCGGCTTCGCGGCGGCGTCGCCATCCTCGAATCATCCTATCGAAGCTTCGGCGGCC
Organism: Bosea vaviloviae; assembly: GCF_001741865.1. NCBI lineage: Bacteria > Pseudomonadati > Pseudomonadota > Alphaproteobacteria > Hyphomicrobiales > Alloboseaceae > Allobosea > Allobosea vaviloviae. The sequence continues at coordinate 266,977 of NZ_CP017147.1, forward strand.
ACTTCAAATTCGTCGGTGCGTAGGAAGCAACGCTCCCCATTCCCACAAAGACGAAAGGCCACCCGCAAGGGTGGCCTTTCTGCCTTCTGCCGATCTTGCGCCGAGCGGGCTCAGCGTGTGGAGCGACGCGTCTCGCGCACGACCGTCGGTGCCGCGATCGCGCCAGCTGCTCCACCGACTACGGCTCCGACAGGACCGGCGACGACAGCGCCGGTGCCCGCGCCCACGGCCGCACCGCCGATGCGCTGTTCCGTCCGGTTGCCGCAGGCTCCAAGCGCGAGTGCGGTCACGGCAAGCAAAGTCAGGGTCAGGGTTTTCACGATGATTTTCCCAAAAGAGATCAATGGTTGGAAACGCACGGCAATGCCCAGAAGTTCCCTTGCTTAGAGGTTGTTATGGACTATCGGGACGATTTGATGAGGTCAAAACGGCGGAGATGGGAGGAGCATTGCGCAGACGATACCATTGGTATCGGCAAACGATGCGACGCTGCAGCTCCGCCGTTTTCACCTCACCCGCAGGGCGCGGCGCTTTTGCGCGACTGCGGCGTCGTTCTTCGTAGCAAACCGGCAGGTTTGCGTCCTCGAACTCCTGGCATTCGCACAAAATCGCCTGCGTCAAATCATCCCGATAGTCCATAACAACCTCTAGGCCATGCCGACGCCATGGTTGCGTCGCGCGCATGCATGGCGGCCCGGCTCCGCGCCAGATAACGCCGCCGCGCCGCCGAGGCTAGCATCGTGACCTTACCGCCCCGGAGCGTTTGCCATGCCCCGCTTCCTCTGCCGCCAATGCGGCGCGCGCTTTCCCGATGCCCCGACACCGCCGCCCGGCTGCCCGATCTGCCTCGACGAACGGCAATATGTTCGCTGGGGCGGGCAGGACTGGCTGACGACGGACGAGCTCGCCGCCGATCACCATGTCGCCTGTGTGCCGGACCATGGCGTGCTCGGCCTGCGCATCCAGCCCGCTTTCGCCATCGATCAGCGCGCGCTGCTCGTCGAGGCCGAAGAAGGGAATCTGCTCTGGGACTGCATCGGCCTGGTCACACAAACCGCGCTCGATGCGGTCCGGGCGCGCGGCAAGATCATCGGCATCGCGATCTCGCATCCGCATTTCTACTCCGCGATGGCGGAATGGGCGCAGGCGCTCGACGTGCCGGTGCATCTCCATGCCGACGACCGGGTCTGGGTGACCGAGCCCGATCCGGCGATCAGGCACTGGGACGGCGAGGCGCTGAAGCTTGGCCCCGCGCTCACCCTGCTACGCTGCGGCGGGCATTTCGCCGGCGCGACCGTGCTGCATCACGCAGCGGGAGCGGGAGCGCTCTATACCGGCGACGTGCTGCAGGTCACAGCTGATCGCCGCCATGTCAGCGCGCTCTACTCCTATCCGAACATGATCCCGGTCAACGCCGCGACGATCCGCCGGATCGCGGCGATCCTGGAGCCTTACGCCTTCGACAAGGTCTATGGCGGCTTCGAGGGCCGGGTCATCGCCGGCGGAGCCAAGGCGGCGCTGGAGCGTTCCTTCGAGCGTTATCTGGCGGCGATCGCCTGAGGTTTTTTGGTCGCTCAAGCCGGCTTCGCCCTTGCGATATCCGGAAAAATCCGTATACAGCCGGCATCGCATCAGCCGCACCATTCGCGTGGTCGATGAGGGCCGGTCTCCGGTTCGCGTCGGAAGGCTTAGTTTTTGACCGGTTTGCCCGCAAAGGCAGATCGACGGAGTTGAGACCATGAAGATCCGCAATTCGCTGAAGTCGCTGCGCGCGCGCCATCGCGACAACCAGCTCGTGCGCCGCAAGGGCCGCGTCTACATCATCAACAAGGTCCAGAAGCGCTTCAAGGCGCGCCAGGGCTGAGATTTGGCGCGCGGCGGCTTCGTCGCGCGGTTCTCGCTCCGGTTGGACGGCATGGCGGGGCGCCCTCGGGCGTATCCCGCCTTTTTGCGTTGTGGCCAAGTCTTCGCGTCGTGGCCAACTCGCCTCTCCGTGAATTGACGCACGCAGCAGCTCCTTTACACTGCAGTGCATGATCAATTCGCGCATGCTTCCCGTCGCTTTCGCGCTGGCGCTGGCCGCAGCCGCGCCCTTCTCGGCCGCCCCGCTGCGCGCTCAGGAAAGCCCGCCGCCGCGCCCCGGTTTCGTCCCGCCCGCAGACAAGGACGATAATCCGGTTGCGCCCGCGCCCGCCCCGCCGAGGACACCAGCCGCCACGCTCGACCGCCTGTTCGAGCGCCTCGCCGCCGCCAAATCGTCCGAGGAAGCCAAGGGCATCGCCAATCTGATCCAGCGTCGCTGGGCGCGCTCTGGCTCCGACACCGCCGATCTCTTGATGACGCGCGCCCAGACGGCTCTGCGCGACAAGCAGACTGAACTCGCGATCGAACTGCTCGACCGCGTCATCAGCCTGGAGCCCGACTGGGCCGAGGCCTGGAACCAGCGCGCCAATGCGCTCTTCATCGCCGGCGACCCGATTCGCTCGATGCTCGACATCGGCGAGACCTTGAAGCGCGAGCCGCGCCACTATGGCGCGATGATCGGCCTCGGCTCGATCCTGCGGCAGCAGGGCGACGACAAGCACGCCATGGTGGCCTATCGCCGCGCGCTCGCGATCTATCCACAGCTGGAGGCGATCAAGAGCGCGGTCGAATCGCTAGCGAGCGAAGTCGACGGACGCGACGCCTGAAGCACGCGTCGTGATCCCTGGCGAAACCGAAGCCGGCGCGGCAGCGTAAGCGAAGCATGCTGATCCGCGCGCTCGTCATCCCTGCCCTTCTTCTCGCCTGCGGCCTGATGCTGCGAACCGAATGGCTCGGCGCCGAGGTCGCCCGGCTCTACCCGCCCAAGGGCGCCTTCGCCGCCCTCGCCGGCGGCCGGCTGCACTACCGCGAGCTCCAGCCCTCCGGCGAAAGCCATGGCACGGTCGTGCTGGTCCATGGCGCCTCCTCGGACCATGCCGACCTGCTGGCGACGCTCGGACCCGAGCTCGGCCATTACCGCGTCATCGCGCTCGACCGGCCGGGCCATGGCTGGAGCGACAGGCTGGACGGCGCGGCAATGGCCGATCCCGCACGCCAGGCCGCGGCGATCATGCAGGCGCTCGACCAGATCGCGCCCGAGCGCTTCGTGCTAGTGGCGCACTCGCTCGCCGGCGCGCTCTCGACCCGCATCGCGCTCGACCGGCCCCAGCGGTTGAAGGGCCTCGTCCTGCTCGGCGGCGTCACCCATCCCTGGCCGACCGGCATCGCCTGGTATCACCACCTCGCGACATCGCCCTTGATCGGCCCGCTCTTCACCAGGCTCGTCGCCTTGCCCGCCGCGAATCTCATGCTGGACGAGGGTGCGAGCAGCGTCTTTGCACCGCGTGCGGTGACGCCCGGCTATCTCGATACGGGCGAGATCCGGTTGCTGCTGCGCCCGGCCGACTTCCAGGCCAATTCGCAGGATATCGCCGCGACCCTTGATTTCGTCACAGCGCAGGCCCCGCGCTATCGCGAACTCAAGCTGCCGGTGACCGCGATCACCGGCGACAGCGACGCCATCGTCTCACCCACGATCCATTCAGCTGCGATCGCGCGCGAAGCGCCGCAGGGCCGGCTCATCCTGCTGCCAGGCGTCGGCCACATGCCGCACCACGCCGCGCCGGAGATCGTCGTCGAGGCGATCGACCAGATGGTCGGCCCCCGATCGGGGCTGGCGCTGAACTGACGCACCGTGTCATCCCGCACGCGTTGCAGCGCTGCGTGCTGCGACGCGCACGAAACGACATTGCCCTCACGCCTGCTCGACATGCTCCTTCGCCACGAAGGCGATGCGGACCATATTGGTCGCGCCCGGCGTGCCGAAGGGCACGCCCGCCACCACGATGATGCGGTCGCCGAGCTTGGCGAAGTTCTCGCGCACCGCGAATTTACAGGCGCGCGAGGCCATGTCGTCGATGTCGCTGGCGTCCTTGGTCACGACCGCATGCACGCCCCAGACCAGGGTGAGGCGGCGCGCCGTGGCCCGGTTCGGGGTCAAGGCGATCACCGTCGAATTCGGCCGCTCGCGCGCGAGCCGCATCGCCGTCGAGCCCGAAGAGGTCCAGGCGCAGACGGCCTTGAGGTTCAGCGTGTCGGCGATCTCATGGGCGGCCTTGGCGATGGCGTCGGCGCCCGTCGCCTCGGGCTCGGCCCGCTGTGATTCCAGGATGGTGCGGTAGACCGATTCGCTTTCGACCTCCTCGGCGATGCGGTTCATCATCGTCACCGCCTCGATCGGATATTGTCCGGCCGCGCTCTCGGCCGAGAGCATCACCGCATCGGCGCCCTCGAACACGGCGGTGGCGACGTCGGAGACCTCGGCGCGCGTCGGCACCGGGGCGGTGATCATGCTCTCCAGCATCTGCGTGGCGACGACGACCGGCTTGCCCTTGCGCCGCGCCATGCGGACGATGCGCTTCTGCGTGCCGGGCACCTTCTCCAGCGGCATCTCGACGCCGAGATCGCCGCGCGCCACCATGATCGCGTCGGACGCCTCGATGATCTCCTCCAGACGCAGCAAGGCCTGGGGCTTCTCGATCTTGGCGAGCGCCAGCGCCCTGCCCTGCACGATCTTGCGCAGATCGGCCATGTCCTCGGGCCGCTGCACGAAGGAGAGCGCGATCCAGTCGACGCCGGCGGCAGCCGCGGCTTCAGCGTCCGAACGGTCCTTATCCGTCATCGCCGAGACCGGGATCGTCGTATCCGGCAGGCTGACGCCCTTGCGCGAGGACAGGCGGCCGGCGATCGTGACGCGGGTCACGGCCTGGGTTCGCGTCGCCTTCTCGACCACGAGCCGGATCTTGCCGTCGTCGAGGATGAGGTTGTGGCCGGGCTCCAGCGCGGTCAGGATCTCGGGATGGGGCAGATGCACCCGCTTGAGCGTGCCGGGCGCGGGGTCGGAATCGAGCGTGAACTTCGCGCCCTTCTCCAGCATCACGCCGCCATCGCCGCCGAACTGGCCGACGCGCAGCTTCGGCCCCTGCAGATCGGCGAGAATCCCGACCGGGCGACGGAATTTCGTCTCCAGCGAGCGCAGCATCGCGATCTTCTCGGGCAGGGTCTCGCGCTGTGTGTGGCTCATATTGATGCGGAAGACGTCGACGCCCGCCTCGAACAGCTTTGCGCACATCTCCTCGGTCGCGGAGGCAGGCCCCAGCGTGGCGATGATCTTGATCCGGCGTTCCCGCTTCATTCTTCTTCAATCCCTCAGGGGCGTTGCGGCGCATTGCCGGTGGTGTCGGTGAGCTGGATCGTCCAGCTTTTCTGCTCGCCCGTATCGACCTCGAAGAAGCCGGCGCGGTCGAAACCGCGCGCCAGGCAATCCTCGATGCCACGGATCGTGAATTCCTTGTTGCGCGTGCACATGACGGATTTTCCCGTCCATTCGCCACCCTTGTCGTAATCGACAGCATGCACATAGTAGAAACGCGCCGCCAAGGTGCCGCGCAGCAGCGTCTCGCAGCCGCGCGGGCTGAGGTTCCACCAGCCTTCCGTGGTCCAACCCTGCGCGTCGCGATAGCCGATCGCGACGCCGACGCGGCTGCCTGTGGTGTTGCACATGCGCAGATCGGCGAAGGCGGGCGAAGCCCCGGCCACGAGGCAGGCCGCCAGCAGGCATAGTCGCAAGATCGTCGGGCTGATGCGGGTCATCTCAAGGGTCTATCAGGATCACGCGGCAATCATTCACATTGGTCAGGGTCGGTCCCGTCCGCAGCAGATCGCCGAGCGGCTCGAAGAAACCCGTCGAATCGTTGTCGGCGAGCGATTGGGCAGGAACGAGGCCGAGCGCGGCAGCGCGCGTCAAAGTCGTGGGATCGATCACCGCACCGGCCGGATCGGTCGCCTCGCCGCCACCGCCGTCGGTGCCGTCGGTATCGCCCGAGAGTGCGACGATGCCCGGTTCGCCGGCGAGCGCGATGGCGAGCGCCAGCGCATATTCCTGATTCGGCCCGCCCCGGCCTTGCCCGCGCAGCGTCACCGTCAATTCACCGCCGGACAGGATGGCGGTGCGCTTGCCCAGCGCCTTCAATTTGCACGCGAGCGCCGCATGGGCGTTGGCGACATCGCGTGCCTCGCCTTCGAGATCGGCGCCAAGATCATGCACCGCATAGCCTGCAGCCTCTGCAGCCTCCCTCGCCGCCGCAAGCGCATCGGCCGGGCGGGCGATAATGCGGAATTCGCTGTTGGCGAAGGCGGGATGGCCGGGCTTGGGCGTCTCGCTGGCATCGTCATCGAGAAGCGCGCGCGCGGCGGGCGGCAGATCGAGCTTGTAACGGGCGACGATGGCACGGGCCTGCGCCAGCGTGGTCGGGTCGGGCACGGTCGGCCCCGAGGCGATGGCTGTCGGCTCATCGCCGGGCACGTCGGAGACCGCAAGCGTCAGCAAACGCGCCGGAGCGGCGGCGAGCGCCAACCTGCCGCCCTTGATCCGCGAAAGCCGCTTGCGGACGATGTTCATCTCGCCGATCGGCGCGCCCGAGCGCAGCAGCGCCTTGTTGACCGCCTGCTTCTCGGCCAGCGTCAGGCTGCCGGCCGGCGCAACCCAGTTCGCCGAACCGCCGCCCGAGAGCAGCACGAGCACGAGCTCGTCGGCGGCGGCGGAGGCCGCCAGCGCCAGCGCCAGCGCCGCGCTGTCGACGCTGCCCTGATCGGGTACGGGATGGCCGGCCGCGACCATCGGGATGTGGCGGGTCACCGTCTCATAGCCATGGCGCGCGACGGCATGGCCGGTGAGCCGGTCCTGCGGAAAGCCCGAATCGAGATAATGTGCCTCGGCCAGCGCGGTCATGCTGCCCGCCGCCTTGCCAGCGGCGAGCAGGATCAGGCGCCCCGTTGCCGGAGGAACCGGCAGATGCGCCGGCAGGCAGCCGGCGGGATGGGCGCGCGCGACGGCGGCATCGAAGATCACACGGGCGGTTGCGCGAGAGCCTGTCGTATCGTCACGTCTCGCCTGCACCGCCGCCCACCTTCCGCCCGAACTTTCATGTCGATTTCATCGACTTTCGTTGCTGATTCTTTTAAGTCGCGGCCGGGCGAACGTCATCAGCCTTTTCCCGATATAATCATACTTTTTGAGGGACGCATGCGGATCGATCCGGCCGAGACCCAACCGGCCAAGACCCGACCGGCCATAGCGCTGAAGCCGGCGGTGCTCCGCGCACCCGGCGAGGTCGAGGTCATTCCGGGCGATCTCGCGAGCGGCATCCTGCTGATCTGCGACCACGCCACCAACGCGATCCCGCCCGAACTCGATTCGCTCGGCCTGCCGCCGGCCCAGCTCGAACGCCATATCGCCTATGACATCGGCGCGGCCGAGATGACGCGCGCCATGGCGCGGGCGCTCAATGCGCCTGCCGTGCTGAGCAATTTCTCGCGCCTGCTGATCGACCCCAATCGCGGCCTGGACGACCCGACGCTGGTGATGCGCCTCTCCGACGGCGCGATCGTGCCCGGCAACCGTCATATCGATCAAGCCGGCATCACTGAGCGCGTGGCGCGCTACTACGAGCCCTATGACGCGGCGATCGATGCGGCGGTAGACGCCGCACTCGCCGCCGGTCACCCGCCCGCGATCGTCTCGCTGCACTCCTTCACGCCATTCTGGAAGGCCGCAGCGCGGCCCTGGCATGTCGGCGTGCTCTGGGACGGTGAAGGCGCATTGTCGCAGCTGCTGATCGCCGCCTTGCAGCGCGAGGGCGATCTCGTGGTCGGCGACAACGAACCCTATCGCGGCGGCCTGCCCGGCGACACGATCGACCGTCACGCGACGCGCCGCGGCTTGCACGAGACGCTGATCGAACTGCGCCAGGATCTGATCGCCAGCGACGCCACCGCACGCGACTGGGGCGAGCGACTGGCCGCAATCCTGCCCGGATGTCTTGCCTCATTGCGCGCCGGCTGAGACATCGCGGCTGTTGAGCATCCCGCGCGAAGTGCCGCTTCGCGCTTGACGCCGGCCCCCGCGCGGTGCGAACCCTCCGGCCAAATTTCCCCACCGCTTAAGGATATGCAGATGGAAGATCCGGTTGCTGGCGACCAGCTGAAGAGCATCGTCGAGCGCATCGAGCGCCTCGAGGAAGAGAAGAAGACCATCTCCGACGACATCAAGGAGGTCTATGCCGAGGCCAAGGGCAATGGCTACGACGTCAAGGTCCTGCGCAAGGTGATCGCCATCCGCAAGCGCGACGCCAATGAGCGCGCCGAGGAGGAAGCCATCCTCGACCTCTACCTGCAGGCCGTCGGCGAGAGCGCCTGAGCCTTTTATCCACCCTCGACGTCATCCCGGATCAGCGCGGCTTGCGCCACTTGTCCGGGATGACTGAGCGGGTGTTGCCGATTTCGGAGCGCAAAGGCCCGCTCACAGCCAGCCATTCTTCTTGAAGCGCCAAAAGAGCACCGCGCAGGAGCTGACGATCAGCGCCAGGACGGTGTGATAGCCGAACTGGAGTTCGAGCTCCGGCATGTTCTTGAAGTTCATGCCATAGATGCCGGCGACTGCCGTCGGCACCGCGAGAATAGCAGCCCATGAGGCGAGCCTCTTGGTGATCGCGTTTTCCTGGCTCTGGCCGATGAGCAGGCTCACCTCGAAGGCGAAGGCGAGCACCTCGCGCAGGCTGTCGATCTTTTCCTGAACCGTGCGGACATGGTCGGTCACGTCGCGGAACATCGGCGCGAGCGTCGGGCGCACCTGCGGCACATTCGCATTGGCGAGGCGCTGGCAGACATCGACCAAAGGCGCGGCTGCATTGCGCAAGCGCAGAAGATCGCGCCGCAGCATGTAGAGCCGCTCGATGTCGTCGCGGATCATCGGCTTCGCCAGCACCTTGTCCTCGATCTCCTCGACCTCCTCATGGATCGCCTCGAGCACCGGCATGTAGTTGTCGACGATGAAATCGAGGATCGCGTAGAGGATGAAATCCTCCCCCTTCGCGAGCGAGGTCGGACAGGTCTCCCAGTGCTGTCGCACCGTCTTGTACGAGGTCGAGGCGCCGTGGCGGACGCTGACGATATAGCCATTGCCGACGAAGATATGCGTCTCGCCAAACGCGATGCGCTTGTCGACCAGCTGGGCCGTGCGCGCGACGACGAAAAGCGCGTCGCCATATTGTTCGAGCTTCGGGCGCTGATGGGCGTTCGTCGCGTCCTCGACCGCAAGCGGATGCAGGTTGAACTGCTGCTGCACACGGTGGAGCAGATCGGAATCGGGCTCGAGCAGGCCGATCCAGACGACATGGCCGTCCTTGCGGGCCCATGCGCCAGCTTCCTCGATGGGTATATCGGCGATGCGCACGCCATGGGCATAGACGCTGGAGGCGACGACGCCGGTCTCGTGGCGATGGCCTGGCTCGGGGACCTTGGCGGGCGCTGGCGCGGCGTGCGGAAAAGACAGGGTTTCGGCGGCAGACCGTTCTTCGGCGACAGACATCGGCGCACCTCGTCCACCGTGGGGCTTGTCCCGCAGGCTAGCGCGTTTGTTGACCCGGGCAAGGATTTTCCCTCTCGCGCTGCCCGGCTCCATCACGCCCCGTGATGCGTGAAATCACGCGAATTCGCGTGGCTTCCCGCCGGCCTCGCGGCATTGTTGCGGCGCACCCGAACTGGAGACAGCCATGTTGCTCGTTGGAATGCTGGACAGCCCTTATGTCCGCCGCGCTGCCGTCACGGGGAGGCTCCTGGGGCTCGATTTCGAGCACCGTTCGGTCTCGGTGTTCCGGCACATGGAAGCCTTCGCCAAGATCAACCCGCTGATCAAGGCGCCCTCGCTCGTCTGCGACGACGGCACGGTGATCACCGATTCCAATCTGATCATCCAGCATTTCGAGGATGTCGCCGGCCGCTCGCTGCGCCCGAACGATGCAGCCGCGCGGACACGCGATCTCGGCCTGACCGGTATCGGCATCGTCGCCGCCGACAAGGCCGTCTCGATCGAGTATGAGCGCAAACGGCCCGACGCACAGCGCTACGCGCCCTGGCAGGAGCGCATCGTCGCGCAGCTCGACACCGCCCTCGACCTGCTCGATGCGGCGACCAAGCGCGGCGAACTCGGCGCTGGGCCGAACCTGCGGCCCGGCGACATCTCCGCCGCGATCGCCTGGGGTTTCTGCCGCTTCGTGATCCCTGATTATGCGCCGGAGGAACGCTGGCCGGCGCTGGCCGCGCAAGCGAAGGCCTGCGAGGCGCTCGACGTGTTCAAGCATTGGCCGATCGACCGCGAGGAACCGTAGAGCGCGCCCGCAGATCGTTCTGGCTAGAGCGTTTTCGAGCGAAGTGGATACCGGTTCGCGTGAAGAAAACGCGTTAAAACAAAGAGCGAGAGCTGTTGAACGATCCAATTGGTTCGGAAACTGCTCGAGTCGGCTGGCGTGCGAGTCGGCTGGCGTGGTTGTCGAGAACCGGAGCGCAGCGGACTAAAGTCCGTGAGCACCGGAAGCGCAGACAGCCGCGTCAGATGGCCGTCAAAACGAGCTGCGCTCAGTTCTGGACGAAATTCGTCGGCAGCGGCCTGACCGCCGGGCCGCTGAACGAGCCCGTCTTGGCGTCGCTCGGCTCGGCATGGCTGAAGCCGAGAGAGGCCGCCGGTCCCGGAGCCTGAATCGGTTCGGCATTGTTGGCTGGCCCGGCTTTGGTGCGGGCGGTGGCGACCGTGACCGCCTTGCCGGCGGTGGCCGGGCTGCGCACAACCGTCGCGAAGAGCGAATCGAGCCCCGTCCGGTCGGCATCATATTGCGCCACGATCGGGGTCGCCGGAGCCGGGCTTGGCGCATGCCGGCTGACGGAGGGCATCGAGGCCAGCACAAAACCGTCCTCGCGCGGACGGCCAGGCGGCAGCGGATGCGTGATCGTGACCAGACGCCCAGCCGGCTGCACCTGCGGCGTCTCGGCGGAGGCTCCCGTCCCGCCGCGCAGATCCGCGAGCACCAGATTGGCGAAGGCAGCGGGGCGGGTCGGCGGCATAGGCGCGTTCATGGGCTTGCCTTCCACCACGGCCTCGATCAGCGAAACCATCTGGTCGGGCCGGCGCGGCGGCAGCGAGGCCAGGACAAGCTTCTGATCCTCTGCGGTCGCACCTTGCGGGGCGAAGGCGAGCGCGCCGCCGGAGGCCGGCAAGGCCGCGACCTGGATCGAATCGCCGGGCTGCAGCGGCATGGTCAGGCCGCGCGGTCGCGCCAGCGGAATCGGGGCGTCGATCAGTCTCGGCCGCTTGTCGTCGGCCGGCGGTGCCGGTGCAGCGGCGGGCGCCACGGCGGCGACCTGCGCCGGTTGCGGCTCGACGATTCTCGGCGCCAGCCGCTCGGAGCGCTCGCGCACGACCGTGCGGGCGGCGGGTTCGGGAGCGGGAGCCTGCACCGCAACGGCGAAGCGCCCGCCATCATTGGAATTGCTGTCATCCCGGGCGGGGGCGGCATAGGCCATGACCGTCGGCTGGGGCTTTGGCGAATTGCCGCGGCCGCGCGTCGGGCGCGCATCCGCTTCCTCGTCATCGCCGCCGAAAAGGGCCGCCCACAAGCTCTTGCGACCCGACGAGATCACCGCGCCTTCATCGGAATCGGCACTCGCGTAACCGGCGACCGAGCCGCCGCGCGACATCACATCGGCCTTGGCCAGTTCATAGCCCGCGAGCGGATGGCCATCGGCCGGCAGATGCACTGTCTTCTCGTCCGGGAACAGCCGCACCAATTGATCGCGCGTCATGCGCGGCCAGGAACGGACCGAGCCGGCGTCGAGATGGACGAAGGGCGTATGCGCGCCGGGATAGAAGCCGACGCCGCCGCGCTGGAGCCGCATGCCGGCCTCGCGGATCTTGGCCGTCGGCGTATCCGGCAGATAGAAATCCATCGCCTTGCCGAGCATGTGCTGGCTGTTCTTGGCGACAGCTCGCGAGCGCCGGCGCAGCATCGAATTGGTGCCCGGCGAGCGATAGGCCGAGACGACGTGGAAGGATTCCTGGGAACCAACCGCGCGCTGCACCTCCCAGGCGACGTCGAACAGGCGCGGGTCCATCCGGATCGGCTCGTCGGTGCGCCAGTCGCGCAGCGCCCAGTTCAGCTTCTCCAGCGCAGCGGAATCATAGCGGCCATCGCGCTTGAAGGTGACGGTCGTCTCCTCCTTGGTGTGCATATGCGTGATGGTGATGGTGCGCGTGTCGCCATTGGCGACGGCATCCTGCGTGCCGCGCACGCCGAGCATCAGAGCCGTGGCCGCCACGCTCAGCGCCAAAAACTGGCGGAAGCCCGGCTTCGGCAGCGCCGAAAGCCGTCTCGAACGCGTGGCGATAGACATGCCCAATCTGCTTGACCCGTCTCGGTGCACGCCTGACGCGGCGCGATGAACGTGAACGAACAGTTGCGGAGAAGAGTTAATCCAAGGTTACCAGGTCGGCAATCGCCATACCCAGAATTTTCCGCCGAGTTCCGCTAACCGCGGAACGTGGCGAAACCGTGCCCAGCCCGCCGGATGGGTTCAGCCGCGCTGCTCCAGCGCCTGCCGGACGAGCCGATGGAAGCCGTAGAGATCGTCGAAAACCGTCATGTGGCCGTCGGCGCCTACGACATAGGTATTATAGACCAGATGAATCGGTAATGGCTGCGGCAGCTTGATCATGCGCTCGCCCGAGCCAATCAGGCGCTTCAGCCGCTCATGCGACCAGTCCGGCCCGAGCACCTGGTCCGCCAGCAGGAAGGGATTGTCGACGCGCACGCAGCCATGGCTGAACGCGCGACGCTCGCTGGCGAAAAGCCGGCGGTTCGGCGTGTCGTGCAGATAGACGGCATGGTCGTTGGGGAACATGAACTTGATCCAGCCGAGCGCGTTGCGCTCGCCCGGGGGCTGGCGGACGGAGATGTTGTTGCCGTGCCGCGTCACCACATAGCCGCGCTTGGCGGCATAGTTCGGATCGGCAGCGAGCCCCGGCAGGAACTCCTTCTTCAGGATCGAAGGCGGCACGTTCCAGGACGGATTCACGATGACGTGGTCCATCTTGTGCGAGAAGATCGGCGTCGCCGTATCGGGCTTGCCGACAATGGCGCGGGTCTCGTGCACGACCTTGCCGTCGCGCACGACGCGGACCATGAACTCCGGCACGTTGACGATGATGTGGCTCTCACCGAGATCGGGCGGCAGCCAGCGCCAGCGCTCCATCTGGGCGATGATGTCCTGCTCGCCGCGCGCGGTCGCCGGCGTACCCAGCGCGGCCAGCGTGCGCTCGCTGAGCACGCCATTGGCCGGCAGCCCGGCCTTCTTCTGGAAATCGGCAAGCGCCAGCGCGGTCGAATGATCGAAGACCGGTTCCTCCGACGGGCCCAGGCCCAGTCGCGCCCGGACCAGCGGCACGCGCTCGTCACGCATGCCGAGCTTCAGCGGCGGGCCAGCCGGAATGCGCACCAGCGGCGTATCGTCGAGATGCTCGCGCAACTCGGCGAGCTTGGCCTTGAGGCGGCGATACTGCTCATGCGGCGGGTTATAGGCGGCGAGCGCCGCACCCGGATCCTGCACCGCCGTCAGTTCCGACAGCACCTCGGTAGCCGAGGGCAGATAGAGCGTCGGCGTGATCAGCTTCGACAGGCGGCGCGGATCGATGCGGCCGCCGCGCGCATCGCGGGCATAGAGCACGGCCAATGCCGAGAGCCTGACATCGGCTTCTGCGAGCTTGCCCTTGTCGCTCGCCTCGAACACCGGCAGCGGATAATCGGTCGGCCTCAGCCCGTCCTCAGCCGCGCGGCCGAGCTGGGCGACGAGATGCTTGGCGGCCTCGCTCCAGCCCTTGCCGTCGATCCACAGCGGCCGGTTCTCCTGCGCCTGATAGGCGGCCAGGATCTCGTTGCGCTCACGTTCGGCCAGGCGCGGCAGCGCCAGCCCCTCGCTCATGCGCGCCGCGATATCACCGGCGAGAGTGGAGCCGGAGGGCAATTCGACCACGACCTTGGGCAGGTCCGGCGGGGGAATCGTGACCTCGCTGGGCGCAGCCGAGCGCAGCGGCTCGGGCGGCGCCAGCGCCGGATCGAGCGGCGGCAGATCGACGGCCGGGATGTCGGCGGCTGGGATGTCGAGCGCTGCGGGACGGTCATCGACCCCGGGCGTCGTCGCAGGCGTAGGCTGCGGCTCGGACGTCACGAGATTGTTCTGCGGCACCACTGAGGGAGCGACCGTTCCCGTCACCATGCCGGGCTCTTCCCGAGAGGCCTCGGCCGGCCGCTCTTCGCGCAGGATGACCAGGGCCGGCTGCTCCGGCAACGCGAGGCCGAGCGCAGGTTCCATGGTAGAGGGCGCTTGGGCAGAAGGCGCTTGCGCGCGCGCTGCCGTCAGCCCCAGCGCAAGCGCCAGAACCGAGGCTGAACCCAAGCCCGCCCAGTGGCGACGACGCATGCTGGCTATCCTCGAATGTTCGCCGAGATCTCACCGCTTCTGCGTGAGTCAGCGGATTTGGACAAGATGCGGCGGCGCAACAGCCCCCGCTATTCAGACAGTGCCGATCGGCTTTAAATTTTTAGTGTGATCTCGGCCGAAACCGACCCCGCCATTCGCGAATAGGGAGCTGCGATTCGGCTGCATGCGTCAGGCCGCGTCCTCGCCTTCAGCACCAGACTCATTCTCGATCAGCCCGTAATCCTTGAGCTTGCGATAGAGCGTCGAGCGGCCGATGCCGAGCTTGCGCGATATCTCCGACATGTGACCGCGGTAATGCGTCAGCGCGAATTTGATGATCTCGCGCTCGAGAGCATCGAGCTTGCGCATGTCGGACCCCGCGACAAGTTCGAGCGAATTGGGATCGCGCACCGGCATCTGGATGATGCGCGGCGTGTCGTTGCGCATGTCCTGGCGCATCAGCGAGGCCGACACCGGCGGGATGCGGATGTCGAAGCCCTCCATCTGGGCCGCGATCTGCGGGAACTCGGCCACGGTCAATTCGTCGCCATCGGCCAGGACCACCGCGCGGAACATCGCGTTCTCGAGCTGGCGGACATTGCCCGGCCAGTCATAGCCGCTGATCAGCCCAAGCGCCTCGGCGCTGAGCCCGCGCAGCTTCTTGCCTTCCTCAGCGGCGAAGCGCGCCAGGAAACCGCGCGCCAGATCGGCGATATCCTCGCGGCGCTGGCGCAAGGGCGGAAGCGTGATCGGGAAGACGTTGAGGCGGTAATAGAGATCCTCGCGGAACTCGCCCTGCTTCACCTGGTCGAGCAGGCTCTTATTGGTCGCGGAGATGATGCGGATATCGACGCGCACCGACTTCTTGGCGCCGACAGGGTCGACCTCACCCTCCTGGATGGCACGCAATAACTTGACCTGCGCGTCGAGCGGCAATTCGCCGACCTCGTCGAGGAAGAGCGTGCCGCCATTGGCCTCGACGAATTTGCCGATATGGCGCTCGGTCGCGCCGGTGAAGGCGCCCTTCTCATGGCCGAACAGGATCGACTCGACGAGATTATGCGGGATCGCGCCGCAGTTCACCGTGACGAAGGGCTTGCCCTTGCGGTCGCTGGTGCCTTGGATCGCGCGCGCCAGCACCTCCTTGCCAACGCCCGATTCGCCCTCGACCAAGATCGGGATATTGGATTTGGCAGCGCGCTCGGCCAGGCGCACCACGCGCGCCATGTCGGCACTCTTGGTGGCGAGGTCGCGGAAACCGAGCGTGCCGGAGACACGCCGCTTGATGTGACGCAATTCATGTTCGAGCGCGCCCAGCTTCAGCGCGTTCTTGAGCGATATCTGCAGGCGTTCCGCGCCGACCGGCTTGACCACGAAATCGACCGCGCCGGCGCGTATCGCCGAGACGACGGTCTCGATCGAGCTATGCGCCGTCTGCACGATGACCGGCGTCTCGATGCCGCGCTCGCGCAGCGCCGCGAGCACACCCATGCCATCGAGCTCCGGCATGACGAGATCGAGCACCACGGCATCGAATTTCTCGCCCTCCCCATGGCCAAGCAGATTGACCGCCTCGCTGCCGCTCTCGACGACGACCACATCGTAACCAAAGCGCTTCAGCATCGCGTCGAGCAGACGGCGCTGGACGGGATCGTCGTCGACGACGAGAACGGTGGCGGACATGAAACCTCGAAGGCCAGGCAGAGCGAAAACGACATCGCGAGACGGAATCGGCTGTTCCGTTCTGGGTCATCCTCGGCCAGAACGGTTAAGCGGCGCTTAAGCGCCACAGCCTGCGTCAAACCATCTCTGCCCGGCGCTCCGGCGTTGATCGCAAACGCCGCTCCGCGCATATGAGTGGGGAAGGCCTATCGGGCCAGCGAGGTGTTGCAGAGATGAATTTCGTCGTGACAGGGATGGTCGATCCCGCCGCTTTCGCCACAGCTGCCGAGCGCTCGGCGCGCAGCGCCAAGGCGCTGGGCCCGCTGCCGGAATGGGATCTGAGCCACCTCTACCCGGCGATGGATTCGCCCGCCTTCAAGGCCGACCTCGAACGCGCTTTGAGCGAATCGCAGCGCTTCGCCGAACTCTATCGCGGCAAGCTCGGCCCGTTCGCCCAGCGCGAGGACGCCGCGACCGTGCTGGCCGAGGCGGTCGCCGGTTATGAGACGCTCAGCGACCTGCTCGGGCGAATCGGCGCTTATGCCGGCCTGGTCTATTCCGGCGATACCACCGACCCGCAGCGCGCGAAATTCTATGGCGACACGCAGGACCGCCTGAACGCGGCCGTGACAGAATTGCTCTTCTTCGAGCTGGAGCTGAACCGGATCGACCCCGCGCTGATGGCGCGCATCTCGGGCCAGGCGCCGCTTTCGCATTGGAAGCCCTGGCTCGACGACCTCGCCAAGGACAAGCCGCACCAGCTCGAGGATCGCATCGAGGAATTGTTCCACGAGAAGTCGATGACCGGGCAAGCGGCCTGGAACCGGCTCTTCGACGAGACCATCGCCTCGCTGCGCTTCACGCTCGACGGCGAGGAACTGACGCTCGAACTGACGCTGAACAAGCTGCAGGACGCCGACGGCGCGGTCCGCAAGGCTGCGGCCGAAGCGCTGGGCGAGGTCTTCCGCGGTCAATTGCGCAGCTTCGCGCTGATCACCAACACGCTCGCCAAGGACAAGGAGATTTCCGACCGCTGGCGCAAATTCGAGGATGTCGCGGATTCCCGCCATCTAGCCAATCGCGTCGAGCGAGAGGTCGTGGACGCTCTCGTTTCCGCGGTACGCGAGGCCTATCCGCGCCTGTCGCACCGCTACTACAAGCTCAAGGCCAAATGGTTCGGCCGCGAGCAGCTCGATTTCTGGGACCGCAACGCGCCGCTGCCGCAAGTCGAGCAGCGCACCATTCCCTGGGCCGAGGCGCGCGACACCGTGCTCGACGCCTACCACGCCTTCTCGCCCGAGATGGCCGGCATCGCGCGGCGCTTCTTCGATGAGTGCTGGATCGACGCGCCGGCGCGCCCCGGCAAGGCGCCGGGCGCGTTTGCTCACCCGACCGTGCCATCCGCGCATCCCTATGTGCTCGTGAACTATCAGGGCAAGCCGCGTGACGTGATGACGCTGGCCCATGAGCTCGGCCATGGCGTCCACCAGGTGCTGGCCGGCCCCAATGGCGCACTGATGGCGCCGACGCCATTGACGCTGGCCGAGACCGCCAGCGTCTTCGGGGAGATGCTGACCTTCCGCCGCCTGCTCGACGGCACCAGGGACGCAAAGCAGCGCAAGGCGATGCTGGCGGCCAAGGTCGAGGACATGATCAACACGGTCGTGCGCCAGATCGCGTTCTACTCCTTCGAGCGCAAGGTCCATGAGGCGCGCAGATCAGGCGAGCTGACGGCTGAGAATCTCTGCGAACTCTGGATGAGCGTGCAGGCTGAGAGCCTGGGGCCGGCGATCAGGCTGGGATCGGGCTACGAGCCGTTCTGGTGCTACATCCCGCACTTCATCCATTCGCCGTTCTACGTCTACGCCTATGCCTTCGGCGATTGCCTGGTGAACTCGCTTTACGGCGTCTACCAGAACGCAGCCGAGGGCTTCCAGGAGCGCTATTTCGCCCTGCTCTCGGCCGGCGGCACCAAGCACCATTCCGAGCTGCTCGCGCCCTTCGGCCTCGACGCCCGCGATCCCGCCTTCTGGCAGATCGGGTTGAAGATGATCGAGGGGATGATCATCGAGCTGGAAGGAATGGAGTAGGACGGGGGCGAGTAGCGAGTGGCGAGTGGCGACGAGAAATTAGACGACCATTCGCCACTCGCCATTCGCTACTCGCCCTCAGAACTGCACCCTCAATCCCACCTGCGCGACGTTCGCCGTGTAGTCCGAGCCCTGAGCGGTCGAGTTCAGGCGCTCATGGGTGAAGCTCGCCCGCACCGAGAAGGTCCGGGTCAGCTTGTACTCGACACGGGCGCCCATGCTGGAGAAATCCTCACGCAGGCCCTGCCCGTCATATTCGGTGCGGCCGAAATTGGCGAAGCCGGTGAGGGTCAGGTTGCGGCGCAGCGCATGCGCTATTTCCAGCGAGACGCGCCTTGCCGTCGTGCCCGACGAGCCGGCGATGGTGGTGTCGCCGAGCTCCGAGGTGCCGCGCAGGGTCACCGTCGTCAACGGCGTCGGCGACCACAGGATCGCGGCATCGCCGATGAAGCCGCGCAGGTTCTTCAATCGGTCGTCGTCATAGGCCCGGTCCTGATAGCCGGCCGAGACTTCGCCCGTGACCAGCCGGCTGAGCTCGAAGGTCGAGCCGACCCGCCCCGTCAGGCCGTTGGAGGAGCGCTGATAGCCTGAGGAATCGACGGACTGATCGAATTGCCGCGTGTCGATCTCGCCCTGGATGAAGGGCTTGAAGCCCGGCGTCACCTCATAGGCCGCGCGCAGCCTGACGCCATATTGCGTCTGATTGCGGTCCTTCTGGCTGAGCGTCGCGCCGCTGGTGAGCTTGGCGTCTTCATAGTCGCTGCGGTCGACCGAGCCGCGCAGCGTCAATTGCAGGCGATTCATGTCATGGGTCACGCCGGCCGAGGCACCGTATTGATAGACCAAGGGCCGGCCGGTGACGGAGGCCGTGAGATCGGGCGAGCCCGGGCGCTGCGTGTCGAGCTTGAACCGGCTCTCGAGCAGGATGCGGGTGTCGCGCGTCGCATCCAGCCGCAGATCGAGATTACCCTCGCCATCGGGGCGCGAGGCGTCCCTGTCGCGGAAATAATCGGAATAGCCGGCGCGCAGCGAGCCTTTCAGCTCGTTGGTATTCCAGTCCGACTGGATGGCGAGATCAGCCTCATGGCGGCTGAACGGGGAGCTGTTGCGTGCCGCTCCGCTGACCCGCTGCGGGTTGTTGTCATAGCCGATCGAATTGGTGAAGCCCGGCTTCAGCGTGACATTGCCGAGCCGCAGGCCGAGCGGTGCGTAGGGGTCTTCCTCGACAGCCGTCTTGCGCCGGCGCGGCGGCGGCGGATCGGGCGCCGGCGGCAGACCGGTGACGATGCGCTGCGGCGCGCGGAACTGGCGCTGCGTGACGCCGCGCAGGCCACGCGCCTGCACCGGCTTGCTCGCACGCGGCGGCGGCCGGCGCGACACCACCGAATTCTGGTCCTGGATCAGGATGGCGGGGTCTGCGACACCGCTCGGCGTGCTGGGAAAGCCCGACGGAGAGGGTGCGGCAGGCTTGTCCTGCGCGACATAGACCGGTGTGCCGCTGCGCAAGCCCGTCGCGCGCGTCTGCGCCTGCGCGCCAGCCGTGGCGAGCACAAGGCTGGTCGCGGCGACGCCCGACAGCAGAATGATGACGCGACGGGGCACGCGGAGGCTCTCGCTCCAGACAAAGGCTGGCGCGCCGGCATGGCGCGCATGGTTAAGAGAGTTAGAACGAAGAGGGTTAATGGCGCGTCAATGTACCGCTCAGTGCGGCGAGGAATGGTGGCGCAGCGGCCATTCCCCGTGCTAGAGCGCCGCTCATGACGGCCGACATCCGCGCTTCAGCGCTTCGCACCATCGCAACCGAGCGCTCCGGGCTCGATACGCTTCACGAGGCGCTCGCCAATGGGCTGGGCCAGCCCTTCGCGGCGGCTGTGGAGCTGATCCGCGCCGCCAGCGGCCGCGTCGTCGTCACCGGCATGGGCAAATCCGGCCATGTCGGGCGCAAGATCGCGGCGACCCTGGCCTCGACCGGCACGCCTGCGCATTTCGTCCACCCGGCCGAAGCCAGCCATGGCGATCTCGGCATGGTCCAGCCCGAGGATGTGGTGATCGCGCTGTCCTGGTCGGGCGAGACGGCGGAGCTTGCCGCCATTGTCGGCCATACCCGGCGCTTCCGCGTCGGGCTGATCGGCCTGACCTCGAATGCCGACAGCGCGCTCGGGCGCGAGGCCGATATCGCGCTGATCCTACCCAAGGCAGCCGAGGCCTGCCCGAATGGGCTGGCGCCGACCACATCGACGACGATGCAGATGGCGCTGGGCGACGCGCTCGCCGTCGCGCTGCTGGAGGCGCGCGGCTTCTCGCGCCAGGATTTCTTCGTCTACCACCCCGGCGGCAAGCTCGGCGCCCAGCTCAAGACGGTCGAGAGCATCATGCATCGCGGCGAGGCGCTGCCGCGCGTCGGGCTCGACGCCGCCGTCGCCGACGTCGTCGAGATGATCTCGGCCAAGGGTTTTGGCTGCGCCATCGTCGTCGACCCCGACGGCCGGCTGGCAGGCGTGGTCACCGATGGCGATCTGCGCCGGAAATTGACCTCAGGCAACGTCACCGCGCGCCGCGCCCGCGATGTGATGACGCCGAACCCGCGCCGCATCGCGCCCGACGCGCTGGCGGTCGAGGCGCTGGAGATGGTCAACCGCCTGCGCATCACCGCGCTGATCGTCGCCGATGGCGAGGACAAGCCGGTCGGGCTCGTCCATGTCCACGACCTGCTGACGCTGGGCGTGGCTTAAGGCTGCAGTCTTGGCTCGGAGCCACTGCGTCGTCCTGGACAAGTCGCGTAGCGGCGCAGCTCCGGGATCCATCCTAGAGCTCCGCAGCCCTCCGATGGATCCCGGGCCTCCGCTTCGCTACGCCCAGGATGACGGCGTATTTCCGAGCACAAACGGCGTGCTCTGAAAGCCAGCGTGTATCCTACGCACCGTCATTGCGAGCGCAGCGAAGCAATCCAGTCTCATGGAGCGCTACGCTCCCTGGATTGCTTCGCTGCGCTCGCAATGACGAGAGGTGCGCAGCTCACGCCCGCTGATACAAAAGCCTGGCCCTGATCGTGCCGTCGAGCGCCGCGATCTCGCGCAGGATGTCGCGCGCTTCGGGGCCGACGCTGTCGGCCTCCATCACGACGTAACCGACCTCGCCATCGGTCTGGTAGTTCTGCGCAGAGATGTTGACCTCGCGGGCGGCGAAGACGTCGTTCAGGCGCCGCAGCATGCCCGGCACATTGCGCTGGACATGGATGAAACGCGTGCCGGCGGGACGTGGCGTGAGCTGGACCTGCGGGAAATTCACCGCGCCGACGGTCGAGCCGATATCGGAATAATCGACGAGCTTGCGCGCAACCTCAGCGCCGATGCGCTCCTGCGCCTCCTCGGTCGAGCCGCCGACATGAGGGGTGAGGATGACATTGGGCAGGCCCTGCAGCGGCGAGACGAAACGGTCGGCATTGGAGGCGGGCTCGACCGGGAAGACGTCGACGGCTGCGCCCGCAAGCCGGCCCTCGCGCAAGGCCACGGCCAGCGCCTCGAGATCGACCACCGTGCCGCGCGAATTGTTGATGAGATAGCTGCCCGGCCGCATCTGCGCGATCTGCTCGGCCCCGATCATGCCATGCGTCGCCGGCGTCTCCGGTACATGCAGCGAGACGATGTCGGCATTGCCGAGCAACTCGGCGAGGCTGTCGACCGGTTCGGTGTTGCCATGGCGCAGGCGGTCGGTCTGATCGAAATAGATCACCCGCATGCCCATCGCCTCGGCGAGCGTCGAGAGCTGGCTGCCGATATTGCCGTAGCCGACGATACCCAGCACCTTGCCGCGCACCTCGAAGGATCCGTTCGCGGATTTGTCCCAGCCGCCACCATGCGCCGAGACCGAACGGTCGGTGATCTTGCGCAACAGCATGACGATCTCGCCGATCGTCAATTCGGCGACGCTGCGGGTGTTCGAGAAGGGCGCGTTGAAGACCGGCACGCCGCGCCCGCGCGCCGCCTGCAGATCGACCTGATTGGTGCCGACGGAAAAGCAGCCGACCGCGAAGAGCCGGCTCGCCTGGGCGAAGACCGGCTCCGTGAGCTGCGTGCGCGAGCGGATGCCGAGCACATGCACGCCCTCGACGGCCTTGAGCAGCGCATCATAGTCGAGCGCCTTGGGCAGGCGGACCATATTGGTATAGCCGGCCTGGACCATCAGATCGGCGGCGGAATCATTGATGCCCTCCAGAAGCAGGACCTTGATGCGGTCCTTGGAGAGGGACAGGCGTTGCGTGCGGAGTGTCATGGAACGATCGGGCTGGCGACGGAGCGTTCGCTATAGACCCGCTGCCGCATGACACAACCGGATTCCTGCGCTCCCTGTCCTACACACTGTCGCACCCTCAGCGTCATTGCGAGCGAAGCGAAGCAATCTAGGAGCCGTCGAGCGAGCCCTCCTGGATTGCTTCGCGGAGCCTGTACTCGGGCTTGCAAGGCAAAACCCGGGTGCTCGCAATGACGCTCAGGCCTTCTCGACCACAAGCGTCGCGCCCTCGACCCGCACCACCTTGATGTCGCTGCCCGCCAGCAATTCCGGGCCGGTGACGCGCCAGGAGGAATCGCCGACGCGGATGCGGCCCTCGCCGCCGGTCATCGTCGCCTCCAATCGGAAAACCTTGCCGATGAGCTGGCGGCCGCGATCGTTGAGGCCCGTCGCGGCATCGGGCTCCTCGTCCTTGCGCAGCGTCAGGCGTCGCCCGGCGAGCACGCTGACGACGCAAAGCGCCGCGAACACCAGCGCCGCGCTCTGCCAGCCGATGCCCAAAAGCCCGGCGACGACGCCCGTCAGCAGCGCGGCGAGGCCGAGCCAGATCAGGAACACGCCCGGCGCCAGCAATTCGCCGCCGATCAGCACGAGGCCGAGCACGACCCAACTCCAGCCGCCAAGCGAGGAAAACCAGTCCAGCAGCATGACCGGCCTCACCCGTTCGTGCGGCCGGACGGCGGAACCGAAGCGGCGCGGCGCGTCGCGACCGCCTCCTCGCCGAAGACCGCGCGGGTCAGTTGCGCGATGCCGCCGACAGTCCCTGCAAGCGCGGCCGCCTCGATCGGCACGATCACCACCTTGCTGTTATGGGCGGAGGCGATCGCCTTCAGCGCGTCGGTATAGCGCTCGGCGATGAGGAAGTTCGCCGCCTGGATATCGCCCTTGCTGATCGCTTCCGAGACCATGGCGGTCGCGGACGCCTCGGCCTGGGCCGAGCGCTCGCGCGCCTCGGCGTCGCGGAAAGCGGCTTCCTTGCGGCCCTCGGCGGCGAGGATCTGCGACTGCTTCTGGCCCTCGGCCTTGAGGATCTCGGCCTGCCTCAGGCCTTCCGCCTCCAGCACCGCGGCGCGCTTCTCGCGCTCGGCCTTCATCTGCCGGTTCATCGCGCCGGCGATATCGGCCGGCGGCAGGATGTCGCGGATCTCGATGCGCGTGACCTTGACGCCCCAGGGCGAGGCGGCGGCGTCCATCACCCTGAGCAGCCGCTCATTGATCTCATCACGATGGGAGAGCAATTGGTCGAGGTCCATCGAGCCGACCACGGTGCGGATATTGGTCATCGTCAGGATCATCAGGGCCTGGCCGAGCGAGGAGACCTCGTAGCTGGCCTTGGCAGCGTCGAGCACCTGGTAGAAGGCAGCGGCGTCGATGCGCACGCCGGCATTGTCCTTGGTGATCGCCTCCTGCGAAGGAATGTCGAGCACCTGCTCCATGACATTCACCTTGTGGCCGATGCGGTCGAAAAACGGCCAGATCAGGCCGAGCCCCGCGCTGAGCGTGCGCGAATAGCGGCCGAAGCGCTCGACGGTATAGTTGTAGCCCTGCGGCACGGTGCGCACGCCAAGCGCAAGCCCGAGGATGACGATACCGACAAGGAGAAGGATGGCTATATTCGCGCCCGTCATTACAACCATCCGAGCCGTCTCCCAATCGAGTCGTTGCAACTGCGGTGCGAATGCAACCTGACGATTGCGACGGGCTGATGCAAGGGCGAGGGTTCAGCCTGCGCAGTTCTTCCTGAAAGCGCGTGAAGCCTCTGCACGCTGGGTGCCGAAGGGCGGCAACCGCACCTGCGCGCCCTCGACCTGGGCGAGGATCGTTTCACCGCCTTCAAGCAGGTCGAAAAGCTTTGCCGAAAGCGGGATACTGAGTTCGACATCAGTACCGCTAATCCCATCGAGTTCCGTTAACACGGCGGTATAATGCCGCTTCTCAATTCCAGTCTGAAAACTGATCGGAGTTTTGTCTCCGAATTTTCCGGCCTTCGGCCTGATATCGATCAGAATTTCTACTCGACTGCGCTTCTTTGAGAAGATCACTACAAACTTCGTAATGTCACTGTTTTCAACGCCATAAACAAGGCGCCCATCATTCATCAACTCCCATCCCCATTTATCTGGAGGCGCATCTTCAGCGCTGGCTCGAGACATAAAAACCGATGTATTCAAAACCGAAATTGAAAATCCGATAAATAACAATTTGATCATACAATTTGCCCCTCGCCAGAGAGCGTGGTTGATTATCTTTCCATTGTCATAAAAAAGAACATGCTGGAAGGACCGCTATACTTGCAAGAGAGGCCCCGCTTGATCCTGGTCGACACGCCAAAACCCGCCGGCGTTTCCGCTGCGGTTGGCGAGCGCCTGGAGAGCGGGCATCGAATTGCGCTACTCGGGCCAGCCCAGCGAGATCGACGACACCGTGGGCCTGACCGCGCGCATCGCAGGGCTTGAAGACTTGAACTGCTTGCCCCCTGACGCTTTGCTCAGGGCGCTATCCTTTGCCTTGGGATCAGGCTCGAAGCGCAGGAAGAGGTTGCAAGCGACGGCATTCTTCAACGCCCCACCTTCCCAGCCAACCGCATATCCGCCGTTGTCCCACCCGAACCCGAAAAGCAGAAACGGCTTCCCGTTGATCGCCTCCACCTGAGCGAGAGGCGTGCCGACTGTGAGCCGTCGCTGATCGGGAAACCGCGCCGCGATCGTCCAGGTGGATGCATGCCTTACGGTGATCGAACGGGGTCGTCGCCTCTCGCTCATGTCATGCCACAACACTTCGATGCGTCGCTTCGCGTGCGTTGGGAAGATGACTGTTCCGGGTTCCGTGGTCAGTTCGCCGATATCGATGTCCGCACGCACGAAATTTTGGGCCCCGAATGCTTTGACGAGCGCCGCCTCGTCCATGTCTTTCGCGAACGGCCCGGAGCATTCCAGCACGTCGTCCAATGGCTGTGCATGAGCCGAGCCCAGAACAAGAACCGAAAGGCCGGCAAAGACGCCAGCGCTGGCGGGAAAGGACATATGGCTCTCTCGCTGAGGGAGGCGGAAGATCTGCCGGACGAGGCTGTTCCGGCTGCGCTTCGACGATCCACGCTCGGTCGGCAAGGCCAAAAGCCGCAGGCGCTGCCCTGACCCCGCTGCCGTTGATCTGCCTCCGCCGACCTGCATCAAGAGGTGCGAGCTCCAATGAGAAAGGAAGCACGATAGAATATTTCGGCCAGACCTAGCACTCACGCTTCGCAGCGCTCTGCTCCACCCCTCCATTCAACGAAAATACCCGGCACGAAGCCGGGTATCGTCGCGTGCAAGAGAAGCGACCACGCCTCAGACGAACTGGCCGTGGCAGTGCTTGTATTTCTTGCCGGAGCCGCAGGGGCAGGCCTCGTTGCGGCCGACCTTGCCCCAGCTCGCCGGGTCGGTCGGGTTGCGGTCGAGCACGGCCGTGTCGCCCTCGATCGCGGCATATTGCAGGCCGGCCGCGCCGTAATCGCCGCCGAAGCCGGAACCGGCTTCATCCTGCGGTGGCAGGCTGCCCGGTTCCTCCGGCGCGTCGAAACGCACCTCGATGCGCATCAGATTGCCGGTGACCTGTTCGCGCAGGCGGTCGGTCAGCGAGTCGTACAGCTCGAAGGCCTCCTGCTTGTACTCGTTCAGCGGATCGCGCTGAGCATAGCCGCGCCAGCCGATGACCTGGCGGAGATGATCGAGCGTGACGAGATGCTCGCGCCAGAGATGGTCGAGCGTCTGCAGCAGCACCTGCTTCTCAACATAGGTCATCACCTCTTCGGTGTTGCGCTCGATGCGAGCCGCGTAATCCTCGTCGGCGATCTTGCGGATGCGCTCGCGCAATTCGGTATCGGCGATGCCCTCTTCCTTCGCCCAATCCTCGATCGGCAGATCGAGATTGAGGAACTGCATCACGCCTTCCTTGAGCGCGGCGGTGTCCCACTGCTCCGGATAGGCCTCCTCGGGGATATGACGACCGACGAGATCCTCGGCGACGCCCTGGCGCATGTCGTCGATGGTCTCGCGCACGGTCGGCTGGCGCATGAAGTCGCGGCGCTGCTCGAACACGACCTTGCGCTGGGAGTTCATGACGTCGTCGTATTTCAGGATGTTCTTGCGGACGTCGAAGTTGCGCGCCTCGACCTTGCCCTGCGCCTTCTCGACCGCCTTGTTGATCCAGGGATGGACGATCGCCTCGTCCTCCTTGAGGCCGAGCTTCTGCAGCATGCCGTCCATCCGGTCGGAGCCGAAGATGCGCATCAGGTCGTCCTGCAGCGACAGGAAGAACTTGGACCGACCCGGATCGCCCTGGCGGCCGGCGCGGCCACGCAGCTGGTTGTCGATGCGGCGGCTCTCATGGCGCTCGGTGCCGACGATGTAGAGCCCGCCGGCCTTGATCACGCGCTGCTTGAAGTCGATCACCTCGGCGCGGATGCGGTTCGCCTCGGCTTCCCGCTCCGGCCCTTCCGCCATGCCGGCGAGATCGTGATTGATGCGCATCTCGGCATTGCCGCCGAGCTGGATATCGGTGCCGCGGCCGGCCATGTTGGTGGCGATGGTGATGGCGCCGGGCACGCCGGCCTGCGCCACGATATAGGCCTCCAGCTCGTGGAAGCGGGCGTTCAGCACGGCGAAGGCGTTCGAGGGCTTGCCGGCGCGGGCGGCGGCGTAGATCGGCTCCAGCCCGCTGGGGTCGCTGAAATCGATCTGCTTGAAGCCTTCCTTCGCCAGCATCTCGGCGACGAGCTCCGAGCGCTCGATCGAGGTCGTGCCGACCAGCATGGGCTGGCCGCTCTCCTGTGCCGCCTTGATCTCGCGGATGACGCCGCGGACCTTCTCCTCGAAGGTGCGGTAGACCTCGTCATCCTCGTCCTTGCGGGCGACCGGGACATTGGTCGGAATCTCGACCACTTCGAGCTTGTAGATCTCGAAGAACTCGTCGGCCTCGGTCGAAGCCGTGCCGGTCATGCCGGCGAGCTTGGAATAGAGCCGGAAATAGTTCTGGAAGGTGATCGAGGCCAGCGTCGCGTTCTCGGGCTGGACGGTGACGTGCTCCTTGGCTTCGAGCGCCTGGTGCAAGCCTTCCGAATAGCGCCGGCCCGGCATCATGCGGCCGGTGAACTCGTCGATGATGACGACCTCGTCATTGCGGACGATGTAGTCCTTGTCGCGCTGGAACAGCGAATGCGCCCGCAGGCCCTGGTTGACGTGGTGGACCAGCGTGACGTTCTGGGCGTCGTAGAGATCGCCCTCCTTCAGCAGGTCGGCCTCGCGCAGCAGCTCCTCGATATGCTCGTTGCCGGCCTCCGTCAGCGAGACGGCACGCTGCTTCTCGTCGACCTCGAAATCCCCGGCCACCAGCCCCGGCAGGATCTTGTCGATGGCGACATAGAGATCGGACTTGTCGTCGAGCGGGCCGGAGATGATCAGCGGCGTGCGCGCCTCGTCGACCAGGATCGAGTCGACCTCGTCGACGATCGCGAAATG
Source organism: Bosea vaviloviae (assembly GCF_001741865.1). Classification (NCBI taxonomy): domain Bacteria; kingdom Pseudomonadati; phylum Pseudomonadota; class Alphaproteobacteria; order Hyphomicrobiales; family Alloboseaceae; genus Allobosea; species Allobosea vaviloviae. Next base: position 294,902 of record NZ_CP017147.1, read on the forward strand.
GTGGCCGCGCTGGGACATCTGCGCGACCTCGTATTTCATGTTGTCGCGCAGATAGTCGAAGCCGAATTCGTTGTTGGTGCCGTAGGTGATGTCGCTGGCATAGGCGCGCTGGCGCTCCTCATCGTCGATGCCATGGACGATGATGCCGACGGAAAGGCCGAGGAAGTTGTAGAGTTTGGCCATCCATTCCGCGTCGCGGCGGGCTAGGTAATCGTTGACCGTGACGACATGCACGCCCTTGCCTTCGAGCGCATTGAGATAGGTCGGCAGGGTCGCGACCAGCGTCTTGCCCTCGCCCGTCTTCATCTCGGCGATGGCGCCCTCATGCAGCACCATGCCGCCGACAAGCTGCACGTCATAGGGCCGCTGGCCGAGCACGCGCTTGGCCGCTTCGCGCACCGTGGCGAAGGCCGGCACCAAGAGATCGTCGAGCTTGGCGCCATTGGCGAGCTGCTGGCGGAACTCGGCGGTGCGCGCCTGCAAGGCCTCGTCGCTGAGTGCGGCAATCTCGTTTTCGAGCGCGTTGATCGCCGCGACACGAGGGCCATAGCCCTTGACCCGCCGATCATTCGACGAGCCGAAGAGTTTCTTTGCGAGCGCGCCAAGCATTGTTGGGCCTTTCGATAGTGCAGCTTTCGCCTTGCGTCCGCGGTGACCCGCGCGCGGGCGAAAGCCCGATAATTCTCAATTCGACCGCGTGTTTAGACGCGTGCGGGGGCGGGGTCCAGCACCGCTTTGCACCAAGTGCGAGCCTTGTTTGCGCCAAGCACGAGCCTTGGCCGGCGGCGGAATTCGCAACCGATGTGGGGTTTTCGTCGCGCGGTTCCAAGGGAGCGGCGCCATCGAACTGCGTAAGCCGCGCAAAGGCCGGCACAGCATCGCGCCGCGAAAGCCTTAAACCGCGCAGCTGCCTTGCCTTTGCCGCGTTCAACTGGCAGTGCAGCGCAAATGACCGGTTTTTGCTGCTTGCGGAAGGTTTGACCCGATGACGCTGTCACGTCTCGCCATGATGTCTCTCGGTTTCGTGCTCGCCGCGACACCCGCCGCGCTGGCCCAGGCCGACAAGATCGTGGCCAAGGTCAACGGCATCGCCATTACCGAGCGCGACGTCGCGCTGGCGACGGAGGATCTCGGCGAGCGACTGGCGCAGGTTCCCGAGGAGCGCAAGCGCGACGAGGTGGTGAATTATCTCGTCGACCTCAAGCTCGGCGCCAAGGCCGCCACCGACGCCAAGGTCGCCGACGGCCCCGATTTCGCCGCCCGCCTCGCCTATAACCGCGACAAGGTCCTGCTCGACGAATATCTCCAGCGCGAGGCCAAGAAGGCCGCGACCCCGGAAGCCGCCAAGAAGCTGTTCGACGACACCGTCAAGGCGCTGCCGCCCGAGGAGGAGATCCACGCGCGCCATATCCTGGTCGAGGACGAGGCCCAGGCCAAGACGGCCACCGAGCGCGTCAAGAAGGGCGAGGATTTCGCCAAGGTCGCAGCCGAACTCTCCAAGGATCCCGGCTCCGGCAAGGAAGGCGGCGATCTCGGCTGGTTCAGCAAGGACCGCATGGTGCCGGAATTCGCCGAAGCCGCCTTCAAGCTGCAGAAGGGTCAGATCTCCGATCCGGTGAAGAGCCAGTTCGGCTGGCATGTCATCAAGCTCGAAGACCGCCGCACCAAGCCGGCGCCGGATTTTGCCGCCGTCAAGCCGCAGATCGACCAGTATCTCGAGCGCAAGGCCCAGCAGGACATCGTGCTGGCGCTGCGCGAGAAGGCCAAGGTCGAGCGGCTGGACCAGCCCGCCGCAGCCACGCCTGCTCCTGCGGCTGAGCCGAAGAAGCGCTGACGAGCAGGAAGCCCTGATCAGATTGCCCAAGGGCGGAGCGAGCAGCTCCGCCCTTTCTTTTTGCGCAGCCCGCGACAGGCGCCCCGCCTCGATCAGACGGCTTTCTTGAGCGCTTCGTTGATCCGGGTCTGCCAGCCCTTGCCGGTCTTCCGGAACCGCTCGATCACATCGCGGTCGAGCCGCAGCGTCACCTGAACCTTGGTCGGAGCGGCTTGCGGGCCGCGCTGCTTCGTATTTGGAAAGGCCGCGAGGATTTCAGGAGGGAGCTCAGAGGCCGGGCGGGCCGTCCGAAAATCCTCTTCCGTCCATTCTGGATTGTCGTCATCGAAGACGATCTTGCGGGACATGACGTCTGATCTCCTTGTCTCTCGCTCGACGAAGGCTGATGGCGCGGATACGCCCTTCACGCTGGACGAAAGCCAGGCAGTAGGCCTGCTCGTCGATCAATCCCCAGGCGCGATAGCGCGTTTCCCCGGCGAAGCGGTCGTCAGCCTGGAACCCGAGGATCTCGAGGTCGACTGCCCGCGCCAGCGAAATACCGTGCTTTTGCCGATTGATCTCGTTCTTGGCCGGGTCGAACTCGATCTCCATGCCGCAATGTAACTACGATTTGCCTCGCCGCAAGAGCGCATACCGGCTCATCGGCCATCCTTCTTGTTTTCGTCATCGGCCTGCGGCACATGGGCTTCCTTGATCTGGAGGTGCTTTTCATGGCTGGCAAGGATGTCCCCGTTTCCCCGCTCGCGCCCAAGCGCCAGCCCAAGGTCCCGGCTGTGCCGGGCGTGCGCTTCGCGACCGCCGAAGCGGGCATCCGCTATAAGGGCCGCACCGATGTCGTGCTGATGCTGCTCGACCAGGGCACGCAAGCCGCGGGCGTCTTCACCCGCTCGAAATGCCCCTCCGCCCCGGTCGACTGGTGCCGCGAGAATCTGGCGCAAGGCTCGGCCCGCGCGATCGTCGTCAATTCCGGCAACGCCAACGCCTTCACCGGGCTCAAAGGTCGCGACTCGGTCAAGCTCACCGCCGAGATCGCCGCCAAGGCTGCCAGCTGCAAGCCCTCGGAAGTCTTCATCGCCTCCACGGGCGTGATCGGCGAACCGCTCGACGCCACCAAATTCGAGGGCGTGCTGAGCGACTGCGCCAGGCGCGCCGCGGATGGCCCCTGGATCGACGCCGCCCGGGCGATCATGACCACCGACACCTTCCCCAAGGCGCTCTCGCGCAAGGCAAAAATCGACGGCAAGGAGGTCGTGCTGGCCGGCATCGCCAAGGGCGCCGGCATGATCGCGCCCGACATGGCGACGATGCTCTCCTTCGTCTTCACCGACGCACCCATAGCCGCGCCCGTCTTGCAGGCGCTGCTCTCCAAGGGCGTGAAGGGCTCGTTCAATGCGGTCACGGTCGACAGCGACACCTCGACCTCCGACACGCTGATGCTCTTCGCCACGGGCAAGGCGGCCGAGCGCGGCGTGCCCGCGATCACCCAGGTCAACGATGCCCGCCTCTCCGGCTTCAAGCGCGCGCTGAATTCGCTGCTGCTCGAGCTCGCCCATCTCGTCTGCAAAGACGGCGAGGGCGCACGTAAATTCGTCGAGATCCGCGTCGCGGGGGCGACCTCCGCGCGCTCGGCCAAGCGGGTCGCGCTCTCGATCGCCAATTCGCCGCTGGTCAAGACCGCCATCGCCGGCGAGGACGCCAATTGGGGCCGCATCGTCATGGCCGTCGGCAAGGCCGGCGAACCCGCCGATCGCGACAAGCTCGACATCTCCTTCGGCGACATCATGGTCGCCCGGCAGGGCGCGCGCGCGCCGTCCTATGACGAGCAGGCGGTCTCCGCCTACATGACCGGCGAGCACATCGTCATCACCACCGATCTTGGACTGGGCCGGGGCAAATCCACGGTCTGGACCTGCGACCTGACCAAGGCCTATGTCGAAATCAACGGCGACTATCGCTCCTGAGTGAAGCGCTTCGCCGTCGAAAACATCGCGCCGGGCGCGCATTTCGTTCTCGCCAGGTGATCAGGGCCGACGAGCCGTCGCTCTTTCACGAAGACGGCGCGATCTATGACATCGTGAGCGTGATGGGTAAGGAGACTGATCCCGTCCACGTCATCCTCTCCGGACACTGACCCCAGCGTGAAACTCCTCCTCGTCGTCGCCTGCGCCCTGATCGATTCCGACAACCGCGTCCTTGTCGCGCAACGCCCCGAAGGCAAGGCGCTGGCGGGCCTGTGGGAGTTCCCCGGCGGCAAGCTGGAGGCCGGCGAACGGCCCGAACCCGCACTGATCCGCGAGCTCTCGGAAGAGCTCGGCATCACCGTGAAGGAAGCCTGCCTCGCGCCCCTGACCTTTGCGAGCTATGCCTATCCGGACTTCCACCTGCTGATGCCGCTCTATATCTGCCGGCGCTGGGAGGGCACGGCCATCTCGCGCGAGGGCCAGGCCCTGAAATGGCTCCGCGCCGGCAAGCTCAGCCAACTGGCGATGCCACCCGCCGACGAACCCCTGATCCCGCATCTGATCGACCTGCTGGGGGCTTGAGGCCTCTCTCGTGAGCCTCTCTTTCCTGCCGTCATCCCAGGACAGGCCGCGGGCCTGAACCCGGCAAGCCATGCACAGGACGCTGTTCCAGCGCGTCATGCTCGCCCTTGTGGCGAGCACCCACGTCTTGAACACAGACCTCGATCGGCGAAGACGTGGATGGTCGGGACAAGCCCGACCATGACGGATTAACGCGGTGTTCATGGGTTCCGGGCTCGATCCTACGGATCGCCCCGGAATGACGGCGCGGTTCCGAGCATAAACAGCGTGCTCTAAGCGCGCAGCGCGGCGCGGTTCTCCTCCTCAGGCAGCGCCTCTGCGAAGGCAGGCTCGCTCTCGCTGCCGAGCGCGAGCTGAAACCGCTCGAACCGCGCCAGCTCAATCTCGATCGCCGCCTTTGCGGCCGGCGTCTCCTCCCCCGCAAGCCAGCTCCATTGCTGGATCAACAGCTTGCCCGCGGCGCGGTCGGTCTTCAGGTCGAGCACCGCGACGATCCGGTCCCCGAGCAGGACCGGCAGGGCGAAATAGCCATAGACCCGCTTCTCCCGCGGCAGATAGGCCTCGAACAGGTGCTGGTAGCCGAAGAACAGATTCAGGCGCTTGCGCTGGATGATCAGGGGATCGAAAGGCGAGAGGATGTGGACGAGGCCGGCATCAGTGGGAGCGACGGCCTCCAGCGCCTCGGGGCTTGCCCAATGCGGCGCCTTCTCGGCCCCCTCGATCCGCACCTGCACGAGTTCCTTGCGCTTGACCCGCCCCGCGATCAGCTCGGCCACGGCCTTCTTGGCGGGCGCGTCGAGATGGCAGATCGAATCAAGGCTGACCACGCCCTGCGCCCGCAGCGCCCGGTCGAGTTTGTAGGCAACGACCTGGCGCTCGCTGGCCGGAGTGGGCTTCTTCTCCCAGCCGAAATGCCGGTCGATCAGTTCATAGGTCTTGAGCATGCCGGCGCGTGCCGAGATGACGAGCTCGCCATCGTAGAAGGCGCGCTCCAGCAGGCCCTTGGACGGCTTCTTGCTCGCCCAGAGATGGGCCTTCTCGATCAGCACATCGGTGTCGATGTCGCGGATGGTGAGCGCGCCCTCCTTGCGGATGCGCCGGAGCAGCTTGCGCGTCTCCTCGGGCGAGCCGACAGCCGACCAGCGCTTGGGCTCCTCGCGATGCGCCTTCATCGCGCCGAGGAAGAAGCGGATATCCGCAGTCGGGACATAGGAGAGTGCATGCGTCCAGTATTCGAAGACGCTCTTCTCCAGCGTTTGCGCCTGCGCGAGATCGGAGCGGCGATAGCTCGGGATGCGGCTGTAGAGGATGTGGTGGTGGCAGCGCTCGATCACGTTGATCGTGTCGATCTGGACATAGCCGAGATGCGCGACCGCGGCCCGCGTCGCCTCCGGCCCGGCGCCGAAGGGCTCCGGCTCGTCGAGCCGCTGCGCGCGCAGCCAGATGGCGCGCGCACGGTCTCTCGTCAGGGTGAGCGGTAACTTGGGTCTGGATGCCATCGCGCCAAGCTAGCCGCGTCGCGGCAGGACCGTAAGTGGTGCCGGCCTTCGTCACTGACATCTGCTGGCGGGAGCCTGCCAGGTACCGGACCTGAAACATCGGCGGGAGAATGGCGTTGCCTATGTCGAACCGCGACAGCGTGGCGACGGGAGCCAGGAATCGGGAGCCAGAAATCATGAAGCGTCACGCGAAGCGGGACTATCCGCTGATGGATATCCGCCGCCATCTCGAGACAGGGCCGATCGTGCTGGTCAGCTCGGCCTGGCGGGGCAAGACCAATATCATGACCATGGGTTGGCACATGATGCTGCAATTCACCCCCGCCTTGTTCGGCGGCTATATCTGGACCGGCAATCACAGCTACGAGATGATCCGCCAGTCCCGGCAATGTGTCATCAACGTCCCGACGGTCGATCTGATCGACACCATCGTCGCGATCGGCAACAGCTCCGGCAGCGAGATCGACAAGTTCAAGGAGTTCGATCTGAGCGCCGGCCAGGCCGAAAGGGTCAAGGCGCCGCTGATCGACGAGTGTTATGCCAGTTTCGAATGCGAGCTCGCCGACGATACGCTCGTGCCGGACAAGGGGCTGTTCATCTGGCAAGTGGTGAAGGCCCATGTCGCGCCCTCGCCCAAGAACCCGAAGACGGTGCATTATCGCGGCGACGGCGAGTTCATGGTCGCCGGTCCTTCGCTCAGCCGGCGCGGCAGCTTCAAGCCGGAAATGCTCTGAACCTCCGGCGCGATCCCGGGCTCAACCCGCCAGGACGATCGCCAGCGCCTCGCATGTCAGCTCGCTCATCGCCATCTGCGCCTTGAATGCCCTCGTCTTTGCGCCGGGGTTCATCACCAGGATCACCGTCTCGGTGCCCGGGCAGGCCGGGTCGGCGCAGAGGATTTCGTTGACCGCGATCACAGCGTCCTCGGGCAGGCCGAGCAGGTCGCGGACATCGGCCTTGATCCGCGTTGCGGCCTCAGAAGCCACGGCCTTGTCCGCAGCGCCTTTCCCGAACAGGCCAAAGCGCATCCCGGCCCCTCAGCCGGCCGGCAAGGTGAGCACGCCGGCCACACCATCCTCGGTCCCGAAGGCCAGGCGCTTGCCGAGCTTGTCCCAGGCGAAGGCGGTGACGCCGCTGGCCTTGATCGCGGGCCGCACCAGGAGCTCGGAGGCGTCGGTCAAGCGGATCATCAGGATGCAGCCATCGTCATAGCCGACGGCCAGCACCAGCGCCTTGGGATGGAAGGCCACGCGCGTGACCTTGGCGTGGCGCGCGCCACATTCGCGCGGCGCCTTGCCGGTCGGCCCCTCCCCCTGGAACGGCCAGACGATTGCGGCGTCCGCACCCGATGAGGCGAGCCAGAGCCCGTCATGCGACCAGGACAAGGAACGCGGCTTGGCCGGGTAGCCGGTCATGCGCATATGCGTCGGCTTGTCGCCCAGCCGCCAGCCATGCAGCGCGTTCTCCTGCATCGAGGAGACGACGAAGCGGCCATCGGGCGACCAGATCACATCGAGATGCGAGCCCTTCCACTCCAGGAATTCGGGCTTGGCCTCGGTGTTGGGATACCACAGCGAGACACCGTTCATCTGGGCGACGGCGAGACGATAGCCCTTCGGCGCGAAGACCAGCCCCTGCGGCGTCGTAACGAAATCGAGCGATTTGACCCGGCCCTTGTCGTCGCGGGAATGCACGGTCTTGCCGGTGTTCCAGGCGAGGCTGCCGCTGCCCGACAGCGTCACCGCATCGATCCAGCGGCGCTTGGGGTCGCGCGCGATCTCGGTGGGTTCGCCCTCGGCTCCGGTCGCGACGACGCGCCCGTCATCACCGCCGGTGATCAGTCGTTCGCCGTCCGTGCAGGCGCTGAGAATGCCGCCGGCATGAGGCTCGACGCTCTCGGCCTCGCCATCGCGCCAGCGCAGCACGCGCCCGTCGGCAAGCGCGAGCGCCAGCGCCGATTTGAGCCAATGGGCCGCGACGACATGCGCCCCGGCCTCAATGGGGACGACATGTTCGCGCAGCGAAACGGGTTTGGTGATCGTATCCATGGGGCCGGTCTAGCAAACTATTCGGAACGGGGCGACGCGTCATTCTCGGGTGGCGCATCGCGCCGAACCGAGAATCTCGGGACGAGAAGGTGCTGGTTTCCGAGATGGTCGGGTCAAGCCCGACCATGACGAGAACTCACGCCGCGCAGGCCAAAAATCCCTTGCGCAATTCGCTCTCGTCGAGATCGCGCCCGATGAAGACGAGGCGGGAATTGCGCGTCTCATCCGCCTTCCAATCGCGCTGCAGATCGCCATCGAGGATCATATGGACGCCCTGGAAGACGAAGCGGCGCGGCTCGTCCTTGAAGGCGAGAATGCCCTTGGAGCGCAGGATGTTGGGCCCTTGCGCCTGGCTGATATCGTTGATCCAGGGCATGAACTTGTCGGGGTCGACATCGCCGGGGATCGTGAACGACATCGAACGCACCTCGTCGGAATGATGATGATGGTGTCCGGATTCGAGAAAATCCGGCTCGATGTCGAGGATGCGGTCGAGATCGAAAGCGTTGCGGTCGAGCAACTGGTCGATCGGCAGGTCGCAGCGCGTCGTCTTGTGCAGCTTGGCGTAGGGGTTGATGGCGCGGATCGCGGCCTCGACCTCGGCCAGTTCCTCGGCCGAGACGAGATCGACCTTGTTGATGATGATGACGTCGGCGAAGGCGATCTGGTTCTTCGCCTCGGGCGCATCCTTCAGCCGTTCGGTCAGCCATTTGGCGTCCGTCACGGTGACGACGGCGTCGAGCTTGGTCGCATCGCCGACATCCTGGTCGACGAAGAAGGTTTGCGCCACCGGGGCCGGATCAGCCAGGCCCGTGGTCTCGACGATGATCGCGTCGAACTTGCCCTTGCGCTTCATCAGGCCGTCGAGGATGCGGATCAGATCACCGCGCACGGTGCAGCAGATGCAGCCATTGTTCATCTCGAAGACTTCCTCATCGGCGCCGACGACGAGGTCGCCATCGATGCCGGTCTCGCCGAACTCGTTGACGATCACGGCGAATTTCTTGCCGTGGTCCTCGGTGAGGATGCGGTTGAGGAGCGTGGTCTTGCCGGCGCCCAGATAGCCTGTGAGCACCGTGACGGGGATTTTCTCGGACATGGGTTCGACCTGGTTATTGAACGGACAAAGCCGGAGCGCTCGATATCCGCCCCGGCCCTGGAAAGCTTCAGCCCTCATCCCGGGGAGCGATCCGTAAGGATCGCGTCTCGAAGGATGCTCCAGCACGCTTTGAACCATCCTTCGAGACGCCGCTTCGCGGGTCCTCGGGATGAGGGCTGGAGATGAGGACCGACGCTCAGGCCGGACCGGCGCCGAGCGCCTTCTCGAACTGGCTTATATTGTGTTTCATCATCGCGATGTAAGTCCCGGCCGGGCCGGAGGCTTCCGAAAGCGCATCCGAATAGACCCGGCCGCCGATCTTGGCGCCGCTCTCCCTGGCGATCTGCTCGATCAGGCGCGGATTGGTGACGTTTTCGAGGAAGACCGCCGGAATCTTCTCGGCCTTCACCTGCCGGATGATGCGCCCGACATCCTTGGCCGAAGCCTCGGCCTCGGTCGAGACGCCCTGGGGTGCGATGAAATCGATGCCATAGGCCTTGATGAAATAGCCGAAGGCGTCATGCGAGGTGATCGCCTTGCGCCGGTCGGCCGGAATGCGCGCCACCGCAGCCTTGATCTCCCCGTCCAGCGCATCGAGCTTGGCGAGATAGGCCGTCGCATTGGCCTCATAGACCGCTTTTCCCGCCGGGTCGGCCACGCTCAGCGCGTCGCGGATATTGGCGATGTAGACCTTGGCGTTGGTGACATTCTGCCAGGCATGGGGGTCCTCCCGGCCGGCATGATCGTGACCATGGGCGTCCTTCTTGCCGGGCTCCTCCGCGGCGGGCAGCGCCTGCGGCGTGATGCCCGTCGTCGCGACCGCGACCGTGCCCTTGGCGGCGGAGGATTTGATCAGGCGCGTCATCCAGCCCTCGAATTTGAAGCCGTTGACGACGATCAGCTTGGCGCCGGCCATGCTCTTGGCGTCGGCGGGCGTCGGCGAATAGACATGGGCATCGCCATTGGGCCCGACCAGCGTCGTCACCGAGACGCGCTCGGCCCCGATCTCCCTTACGAAATCGCCCAGGATCGAGAAGCTCGCGACGACGGGGAGCTTCTCCTGCGCCAAAGCCGCCAGCGGTGCGGCAGCGAGGATCAATCCGGCGGCAAGGCCCGCGACGAGTTCGCGACGATTCGGCATGGCTTCTCTCCAGTCATATTGAAACACTATAACATAACTAGCGCTGGAGATGGGGTCGAGGCAAGAGCCGCCGCGCAAGGCCGCCCTGCGAGCCGATCAGGAGCGAACCGAGATAGAGCGTCCCGGCGGCGAGGATGATGGCGGGGCCGGCGGGGAGATTGCTGCCCGCCGCATAGGAGACGACGAGCCCGGCATAGCCCGAGGCCATGCCGAAGCCCGAGGCGAGCAGGATCAGCCGCGTGATGTCGGCGGTCCAGAACCGCGCGGCGGCTGCCGGCAGCATCATCATCCCGACCGCGAGCAAGGTGCCCAGCGCATGGAAGCCGGCGACGAGGTTCAGCACCACGAGCGCGAGAAAAGTCAGATGGACCCAGCCGCCGGAACGGCTGACCGAGCGCAGGAAACCGGGATCGACGCATTCCATCACCAGCGGGCGATAAAGCGCCGCCAGCAGCAGCAGCGTCAGCGTCGTCACACCAGCCAGCAGGACGAGCACGTCGTCATCCAGCGCCAGCACATTGCCGAACAGCACATGGAAGAGATCGATCGCCGAACCGCGCAGCGAGACGATGGTGACGCCGAGCGCGAGCGAAATCAGATAGAAGGCCGCAAGCGACGCATCCTCCTTCATCACCGTCACCCGCGCCACCGCGCCGGCCGCCAGCGCGACCGCAAAGCCCGCGACGAGGCCGCCAAGCGTCATCGCCGAGAGCGAGAAGCCGGCGACGAGATAGCCGATCGCAGCACCGGGCAGGATGGCGTGCGCCATGGCGTCGCCGGTCAAGCTCATCCGCCGCAGCATCAGGAAGACCCCGATCGGCGCGGCAGCGACCGAGAGCGCAAAGATCCCGACCAGCGCACGGCGCATGAAGTCGAACTCGGCGAAGGGGCCGATGAAAAGGTCGTAGAATTGCGTCATGGCTGGTGTGCCCGATCAGGCGGCGTCGCGCTCGCAAGGGGCGGCATGGCTGTCGAAGGCCTCGACCATCTGGCGCGCCTTCAGCAGATTGGCAGGAGTCAGCACCTCGGCAGTGGCGCCCCAGGCAACGGTCTCGCGTGCCAGCAGCAGCGTCTGCGGAAAGGCGCGGCGGACCGTCTCGATATCATGCAACACCGCGACGACGGTGCGGCTCTCACCATGCCAACGCTGCACCAGAGCGAGCAGGTCTGAGGTGGTGCGTGCATCGATCGCGGTGAAAGGCTCGTCGAGCAGGATGATGTCGGCGTCCTGCAGCAAGAGCCTGGCGAACAGCACGCGCTGCATCTGCCCGCCGGAGAGATTGCTGATCGGTCGGCGCTCGAAGCCGGTGAGACCGACGGCCGCGATCGCCTGCTCGATCCTGGCTTTCGCGCCAAAGCCGATGCGGCCGAAAATACCCGCCGAGCCCCACAAGCCCATCGCCACGAGATCATAGACATGGATCGGGAAGGAGCGGTCGAGATCGGCCGATTGCGGCAGATAAGCAAGCCGCTTGCCCTTGGCCAGCGTCAGCCCGCCATCGAGCGGCGCAAGCGCGCCGGCGATGCCCTTGAGCAGCGTCGACTTGCCGGCGCCATTGGGACCCACAATCGCCGTCAGGCTGCCCTGGGCGATCTCGCCGCAAAGATGATGCACCGCCGGATGGCGGTCATAGCCGAGCGTCAGATCGTCGAGGCGGATAGCGGGCACGGGCGCAAACACTCTCTTCACATGATCACGGCGAGCGTCGCCGCCCAGACCAGCACGATCACTGCGACAGCCAGGCCAAGCCGGGCCGCAGCCGACAGGCGCAGCAGCGACCAGCCCGGATCCTCCGAAACGGCGCGACGGGCATGGCTGTGCGACTGGCTCATATGAGATGATATAATGTTACGAACTACAGCGAGCAAGCGGAGTCTGTGGATGGTCCCGTTGCTCCACCGTCATGCTCGCCCTTGTGGCGAGCATCCACGTCCTGCCCCCCGCCCTCGAAAGGGAAGACGTGGATGGTCGGGACAAGTGTTTGTTCTTGAGAGATAGCCGACCGCCATGACGGCAAAGTCAGGCCAAAGCATTTTCGAGCGAAGTGGACACCGGTTCGCGTGAAGAAAATGCAATAAAACAAAATGTTAGAGCATTTCCGCAATTCGGAGAAATGCGGAAATGCTCTAAATCGCCTCCATCAGAACGGCAGGTACTGGTAGAGCCAGGTCTCGGTCAGCACCTTGTCGCCGCCGCGCATGAAGCAGCGCATCTCGACCGGCTCATTGCCCTCGACCGTGAGGTCGAACTGCGCCCGCCAATGGCCGGGCACATCGTCGGGCACGGCCTCGGCGAAGACATAGGAGAACGTCCCGCGCGAAGCCGAAAGCACGACCTCGGGCTTGACGCCGAAGGGGATCGTCTCCAGCGCCGGCCCCAGGAACTCGACCATGAACTTGCGCACGCCCCTGGGCCGGACCGTGCCGGGCTGGCCGCCATTGCCGAGCCGTGTCGCCACGACCCGCCCGAGCGCCGGCGGGAAGGGCTCGTCGGCGAGCCAGTGCAGCTTGTAGCGGAACTCGAAGGAGGCGCCCGCCCTGGCCGGGGCGGAGGGCACCCACATGGCGACGATGTTGTCGTGGATCTCGTCGTCGGTCGGGATCTCGATCAATTGGACCGCGCCCTTGCCCCAGTCGCCCTGCGTCTCGACCCAGAGGCTCGGCCGGCGCTCATAGAACACGCCGTCGAGATAATGGCCGACCTCGCGGTCGCGCTGCAGCAGGCCGAAACCGCGCGGATTCTCGTCCATGAAGGCCGAGGCCGTGGTCCGGCGGGGGTTGTTGAGCGGCCGCCAGGCGCGTTCGCCCGCGCCGGTCCAGAGTGCGAGCCCATCGGAATCATGCACTTCGGGCCGCCAGTCGACGGCGGTCGATTTGGCCGTCTCGGAGTACCAGTACATCGAGGTCAGCGGCGAAATGCACAGGCGCTCGATATCCTTGCGCAGATAGAGCGCCTTCTCGACCTCCATGGTGACGCCCTTGCCGCGATGCATGCGGAAGCGATAGGCGCCCGCCACGCTGGGGCCGGAGAGCAGGGCATAGACCACGACATATTCAGCGCCGGGCTGAGGCGTCTCGAGCCAGACATGGGTGAAGTCGGGGAACTCCTCCGGCTTGCCGGCCACCGCCGGATCGATCGCCAGCCCGCGCGCCGAGAGGCCGTATTGGTAGAGCTCGCCGATGGCGCGGAAATAGGATGCGCCCAGGAAGGCGACCCAGTCGTTCTTCTGCCAGTCGAGCTTCTCGCCCTTGCGGCCGGGATGGCCCGAGCGGCTTTCCTGGAAGCGGAAACCGGCGAAGCCGGCTCCCGTCGGCAATTCGCGCGCCGGGGAATCCGCCGGCATCTCGAAATAGCTCTCGTCATAGACGATCTCGCGCGCCTGGCCGGCGTCGAGGACATGCATGCGCACCGGCTTCTGGAAGTAGCGGCCGAGATGGAAGAAGGTCACCGGCCAGGGCGACGGGCCATTCGCCCACAGCGCCATCTCCGGCTTGAACTTGATCTTGCCATGCGCGTCATAGTCGATCCGCTCCAGCACATCGGCTCGCGGTGACGGCGGGGCCTGATAGGGCCGGGATGCGAGATCGCGTGCCCGCGCCTTCAGCCCTTCGAAGCCGAACGCCTCCGCCACGCCGAGTTTCAGGCCCTGCTGCGCCAGCGCGGCTGGCGAAAAGCCGAGCGCAGCCAGCGTCGCGGTGGCGCTCGCCCCGGCAAGCAAGGTCCGGCGGTCGAGGGCGGGCGCAAGGGAAGGCCTTGCTGAGGAGCAATCCTGCATGTCTGGCGAGGCTCTCTGGCTGTGCAATGGCAAGGCTGGCGATGGCATGGGCTGTCCGGGCTAACCTGTCCCGGAGGCCAGAGCAACCGAGGAGAGGCAACTGGCGAGAAGGGGACAGCTGGAAAGGGGAAGGCCATTTCAATGCATGCCAAAAATGGCGAAAGCATCACGGAATGCCGACAAAAGTAGAAAGGCCCTGTGTTCCTTTGGCTTTCCTTTTGCGTTCGGCCTGACCTACAAAAGGATAAGCACGGCTGGCAAGGCCGGAAAAAAACGTCTGGGAGGACACATGAACCGCTTCATTCGCGGCCGGCGATTCGCCGGCATCGCCACAGCCATCCTGTTTGCCGCCGCGCCGATGACGGCCCGCGCCCAGGATTTCATCAACGTCCTGACCGGCGGCACCTCCGGCGTCTATTATCCGCTCGGCGTCGCGCTCTCGAAGATCTATGGTGAGAAGATCCCCGGCACGCGGCCGACCGTGCAGGCCACCAAGGCCTCGGTCGAGAACCTGCAATTGCTCCAGCAGGGCAAGGGCGAGATCGCCTTCACGCTGGGTGACTCCCTCGACGCCGCCTGGAAGGGCGACGAGGAGGCCGGCTTCAAGACGCCGCTGAAGAAGCTGCGCGGCATCACCGCGATCTACCCGAACTACGTCCAGATCGTCGCCGCGAAGGATAGCGGCATCAAGACCCTGGCCGATCTCAAGGGCAAGCGCCTCTCCGTCGGCGCGCCGAAATCCGGCACCGAGCTGAACGCCCGCGCCATCCTTGCCGCCGCCGGCCTGTCCTACAAGGATCTCGGCAAGATCGAGTATCTGCCCTTCGCTGAATCGGTCGAGCTGATGAAGAATCGCCAGCTCGACGCGACGTTGCAATCGGCGGGGCTCGGCGTCGCCTCATTGCGCGATCTCGCGACCTCGGTCGAGATCACCGTGGTCGAGGTCCCCGCCGCCGTCGTCGACAAGGCGGGCCCGCCCTTCGTCAAGGTCGCGATCCCGGCCAACACCTATACCGGCCAGACCGCCGCCGTGCCGACCGCCGCCGTGGTCAACTATCTCGTGACCCATGAGGGCATGAAGGAAGAGACCGTCTACCAGATGACCAAGGCGATCTATGACAGCCTGCCCGATCTCGGCGCCGCTCATGCCGCGGCGCGCTCGATCAAGCTCGAGAACGCCCTGGATGGCATGCCGCTGCCGCTGCATCCCGGCGCCGCGCGCTATTTCAAGGAAAAGGGCCTGAAGGTCGGCTCCTGAGCCGACATCAGCCTGCGAGACGATCCGACACCGTCATCCCGCGCCCGAAGGCTGGGCCGGGATGACGGCGTCATGACCCGTTCAAGGCCAGGGCCATCATGACCGATCAAACCGACAGGCCTCTGGCTGTCCCCGATATCGCCGGAGCCCATACCCCGACGCCCGTCCCCTACGATCCCGAACACGGCCTGCCCGCCACCTTCGGCCCCGGCTGGAAGGGCAGGCTGCTGTTCTGGCTGGCCGTCGGCTTCTCCGCCTTCCAGGTGGTCACGGCTTTCGGCATCCCGCTCGATTTCAGGCTGATCGGCTCGCTCGCCTGGCTGACGCCGATCGCCGTGATCCGGACCGCCTTCGTGCTCTGGTTCGCCTGGATCGTGCTGGGAGCCCTGCGCGGCAGGGCCATGGTCGAGCCGGCCATCGCCTTTCTCGCCCTGCTGGGCGCCTTCGAGCTGGTCTCGCTCTACACTGGCACGCTGCCCAACCAGGTGCTGCGCACGGTCCATGTCGGCTTCCTCGCCCTGATCGCCTGCGGCCTGCTGGCGAATGCCGATGAGACATCGCCCATCGGCCGCCTGTTCTGGAGGGTAGTCGGCGTGGTGGGCTTCGCCGTCGGCCTCTATCACTGGTGGAACTACATCGAGTTGGTAAACCGGGCCGGCGAACTGACCGGCGCCGACATGGTCGTCGGCATCACCGCGCTCGCCGTGCTGTTCCTGCTGGTCTGGCGCGCCATGGGCATTGCGCTGCCACTGGTCGCGGGCACCTTCCTGGCCTACTGCCTGTTCGGCCGCTACTTGCCGGCGCCCTTCGACCATCGCGGCTACAGTCTGGAGCAGGTCATCGAGCAGATGTCCTTCGGCACGGAGGGCCTCTACGCCACACCGACCGCCGTCTCCGCCACCTTCATCTTCCTGTTCATCCTGTTCGGCGCCTTCATGGAGCGCGCCGGCGTGATCGACTTCTTCAACGACATCTCGATGGCGCTGTTCGGCGGCAAGCAGGGCGGGCCGGGCAAGGTTTGCGTCGCCTCATCGGCGCTGATGGGCACGGTATCGGGCTCGGGCGTCGCCAATGTCGTGGCGTCTGGCCAGTTCACGATTCCGCTGATGAAGCGCTCCGGCTTCACGGGTGCCTTTGCCGGCGGCGTCGAGGCGACCTCCTCGATGGGTGGCCAGATCATGCCCCCGGTCATGGGCGCCGTCGCCTTCATCATGGCCGAGACCATCGACGTGCCCTACTCCAAGATCGTCGAGGCGGCGATCATCCCGGCCATCCTCTATTTCGCCGCATGCTACTGGGCCGTGCATCTCGAGGCCGGAAAGCTCGGCCTCACCGGCCTGCCCAAATCCGAACTGCCGAGCGCGCGCGCCGAGCTGCGCAAAAACTGGTATCTGATCGCGCCATTGCTGGTGCTGGTCTATCTGCTCTTCGCCGGCTTCACCCCGCTTTTCGCCGGAGCGATCGGACTTGCCCTGACGGTGGCGTTGATCCTCGCCTTGGCGATCTCGGCCGGCCTCGGGACCACGGCGCTCCGCGTCGTCTTCTGGATCGGCTTTGCGCTGGTATCGGCGGCCTCGATGGCGATCAGCGTCGCCACCGTCCTTGGCGTGGTCCTGCTGCTGGTTATCTGGAACATCCTGCGCGGACGCTCCGGCCGCGAGGTTCTTACCGCCTGCATCGAATCGCTCGCCGACGGCGCCCGCCAGGCCCTGCCGGTAGGCCTCGCCTGCGCGCTGGTCGGCATCGTCATCGGCACGATGACGCTGACCGGCATCGGCACGATCTTCGGCTCCTGGCTCATCGGCATCGGCAAGGAGAGCATGTTCCTGGCCCTCCTCCTGACGATGATCTTCAGCCTGATCCTCGGCATGGGCATCCCGACCATCCCGAACTACATCATCACCTCGTCGCTCGCCGCGCCGATCCTGTTGCAGCTCGACGTGCCGCTGATCGTCAGCCACATGTTCGTGTTCTATTTCGGCATCATGGCCGACCTGACCCCGCCGGTGGCGCTCGCCGCCTTCGCGGCGGCTCCTATGGCCAAGGTCTCAGGCATGAAGATCGGCGTGCAGGCGGTCAAGATCGCCCTGCCTGGCTTCGTCATCCCCTATATGGCGGTCTATGACCCGACCTTGATGCTGCAACCGGTGGCCGGGCTGGAGGGCGCGAGCTACTGGCTTGCCGTGGTCTACATCGTCACGAAAGCGACGCTGGCGATGATCCTGTGGGGCGCGGCCTTCGTCGGGCAACTGACGCGGCGCCTCGCGATGTGGGAGCGCATCCTTGCCGCGGTGGCAGCCGGCTTCCTGGTCGCGGCAGTGCCGCTGACGGACGAGATCGGCTTTGTGCTCGCCGCCGTGATGATCGGCCAGCATCTCTGGCGCGTGCGCGCGTCCAGGCGCGCCGCCGCATGAGCCTGTGTCTGGCAGCCGGCGCGCTCGTCATCGCGCTCGGCAGCGACGAGATCACGCTGAGTTGGCGGCACTCGGTACAGAAGACCTTGTGGGAAGAGCTCTGGCGCGATGGGCCGGACGGCATGCGCTTGATAGAGGCGCGCATCCAGGGCTCGGGCGCCGGCATGGACCCGCCCGACGGCGCGAAGCTCGTCGACGGCTTCTGGCGCTGGACGCCGAGGCTTCCCGCTATGCCGGAGGTCGTGATGCGGCGCTCGGGCGCCACCACCGACTGGCGCGTCTGCATCGCCGGCGCCTGCCAGCCGATGGGAGCTTATCTGCCGGATGACGCCGACCCGGTCGTCCTGAGGCCCTGCGGCTGAACCGCTTGCCTCAGTTGTCGCCGATCATATGCTCGACCTTGAGCACGCGGCGCATCAGATTGATCATGGCGTAGCCGGCCACGACCGAGAACAGCCCCATCAGGACATAGCCGACGACATGGCCGAGATCGAGCAGGCCGGCGAGCGCCCAGCCCGAGGCCAGCGCGACGCCGAACAATTCAACCGCGATCAGGATGCCCAGCGATATCACCATGATCAGGGTGCGCCAGTTGGTGCGCCTTACGGCCATCGGTCCCATTCCTCAAACGCTCATGCACGGGACGGCCTAGCGGAGGCCGCAGCGGCATGCAACAAAATCGCGCGCCCCGTCACAATGCAGAAGTTCTGCTTTTGGCGAAATAGTCCCGACCGCTCAGCTTGAAAAGACCCCGATGATCGAGACACCCGTCTTTGGTGCCAGCGCCGCCGCCGCGCCCCACCATCTCGCCTCCGAGGCCGGGCGCGCCGTGCTGGCTGAGGGCGGCAACGCGATCGAGGCGATGGTCGCCATGGCCGCGACGATCGCGGTGGTCTACCCGCATATGAACGCGATCGGCGGTGACGGCTTCTGGCTGGTGCATGAGCCCGGCGGCAAGGGCCGGGTTCATGCGATCGAGGCCTGCGGCCCGGCCGGCGCGCTGGCGACGATCGAGCGCTATCGCGAGATGGGCCATGACACGATCCCCGCACGCGGACCCGACGCCGCCGTGACGGTCGCCGGCGCGATCGGCGGCTGGCAGACGGCTCTGGAGCTCTCCAGGAGCCTGGGCGGCAGGATGCCGCTGAAGGACCTGCTCACCAATGCGATCGCCCATTGCGATACGGGCTATGCGATCTCGGACTCGGAGCTCCGCACCTGGCCCCAGCAGGTCGAGGCGGCCAAGCTCGCGCCCGGCTTCAGCGACTTCTTCTGGCCCGGCGGCGAGCAGCCCAAGGCGGGCGCGCGCCGCAGACCTGAGGCGCTCGGCGCCACCTTCAAGCATCTCGCCGATGCCGGCCTCGACGATTTCTACCGCGGCGACATCGGCCGCGAGATCGGCGCCGACCTCGCGGCGATGGGCGCGCCTGTGACGCGCCAGGACATGGCGGCCTTCAAGGCGCGCCTCGTTCAGCCGCTCGCCATCCAATTGCCGGGTCTGGCCGTCTACAATGTCCCACCGCCGACGCAGGGGCTCGCCTCGCTCCTGATCCTCGGCATCTTCGAGAAGCTCGGTATCGAACGGGCCGAAGGCTTCGACCATCATCACGGCCTGGTCGAGGCGACCAAGCGTGCCTTCGCCATCCGCGACCGCTATGTCACCGATCCGGCGCATCTGCAGATCGATCCCGCGAGCCTCCTCAGCGACGCCGTCTTCGCCCGCGAGGCCGCCGCGATCGACCGCAAGCGCGCGGCAAGCTGGCCGTTCAAGAGCGGCGATGGCGACACCGTCTGGATGGGCGCGATCGACGCGTCGGGCATGGCGGTGTCCTATATCCAGTCGATCTATTGGGAGTACGGCTCGGGCTGCATCCTGCCCAGGACCGGCGTGAACTGGCAGAACCGCGGCGTCTCCTTCTCGCTCGACAAGCGCGCGCTGAACCCGCTCGCGCCGGGCCGCAAGCCTTTCCATACGCTCAACCCCGCCTTCGCGCGCTTTGCCGACGGGCGTATCGTCTCCTATGGCGCGATGGGCGGCGACGGCCAGCCGCAATTCCAGGCGCAGATCCTGACGCGCTACCGCTTCGGTCAGAACCCGGCCGCCGCCGTCGATGCGCCGCGCTGGCTCTTCGGCCGCAGCTGGGGGGCGGGCTCGCTCTCGCTGAAGCTGGAGAGCCGCTTCGACCCGATGCTGCTCGCCAGGCTGGCCGCCGCCGGCCACCCGGTCGAGGAGTACAGCGAAGCCTATTCTGATCAGTTCGGCCATGCCGGCATGCTGGTGAAGCATCCCAAGGGCCATGTCGAAGCCACCCACGATCCACGTTCAGACGGCGACGCAAGAGGACTTTGACGCCTATGCCTACCGAAGACCCTTTCCGCTGCTTCGTTCCCTATCCGGATGCGCCGGTGAAGAACGCCGCCTTCGGCCCGCTCGCCGGGCTGACGTTGGCGGTGAAAGACCTGTTCGACGTCAAGGGCTATCCGACGGGGGCGGGCTCTCCGACCGTGCTGGCCCAGTCCGGCATCAAGACCAGGACCGCGCCGATCGTGAAGACGCTGCTCGATGCCGGCGCACGCTTCGTCGGCAAGACCCATACCGACGAGCTCGCTTTCTCGCTCAACGGCAAAAACGCCCATTTCGGTGCGCCGATCAATCCGTCCGCGCCTGACCGCATCACCGGCGGCTCATCCTCGGGCTCGATGGCGGCCGTCGCCGGCCGCCTCGCCGATATCGCTCTTGGTTCCGACACCGGTGGCTCGGTGCGTGCGCCGGCAAGCTATGGCGGCCTCTTCGGCATCCGTCCGAGCCATGGCCGGCTCTCGCTCAAGCATGTCTGGCCGCTGGCGGAGAGCCTGGACACGCCGGGCTGGTTCGCCCGTGACGGCGAAACCTTCGCCCGCGTCGCCGAGGTCGTCTTCGGCCGGGATCGCATCACCCTGCCCGAAATGCCGCGCATGCTGCTGGCGGACGACATGTTCTCCCAGGCTGTGCCGGACGCCGAGAACATCCTGCGCAATGTCGTCCAGCGCATCGTGCCCGCGCTCGGCCAGCCCGAAAGCATCAAGGTCGCGCGCGATCTCGACGGGCTCTACTGGGCCTTCCGCTGGGTGCAGGGCCGCGAGGCCTGGATCGCCGATGGGCCGATGATCGAGCGCTTCGCGCCGCCGCTCGGACCTGGCGTCGCCGAGCGCTTCGCCTTCTCGAAATCCGTCACGGACGCCGAATACGCCAAGGCCGAGACAGTCCGGAAGAGCTTCCGCGCCAAGCTCGCGCGCTGGCTTGGGCGGGATGGCGTGCTGATCCTGCCAACCGTGCCCGACATCGCCCCGCTCGTCAGTGCGCAGGAGCCCGAGCTCGACGATTTCCGCAACCGGGCGCTGCGCCTGCTCTGCCTCGCCGGGCTGTCGGGCTTTCCGCAGGTAACGATACCGGTGGCGCAGCGCGAGGGCGCACCGCT
Organism: Bosea vaviloviae; assembly: GCF_001741865.1. NCBI lineage: Bacteria > Pseudomonadati > Pseudomonadota > Alphaproteobacteria > Hyphomicrobiales > Alloboseaceae > Allobosea > Allobosea vaviloviae. The sequence goes on from NZ_CP017147.1 coordinate 315,972, forward strand.
CGGCCTGTCCCTGATCGGGCCGAAGGGCTCGGACAAATCCCTTATCGCCTTTGCCGTGAAATTCGAGCGGGCGGCGCGGATCCGGATCGCATGAGGAGGCGGCCATGAGCGGTCATCATCACCACCACGACCATTATCATGATCACGACAACCACTTCACCCCGATCGAAGCCCGGGTGAAGGCGCTGGAATCGCTGATGATCGCCAAGGGCTATGTCGACCCGGCCGCGCTCGACGCAATCATCGACACCTACGAGACCAAAATCGGCCCGCGCAACGGCGCCCGCGTCGTCGCCAGGGCCTGGAGCGACCCGGCCTTCGCCGCAAGGCTGAAGGCGGACGGCTCGGCGGCGGTCGCCGAGCTCGGCTATGGCGGGCGCGGCGGCGAGCACATCGTCGCGGTGTTCAACACCCCCGAAGAACACAACCTGATCGTCTGCACGCTGTGCTCCTGCTATCCATGGCCGGTGCTCGGCCTGCCGCCGGTCTGGTACAAATCCCCGCCCTATCGCTCCAAGGCGGTGATCGATCCGCGCGGCGTGCTGGCCGATTTCGGCGTCACGCTTCCGCAAGGCCAGAGCATCCGCGTCTGGGATTCGACCGCCGAGACGCGTTTCATCGTCATCCCGATGCGCCCAGCCGGCACCGAGGGCTGGTCGGAAGAGAAACTGGCTTCGATCGTCAGCCGCGATTCGATGATCGGCACGAGGCTGGCCGTCGTGGAGGCCCAGTCATGAATGGCGGGCAGGATCTCGGCGGCCAGATGGGTTTTGGCCCGGTCAGGCCCGAGCCGAACGAGCCGATCTTCCATGGCGACTGGGAAAAGCGCGTGCTGGCGCTCAACGTCGCCGCCGGCGCGATGGGGCAGTGGAGCATCGACGAAAGCCGGCATGCCCGCGAGAGCATTCCCCCGGCCGATTATCTCTCCTTCTCCTATTACCAGATCTGGCTCGCGGGCTTGCAGAACCTGCTGCTGCAGCATGGCTTCGTCACACGGGACGAGCTCACCGAGGGCAAACCCTCCGCACCGCCAAGGCCGCCCAAGCGCGTGCTGAAGGGCGAGGACGTCCCTGCCGTGCTGCGGCGTGGTTTTCCCTATGAGCGCCAAGCGCAGGCGCCGGCGAAATTCAGCATCGGCGACAGCGTCCGCACCACCGTGATCCATCCGCAGCACCATACCCGCCTGCCGCGCTATGCCCGGGGCAAGCTGGGAGTGATCGAGCGCGTCAGCGGCTGCCATGTCTTCCCCGACACCGGGGCGCAGGGCCAGCCCGAGACGGCGCAATGGCTCTATACCGTGGTCTTCACCGGCCCGGAGCTATGGGGCCGCGATGCCGACCCGACCACGCGCGTCAGCATCGAGGCCTGGGAGAGCTATCTTGAGCCAGCCTGATCTCATCGCCGCGCTGGCAGCCGATACGCCGATCCCGCGCGACACTGAGGGCCCGGTCTTCGCCGAGCCCTGGCAGGCGCAGGCCTTCGCATTGGTCGTCGCGCTGCAGAACAAGGGCGTCTTCACGGCCGAGGAATGGGCGCAGGCGCTGGGCGCCGAAATCGCCGAGGCGGTGGCGGAAGGCGGCTGCCGCGACGGCTCGGATTACTATGAGCGCTGGTGCGAGGCGCTGGAACACCTGCTGATCGAAAAAGGCCTGACCTCGCATGCGGGGGTCGATGCGCTCGCCGCCTCCTGGGCGCGCGCGGCGGAGGCGACACCACATGGCAAGCCGATCGTGCTGGAGAACGATCCGGAGCGGGGGCGGTAGGGGCCGCGGTTCATGAGACGGGGCCCATAGCGGTCACCAATCAAAATTGGTTGGCAGGACCAAACAGCTCCCAGCCTTCGTCGACGACCGCTCGGTCTTTGCGGTGGAACTCATGGAATACCGATCCTGCTTGAGAGCACACCTCTCGCCGGCTAATATCAAACCGCTTGGCGCTAAAGCGGTCGGGTGTCGCAGGCGCCGATGTCGTATGGGCGTCACCAGGAATCGATCAACCTGCCCTATGGCACTGGCGCGAGCGCTGCTCCGGACAAGGCCGCGCAGCGGAGCCGGGAGATATCATGAAAACCGCCTTTGCAGGGCTACTCGGCGCAGCCGCCATCGCGCTCGCATATCCAACGCAAGCCGCCGATCCGGCGCTCAACACACTGGTCCCTAAACTGACGCGCGCGACGCAATGGAAGCAGACCGCCGCGATCCCGATCCAGTTCCCGACTTTTCATCCGCAAGGCATGTTGAAGATCGGCGACGCCTTCTTCGTCTCTTCCGTCGATATCCGGAAGGCGACGACCCGCTATCCGGCCCTCCAGGACGGCTATGATCGCGATACCGGCGAAGGCGTCGGCCATCTTTTCAAGATCGACGCCGACGGCAAGCTGCTCCAGGACATCACGCTGGGCGAAGGATCGGTCTATCATCCCGGCGGCATGGATTTCGACGGGAAAGACATCTGGGTTCCCGTTGCCGAGTACCGGCCCAACAGCCAGTCGATCGTCTACAAGGTCGACCCCGCGACGATGAAGGCGACCGTGGTATTCCGCTTCAAGGATCATGTCGGTGGCATCGCCCATAATACGGACGACAAGTCGCTGCACGGGGTCAGCTGGGGCTCGCGCCGCTTCTACGCCTGGCCGCTCGACGGGGCGGGCAAAGTGACCAACGCGGCAACACCGCCGGAGCAGCTCCGCGTCATCAACCCCGCGCTCTATATCGACTATCAGGATTGCCATTTCATCGGCATGAGCCGGATGCTCTGCTCCGGGCTCAACAACTACCGTGCCTCGCCGGATGGGCCGATTTTCCGCCTCGGTGGCTTCGAGATCGTCGATCTCAAGGACAACCGGCCCATCTATCAGGTGCCGGTCGAACTCTGGTCGCCATCGGGGCTGCCGATGACGCAGAACCCGTTCTGGGTCGAGCCGATGGAGCAGGGCGTGCGGGCCTATTTCATGCCCGATGACGACAAATCGACACTGTTCGTCTACGAGGCCGCGACGAAATAGGCTGAACGGGCGGAGGCCAGGCTAACTCCCCGCCCCGCTCGCCCACATCGCGAAGAACAGCGCCGTCCCCATCACCGTCTCGCATGACGGCGTCGATGCCTTAGCCGCCTCCTGGGCGCGCGCCGCGGAGGCGACGCCACATGGCAAGCCGATCGTGCTGGAGAACGATCCGGAGCGGGGGGCGGTAGGCGGCTCCAGCTCCTGAAACGGTGGGCAGCTAACGAGCCCTGCCCGGCTTCGTCAGAACTCTTCCCAGCCCGCGTCGTTGGCGCGGCTGTTGACGACTTTCTTCGCCGGAGCGGGTCTGGCTGGAGCTTCCGCTCGGGATTGCCCGAAGGCGGCTTCGGCGAGCTTACGCAGGCGCTCGGGCTCGGAAGCCGTGCCGGACGCTGTAGCCCTCACTGGGGCCGGGGTGTAATTGGCCGATGAGGCGGTCGCGCCCTCAGGACCCGTCCTGAAGGCGGCGACGAGGTCGTTGAGCTGGACGATGCGGCCCGAGAGCGAACCGGCCGAGGCCGCGCTTTGTTCGGAGAGCGCGGCATTGGCCTGCGTCATCTCGTCGAGATGGGCGACGGCCTGGCTCATCTCGTCGATGCCGTTGGCCTGTTCGCCAGACGCCGCCGAGATCTCGGCGATGGTGGCCGCGACCTTCTGCGAGGCCGCCAGGATCTGGGTCAGGGCGTCGCCGGCCTGGCGCACCAGCTTGACGCCGGCATCGACCTCCATGTTGGAGGACGAGATCAGGCCGGAGATATCCTTGGCGGCGGCGCTTGAACGCTGCGCCAGCGTGCGGACCTCCGAGGCGACGACGGCAAAGCCCTTGCCGGCATCGCCGGCACGCGCGGCTTCCACCGCCGCATTCAGCGCCAGGAGATTGGTCTGGAAGGCGATGTCGTCGATCACCCGGATGATGTCGGAGATCTTCTGCGAGGCGCTCTCGATCCGCGCCATGGCATCGACTGCCTGACCGGCGATCACGCCGCCCGACTGGGCTGCCTGCATCGCCTCTGTCGCGATCGCGGCGGCGTTCTTCGAGGCCTGGGCCGAGGCCTTCACCGAGGCTGCGAGCTCCTCGGTCGTGGCCGCGGTCTCCTCCAGCGAGCTCGCCTGCTCTTCCGTGCGCTTCGACAGGTCGTCGGCGCCCATGGTGATCTCGCGGGCGGCTAAGCCCACATCGGCCGAGGTCGTCTGGATCGTGCGCACCGTCGTGGACAGGCGGTCGACCGTCTCGTTGATCGCGCCCTTGAGTTCGGCGAACTTGCCGCGATAGGCGGTCTCGATCCGGGAGGTCAGATCGCCACCCGCAACCGCGTGCAGGGCGGCCGCGAATTCGGATGTGGCGCTGTCGACCACGGCATTGATCTCGTTGATCCCCGCGACGAGCTTCTGCATCTGCTCGTCGGCATGCTCGATCTGCAGACGCGCCGAGAAATCACCCGACGCGGCGGCCGCAACCACATCGCCGACATCGGAGACCACAGCCTCCATCGACTGCGCCCGCGCCAGGCGAGCGGCGGAGGCGATACGCTCCTGCTCTTCCAGAGCCCGAACCTTGACCAGATTTTCGCGATAGGCCTCAAGTGCGTTGCCAAGCGCCCCGACTTCGTCGGGACAGGGCGCGGCGGGAACAGCCTCATCGATGTCGCCAGCCTGCATGCGCGCAAGCGCGACATTCATGCCGGTCAGCGGGTTCGCAATGCGCTTCTGGATGCCACGCCAGCTTGCCGCGCACAGGGCCAGCAGCGCGACAAGCAGACCAGCGATCAGGGCCAGCCGGGTCAGGGCATGATTGCTCTGCGCCGTGGTCGTCGATCGCATCTCGTCCAGCGATTGGGCAACCGCGCCAACGATGGCAGTGAAGGGCCCGTTGCACATTGCGGTCCAGTCCTCGGCGCCGATGACGGCACCTGCGCCCTGGCCCAGTTTGCCGACAAGCTGGTCCATTGCCTGGTTTGCAGTAGCAACTTCGCCGGTCGCAACGCCGACCTTGCGCGCAAGCTCGGGCGAGATGCCGGCGCGCGTGGCGAGTTGCCCCAACTGGCTCTGCGCCGCGTTGCTGGCGCCGCGCAATTCGCCGAACTGTTTCCATTGTGGCGGGGTCAGTGCCTGGCCGGAGCCCAGCGGCGCACGCAGCAACGAGCATTGCGTTCCGTAGTTCGAGCGCAAGGACCAGGAGGCGGCCTTGAATGCCTGAAGCTCCGCGAGCGCAGGATCGGCCAGGCGAACGGCGAGCGACGCCGCATCGGAGGCTTTGGTCAGCGCGGCCTCGATGGCGCCGACGGCATTGTACCAGGGCATGGTCGCGGCCAGGCTACGCTGCGCCCGGGGCTTTGCCGCCTCGGCGTCCAGATCGGGAATCTTGCCCTGCATCGCCTTTTCAGCCTGCAGGATGGCAGCAGAATGTGCCGAACGCTCCGCCAGATCGACGGCTTCGAGCTTCGCCACGGCTGTCGCGATCTGGCTTCGCGATGTCTCCACGATCGAACGAATCGTCGCGCCGGCATCGTCATTGGCCTGCAGGCTCGTCTGGGCCTTGCCGCGATCGGAGCGAATTGCGTTGCCCGTGAGCAGCAAGGCGCGATCCGCCTCGACCAGGCCGGCCAGCCGTTGGTTCGCGCGCATGTCGATGACGGCATCATAGGCAAGGTAGCCGAGCGTACCGAGGCCCGGCAGGCAGACAGCAGCCATGGTCGCCAGGAGGTACTGCCGAATGGAACTCGGAAAGATCATCACAGCACCTGGAACAGGGTTCAGCCCGACAGCGATCGCCACCAGCACCATACGTTCGGCGAAAATGCTGCGAATTCGGTTAATATTGCCTCAAATGGGTCGACATAGCTGGCACAGTGACGCTCAGGTCAGCGACCCCGTAGAGGCTCTATGACCATGGCGTTTGCGATAAAGGCCGACATCGGCGATCCGCATGCGAAGATGTTCGTCTTTGCCGGGCAGAAGACGATGTATGGCGGAAAGCACATCGCGGCGGGCGATGTCATCTTCATCTTCGCCAGCGAGAACGAGGCTGGGCAAGGTCTGATCGCTCGTGGCGTCGTCACCTCCGCCGAGACCGTCCCCAGACGGCCCGGCGTCGAGCGCCAGACCCCGCGCGTCAGCATCGCCATCGAACGCACCGCGCTGGCGCGGCGGGCGTTGGGGCGCTGCGCGCTGAAGCCTTTTGCGTCCTGGAACGACGGCCGGCCAGAGACCGAGCTGAACTTCAAGTTCTATCGCCAGGCGACCAACAAGATCGTCGCGATTTCGGACGAGGCGGCGGCGCTCCTCGATGCCTTCTGCTAGAGCGTGTTCGAGCGAAGTGGAGACCGGTTCGCGTTAAGAAAACACGTCGAAACGGGGAGCTCTAACTCCCCGCCCCTGCCGCCCAGAGCCCGAAGAACAGCGCCGCGCCCAGCACGGCGACAAAGCCCGCGGCCAGAAGCTCCAGCCCGGCGATCAGCCGGGCGCCGCGCAAGGTGCCGCCGCCGGCGAATTTGAGCGCCGCGAATTTGAAGAAGACGGCGAGCGCGGCAAGCGCTCCCGTCGTCAGCGCCGTGCCGAGCGCCATGGCGAAGGCCGCGGCGATGCCGGCCCAGAGCAGGCCTTGCGAGGCCGAGAAGACCAGGATGATCAGCGCCCCCGCGCAAGGGCGCAGGCCCGCCGCGAAGACCACGCCCGCCATCTCGCGCCAGCTCTTGAGACGCGAGATCTCGTCGGGACCCGGCATATGGACATGGTCGCAGGTCGGGTCATGCGCCTGCGCGCCATGGCCGAGCGCCAGCAGCGCCCCGGCCTTGCGCCAGAGCACGAAGAGGCCGACGAGCGCGACCAGCGCGAAGCTCGCCTGCTCGACCATGTCGGCCGCGGTGGTCATGGTTTGCGCCGTCGCCCTCAAGGCCAGCGTCAGCGTGGCGACCAGCGTGATGGCGACGAGCGCCTGCAGGATCGCCGCCGCGAAGCTCAGGCCCAGCCCCCGGCGCAGGCTGCGATTATCGGCGACGATATAGCCCGAGATCACCGCCTTGCCATGGCCGGGGCCGGCGGCGTGGAAGACGCCATAACCGAAGGCCAGCGCCATCAGGCTCCAGAGCGCGGCCGGGCTCTGATGGATCGCCTTCAGCGCCGCCGTCAATTCGCGGTAGAAGGACGATTGCCAGGCCAGCAGCAAGCCGCCGATCCCGGTCGTCGAGGGCAGCGCCTCGCGCGGCATCGCGCCGCCGAAGGGATTGCGCGGCGGCGGTGGCGGCACCGGGCTCAGGCTCGTGACGAACTGCGCCAGCAGCGCCAGGACGCCTGCGACCAGCGCCAGCGTGACCACGACGACGATCAACCGGCGCGACAGCGAAGGCCAGGCGAGCGGTGTCGATTGCGACGGGGTCAGGGACATGACGCGGTCAAGGACATGCGACCAGCGCGCGGGTCGTCACCTGGAAGCCGCTCATATCCGGCGTGGCGGTGATGTCCTCCTGCGCCAGCTTGAGCTGGGTGGCCGCATCGAGCTTGGGCGGACGTGCGACCCGCACGACGCAGCCCTTGGGCGCATCCCGTGTGATCACGGCGTCGGGCGCATCGATGATGTCGAAGGCGACGAAATAGGTGGGATCGCCGATCTCAAGCCCGACCGAGCGGACCGATTTGATCGGCGTCTTCAGCGGCAAGGTGTAGGTCAGAGTCAGGATCTTGTTCTCGAAGGATAGGCTCGCCTCGGTCGGCTCCCCGAACTCCTGCGCCTTGCCATTGGCCTTGGCGGTGGTGAAGAAGCCGACCTCGGGCAGCGACTCCATATTGACCTTGGCAAGGTCGACCAATTCGTCGGGAGTCAGCTTGCCGTCGCCGTTCTTGTCGAGCCCTTGCGTGATATAGGCGGAATAGGCCTCGTCGAAGCTCCAGATGTGCTTCAGCGCCGTCACCGCGCCGTCGGGACCGAAGACGATCTCGGCGCGCGCCGAGACGAAGACATGCGGATGCGCGCTCGCCGGGGTGGAGAGGACGGCCCACCAGCCCAGGGCCACGAGCAAGGCGGCGGTAATGGCGCGGCGCTTCAAGGGGCGGCTCCTTCGCGTGAGGCCGAAACCTGGCGGATCATGGTTAACCTATTATGAACACGCCGCTTGCCGGTGATTTGCGTCGCAATCAGCTTTCCCTCGCAAACTGGGCCAAATCGCGGCGCAGCATCAGCCCTCGCGCAAAGGCTGGAACAATCCCAATCTGAATTGACCTCGGCACGCCATTATGTCAGCCTTGCTGACATATCCAAGAGTTGGGCATTGCTCAGCTTGGAGGCTGGATCAACCGGCCCCATAGTCTGGAAACGGGACGATCCGGGGAGGTCGGCCATGGCCGAGACGCAGCGAAACTCCGGCTCTGTCGCCAAGGCGGCGACCAGCCTGCGCGAGGTCGCGCTCGACGACAAATACGACCTGTCCAAGCAAACGATCTTCCTGACTGGTACGCAGGCGATCGCGCGCATGCTGATGGTCCAGCGCGAGCGCGACAAGCTTGCCGGCCTCGACACCGCAGGCTTCGTCTCCGGCTATCGCGGCTCGCCGCTCGGCGGCCTCGACCAGCAGCTTTCGCGCGCCGGCAAGCAGCTCAAGGCGGCTAATATCGTCTTCCAGCCCGGCCTCAACGAGGACCTCGCGGCCACGGCCGTCTGGGGCACGCAGCAGGCGGAACTCCAGGGCGAGGGTCGATATGACGGCGTCTTCGCGCTCTGGTACGGCAAGGGTCCGGGCGTCGACCGCACCGGCGACGTCTTCCGCCATGGCAACATGGCCGGCACCTCGCCCCATGGCGGCGTGATCTGCCTGATGGGCGACGACCACACGGCCGAGAGTTCGACCAACGCCCACCAGACCGAATTCGTCCTCGTCGACCGGATGATGCCGATCCTGAATCCCGCCGGCGTGCAGGAGATCATGGATTATTCCCTGCATGGCCTCGCGCTCTCGCGCTTCGCCTCGGTCTGGGTCGGTATCAAATGCGTCAAGGACAACATCGAATCGACGGCGTCCGTCGACGGCGCGATCGACCGCGTGACGATCACCCTCCCTGATGATTTCGTGATGCCGCCGGGCGGCCTGAGCATTCGCCGCGAGCTCGATTTCCTCGACCAGGAGAAGCGCCTTCATATCCATAAGCGCGCCGCGGTCCTGGCTTACCTGCGCGCCAACAAGCTCAACCAGACCATCACCTCCGGCGGCAAGACCCCGCGCATCGGCATCATCACCGTCGGCAAATCCTATCTCGACGTGCGCCAGGCTTTCGAGGATCTCGGCATCGACGAGGTCCGGGCGAACGATCTCGGCATCCGCCTGTTCAAGGTCGCTTGCCCCTGGCCGCTCGACCCCTCCGAACTCAAGAGCTTCGCCACCGGGCTCGACCTCGTCATGGTCGTCGAGGAAAAGCGCTCGCTGATCGAGGTCCAGTTCCGCGAGGAGCTTTACGGATCGCAAGCGCAGCCCATGGTGATCGGCAAGAAGGACGAGGCCGGCGAATGGCTGTTCCCGGTCCATGGCGCGCTCGACCCCAACGATGTCGCGATCGCGCTCGGGGCGCGACTGCTGCAATATCAGGACGACCCGGCACTGCGCGTGCGATTGGAGGAGATCGCCAGGGCGCAAGGACGGCTCGCGGAAGCCCAGGAGGTCGCCAAGCGCACGCCCTATTACTGCTCGGGCTGCCCGCATAACAGCTCGACCGTGGTGCCCGAGGGCTCGCGCGCCTATGCCGGCATCGGGTGCCACTACATGGTGCAGTGGATGGACCGCTCGACTACCGGCTTCACCCAGATGGGCGGCGAAGGCGCGAACTGGATCGGCGAGGCGCCCTTTTCCACCCGCAACCACGTCTTCCAGAATCTCGGCGACGGCACCTACACCCATTCCGGCTCGCTCGCGATCCGCTGGGCCGTCGCGGCTGGCGTCAGCATCACCTATAAGCTGCTCTACAACGACGCGGTCGCGATGACCGGCGGCCAGCAGGCCGAAGGGCATCTCTCGCCTGACCAGATGGCGCGCCAGATCGCCGGCGAAGGCGTCCAGCGCATCGCGATCGTCAGCGATGATCCCGACAAATACCCGCCCGGCACGGTCTGGCCGCCCGGCACGACTTTTCACCACCGTGACGATCTCGACGCCGTCCAGCGCGAGCTGAGGCAGGTGCCCGGCGTCTCGCTGCTGCTCTACGACCAGACCTGCGCCACCGAAAAACGCCGCCGCCGCAAGCGCGGCACTTATCCCGACCCCGACAAGCGCGTCATCGTCAACGAATTGGTCTGCGAGGGCTGCGGCGATTGCGGCGTGCAGTCGAACTGCGTCTCGGTGCAGCCGCTGGAAACCGAATTCGGCCGCAAGCGCCAGATCGACCAATCCAACTGCAACAAGGATTTTTCCTGCGTGAAGGGCTTTTGCCCGTCCTTCGTCACCGTGCATGGCGCACGGCCCAAAAAGGCCGAACCGCGCCAGCTCGACGCCGGTACACTCGGCGCAGGCGACATCCCCGAACCACAAGTGCCAACCCTCGACAAGAGCTTCGCGGTGATCGTCACCGGCGTCGGCGGCACCGGGGTGGTCACCATCGGCGCGATCCTCGGCATGGCGGCCCATCTCGAAGGCAAGGGTTGCGGCATGATCGACATGGCCGGCCTCGCCCAGAAGGGCGGCGCGGTCTTCAGCCACGTCAAGCTCGCCCCGACGCCCGACGAGATCCACGCCATCCGCGTCTCGGCCGGGCAGGCCGACCTCGTGCTCGGCTGCGACCTCACCGTCACCGGGTCGAAGAAAGTGCTCGGCGCAATCAAGCCGACAGCGGCGACCGTCGTCGTCAACACGGCCGAGAGCCTGCCGGGCGATTTTACCCGCAATGCCGATTTCTCGCTGCCGATCGAGCGCATCAAACGCTCGATCCTCTCGGCATCGGGTCGCGACCAGACCCATTTCGTCGATGCGACCGCCGCGGCGAACGCCTTCCTCGGCAATGCCATCGCCGCCAACATGTTCATGCTCGGCTATGCCTGGCAGTTCGGCAGCGTGCCCTTGTCGCGCGCGGCGTTGCTGCGCGCGATCGAGCTCAATGGCGAAGCCGTGCCGATGAACAAGCAGGCGTTCGAACTCGGCCGCCGCGCCGCGCATGATCCCGCTGCGCTGGTCGCCTCCCTGTCGGAGGCCAAGGCCCCGACGCAGGCAAGGCATATCTCGGCTTCGCTCGACGAGATCATCGCTCGGCGCGTGAACCACCTCACCGCCTATCAGAACGCGGCCTATGCCGCGCGCTATCGCGACCTCGTCGATCGCGTGCAGGCGAAGGAAGCTGACGTTCTGCCAGGCCAGCACGCCCTGACCGAGACCGTCGCGCGCTATCTCTTCAAGCTGATGGCCTACAAGGACGAATACGAGGTCGCCCGGCTCTATGCCGACGGCTCGTTCCAGCGTCAGGTCGAGGCGACCTTCGAGCCGACCAGCGCCTCCGGCCAAAAGCTGCGCTACGAGTTCAACCTGGCTCCGCCGCTGCTGGCCAGGCGCGATCCCGTCACCGGTATTCCCCGCAAGATCAGCTTCGGCCCCTGGATGATGTCGGCCTTCGGCCTGTTGGCAAAGCTGAAGGGCCTGCGCGGCACGGCCTTCGACATCTTCGGCTATAGCGAGGAGCGCCGGACCGAGCGCGCGCTGATCGGCGCCTATGAGACGCTGATCGGCGAAATCCTGGCGAAGCTCTCGACCCAGAACCACGCGCTCTGCATCGCGCTCGCCGCCATCCCTGAAAAGATCCGCGGCTTCGGCCATGTCAAGGAACGGCACCTGAAGGCGGCGAAGGCCGAAGAAGCGGAATTGCTGGCAAAGCTGCGCGATGGCTCTGCTGCCGCATTGGCAATGCCGAAGGCGGCGGAATAGGGCGAAGGTTCCCCGCGCATCTTTCGTCCAGCTTGAGTCCGGGCGCGGCAGCAGCCCATACTGACCGCACAAGCTCCCCCCAAGGACCACCCGCCCTTGATCACGCCCGAAGACCTCCGCCGCATCGCCGCTTGGTCGCGCGACCTGACTGAGGCGGAATTCGAGGAAGCGCGGCGCGGCATCAGCCTCAAGCTCTATGGCAAGGGCGTCTCTATCTGTCATGTCGGCGACAGGCTTGAATCCTGGGCCGGCGTCGCCGAGGGGCTGGTCAAGATGTCGACCACCTCGAAGACCGGCAAATCGGCGACGCTGGCGGGCATGCGCGCCGGCGCCTGGTTCGGCGAGGGCACGGTGATCAAGGCCGAACCTCGCCGTTACGAACTCGTCGCCCTGCGCGAGACCAGGCTCGCCTTGATGCGGCGCTCGACATTCCTCTGGCTGTTCGAGCACAGCGCGGCCTTCAACCGCTTCCTGGTGCACCAGTTCAACGAGCGCCTCGCCCAGTTCATCGCCATCGCCGAGACCGAACGCACGCTCGATTCGACCGGACGCCTCGCGCGCAATCTCGCCTGGTTGTTCAACCCGATCCTCTATCCCGATCTCGACCGGACGCTGGCGATCTCACAGGAGGAGCTCGGCCTGCTCGCCGGCATGTCGCGCCAGATCGCCAATCAGGGGCTGGCGAAGCTCGAGGGCCTGGGACTGCTGGAGGTCGGCCACGGCTCGGTGACGATCTTGGATCTGGGGCGGCTGGCGCGCTACGAGGGGTAGGGTGGCGATCGTCATTGCGAGCGTAAGCGAAGCAATCCAGCGGACGTAGAGCGCGGCCGCTCCTGGATTGCTTCGTCGCTTCGCGCCTCGCAATGACGGATCAGGCGCTATGAATCGCCCCCCGGTGAGAAGAAGCAGAGCAGTTCGCCCGCATCGTTGATGCACAAATGCCAAAGCCCGTCCGGTGAGGCGCGCGCTTTCTGATAGGGAATCTCGAGAATAAGAGGTTCGCGGCGCTCGGTCGGCCACATCGGATGACGCCCCGGCGCGATCGTCACGACGAAGCCGGATGGGTTCTCCCGGACAGCACCGGCGTCAATCTGCGCGCAATCGGCGCCCGAGCAGCACTCGAAAGGATAGTCCCAACCGCTGGCGGCCTGATGGGCGCGCGTCTGCGTTGCTCCCGCAGCCAGCACCACCACCATGCAGATCGAGGCAAGAACGCGCATAGGCCAGTCCTCGCCTCGACAATCCTGCCCGAAGACGGCGGATGAATGGCGGCCAGGGCACCTGCGCGCCATTGCGCACGGTTACGATCATGCTGCGGATAAAAAGAATCGGACGGTGGGCTCGCGCCGTGCTTGGGCATAGGGCTTATGGTCGCTGTATGCTTAGGCTTCCACAGTGATATTCACGCTTCGTTTGCGACAATCGGGCAGAATGCCTGGATGACAATAGAAGGCCTAATGCTCGGAGCCCCCTGCATCGCCTTGGCGATGACCCTGTTCACTATGGGATGGCGACATAGGCCGATAAAGAGTGCACTCGCCCCAACAATTGCCGGCGGCATCTTCGTCCCAGTATATATTCTGTTTCATTTCTCATTTGACGGCTTCGCATTGCTTGGAGCACTTGCCAGCGTGCCGCTCGTTTTCGCCTATGCATTCGTCCTGTTCGGGCTGGGACGAGTGATGCGGTGGATCATAGGCTGGGTTTTCCGGTAGCGATCACCGATCGACAACCGGAATTTGATCGAGCTCGCCGGATCTCAGCTTGCTCAAGGTCCGCCATCGGTCGAACACGACCCTCGATCTGGAGCGGCCGGGCGCAATACGAGAGCTAGGCGCGACCACGTCATCCTGGGCGAAGCAAAGCGGTGACCCGGGATCCATCGAAGAGAACTGCACTCTCCGATGGAGCCCGGAGCTGCGCCGCTGACGCGGCTTGTCCAGGATGACGGCGTGGTTCCGAGCCAGGGCTCATTTGGCATGAATGGTGGCCATGGGTTCCAGGCTCTTCGCCACGCGAAGCCTCGGAATGACAGCAAGGCTCGCCGCATTGGCGCGCCCGCATTCGCCAAACCACACTACCCCAAGACAATAGCGACCAAATGCCAAGTTGTCTGTCAAGCCCCCCCTTGCAAAGATGTGGGGTGGCTGCGAGGCTCACATCAAGAACAAGGGCTGAAACGGCCAAAACGAAGGTCGCTGCAATGTACGGCGGCCGGACAGGGTGGAGAATGCAATCGTGGCAAGCGCAAGCGCCGGCCAGGCGGATACCTTTCCGAAATTGCTGCTGCGCAATGCGCGCGAGCGCAGTTCGCGCATCGCGTTCCGGCACAAGGATCTCGGGATCTGGCAGTCCTGGACCTGGGCCGAAGTGGCCGAGCAGGTGCGCAGCTTCGCCAGGGGTCTCCAGGATCTCGGCCTGAAGCGCGGCGAGAAGGTCGCGATCATCGGCTACAACCGACCCAGGCTCTATTGGTCGATGTGCGCCGCGCAATGGATCGGCGCGGTTCCCGTGCCGGTCTATGCCGACAGCGTCGCCGAGGAGATGGCCTATGTGCTCGACCATGCCGAGGCGGTCTTCGCCTGCGTGCAGGACCAGGAGCAGGTCGACAAGGTCCTCTCCATCGCCGAGCGCCTGCCCCATCTGCGCCAGATGCTCTATGACGAGCCGCGCGGCCTGCGCGACTACGACCACGGCAAACTGCACGAGATCGACAAGGTCATCGCTGGCGGGCGCGACGCGCTGAAGGCGAGCCCCGAGGCCGCAGCCGCCCATGAGCGCGAGATGGAGGCCGGCTCAGGCTCCGATCTCGGCATCATCCTCTACACCTCGGGCACGACCGGCCGGCCCAAGGGCGTCATGCTCAGCCACTTCAACGTCATCACCGCCGCCGAGATCGGCTGCCAGTTCGACGGCCTGAACGAGAGCGACGAGGTCATCGCCTATCTGCCGATCGCCTGGGTCGGCGACCATGTCTTCTCCTATGCGCAGGCGATCGTCGCGGGCTTCTGCGTGAACTGCCCGGAAGGGCCCGAAACCGTCGTCGACGACCGGCGCGAAGTCGGCACGACCTACGCCTTCGCGCCGCCGCGCGTCTTCGAGACCATGTTGACCATCACCATGGTGCGCATGGAGGATGCCGGCCCGCTGATGCGCAAGATGTTCCACTACTTCCTCGGCGTGGCCAAGCAGCACGGCGAGAAGATCCTGAACGGCGAGAGCGTGCCGCTGGGCGCGAGGCTGCTCTACAAGCTCGGCGACATCCTGATCTACGCGCCCCTGCGCAACCGCTTCGGCCTGAGCAACATCAAGGTCGGCTATACCGCCGGCGAGGCGATCGGCCCCGAGCTGTTCAAGTTCTATCGCTCGATCGGGGTCAATCTGAAGCAGCTCTACGGACAGACCGAAGCCGGCGTCTACATCACCATGCAGCCCAATGGCGAGATCAAGGCCGACACGGTCGGCCGCCCCGCGCCGCTGGTCGAAATCCGGATCGACGACAATGGCGAGGTGCTCTACCGCTCGCCCTCGATCTTCGGCGGCTATTTCAAGGATCCCGAGAAGACCGCGGAGACGATGACCGCCGACGGATATGTCCGCTCCGGCGATGCCGGCTTCTTCGACGAGACCGGCCATCTCAAGATCATCGACCGCGCCAAGGATGTCGGCAAGCTCTCCTCGGGGGATCTGTTCCCGCCGAAATACATCGAGAACAAGCTGAAATTCTATCCCAACATCAAGGAGGTCGTCGCCTTCGGCCAGGGCCGCGACTACGCCACCGTCGCGCTCAACATCGACCTGACCGCGGTCGGCAACTGGGCCGAGCGTCACAATGTCGTCTACGCGTCATACCAGGAACTGGCCGGCCACGATCTCGTCTACGACATGATCGCCAAGCATGTCGACGAGGTGAACCGTTCGCTCGCCGCCGAGCCCCTGATGGGCGGGGCGCAGATCAAGCGGTTCCTGATCCTGCATAAGGAACTCGACGCCGATGACGGCGAACTGACCCGCACCCAGAAGGTCCGGCGCGGCTTCATCGCCGAGCGCTACGCTCCTCTCGTCGCCGCGCTCTATGATGGTTCGGACATCGCCGACATCTCCACCGAAGTGACCTTCGAGGACGGCCGCAAGGGCGTGATCTCCGCCCGCGTCAAGGTCCGCGACGCCAAGACCTATCCGGTAACCGCGCCAACTCCGGCGAGGGCGGCATGAATGTCGAGACCATGAACGTGACCGGGGAACCGCTGCACCGCGACAAGGGCGAGGTCCTGCTGTCGGTCGACAACATCTCGCTGCGCTTTGGCGGGGTGAAGGCGATCTCGGACGTCTCCTTCGACATCCGCAAGGGCGAGGTCCGCGCCATCATCGGCCCCAACGGCGCCGGCAAGACCTCGATGCTCAACTGCATCAACGGCTTCTACCATCCCCAAGAAGGCCAGATCACCTATAAGGGCGTGCGCCGCGCCAAGGTGAAGCCGCACCAGGCTGCTGCCGACGGCATCGCCCGTACCTTCCAGAACGTCGCGCTGTTCAAGGGCATGTCGACGCTCGACAACATCATGACCGGCCGCACGCTGAAGATGCACCGGAACTTCTTCTGGCAGGCGCTGCGTCACGGCCCGGCGATGACCGAGGAGATCGAGCATCGCAAGGTGGTCGAGGACATCATCGACTTCCTGCAGATCCAGCACATCCGCAAGCTGCCCGTCGGGAAATTGCCCTATGGCCTGCAGAAGCGGGTGGAACTGGGCCGCGCGCTCGCCATGGAGCCGGAGCTGCTGCTGCTCGACGAGCCGATGGCCGGCATGAACCTCGAGGAGAAGGAGGACATGTGCCGCTTCATCCTCGACGTGAACAACCAGTTCGGCACGACCATCGCCTTGATCGAGCACGACATGGGCGTGGTGATGGATCTCTCCGACCGCGTCGTGGTGCTCGAATACGGCCGCAAGATCGCCGACGGCACGCCTGATGAGGTGAAGCGCGATCAGAAGGTGATCGACGCCTATTTGGGAGTGGCGCACTGATGGCCATCACCTTCGCCATAGAGCATTTCTCCATCCGCACCGTCATCCCGGGCAAGCCACATAGTGGCGCAGACCCGGGATCCATCGGAGGGCTCCGGAGCGCCGCGATGGATCCCGGGTCTCCGCTTCGCGGTGTCCAGGATGACGGTGAGTATGTATTTGCGAGCGAGGGCCTGCAGCCATGAGCGACGCGACACTCGGTTCCTTGGGCGGGATCAATTTCAACAGCTTCCGCGTCCGCGCCGCGCTGGTCCTCGGCGCGATCGTCGTGGCCGGCATCATCGGCATCCGCTTCGACCAGTCGAACACGCTCTATGCGATCTTCGTCGACCCGTTCCAGCAGATGGTCCAGGCCCCGGACCTGCTCGCCCAGACGATCTGGGAGGGCCTCGTCTCCGGCGTGCTCTACGCGCTGATCGCGCTCGGCTTCGTGCTGATCTTCAAGGCCTCGGGCGTGTTCAACTTCGCCCAGGGCATCATGGTGGTGTTCGCGGCGCTGACCCTGGTCGGGCTCTATGAGAAGGGCGTGCCAGCCTTCCTCGCCGTGATCCTGACGCTCGGCGTGATGTTCGCGCTCGCCGTCACGATCGAACGCGTCGTGCTGCGCCCGCTGGTCAACCAGCCCGACATCATCCTGTTCATGGCGACCTTCGGCATCACCTATTTCCTGATCGGCTTCGGCGAGGCGGTTTTCGGCGGCAGCCCCAAGCAGATGATCGCTGATCAGCTCTGGCTGCCCAAGGGGGCGATCGACCTGAAACTGTTCGGCGGCCTGGTCTCGCTGCAGAAGATCGATATCGCGGCAGCC
Organism: Bosea vaviloviae; assembly: GCF_001741865.1. Taxonomy (NCBI): domain Bacteria; kingdom Pseudomonadati; phylum Pseudomonadota; class Alphaproteobacteria; order Hyphomicrobiales; family Alloboseaceae; genus Allobosea; species Allobosea vaviloviae. The sequence continues at coordinate 333,699 of NZ_CP017147.1, forward strand.
GTCATCGCCTCGGTGATGATCGCCGCTCTCGCCGCCTTCTTCCAATACACGCGCATCGGAAGAGCCTTGCGGGCAGTGGCCGACAGCCACAAGGCGGCGCTTTCGGTCGGTATCTCGCTGAATCAGATCTGGGTCATCGTCTGGTTCACCGCCGGTATCGTCGCCCTCATCACCGGCATCATGTGGGGCGCGCGCTCGGACGTCTCCTTCGCGCTCGAGATCGTGGCGCTGAAGGCCCTGCCCGTGCTGATCCTGGGCGGCTTCACCTCGATCCCGGGCGCCATCGTCGGCGGCCTGATCATCGGCATCGGCGAGAAGCTGGGCGAGTTCTATTGGGGCCCGCTGATCGGCGGCGGCATCGAGAGCTGGCTCGCCTATTTCATCGCGCTGGGCTTCCTGCTGTTCCGCCCGCAAGGGCTGTTCGGCGACAAGATCATCGAGAGAATCTGATGCGGCGAGTGGCGAAATGGCGAATGGCGAATAAGGCGATGGATTTGGCTTCAGTCGGCGCTTCATTGGCGACCAAATCCACTCGCCACTCGCCACTCCCAATTCGCACCTCAAGCGGAGCTTGAGAAAATGTTCTATCGCGAAGCCGGCCAGTTCAAATCGACCTATTCCGCCGACATGGCGGTGTTCCCGATCTGGCAGGACCGGGTCGGCATCGCCGTCATCCTGGCGCTTGCCTTTATCGGCGTGCCGCTGATCGGCAACGACTTCTTCATCTCCTCGGTGATGATCCCCTTCCTGGTGTTCTCGCTTGCCGCGATCGGGCTCAACATCCTGACCGGCTATACCGGGCTGATCTCGCTGGGCACCGCCGCCTTCATGGGTGTCGGCGCCTATGCCGCCTACAAACTGACGACCTTCTTTCCCGGCATCAACGTCATCGTGCTCGTGCTGGTCTCCGGCCTGTTCTCGGCGGCGATCGGCGTGCTCTTCGGCCTGCCCTCGCTACGCATCAAGGGCTTCTATCTCGCTGTCGCGACGCTCGCCGCGCAGTTCTTCCTGCAATGGGCTTTCGTGCGCGTACCCTGGCTGTTCAACTACAACGCCTCGGGCGCGATCGAGGTGCCGCAGCGCACGCTCTTCGGCCTCCCCATCACCGGCGCCTCGGCTTCGCCTGAGACGCGTTATTTCGTCTGCCTCGTGCTGGTCGTAGGCCTGACCTGGTTCGCCTCGAACCTGGTGCATGGCAAGCTCGGCCGCTCCTGGATGGCGGTGCGCGACATGGATATCGCCGCCGAGCTGATGGGCATCAAGCTGCTCAACGCCAAGCTCACCGCCTTCGCCGTCTCGTCCTTCTATGCCGGCGTCGCCGGCGCGATGATGATCTTCTTCTGGTATGGCGGCGGCGAAGCGGCCGACGTCTTCAACATCCGCCTCTCCTTCAACATCCTGTTCATGGTCATCATCGGCGGGCTCGGCTCGCTGATCGGCTCCTTCTTCGGGGCCGCCTTCATCGCCAGCCTGCCGACCATCCTGAAATTCGGCCTGCCGGCGCTCGGCGTCCCGCTCTCGGGCGCTGCGGCCGAGCATGTCACCTTCATGCTCGTCGGCGCGCTGATCATCACCTTCCTGATCGTCGAGCCGCATGGCCTCGCGCGGCTCTGGCAGATCGGGAAGCAGAAACTGCGAACCTGGCCATTCCCTTATTGAGGTCGGCCCTTTCCCCGGCGCGGCGGAGAGGAGCCCAACAAAACGACCTGCGCGGTCTCAATGCGGCAGGCGAAGAGGAGACGGTCCGGCGTTCAAGGCCAGGATCGGTGGAAACGACGGAGGAACCATCATGAAGACGACCAAGCTGATGAAGGGAGCGGCGCTGGGCTCGCTCCTCGCCGCGAGCGCGCAAGTCGCTCCGGCCCTTGCCCAGGACAGCGTCTACTTCGCCAACAACGCCTATCGCACCGGTCCGTTCTCGGGCTCCGGCATTCCGATCGGCGACGGCATGCGCGACTACATCACGATGATCAACGAGCGCGACGGCGGCGTGAACGGCGTCAAGGTCGTCTATGAGGAATGCGAGACCGGCTACGACACCAAGAAGTCGATCGAGTGCTACGAGCAGGCCAAGTCGAAGAACACCATCCTCTACTCGCCCTGGTCGACCGGCGCGACGCTCGCCGCCATTCCGCGCGCCCATATCGACAAGATCCCGATCCTGTCGATGGCCTATGGCCTCTCGGCCTCGGCCGACGGCACCAACTTTCCCTGGGTCTTCATCCCGCCCTTCACCTATTGGGACGGCGCTTCGCTGATGGTGAAGCACATGGCGGCCGAACTCGGCGGCATGGACAAGCTCAAGGGCAAGAAGCTCGGCCTGATCCATCTCGATGCGCCCTTCGGCAAGGAGCCGATCCCGGTGCTCGAGAACCTCGCCAAGAAATACGGCTTCGAGCTCAAGATCTATCCCGTAGCCGCCGCCGACATGCAGAACCAGGGTTCGCTCTGGCTCTCGATCCGGCGCGACCGGCCAGACTACCTCTACAACCAGGGCTGGGGCGCGATGAACCCGACCGCGGTGAAGGAGGCGATCAAGAACAACTTCCCGATCAACAAGCTGGTCGGCGTCTGGTGGGCTGGCGGCGATGACGACGCACGCGCCGGCGGCCCCGAGGCCAAGGGCTACAAGTCGCTCAACCTCAACGCCGCGGGCACCAACTTCCCGGTGATCCAGGACATCCAGAAATACGTCGTGGAGAAGGGCAAGAGCCTCGCTGCCAAGGAGAAGGTCGGCGAGAACCTTTATAATCGCGGCGTCTACAACTCGATGCTCGTCGTCGAGGCGATGCGCAACGCCCAGAAGCTCACCGGCAAGAAGGTGATCAACGCCGAGGACATGCGCCGCGGCCTGGAGAGCCTGAACATCACCGAGGCGCGATTGAAGGAGATCGGCATGGAAGGCTTCGCCACGCCGACCACCATCTCCTGCACCGACCATTCCGGCCACAGCAAGGCCTATGTCGCGGAATGGGACGGCACCAAATGGACCAAGCCCGGCGACTGGCTCGAGCCGCTCAAGGACGAGGTCCGCCCGCTGATCGAAGCCAACGCCAAGGACTATGTGGAGAAGGCGACCGGCTGGCCGAAGCGGACCGAGCCTTGCGAGAAGTCGTCCTGATCTGACGGCAGTCGGCAGTGGGCAATCGGCAGTCGGTTTTTCCGGCTGCCAACCCGACTGCCGACTGCCGATTGCCCACTGCCGGGGAACCGCCATGTCGATAGCGACACTCGAAACGCCCAACACAAGCACCGCCACCGACAACATCCTGTCGCTGAACAATATCGAGGTGATCTATGATCACGTCATCCTCGTGCTGAAGGGCGTCTCCCTGCATGTCCCGCGCAAGGGCATCGTCGCGATCCTCGGCGCCAACGGGGCCGGCAAGACCACGACGCTGAAGGCGATCTCGAACCTGCTCAAGGCCGAGCGCGGCGAGGTCACCAAGGGCTCGATCGTGTTCGAGGGCGAGCGCGTCGACAAGATGTCGCCCAATGAGTTGGTCCGGCGCGGCTGCATCCAGGTGATGGAGGGGCGGCACTGCTTCGGCCATCTCTCGATCGAGGAGAACCTGCTGACCGGCGCTTTCACCCGCCGCGACGGCAACGCCGCGATCAAGCGCGACCTGGAGAAGATCTACGAGCTCTTCCCGCGCCTGAAGCAGCGCCGGACCTCTCAGGCCGGCTACACCTCGGGCGGCGAGCAGCAGATGTGCGCGGTCGGCCGCGCCATGATGTCGAAGCCCAAGATGATCCTGCTCGACGAGCCCTCGATGGGGCTCGCACCACAGATCGTCGAGGAGATCTTTGAGATCGTGCGCCGGCTCAATGCCGAGGATGGCGTCTCCTTCCTCGTCGCCGAGCAGAACACCAACATGGCCCTGCGCTACGCGACCTATGGCTACATCATGGAGACCGGCCGCGTCGTGATGGATGGCGAAGCTTCGATGCTGCGCGAGAACGAGGACGTGAAGGAGTTCTATCTCGGCGTCGCCGAAGGCAACAAAAAGTCGTTCCGCGAGGTCAAAAGCTATAAACGCCGCAAGCGCTGGCTCTCCTGAGCCGATGGAACGCAAGGTGGCATCCCATGCTCTATCTCGTCATCGCCCTGTTGGTGATCCTGCTGGTCTTCGGGCCACAGGCCTGGGTCCGTCACGAGATGAGCCGGCACGCCGCGGATCGTCCCGATCTGCCCGGCACCGGCGGTGAGCTCGCGCGCCATCTGCTCGACCGCTTCCAGCTCGGTTCGGTCACCGTCGAGTCGACGCCCAGCGGCGATCATTACGACCCGGGCGCCCGCGCTGTGCGGCTCTCTCCCGACAATCATGACGGGCGCTCGATCACGGCCGTCGCGGTCGCGGCCCATGAGGTCGCCCATGCGATCCAGCATCATCAAGGCAGCGTGCTCTTCGCCTGGCGGACCGCGCTCGCTCGGTTCCTCGGCATCTTCGACAAGGTCGCGATGGGGATCATGATCACGGCTCCGCTCGTCGCCATTCTCACCCGCGTGCCCTCGATCGGATTGATGCAGTTCGGCCTCGCCATCGCGCTGCTCGGTGTCGGGCTCGTCGTGCATCTGGTGACGCTGCCGCTGGAGCTCGACGCCAGTTTCGGCAAGGCGCTGCCGATCCTGACCGCCGACGGCTATCTCGACTCGCGCGATCTGCCCGCCGCACGCGGCGTGCTGCGTGCCGCTGCCTTCACCTATGTCGCCGGGGCCCTGATCGGCCTTCTGAATTTTCTCCGCCTGCTGCGGATCATCCGCTGAGACGAGGCGGCCCGTTTTCGTGAGGATTTGACCGATGAGCGAGCATCACGACGCCCTCGAAACCCGCTCGCCCGATGCCCGCGAGGCCGATCTCTTCGCGCGGCTGCCGGCCGTGCTCGCTGCCGCCCTGAAGACCCCGGCCTATGCCGAGCGGCTCGCTGGCATCGACCCGGCCGCGATCACCGATCGCAATTCGCTCTCCACCCTACCGATCCTGCGCAAGGCCGATTTGCCCGCGCTCCAGAAGACCGCCTTGCCCTTCGGCGGCTTCGTCTCTGCGCCGCTCGGCTCCTTCGGCCGGCTCTTCACCTCACCCGGTCCGATCTTCGAGCCGGAGGGCACCGGCAGCGATCCCTGGGGCGCGGCCCGCGGGCTCTACGCGGCGGGCTTCCGGGCCGGCGACGTCGTGCTCAACACCTTCGGCTACCATCTGACGCCGGGCGGCTTCATCATGGATTCGGCCGCGCGCGCGCTCGGCTGCGCCGTGATCCCGGCTGGCCCCGGCAACACCGAGCAGCAGATGGAAGTGATCTCGGCCTACCGCCCCGCCTGCTATGCCGGCACGCCCGATTTCCTCAAGATCCTGATCGAGGCGGCTGAAGTGCGCGGCGTCGACATCTCCTGCCTGAAACGCGCCGTGGTCTCGGGCGCGACCTTCCCGCCCTCGCTCCAGGCCTGGGTCAAGGAGCACGGCATCGACGCCTACCAGCTCTACGCCACCGCCGATGTCGGCGTGATCGCCTATGAGACGAGCGCGCGCGCAGGCATGGTGCTGAACGAGAACCTGATCGTCGAGATCGTGCGGCCGGGCACCGGCGACCCTGTGGCGGAGGGCGAGGTCGGCGAGATCGTCATCACCAATCTCGACCCGCATCACCCGCAGATCAGGCTCGCGGTCGGTGATCTCACCGCCGTCATGCCGGGCGCGAGCCCATGCGGGCGCAGCAACATCCGCATCAAGGGCTGGATGGGCCGCGCCGACCAGACCGCCAAGGTCAAGGGCATGTTCGTGCGCCCCGAGCAGGTCGCCGAGATCGCCAAGCGCCATGCCGAGATCGCCAAGCTGCGCCTCGTCGTCGGCCGCGCCAACGAGGTCGACACGATGACGCTGAAGGCTGAGATCTATGCCGAACCCGCAGGGTTGATCGATGCCGTCTCCTCGACCCTGCAGCAGGTCACCAAGCTGAAAGGCGCCGTCGAGATCCTTCCGCTCGGGGCCTTGCCGAACGATGGCAAGGTGATCGCGGACGAGCGGCCGGTGGGGTAGCGCGCTTCATTGCCGAAAGGGCGCGGGGAACCCTCTCCCGCAGGGAGAGGGCAGGGTGAGGGGTCGGCCGTTTGACGTTTTGGCCGCGACCTGACCGCTGCTCCCTCGTCATTGCGAGCGCAGCGAAGCAATCCAGGAGGGCTCGCTCTACGTCTTCTGGATTGCTTCGCTGCGCTCGCAATGACGGAAAGGTCGTCACGCAACTGGTCGAACGGCCTACACCTCACCCCCGCCCCTCACCAATCGATCGCCTTCTCCCCCTTCGCCTCCAGCCACGCATTCGTACGCGAAAACGGCTTTGACCCGAAAAACCCGCGCCGCGCCGAGAGCGGCGAGGGATGCGCGCTCGCCAGCACCAGATGGCGCGCCTCATCGATCAATCCGCGCTTGGCCTGGGCGGGGTTGCCCCAGAGCAGGAAGACGACATGGGGCCGGCGGGCCGAGACGCTGGCGATGACCGCGTCGGTGACGGCGCCCCAGCCGAGCGCCAGATGCGAGCCCGCCTTGCTGGCCCCCTCGCGCACGGTAAGCGCGGTGTTGAGCAAGAGCACGCCTTGCCGCGCCCACGCCGTCAGATCGCCGCTCGCAGGCCCCGCCGCGCCGAGATCGTCCTGCAATTCACGATGGATATTGACCAGCGAGCGCGGCAAAGGCGGCGGACCGACATAGGAGAAGGCAAGCCCATTGGCATCGCCCGGCGTCGGATAGGGATCCTGGCCCAGGATGACGATGCGGACCTCAGTGAAAGGCGTCGTCGCCAACGCTGCAAGGACCCGCCCCGGTGCGGGCGCGACGACATGGCCGGCCGCAACCTCCGCATCGGCCCGGACGCAAGCTCGCGCCGCCGCCCCGTCGCGGAACACGACGAGATCGCGCCACCCTTCGGAAGCCGGCGTCGCCAGGAACGCGGCGAGCGCCGCCTCATAGCTGCTCACTTGAGAATTGCCCTGCCCTCGACCTTGGCGTCGACCGTGCCGAGCCGGCGCAGATAGACCATCACCTCATTGGCCATCAGCTTGCCGTCGGTCAGGCCGATCAGCGTCCTGCCGCGCGCCAGCGAGGTGTAACCGTCGCCGCCCGCAAGCATGAAGTTGTTGGAGGCGACGGTGTAGTTCGCCGCCTCGTCGATCGGCTTGCCCTCGACAGTGATCGAAACGACGCGCTGGCCGACCGGGCGCTTGATATCGGCCTCGAAGGTCAGCCCGGAGACCTGCGGAAAGCGGCCCGAGCCCTGCGGGGCCGGGCCCAGGCCATTCTCGATCGCGTCCTTCACATCCTTGCCGGTGATCTGGACCATGATCGTGGCGTTGCCGAAGGGCAGTTCGCTCAGCACATCGCGCCGCGTCAGCTTGTAGCCGGCCGCATATTGCTTGTTGGCGCGGATGCCGCCGGCATTGGTGATGGCGAGCTGCGCGCCGGTCGAGGCGCGGATGGCGTCGGAGATCAGATTGCCGATCGCCGTCTCCTGCGTGCGGATGACGCCGGTGCGGGAATCGAGCGGGGCGGCGAGGGTCGCGATCTCGATGTCGAGCTCCTTCGAGAGCTCGGTCTCGTAACCTTTCACGATCGCGGCGACCTCGGGGTCGGGCGTGGCGGCGCGGCTGTCGTTGACCCGGAAGGTCGGCGACCAGGAAACCTGGCGGGCCGCGCCCTCGCCGGTGATGCTCACCGCGATGTCGATCGCGGTGACGTAATTGCCCTCTTCATTCGACTCCACCATCACGACCTTGCCGTCATAGGCGATGGCAAGGTCATGGTCGTGGCCGGTCAGTACGATGTCGACGACGCGCGAGCGGACGATTTCGAGATCGGTGCGGCGCTCGGCATGAACGACGGCGACGAGGATGTCGGCGCCCTGCGCCTTCAAGGTCCGCGCCTCGCGCTGGAGCGCCTCCATGGTCGAGGAGAATTTCAGATCGCCGGGGTTGGAGAGCTGCGGCGTCGGATCATAAGTCGTGCCGATGACGCCGACCTTGACGCCGCCGAGCTCGAAGATCTGCGAATCCCTGTGGCCGGGCAAGACATTGCCGCTCGCGTCGCGCAGATTGGCGGCGAAGGTCGGATAGGTCTGGGCGGCGACGAGCTTGAGGTAGTTCTCCTTGCCGAAATCGAATTCGTGATTGCCCGGCACGAAGACGTCGAGCCCCATCTTGTTCTGCATCGCCACGATATGGGCGCCCTGGTCGAAGCCCGACATCAGCGAGGGCGAGTAGCAGTCGCCGGCATGGCAGAACAGCACCGGCACGCCCTTGGCCCGCTCGGCCCGGGCGATGCCGGCAGCCCGCGCGAAACCGCCTTTGCCCTTGTCGTCACTCATCTTGTAGATGTCGTTGACCAGAAGCAGCGTGAAGGCGGGAGCCGGCACCTGCGCCATGGTGCCGGTCGCGGCGAGCGCCGCCGGGGCGGCGATGACGCCGAGCGCCTTGCGGCGAGTCAGTGCGGACATGGTGGGAGCCTCTGCTTGAGAACCGGCGCAAACTAGCAAAGCCCGGGCCGCATTGACCAGTGCCGGCGCAGGCCCGTTCGCTAGAGCAGGGCGCGAAAAAGTGGGAACCGGTTTTTCGCATTGGTCCTGCTCTAACTCTTTGATAAGAGACGGATTCAGATTTCAGATCGGATCCGATCTGGAATCATCCGGCTCTAGTGTCGCACCCCCCTGCCTGGCGCGCTTCGCGACTGGACGAAAACCGGAACTCGTCTAAATCACGGGCAAAGGAAAGTCTGCGCCATGACAGCCGAGACCAGTCCAGCCGCCGCGATGCCGGTCGTCAGCCTGCCCTCCGATCACCCCAAGATCGCGGCCGGCCGCATCGGCGTCCTGCTGATGAATCTCGGCACGCCGGAAGGCACGAGCTACCGGCCGATGCGGGCCTATCTCAAGGAGTTCCTCTCCGACCGGCGGGTGATCGAGGAACCGCGCTGGAAATGGTGGCCGATCCTCAATCTGATCATCCTGACCACGCGGCCGGGCCGCAAGGGCAAGGACTACGCCTCGATCTGGAACAATGAGCGCAATGAGGGGCCACTCAAGACGATCACGCGCTCGCAGACCGAACAAGTCGCCAAGCGCCTGAAGCCCATGGCCGGCGAGCGCGTCATCTTCGATTGGGCGATGCGCTACGGCTTTCCCGATGTGAAGAGCAGGATCAAGGCGCTGCAGGATCAGGGCTGCGACCGTATCCTGCTGGTGCCGCTCTACCCGCAATATGCCGCGCCGACCTCGGCTACGGCCTGCGACCAGGCCTTTCGGGCCTTGATGGAGATGCGCTGGCAACCGGCGGTACGCGTTGCCCCGCCCTATCATGACGACCCGACCTATATCAAAGCGCTGGCCGCCTCGATGCGCAGTTCGCTGGCGAAGCTCGATTTCGATCCCGAGATCATCCTCTGCTCCTTCCATGGCATGCCCAAGGAATATCTGCTCAAGGGCGACCCCTATTACTGCCAATGCGTCAAGACCTGGCGCCTGCTGCGCGAGGAGCTCGGGCTGCCGGCAGAGCGCTTCAGGCTGACCTTCCAGTCGCGCTTCGGGCCCGATGAATGGCTGCAGCCTTATACCGACGAGACAGTCAAAGCGCTGGCACAGGCGGGCACCACATCGCTCGCCATCGTCGCGCCAGGCTTCTCGGCCGATTGCCTGGAGACGCTCGAGGAGCTCGATGTCGAGAACCGCGAGATCTTCATGCACAATGGCGGCAAGCGCTTCGCCTATCTGCCTTGCCTGAACGACTCCGCTGAAAGCATCGACGTGCTCGAGGCCCTGGTCCGGCGCGAATTGATGGGTTGGCTCTGAGCGTCAGGCCGCCGGTCAAGCCGTCACGAAGCCCGTCACCGCCTCCACCACCGGTTTCGCCTGCAGGATGCGGCGATGCCCGAGCCCGCTCATCGGCACGAGCCTGGCGAAGGGCCCCGCCGTCGCCAGCGCTTCCGCATGATGGAAGCCGAGCTCCTTGTCGTCGCGGCAATGCACGATCAGCGCCGGCAAGCCGACCGAAGCCAGTTGGCCCGCCCCTTCGAAAGCCGTGACCGGCGCGCCGGCGACGATATGGATACGCCGCTCCAGCGCCGCCTGCCCACGCGCGCCAAGGCCGATCGTCGCGCCGAAGCGCCGCGTCACCAGCGTCATCGATGAGGGGGCGGCGATCATCGCCAGGCGCTTCGCCTCGACCACCGGCTGGCCGGGAACGGTTCCGGCCAGAGCCGCCAGCGCGATCGCACCGCCAAAGGAATGCGTGACGATGGCATGCACCGGGGCGAAGGCGCGCGCGACCGCGGCCAGACTCGCAACCCCGAGCGGAATGTTGAGCTCGCTGCCTGTCGAGGCGCCATGGGCCGGCAGATCATAGGCCACGACGCGAAAACCCGCCGCCAGCAGAGGAGCGACGAAAGCGGTCATGAAGACGGCGGCGCCCGTCCAGCCATGAACCAGGATCACGGTCGGGCGTTGCTCCACCGGATCGGCGCCAGGCGGATCGAAGACATAGGCCGCCACCGAGCCGCATGGGAACGGTATCGAGACCGCTTCGCTCGCTTGCAGCCGCGTGGTCGCGGGTTTGACCGCCCCCTTGCGATTGGCATTTCCCTGTGGGCGACGCGGCGGGGTACAAAAGGCTTTGAATGCGAGGCGGCCACTGGTCTTGGGAGCAAGGAAGCTCGAGACCCGGATCAACGGCCGCAACAGACGGAGTGCAATGTCAGCCATGGCTCATATCCATATTAGTTCAGCGCTGAACTATTATGTTCACCCATGAACAAAAAGCAAGAGGCTGCCGAGACAAGCTTCGTCGAGACCCAGACCCTGCCCTGGGATCTGCCGCGCTTTCGCAACTGGATCGCGGTGGCGCGCATCCACGCGCTCTGGAAGAAGGTCTTCAGCGAAGCGCTTGGCCCGCTCGGCATTCAGGTCGCCCATTATGACGTGCTTGCCAACATCTTCCACACGCCAGGGCTGACGCAGCAGGCGCTTGCCGAAAAGCTCCTCGTCGGCCGCAGCGCCATGAGCATGCTACTGCCCGAGCTGGAGCGGCGCGAACTCGTCGAGCGGCGCGGCGACGAAACCGACCGCCGCGTCCGCAGGCTCTGGCTGACGCCGACGGGCGAGGCCCTGACGCGCAAGGCCATGGCGATCCATGTCGCACGCATCGAGGCGATGATGACGGTGCTCAGCGATGCCGAATGCGACGCGGTTGGCGAGATGATGCGCCGTGTCGCCAAGGCGCTGGAATCCTGAAGCGCTCCATTCCAGTTGGCGGCGCCAAGGCGGCGGCTCAGGAGCGTCTCGCCTTGAGGTAGAAACCGCTCGGTCATACCGAGCGAAGCCCCCGGTTCCGGCCTTCGGCCGGCCCAGGCACACGCTCCGCGCAGACCCGGGATGACCAACCTTTTACTTCGACCTGAATGCGCCCTGCTCCGGCCAATGAAAAAGGCCGCTCTCGCGAGCGGCCTTCTGTGATTCATCCCTGATGGGAGCTGTTACTTCGGCGCGAAGACGCCGAGGCTGCTCGCCGTGATGTCGAAGGAGAGTGAGCCGACCACGGTCGGGTTGCACCATTTCGAGCCGTAGGCCCCACCGGCATTGCCGCGCGTGATGCCGCTCGGATCGGAGGTCAGCGTGAAGCACTTGGACTTCGACAGGTTGGTATCGTGATAGCGGATATCCGCCGTCAGGTTCTTCCAGGTGTAGGAAAGGCCGACATTCCAGTAATTATAGTCGGGCAGGCGGATCGCGACGGGGAAGGCGATGTTGGTGTTGGTCGTGCCAAGCCAGTAGCGGCCGAACTCACCCGAGACCGAGAGGCCTTCGAGGAAGGGCAGGTTGTACTTGGCGGTGCCGGAGGCGTAGGTGCCACTCGCGCCGGTGCCGAGCCAGTTCCAGGCATAGAAGACGTTGGCGCCGATCGTGACCTTGTCCTCCCAGTTATAGGAGACCTTGCCGGCGATTTCCATGAAATCGGTGTTCTTCGGCGTCCAGATCGTGCCGAGATTGTCGATATAGCGGCTCTCATCCGGGTAGTAATACTGGATTACACCCAGATCGAAGGTGACCGGGCCGAATTTCGGGCGGATACCGGCGGTGAAATCGATTTCCGCCGGCGGGTTGGTGACGAGATCGACGCTCGAGGCCCAGACGCCGACATAGAACAGATTGTCGTAAATCTGCAGTTCCGCGCCGCCCTGGATGGCGGGCTTGCGATCCGACTGGGAGATACCGCGGAAATTATAGTCGCTCGTCGCCTTGATGGTGACGGCGATATCGAACCAAGTGATCGCCGGAGGCACCGGGGCAGCCGGGGCGCCCTTCTTGCTCGGAAGATCCGACGCATGCGCGGCACCCGACAGCATCGCCAGAGAGAACGCTGCACCCGCCACGGAAGACCGGAAGAAATCGAAAGCCATCATCAGCTCCGTCAAATGTCGAAATGCACGCGCAACGTGCCGCGCTTTCGCCATTATGAAGCCAATGGATCGCCTGATTCAGCAAGCCGAGCTTTTCGGCAGCTTGCCCATGAAGCGGGCAATATCTCGGTCAGAGTCACGTTTTGATGCATTCAAAACGTGCTTCGCCGACAAAGCGGAATGCTGTGATATTTCCGTCACGCATACCGGGCGCAAGCGCCCGGCTGCAACCCATCAGCGTGTCACGGGCTGACTGGAATAGGCCGCGTCCGACTGATCCAGCCGCGAGGTGCGCAGGCCCGTGGCGCGCCGAGGCGGCAGGGGGGCCCGGATATTGGTCGGCGAATCCGGCACGACCGACGCCACCGGCGTGGTTTCCCGCGCCTGTTCCGGCTGCTGCTGCGAGCCGCCGATCAACGGAACGAAGCTGAGAGCCCGCTGATAGAAGGGCACGGCGGCAGGCGCGGCGGGGGTCGCGGCAAGGGCAGACGGCGCATCGATCGCCACAGGTGCGGCTGCAGCACCTGCAGTGGCCTTGGCGACCTGCGTTGCGGCAGCCGATGCCGGCTTACCAGTCACGGCTCTTGGCTGCGCCTCGACCTTGGCCACGCTCGGCTTGGCGATGCTGGCAGTCTCGGCCGGATTCACGTCGGGCGCAGCAGCGACCGCGGCGAGCACGGCGTCATTATCGGCCGACGCCGCCCGAACCTCGGCTTTCGGCTTGCCCAGATTGTCGAGCACGAGCACGCGCGGACCGCCGCTGATGGCGTCGGGTCGGCTGACCCCGACATCGCGCGAGGCCCAGCTCGCCGTGCGGTTCAGCGAATCGGAGCCGCCGGCCACGAGTGTGCGCTTGAAGGAGGAGTGCGAGTCGCCATCGTCATAGATCAGCTTGATCGCAGGCGTGCCCTTGGCGACGAGCGCAGCGACCTGAACCTCGTCCTGCTGGCGCTTCTGCTGCACGGCCTGGACGACGGAGGAATCCGAGCCGTTGCTGAAGACATAACGGCCGCCCGCCACCGAGACCGGCGGCTCGTCCTTCGTCACCTCGAAATAGTCGGTGCCTTCCTTCAGGTTCTTCCAGAAGGCGATGTTGGAATCGAGCCGGTGCTTGGCCAGATTCTCCGGCGTCATGCGGAAGGGCAGCGCCTGCATCTGCACCGCCTTCTGGCCGGCATTCTGGGCCTCGCGGACAAGCGCGTAGATCTCGCCGATCTGATCGTCGGTCATCGAATAGCAGCCGGCCGAGGAGCAGGCGCCATGCACCATCAGATGCGCGCCGGTGCGGCCATAGGAGCGGTCATAGGCGTTGGGGTAGCCCATGTTGAAGGAGACATAATAGGCCGAGTTCGGGTTCATCTGCGCCGGCGTGATGGCGTAGAAGCCTTCCGGCGCCATGCGGTCGCCTTCACGGACCTTCGGGCCGAGCTGGCCGGACCAGCGGCACATCGGGAAGGTCTTGAGCAGCGCATATTGCCCGTCGGCCTTGCGCTTCCAGATCTCGAGCTCCGACTCCTTCTTGTAGGAGCGGATCAGGATCGGCTGATCCTTGCTCATGCCCTTCTCAGACATGAGCGTATAGGTCGCCGACGGAATCGGGATATTGTGCCTGGCGGAGCCGCGATAGCGGTCCTCCTCGCAAGCGCCCAGCGACAATGCAACGAAAGCCACGAGCGCGAAGTGCTTGAATGCCACGTCGTCAATCCCATCGAACGGCCGGCGGAAGCACGACCACTGACTATGCAACACGGCCAAATTGTGCCGGCTGCCCAGTTGTAGAAGCGTTAGCCTTGAGGGTTCCTTACCACAGGCTGCTCCGTCATAGCCATATGGTCAACGCCTTCCTAACGGCGGCGGCAGCCGACACACCGCAAAAAAGCTTCACCCAACGTCAGATCGCCCGCCCGATGGCGAGGAATTTTTCCGCCCTGCGGCTGACGATGTCGTCGGCGCCCACGCCTGAGAAATCCGACAGCGCCGAGGCGATTGCATCGCCCGCCCGCACCATCGCCATCTGAGGATCGCGATGCGCGCCGCCCGCCGGCTCGCTGATGATGCGATCGATGACGCCGAATTTCAGCAGGTCCTGCGCGGTGATCTTCATGCCGGTCGCAGCGTCCTGCGCGCGCTTGGTATCGCGCCAGAGGATCGAGGCCGCACCTTCCGGCGAGATTACCGAATAGATCGCATGCTCCAGCATCAGCACGCGGCTGGCGGCGGCGATCGCAATCGCGCCGCCCGAACCGCCCTCGCCGATCACCAGCGCCACGCTCGGCGTGCGCAATCCCAGGCAAGCTTCGGTCGAGCGCGCGATCGCCTCGGCCTGGCCGCGCTCCTCCGCCTCGATGCCGGGATAGGCGCCGGCCGTGTCGATGAAGCTCAGGACCGGCAGCCCGAAGCGGCCGGCCATCTCCATCAGGCGCACCGCCTTGCGATAGCCCTCGGGCTTGGGCATGCCGAAATTGTGCCGGATACGGGTCTCGGTCGAATCGCCCTTCTCCTGCCCGACAATGCAGACGGCTTCGCCGCGAAAGCGGCCGAAACCGCCCATGATCGCCTCATCCTCGCCGAAAGCCCGGTCGCCCGCGAGCGGCGTGAACTCGCTGAACAGCGCCGCGCAGTAATCCTTGAAGTGCGGGCGCTGCGGATGGCGCGCGACCAGCGTCTTCTGCCAGGGCGTCAGCGCGGCATAGATCTCCTTCAACGCCTGATTGGCCTTGGCGTCGAGCTTGCCGATCTCCTCGGAGAGCGCATAGCCTTCGCCCTTCGCCTCAAGGGCGCGCAATTCATCCGCCTTCGCCTCGAGTTCGGCGACCGGTTTCTCGAAATCCAAATAGCTTCGCATCGTGATCCAGTTCAGGTTCCGCGTCGGCAGGTCCGCGCGTAGCGCATGGGCGGAACCGGGTTCGCGAAAAGCGGCGGACCTTGGCCGCGCGTCACGGCCGTTGTCAACCCGCTGCGCCGTCTCCAGGCGGGTTTGCCGCGCGCTGGGTCGGGGTCGGTCGCGGCAGCAGGATCGGCCGGAAGGCAAAGCTGCGCCGCGTCGCGCGCAAGGGCACGCGGCGATAGAACTGCTTGGTCGCATCGATGACATGGACACCGGCGAAGGGCAGGGACAACCCTGCGCCGGCCCGCTCCCAGGCGGGTGCCGAACGCATCAGCAGATGCCGCTTCAGCGGCGGAACGTAGAGCGCCTCGGCCCAGTTCTCGGGCGAGAATTCGGCGGCGCGCATCAGCGCCTGGAGCTGCGAGCGGCTGAACGGGCGGCCATGGCCGAAGGGCGTGCCGTCCATCCGCGCCCAGAGTCCGCGGCGATTGGGCACGACGACGATCATCCGTCCGCCCGGCGAGAGCACGCGTCCAACCTCTTCCAGCAGATCGTCGGGGCTCTCGGTCTCCTCCAGCGCATGCACCAGCACCACCCTGTCGACCGAGGCCGTGGGCAAGGGCAGCAAGGTCGGCTCGACCAGCGCGGAGGCCGACATGCCTTCGGAGGGCCAGTTCACCACACCTTGCGCCGCCGGCATGAAGGCAAGCACCCGTTCGGCGCCAAGGCCGAGCACGGAGAGATAAGGTGTGGAGAAACCGAGCCCCAGCACGCGCTGCCGCGAGCAGTCGGGCCAGAAGCGCAGCATCGCCCGGCCAATGAACCGCCGCGCGACATGGCCGAGCGGGCTGGCGTAGAAGGCGCGAAGATCGACGACGTCGAGTGGCATGAGCCTGAGATGGAACGGCGGCGCAGCCAAAGCAAGGGCTGCAAGTGAACGCTGCAACGGAAGGCTGCAACTGAAGGCCGCAAGTGAAGGCTCGGCTGAACGGCCCCTTCCCCCGCCTGCTCTGGGGAGGCTTGAACCTGGCGCCTCAACTCGAGTGGCTTGCAAGCGCCTGCGGCTAGCAAGCCACTCGACTTGATAGAAGCCGGGCCATGGCGCATTCAGGGCGGCACCCTGTCCTGCCCGCCCGTGCCGGAGCCTCGCATGTCCCTCGATCTCCATATCTTCCGCACCCTCAGCGACAATGCCGGCGCGTTGATCTTCGACCCAGTGACGAAGGCCTGCGCGGCTGTCGACGTGCCTGATGCCGCTCCCGTCCTCGCCGCCGCCAAGGCCAAGGGCTGGACGATCAGCGACATCTTCGTCACCCACGCCCATCACGACCACACGCAGGGCGTGGCCGAGTTGAAGGAGGCGACCGGAGCTTTCGTCTGCGGGCCGGCCGACGCCGCCGATTCCGCCCCGCTCGACCGCATCCTGGGCGAGGGCGACCGCGTCGAGCTCGGCAATGACAGCTTCGAGATCTGGCACACGCCGGGCCATTCCAACGGCCACCTGACCTTCGCCAGCATCGGGGCCAAGCTGGCGCTCGTCGGCGATGTCGTCTTCGTCATGGGCTGCGGGCGGGTCCAGCCCGGCCAGATGGGGGCGATGTGGACCTCGCTCGATCGCATCATGGCACTGCCCGACGATGTCCGCCTGATCACCGGCCATGACTACACGCTGTCCAATGCCCGTTTCGCCATCGCGATGGACCCGGCCAACGCAGCGCTCAAGGCCCGTTACGCCGAGGCCGAAGCCGCCAAGGCGGAAGGCCGCTTCTGGGCGCTGACCACGATCGGCGAGGAGAAGGCGACCAACCCCTTCTTCCGCGCCGGAGAGGCTGCGCTTGCAGCGGCAGTCGGCAAGGCCGGCGGCGCCCCCGGCGAGGTTTTTGCGGCGCTGCGCGAAGCCAAGAACGCATTCTGAGGACAGTCGGCATGAACTCCTCGCTCGACGGCGATTCCTCAATCGACGGCCTCGGCGCGGCCGAGGTCATCCGCCTGCTCGACCTCAAGCCCCATCCGGAAGGCGGCCATTACCGCGAGACCTTCCGCGACGAGGCCGGCCCGGAAGGGCGCGGCTTCTCGACCGCGATCTACTACCTGCTCGACACCGGCGAGACCTCGGAATGGCACCGGGTCGATGCCGCCGAGATCTGGCATCATTATGCCGGCGCGCCGCTGGTGATCAGCATCTCGCCCAATGGCCATGACGCCTCGGCGCATCATCTCGGTCCCGATCTGAGAGCCGGGCAGCGGCCGCAATTCGTGGTGCCGGCGGGCACCTGGCAGAGCGCCACCTCGCTGGGCGCCTGGACGCTGGTCGGCTGCACGGTCGCGCCTGGCTTCGCCTTTTCCGGTTTCGAGATGGCGCCGCCGGACTGGCGTCCGACGCCGCGCAAGCCCTGGGGAGCCTGATGATATCCGACGATGCCGACGACCTCGCGCTGGCGCTCGAATGCGAGCGGCGCATCGTCAATGCCTGGCCTGCGCCCGCGACCCTGCTGATCGACGATTGGGTCGTGCGCTTCGCCAATGGCTATTCCGGCCGGGCCAACGCCGCCACGCCGCTGAAGCCCGGCGCGGAGCTCGACGAGGCGACGCTGGCGATGATCGAGGGGCTCTACCGGGCCGACGGATTGCCACCTTCCGTGCGCCTGACACCACTAATCGGTGAGGCGACGCGCGCCGAAGTGATCGCGCGCGGCTATCGCCTCAAGGACGCGTCCTTCGGCATGATCGCGAAACTCGACGGCATCACGCCCGAGATCGACCCCGAGCTCCAGATCGAGGCGCGCCCGAGCGCCGACTGGATCGCCGGCGTCGCCGCGCGCCAGGCCGGCGTGAAGACCCATGCCGGCAACCTCGCCGCCATCGTCGAGAAGATCAGGATGCCGGCTGCCTTCGCGACCTTGCTGATCGCGGGCGAGCCCGTCGCCTACGGCATGGGCGTCGCCGAGCGCGGCATGGCCGAGATCGGCACGATCGTGGTCGACGCCAACCATCGCGGCCATGGTTTGGGTCGGCGCATCGTCTCCGGATTGATGTCCTGGGCGCGCCTCATGGACTGCGGCAGCGCCTATCTCCAGGTGGACCAGACCAACGAGGTCGCGATCAGCCTCTACGACCGTCTCGGCTTCCGCCGGCTCTACGCTTACGAGACGCGCATCCTGGATTGACCTGCCAGCTAGATTGACTTGCCAGCTGGATTGACCTGCCAGGAGGCCGTCGCTCAGCGGGTCAGCAGCGCGGTGCCGTAAAGCCCGATCGCGAAGACGATGTGGCCGACGATGTTGAGCGCCCGGATTGTCCAGGCATTGGGCTTCTTGGAAGCAGCGACGCCGGCTCCCATGCCCGGCTGCAGGATGAACCAGCCGCAGCCGACAGTGACGAGACCAACGATCAACGCGGGTCCGAAAGTCGGGCTGCGCGACCAGCCGAGCCCCCAAAGCGCCAGGAGAACGGCGGCGAAGAGAATGCCGACGGCGTAATGGAACACCCAGCCGATCGCGAGTTCGTTTGCGACAGGTTGCGCCCGCCCGATGTCCTCATGCGCGAACTGTCCGCGCAGCAGATGCGCGAACCAGCGTCCCGGCATCGCCCAGTTCGGCGCGGGCCAGCCGGCCACGCGTTGCAGCACTTGCGCCCAGATATCGAGCAGCAAGGTGGCGCCAGCGCCGATCACAATCGCGCGGATCAGGAATTCCATCGTCGTCGCCCCCCAGAGCTAGATGGTCGGCGCTGCGGGGATCGTTCCCACCGCGTCTTTCGGCCACCTCGTCGCCATGGAGCGGATATCGGCGCGGCCGGTCAAGCGCCCTGCGCTCATGCGGGACATGCAAGGACGGCTCCGATCGCGCCTCCCCGGGGAACCCTGCGAGCCGCCCCGGGTTGCCTGACTGAACCACAGGACAAGGGATATTCGCATGGGCGCCGCCACGGCCGACACGACGAGCAATCACGGAACCCATGGCTCGGCGGAACTGCCCTCCGTCCATCTGACCAGCTACAACCTCGAAATCCGCGATCAGGACGGCTTCGTCGGCGACAAGGCAAGCCGCGGCGCCTTCGTCGAGCACCTCGATGCGCTGCGCCGGCATTTGCGCAAGACCGGCGACGATCCGCTCGCCGGCGACACCGCCGCGATCAGCAAGAAGGACCTGGATGAGCTGCTGCTCAAGGGCGAACCGCATGAGGCCGCGCTCGTGCTGAGTGCGATCGAAAGCTTTGCCCAGTCGCTCGCCTTCGTCATCCGCCGCTTCATCAAGCTCAAATCCTGGGCGCCCGTCGAGCGCATCGCCATCGGCGGCGGCTTTCGCGAAAGCCGGATCGGCGAGCTCGCCATCGGCCGCGCCGGCATCATCCTCCACACCGAGGGACGCGAGATCGACCTCAGGCCGATCCGCCATCACCCCGATGAGGCCGGACTTGTCGGCAGCGCCCATCTCGCACCGTCATGGATCTTCGAGGCCTATGACAGCCTCGTCGCGGTCGATATCGGCGGCTCGAACATCCGCGCCGGCATCGTCGAGCTGCGCCAGGACAAGGCGCCGGATCTGAGCAAGGCCCGCGTCTGGGAATCGGAGCTCTGGCGCCATATCGACGAGGAACCCAGCCGTGACGCAGCGATCAAGCGCCTCGGCGAGATGCTGAACGGCCAGATCCGGCAGGCCCGCAAGGCTGGACTGCGCGTCGCGCCCTTCATCGGCCTCGGCTGTCCCGGCCTGATCGAGCCCAACGGGTCGATCGACCGCGGTGCGCAGAACCTGCCGGGCAATTGGGAGAGCAGCCGCTTCAACCTCGTCGACAGCATCCGCGAGATGGTGCCCGAGATCGGCGAGCATGAAACGCAGATCGTGATGCACAACGACGCCGTCATCCAGGGCTTGAGCGAAATGCCGGGGATGCAGGATGTCGAACACTGGGCCGTGCTGACGATCGGCACCGGGCTCGGCAATGCGAGCTACCGGAACCGGACCAAGCCGAAACGGAAGGACAAGACCTGACATGTCCGACAAGGCCTGACATGTCCGAGAGGTGCGTGGAGCGCGGGGTCGGGCTAAGCTCGTGTCGTGACGTGGTGTCGCGCCTCTCCGGGCGCAGCGGGCGCAATGAGGTTTGCGATGCGATGGTCGCTGGTAATGGCCGCAATGCTGGGCAGCGTCGTTCTCGCCGTGCCGGCGATGTCCCAGCAGGTGCTGCGCAGGGAACCGCCAGCCGGCCAGCTCAAGGCCGGCGAGGTGATTTTGGTCGATGACGGACGCTGCCCGCAGGGACAGGTCCGCGAGGTGACCGGGGCGAGACAGCAGAAGACCCGCGACTCTCTGGCTTCGGCGACCTCTGGCTCATCTCGCTCGCGCCGCTGCGTCCAGCGACCGCGCTGAGGACAGGGTCCGTCCTGGAGCAGGATGCGAAAAAGTGGGAACCGGTTTTTCGCGTTGATCCTGCTCTAACTCTTTGATGAGCGCGTTTTCGAGCGAAGTGGATACCGGTTCCCCCGCGACAAACGCGAAGCGTTTGCGCGGAGAAAACGCTTTAAAACAAATGGCTGGAGCAATTGAACGATCCAAATTGATCGGAAATTGCTCTAGAACCCGGCTTCGCGGCGGTGGCAGCGCTGCAGAAACCAGGCGAAACGCGTTTTGGCTCAACCAAATGCCGAAACGCGCCGGACTTCCCGCTTCGACGCCATCTTCATGTCCTGTTTGTCGTCAATGACGTCCGCGAGCCATCGGCCCGCCGGTCGCAGGCATCACGGCCATGTGACGCTTTCTTCGCCAACAGCCCCATCTGCGCAACAAGGTCCTCCCATTGCCGGCCGTCACGCATTTCTCCTCACTGCCTTGCCTTGAAGACGCTCGCAAGGCGAGGGTTGGCCCAACAGCGAATCAGTCTCAGCGAGGCCCGACCGGAATGCCTGCGCAGGCGGGGCAAGCCCCCTCTCCCACCCGAAACCATGGCCGCGCCGTGCCTGCCGGGCGCAGGCTCACGGCCTTGCTGGCGGCTGCGCTGTTTGCCCTCCTGTTCGGCTCGTTTCAGGCGCTTGCCCAAACGCCCGACGCCAATCCCGGCCGGGCAAAACTCGATGCCGCGCGCCTCGAGCTGAACCAGATCGAGACGACGCTGGCGGCCCCGAGCCCGAGCGACGCCGACCTGCAGCGCCAGAGGCTGCGCTTGCAACCGCTCCTGGAGCAATTGCGCGGGATAGTCGAGGAGCAGGGCCCTCGCGTCGACCAGGCCAAATTGCGGCTCGACCAGCTCGGCGCCAAGCCCGACGCCAGCGCGCCGCCTGAAAGCGCCGAAGTCGCGCGCGAACGCGACGCCCGCACCAAGGCCTTCGCCGATGCCGACGAGACGATGAAGATCGCCCGCGCGGCGCAGCTCCAGGCCGAGCAGCTCCAGACCGGCATCAGCGACAAGCGCCGCGATCTCTTCGCCAAGGCGCTCTTCGCGCCGGGCCCGTCGATCCTCAGCCCGGAACTCTGGAGCAATGCGCTGACCACCTTGCCGGAGGATCTGCGCGCCTCCGGCTATATCTTCGGCGGCTGGCTGTCGGTCTTCGGCGATGCCTTGTCAGGCGCGCGCGGTCTGTTTGTCGCGGTCTCCTTCATCGGCGCGATCCTGCTCTACGTCGCCCGCGCCCGCTACCTGCCGCGCTTCAAGGCGCATGTCGGCACGACGGAGGCCCCCGGCAGCCTGCATTGTCTTTATGTCGCGCTCACCCATCTCGTCGCCGGCGCCGCCCCTCCCGCTTTGGCGAGCTGGCTGATCTATTCCGCGCTCAACACCACCGGATTGCTGCCACCGCGCATCCAGCCCGTGGTCTGGGCCGTGGTGATAGGGCTCGCCAGCTTCGCCTTCATCCAGGCACTGGCCGACTCTCTCTTCGCACCCGGCACGCCGCAGCGCCGCCTCGTCAGCGTGATGGATTCGACCGCGCGCACCGTCGTCTGGATCGCAAGCTCGCTCGCACTGGTGATGGCGATCGGCAAGGTGATGGAAGCCTGGCTGCAGGCGATCGCGGCCGGGCTCGCGGTCTCGATCCTGATCAAGGGCACCCTCGCCATCATCTTCGCGCTGACCCTGATCGCGGGCCTGTATCGATTGCGCGATGACGACGAGGTCGAGGAAGAGGCTTGCCTGGGCCCCTATGTGCCCGTCGATGGCGCCAGCCTCGGCCCTGTGCGGATCCTGGGCTGGGTCGTCGGCCTCGTCATCGTGCTGGCGGCGCTCAGCGGCTATGTCGTCTTCGCGACCTTCCTGACCGAGCAGGTGCTCTGGATCGGCGTCCTCGCCTGCCTGTTCATGCTGATTTATCAGTTCCTCGAACTCGGTATCGCCCGGACCCTGACCGGCAAGGGCCGCTTCGCCCTGACGCTGAAAGCCGGCATCGGCATTCGCGAGGCGACGCTGCAGAAGATCGCGGTGGTCGGCACCGGTCTTCTCAAGCTGATCGTGATCATCATCACGATCATGCTGGCGCTGGCGCCCTGGGGGCTGGAATCGGCCGATTTCTTCTCCTCGCTGCGCGCCGCCTTCTTCGGCTTCCAGGTCGGCGGCGTCACTGTCTCGCTGTCCTCGATCATCATCGCCGCCTTCCTCTTTGCGCTCGGCCTGATGGCGACGCGCTCGATGCAGGGCTGGCTCGACGGCAAATTCCTGCCGACCACGAAGCTCGACACCGGACTGCGCAATTCGATCACCACCGCCGCCGGCTATCTCGGCTACGCGGCGGCGGTGGCGCTCGCCTTCTCGTCGCTGGGCCTCAGTCTCGAACGACTGACCTTGGTTGCCAGCGCGCTCTCGGTCGGTATCGGTTTCGGCCTGCAATCGGTGGTGTCGAATTTCGTCTCCGGCCTGATCCTGCTGTGGGAGCGGCCGATCCGCGTCGGCGATCAGGTGGTCGTCGGCGACGCGGAAGGTATCGTCAAAAAGATCAATGTGCGCTCGACCGAGATCGCGACCTTCGACCGCTCATCGGTGATCGTGCCCAATTCGAACCTGATCTCGGGCGTCGTCCGCAACCGGGTCCGCAACGACCGGACCGGGCGCGTGCTGATCTCGATTTCGGTGCCGCGCAGCTATGATCCCGCCGAGGTCCGCACCATGCTGTCGGAGGCCGCCACCGCCCATGGCGATGTGCTGCAGAAACCGCCGCCGAACGTGCTGTTCAAGAAGCTCGGCACCACGACGATGGATTTCGACCTGATCTGCGTCGTCGCCGAGGTCGATATCGTCGGCCGTGTGACCAGCGACCTCAACTACGTCATCCACAAGCGCCTGGCCGAGATGGAGGTCGCTCCGCCTGTCCCCGAACTCGCGGTCAAGGGACTGGAAGGCATCGAGCAATCGCTCGCCGGCATCGCCAAGGCGGTCGGGCGCGAGATCGAGGCGCGCAAGCCGGCCAAACCCGTCGCGCCGATCCGTCGCGCGCGACAACACAAGATCGAAGACGAATCCACGGAGGAGGCGCCTCCGGAGCCGCAGCCCTCGCCCGAACCGGTCAGGGATTTCGCGAAAGACGACAGCAAGGAATGATGCGATGTTTTGTTTCCCACGCGGCGAGCGGAAAGCTCTTGCCGTGACCTGCCCTGCCTTGCTCGCCGGCGCGCTCGCTATCCTGAACCTCGCCGGCTGTACGGAAGCCCCCCGCACCGGTCAGCCGGCCTTCTACCGCGATCTCGGCTCGGCCTCGGCCCGCGTCGATGCTGGCGAGGCGCGCGCCATGATCTCGGCCTATCGGATGAATGCCGGGCTGAACGCGCTGACGCTCGACCCGGCCCTCAACGCCGCGGCCCAGGAAGAGGCGAGCGCCATGGCGGCGGCCGACAAGCCGGCCCAGGCGGAAGCCGTGAAGGCGCGCCTCGCCCGTGCCGGACAGCAGGGGGCGGAAGCCAATCTCTCGGCCGGCTATCGCCGGTTGGCAGAAGCCTTCTCCGGCTGGCGCGATTCGCCCCAGCACGACCGCGTCATGAAGACGCCGGGCGCGACCCGCATGGGCTTGGCGACGGCCTATGCGCCGGGCTCGAAATATCAGGTCTACTGGGCGCTGATCCTCGCGCCTTGAGCGAGACGCAGCGCACCTCGAGCAGGATACGAAAAAGTGGGAACCGGTTTTTCGTATCCGGCTCTCATCATTCGATCGCGAAATCGAAGATCGTCTTCGGAAAGGGCTCGCTCGCCAGGGTGAAGTGCCACCATTCGCGGCTATAGCCGCGAAACCCCTCGGCCTTCATCGCGTCTCGCAGGATCGTTCTGTACCTGAGCGCGTCTGGGCCGACCGACGGATCACGGCCGGCGCTTTTTGCCGAAAAGCAGTCGAAGCTCGTGCCAAGATCGAGGCTCGTTTCCTGCGGGCGCTGCTGGAGGGGACCATCGCAACGCCCGCCAGTTGCGGGCGTCGGCAAGCCGGGCTCGTTGCGGCGGATAAGACCGACATCGACGGTCGATCCGCGCGAATGGCTCGACACCGAGGCGATGAAGCCGCGCGCGACCAGCATGTCCTTGGCAATATCGGGATGGAAGCCCCGTCCGAAATCGCTCGCCTTCCCATCCTGCGCCCAGGCCAGAAAGGCCCGGACCGCCCGCGCCGGTCGGTAGCAATCGAACAGTTTCAGTGCATAGCCGGACGTGCCCAGCCGCGCCTCCACGCGGATCAGGGCCTGCCCCGCCGCCTGCGTCAGCACGCAATCGGCACGGCCATAGCCGGCGACAGCTGCGCCGGTGAAATTGAAGGCGGATGCGTAGCGGATGTCCTGGCGTATCGCGACAGCGATCTCGCGCAGGCGGATGAAGCCGTCCGGCAGCGCCTCGCCGGCCTTGGCTGGCGCGGGCATGGTCAGGAGCAGACAGCAGATCCAACCAAGCCGCCAGGACAGGTTCATCGCCCCATCATGGCCCGCGCGCCAACTGCGCGCGAGCCCCTTTCGCGGAAGCCGACGGGGGCGGCCTTTAAGGCTTCGCCCCGAACGGCAAGGGCGGCGCCTCGGCCTTCAGCACGATGCCGACGCGGCGGTTGAAGGCGAGGTAAGGGTTGTCCTTGATCAGTGGGTCGGTGTCGCCCTTGCCGGTGACCGAGGCGAAGCGCTCATTGGGCACGCCGGCATTGGCCAGGATCTCGCGCACCGCCGCCGCGCGGCCGACCGACAAGGTCCATGGATCGCCCTCCGGCGACTGGCCCGGACGCGGCGTCGCCGTATGCCCGGTCAGCGTGATCTTGTTGGGCATGCGCCTCAGCGAAGGCGCCACCGCCGCGAGCACCTTGCGCATGCGTTCATTGGGCTGGCTCGAGCCCTCCGCGAACATGGCGCGGCCGTCCTGATCAACGAGCTGGATGTCGATGCCCGATTCCGAGACCTCGACCAGGATGTTGCGCGAAACTTCCGCGATCTCCGGCATCTCGCGCAGGGCTTGGCGCAGCGAGGCAGCGGCGAGCGCGAAACCGCGATCATGCGTCGCCGCGATCAGCCCGTCTTCCTTCTGGTTGTTGTGGTTGGGCGCGGTCGTGTCGGAGGCGTCCTCCAGCGGCCGGATATAGGCGTTCTTGATATGGGTCTTGGTCGGGATGCCGTCGACCTCGACGATGCCGGCCAGCCGCATGTCCTTCTGTGTGCCGAAGGCCTCGCGCATCGAGCCCGCGACGATCTGCATCTTGTTCTTGTCCTGGCTCGAATAGGCCGCGACCATGACGAAGAACGCCATCAGCAGCGCCATCAGATCGGCGAAGGTCACGAACCAGCCGTGACCGCCATGAGCTCCGCGCTTCTTCTTCGCCACCGCTCAGGTCCCGTTCATGCCGCTTCCGCCATCTCCGCCCGATGATGGTCGGGCAGATAGGCAAGCAGCATTTCGCGCACCAGCGTTGCGCTCTTGGCGTCGCGCATCTGGAGCACGCCGTCGATGATCAGCGTGCGCGAGATCTCCTCCTCCTCGAGCTTGATATGCAGCTTGTCGGCAATCGGCAGGGTGATCATGTTGGCGACCAGCGCGCCGTAGAGCGTGGCGAGCAAGGCTGTCGCCATGGCCGGGCCAAGCTTGGACGGATCGCTCATATTGGCGAACATCGAGACCATGCCGATGATGGTGCCGACCATGCCCCAGGCCGGGGCGCAGTCGCCGATAGCGCGATAGACCTTCGAGCCTTCATCGAGCCGCTGCAGGAAGTTGTCGCGGTCGCGCTCCATCGTGTCGCGGATGAAATCCTTGTCATAGCCGTCGGCGATATAGCGCAGCCCCTGCGCCAGGAACGTGTCGGAAACCTCGACGCTTTCCAGAGCCACCGGCCCGCTCTTGCGGGCGATCTCGGCAACGCGGGTGATCTCCTCGATCAGCTCGCGCGGATTGACCGAACGCAGGGTGAAGGCGAAGCGCAGGCCCATCGGCAGGCCATGCGCGATCACCGAGAACGGGAACCGCACCATGGTGGCGGCGGTGGCGCCGCCGAAGATGATGATGATCGCGTGCTTGTCGTAATAAGCGGCGAAATTGCCGCCATCGATGATGATCAGCGAGCAGATCGTGGCGATACCGGCGAGAATGCCGACGCCAGTTGCGATATCCATGGAAACCACCTCGATCCGGCCGATGCGCGCCGCCCGAAGCGGCCCCGCTTCTGCAGCGCAAAAACCTTAGAAGGCGCCCATTGAACGAAGCGTTAAGGTTGAGGCCTTGCTCACATCTGGATGTCAGTTAAAGCTCTGAGCATGTCTCTGTTTGCAATCTATACTCGTGTGCTCGGCGAGCTCGGTCCCGAAAAGCGGCTCGGCCTGATCCTGGCGCTCGCCAATATCCTGCTCGCAGCGGCGGCTTTCGCCGAGCCGATGCTGTTTGGCGCGCTGATCGACAAGCTCTCAGCCGTGCAGGGCGCCGGCCAGCGTCTCGCCTGGAGCGATCTCAACGCCTTGATCCTGGCCTGGGTCGGCTTCGGCCTGTTCACCATCGCGGCCAGCGTTTTCGTCTCGCTGCATTCCGACCGGCTCGCCCATCGCCGCCGGCTCGCCGTGATGGCGAACTATTTCGAGCACGCGCTGACACTGCCGCTCGCCTACCACACCCAGACCCATTCCGGCCGCGTGCTCAAGGTGATGCTCGACGGCACCAGCGGCATGTGGGCGCTCTGGCTGTCCTTCTTCCGCGAGCATTGCGCCAGCCTCGTCGCGCTTTTCATCCTGCTGCCCTTCACGCTGTGGAAGAACTGGCAGCTCGGCCTGCTGCTGATATCGCTCGTCGTGCTCTTCGGCGCGCTGACTGCCTATGTGCTGCGCAAGACCGACAAATTGCAGAGCAATGTCGAGGCCTATCACTCAAACCTCGCTGAACGGGCCTCGGACGCGCTCGGCAATGTGCCGGTGATCCAGAGCTTCACCCGCATCGAGGCCGAGGTGCGCGGCCTGCGCTCGACCATCGCGAGCCTGCTGGAAGCGCAGCTCCCGGTCCTGTCCTGGTGGGCCATCGCGACAGTGGCGACGCGCGCCTCGGCGACGCTGACCGTGCTCGCGATCTTCGTCGTCGGCGCCTGGCTCTTGATGCAGGGTCTCACGACCGTCGGCGAGATCGTCACCTTCATGGGCTTTGCCACCATGCTGGTCGGCCGCCTCGAGCAGATCGTCGCCTTCGTGAACTTCATCTTCATGCAGGCGCCGAAGATGCGCGAATTCTTCGAGGTGCTGGACACGCTGCCCGCCGTGCGCGACCTGCCCAGCGCCAAGGATGCCGGGCGCTTGTCGGGCGCGGTCGCCTTCGAGGACGTGTCCTTCTCCTATGACGGCAAACGCGCCGCCGTACAGGACGTCTCCTTTGCGGTGAAGCCGGGCGAGACCATCGCCATCGTCGGCTCGACCGGCTCGGGCAAATCGACCACGCTCGGCCTGCTGCACAGGGCCTTCGACCCGCAATCGGGCCGCATCACCGTCGATGGTCTCGACATCCGCGACATCTCGCTTTTGTCCCTGCGCCGCAATATCGGCGTCGTCTTCCAGGAGCCGATGCTGTTCGCACGCTCGATCCGCGAGAACCTCACCGTCGGCAAGCCCGACGCGACCGACGCCGAGATGATGGAGGCGCTCGACCGCGCACAGGCCACCGAGGTGATGGCGCGCCAGACCGACGGGCTCGACACCCTCGTCGGCGAGCGCGGGCGGACCCTCTCGGGCGGCGAGCGCCAGCGCCTCTCGATCGCACGCGCCTTGCTCAAGAACCCACCGATCCTGATCCTCGACGAGGCGACCTCGGCGCTCGACGCCGCCACCGAGGTCAAGCTGCAGAAGGCGCTGGAAGAGGTGATGAAGGGGCGCACCACCTTCGTCATCGCCCACCGCCTCGCGACCATCCGCAATGCCGACCGCATCCTGGTCTTCGAGCAGGGTCAGGTCATCGAGATGGGCTCCTTCGAGGAGCTCGTCGCCAAGGGCGGGCGTTTCGCCGCGTTGGCGCGGGCCCAATATCTTGTCACCGACAAGCCGGCGGCACTGGCAGAGGAGGCTACGAGCCCGCTGGCGGCCAAGATCACATTTGATTGAGGCGAACGCCTCGCCTCGATCTTGCATCGTTCTCGGTGCAGCAAACAGGCGAGCAAAACGCCATCCTAATGCGGTAAGCTGAGGCAGGTTGCCCTGGCGGCAGTTTCCGCATGCCCTTTTCAAACCAATCATTTCGGGACGGCCCCTTGAACACCATGATCCTCCGCCTCGCCTGCGCCTGGGCAACCGTTGCCGCTTTCCTGCTCTTCGGAAGCGGCCTGCTCGGCCAGCTCGGCGCGCCGCTGGCGTCTGCAGCGATCTTCCTGTGGCTGCTGGGGATCATCATCTGGGCGGCGTTCGGTGTGGTTCATGAGGCGGAGATCCTGGCCGGTCGGCTCGGCGAGCCTTTCGGGACGCTGATCCTGACGCTCTCGATCGTGATCATCGAGGTGGCGCTGATCTCGGCTGTGATGCTTGGGGCCAAGGGCGCGCCGACGCTGGGGCGCGACACCATGTTCGCGGTGCTGATGATCGTGCTCAACGGTGTGGTCGGCATCGGCCTGCTGGTGGGCGGCCGACGCCATTTCGCGCAGAGCTACAATCTGAAAGGCGCGTCTTCTTATCTCGCGGTGATCATTCCCCTGACCGTGATCCCGCTTGTGCTGCCGAATTTCACGACATCGACCAGCAACGGCACGCTGACGACGCTGCAATCGGTCTCTTTCTCGCTGTTCACCATCACGCTCTACGGTGCCTTCCTCGTGCTCCAGACCGGGCGCCACCGCTCTTTTTTCCAGGAGCCGACGCGCGAGCAGGCGCCGCTGCCTCGTACCGCCATGCCCGGCGATGACGAGCCCAGCGAGAACGACCGCGGCCATGACGATCCAGGCGGCGCGACCGCGACGCATGTCGTCCTGCTGCTCGCCAACATCCTGCCGATCGTCATCCTGGCGAAGAGCCTCGCGGCGGTGCTGGATTTCGGCATCATCAAACTCGGTGCTCCCGTCGCGCTCGGCGGTATCCTGATCGCCATGGTGGTGTTCACGCCGGAATGCATCGCGGCGCTGCGGGCGATCAGCGCCAACCAGCTCCAACGCGCGATCAATCTGTGCCTCGGCGCGGCGGCCTCGACGCTCGGCCTGACCGTGCCGGCCGTGCTCGCGATCGGCCTGTTGACGGGGCAGGAGGTCGTGCTCGGCTTGTCGGGAACCAATATGGTCATCCTGGCGATGACGCTGCTGCTCTCGACGCTGACCTTCACCGGCACGCGCACGACGATGCTGGAGGGCGCGGTGCATCTCGCGGTGTTCTTCGTGTTTTTAGTGCTGGTTTTCAGCCCGTAAGGGCGCCGCTGACATCACCCCAGAGGTAATCGACCTCCGCCCCGAATGTCTCCAAGGTCTCCGCGAAGCACGGCAACAGACCCCCGCGAGAGAGACCGCTATGACCGCCTACGCCATTGCCCATCTGCAGGACGTCGATCTCGGGCCGGAGATTTTGAGCTACATCAGCACGATCGACGCGACCCTCATCCCGTTCGGCGGCCGCTTCCTGGTTCATGGGGCGACGCCGGAGGTCGTGGAAGGGCCATGGCCGGGCGATCTCGTCATGATCGCCTTTCCCGACATGGAGGCAGCGCGCGGCTGGTACGCTTCGCCCGCCTACCGGGAGATCCTGCCGTTGAGGACGAGGAATTCGACAAGCGTCACCATGTTGGTCGACGGTGTGCCCGAGGGCTACAAGGCGACGCAGGTGCTGGCCAAGCTCGGCTGAACCGGCCGCTCAGGTCGCCTTGCCGTTCGACCTCGGTCCAGCCGCGATGGCCGGCGCTCAGTAGATCCCCTCGACCGGAAGCCCCAGCGCCATCGAACCCGCATATTGCGCCTGCGGCCCCGATTGCAGCGGATGATAGCGCGCAGCCTGGATGTCGCGGAAACGCCGCTCCAGCCCGGTTGCCCTGAAGAAGCCGGCGCCTCCGGCCAGTTCCATCGCGAGCTCGACCGTGGCGATCGCGTGACGGGCGACAAGCTGTCGGCCCATCATCACGTCGTTGATGGTCGTGGCGGAGGGCGCGTTGAGGCGCACCGAGGCGAGCATCCAGTCGCGCGCCAGCCGCGCCGCGGCGAGTTCGGTATCCATGCGCCCTGCAAGCTGAATCGCGTGCTGGCCCGGCTGCTTTCGCTTGGTCGCAGCAATCGCGATGTCGCGCGCGCTCTCGGCGACGCCGAGATAGACCGAGTAAATCAAGGGAAACGCGATCGTCGCGATGATGTGGAACAAGGGATGCCATTCGCCTGCCTTGCGCCGGACCGCGACTGCGGCTTCGGGCACGATGTGGCCTTCGATCAGAACGTCGTTCGAGCCGGTGCCGCACATGCCGAGCACGCGCCAGTTGTCGAGCACTTTCACGTTTGGAGAGTTCATCGGAACGCCAAAATGGAGAACCGTCGATGGCTCGCCCTCCGCCTCGAGAACCGCGCTGGTCATCAGGAGATCGCCGGCAGGCGAGCCTGACGTAAAAATCTTACGCGCCGAAATGCGGTAGCCGCCATCCACTTTCTCGGCCTTGCCCGACCCACCAATCCAATCGGAGCCGCCGCTCGACAACAGGATGATACGCTCCTGCGCAACGCGCTTCAGCAGCGGCTCGACAGCCATGACCTTCAGATGGCTCCACCGCCAGGCCGGGATAGCGACCTGATGCGTGTGCATCGAAAAGGCGAGCGCGGTCGAGCCGCAATGATAGGCCAGCGTCCGTAGCATTTCGGCCAGTTCATCGACATTGGCGCCGCCGCCGCCAAGCTCGACCGGCACGCCTGCCTCGACCAATCCCGACGATTTCAACAGCGCGAAGTTGTCGGCGACGAAACTGTCCTCGTCGACGGCCTGATCGGCCCGCTTTCCGAAGATCGCCCCCAGTTCGCTTGCGATATCGGCGATGTCGCGCCGTTTTCCGATATCCATCCTCAATGGCGCGTTCGTGCTCATCACGTTCCTCCCTCGTAGGAAAGTCGATGCGAAGGAGCGTATTTGGACCGCGAATGGCGATCCAGTTCACGAACTGTACTGGCGCATCTTGCCCGCGGCGAAATCTTGATCGCAGCCGAAATTTCTGAGATTTCCGTTGCGGTATGGTAAGGTGACAACCCGCTGCCTCACTATCGATACGCTCTTTGCGCGCAGCTATCTCCGGAGGGCGGCTCAGTTGCCCGACAAAGCCGATCGCGGAAGTTATGGGCAATTCTGCCCCGTCTCGATGGCGGCGGAGATCGTCTGCAGTCGCTGGACCGCCCTCGTGGTGCGCGAACTCCTGTGCGGCACGACCCGCTTCAACGATCTACGACGCGGCGTGCCGCGCATGTCGCCTTCGCTGCTGTCGAAGCGATTAAAGGAGCTGGAGGATGCGGGCGTGATCGCGGCAACGCCATCCGGCCAACCCGGTGCGATGAACTACAGGCTGACGGAGGCCGGTGAGGATTTGCGCGGCGTGATCATGTCGCTCGGCTTTTGGGGACAACGCTGGGTCGAGTCGTCCATGTCACTGAAGAACCTCGATCCGTCGCTTCTGATGTGGGACATGCGGCGTGGCCTTGAGCCATCGCCGCTGCCGCCGCGACGCTGCACCATCAACTTCATCTACCCGGAGTTGAGCGCCGATCGCAGGTCGTGGTGGCTGGTGGTCAATGGCGAGAAGGTCGATCTGTGCCTCACCGATCCAGGCTACGAGATCGATCTTTACGTGCGCAGCTCGCTGCGGACGATGACGGCCGTCTGGATGGGCATCTCGCAGCTGAGCACCGAGGTCGAGGCCGGCAACATCCAGTTGACCGGCGACAAGGCGATTGCCCGGTCGATCCATCAGTGGCTCGCCCTGTCGCCCTTCGCCAAGGCGGAGCGCGCCGTCAAGAACTGAGGTCGTTCAAAACGGCGCGGCCCAGTCCCGCAACCAGCGGGGGCAAGGCCGGGAGCCGGATGGCGGCGAATTCGCGTCCCCTCGATCCGGGCTGAGCGAGCGGGTTCAGGCCGCCTTGCCGTTCACCGAGAGCTCGGTCTCGATGAACGCCTTGACCTCCGCAGCCGCAACGCCCGGCGCGATGAAGCTTTTGCCGATGCCATGCGCCAGGATGAACGTCATGGCGCCGCGCTTGACCTTCTTGTCCTGCGCCATCGCCGCGACGATCTCGTCGGCGCTGCCAGCTCCGCCCGGCACCTGATGGAGCCGGCTCGGGAGCCCGACGTGGTCGAGATGGCGGGCGACGCGGACCGCGTCCTGACCCGAGCACAGCCCCAGGCGCTGCGAGAAGCGGAAGGCGAGCGCAAGCCCGATCGCAACCGCCTCGCCATGGACGAGACGCGTCGAATCGTAGTTCGTCAATCGCTCCAGCGCATGTGCGAAGGTATGGCCGAGATTGAGCAGCGCCCGGTCCCCCTCCTCGCGCTCGTCACGCGCGACGATCGCGGCCTTGGCCCGACAGGCGACCGCCACCGCATGATCGCGCTCGGGCCCGCCGGTGATGATCCGGCTCCAATTGATCTCGCACCAGTCGAAGAAGCCGGCATCGTCGATCAGCCCGTATTTCACCACCTCGGCATAGCCGGCCTTGAACTCGCGCTCGCTCAGCGTGTCGAGCAATGCGGTGTCGGCGATGACCAGCGCAGGCTGGTGGAAGGCACCGATCAGGTTCTTGCCATGGGTGGAGTTGATCCCGGTCTTGCCGCCGACGGAGGAATCGACCTGGGCCAGGAGGCTCGTCGGAATCTGAATGAAGCGCACGCCGCGCCGCAGCACCGCGGCCGCAAAGCCGGTGAGATCGCCGACGACGCCACCGCCAAGCGCGATGACGAGATCCTGGCGCTCGATCTTGGCCGCCAGCAGCGCGTCGCAGAGCTCGATCAGCCTCGCATAGGATTTCGAGGCTTCGCCCGGCGGGATCACGATGCGGGTCGCCGCGATCCCCTCCTGGTGCAGGCAGGCCTCGAAGGCCGGGGCATGCAATGCCGCGACATGCGCGTCGGTCACCAGCGCCGCCTTTGCGCCGGGCGCGAGTCGCGCGATCAGGGCCGCCGCCTCGCAAAGCTGGTGGCGGCCGATATGGATATCGTAGGAGCGGCCTTCGAGCGCGACCGGGACGATGATCCGCCCGCCCGGGTTTTCGTGAGCTGGAATAGTCATGACTCTTGCGACCCACAGGATTTTTGCGACCCACAGGATTCTTGCGACCCAGAAGGCGGCGGCCGCAGATGCTGACCGAGCGCCACCACGACATCCTCGACCACGACGTCCAGGGGATCGTCGCGCGAGATCAAGGTGAGGTCGGCCAGCGCATAGACCGGCTCGCGCTCGGTCAGCATCCGGCGCAGCGTCGCGTCGGGATCGGCGGTCTGCAGCAGCGGTCGGTTCGAGCGCTTGCGGACCCGGCGCATCAGCACCTCGGGCTCGGCCTTGAGCCAGACCGAGATGCCAAGCTGAGCGATGCGCTCGCGCGTCTCGGCATTCATATAGGCGCCGCCGCCCGTTGCCAGCACGAGCGGCGCGCGCGTGGTCAGGATGCGGCCGATCACCCGCCGCTCGCCGTCGCGGAACTCGCTTTCGCCGCGCTGGGCGAAGATCTCGGGGATGCTCATGCCCGCCGCCGTTTCGATCTCGGTATCGGCATCGACGAAGGGCAAACCGAGCCGGGTCGCCAGCTTGCGGCCGACCGCGCTCTTGCCCGAGCCCATCATGCCGACGAGCACGATCGCGCGCTGGCCCAATGCCGCACGCAAATCTTCGCGATCCACACGTAGACCCTTGCTATCTCGTTGGTCGAGCGTCTCGACAATCATCATTGTGGCATTTCCTCAACGCCCGTTTAGCATGAGCGATCACGCGCCGTCATGCCCTCACGAAACCTTGCCTTCCCCGCAGTCTCGCGCCGGCCCTTGCGCCGTCCGGGCCGCTTCGGGAATAACCGACAAGTCCCGATTCCGGGCCAGAACTTCTGGGGGTCGCCACGCCGTGCCGACGCTGTTCAGATTCGTCGCCTTTCTCGCCATTCTCGGCGGGCTGGTCTTCGGCGGCATGGTCGCGCTGGTGACGTTCGTCCAGCCCGAACCGCGCGAGATCATCGAGATCGTGCCGCCAGCCAAGCTGCAACCGCGATGAGCCGCGAGGCGCGCGCAAGGCTGAAGGCCTTCCTCGACATGCTGGCGGCCGAGCGCGGCGCGGCCCGCAATACGCTGGAAGCCTATGAGCGCGACATCGACGACTACCTGGAATGGCTCGGCGGCAAGGCATTGGGCGATCTTGCGGCGGACGATATCCGCGGCTGGCTCGGCGACATCGCCGCGCGCGGCCTCAAGGCGTCCTCGGCTGCGCGCAAGCTCTCGGCCGTGCGCCAGTTCCATCGCTTTCTCTACACCGAGGGTCTCCTGCCCAACGACCCTTCGGCCGCCATCGAGGGCCCAAGGCAGGGCCGTCCCCTGCCGAAAGTGGTCTCCGTCGCCGATGTCGACCGGCTGATCGAAACGGCGCGCCTGGCGAGCGAGCGAGACGGCTTGTCGAAGCCCGCCCGGCTGAAGGCGCTGCGCATGCGCTGCCTGATCGAATTGCTCTACGCCACGGGCCTGCGCGTCTCGGAACTGATCGCGCTGCCGCTCTCGGCTGCGACCACGCGCGAACGCTTCCTGGTGGTGCGCGGCAAGGGCGACAAGGACCGGCTGGTGCCCTTGAACGAGGCCGCGCGCGAGGCGGGGCTCGCTTATCTCGAGGCGCTGCGTCAGGCGGGCGGGGCCGACAGCCGCTGGCTCTTTCCCTCCGATGGCGAAAGCGGGCATCTGACCCGCCAGGCCTTCGCCCGCGACCTCAAATCGCTGACTGCGGCGGCAGGGCTTTCACCCGCCGCCCTGAGCCCGCATGTGCTGCGCCACGCCTTCGCCAGCCACCTCCTGCAGAACGGCGCCGATCTGCGCGTCGTGCAGGAATTGCTCGGCCATGCCGATATCGCCACCACCCAGATCTACACCCATGTCCTCGACGAGCGGCTGAAAAGCATGGTCCGCGACCTGCACCCGCTCGCCGACGAGAATGTCAAATCTCACGAAGTTTGAGCCTGGGGGTGAGATTTCCCATGGAATGTGAGTTTCGATCACCGCCGCGCGACGCGGAATCCAAACCTATCGCAAGTATTTAATTTTTCTTGCCAATTACGTTCGCCCGATGTCGCTTCCGCGTCTGGGCAGGACGTGATTTCTGGATTTGGCCCTCTTGTTGGGGCCGACTGCGTTTCACAATGTATTTGGCGACGTAGTGAGAGTAGCCCATGTGTAGCCGAGCCGATGCGACAGGAGGCGATCACCGGCTTGGAGCCGTCGATGCCGGCCTCCGCGTAAATCTTGCGCAGCTCTTCGACCGCCTCGCAGGCAAAACCTCAGGTGGGCCTACGGGTAAATGTTTGAGAGGCCAAGCGAGATAATCTTGGACGTCGATTACCGACGACCATAGCTTCGCTCACAAGCGGGAAATTCCAAAAACAGGACCGCGCCGAGGGAGCGATCGAATGCCCGGACCGATCTTGCAACCACGAATGCGATCACTGTTCGCGCGGTGTGGCCGGGCGCGGCTTCGCGTGAAACGGCCATAGGGCGAGCCGGCCCCAACGGCGAACAGCATAAGCGTACACGCGTGCGAAGTAACGTTTGCCAGGAGATCGCGTCGGACGCCGACCTCGGTGTTCCCGCACAATTAAAGACCCGCGAGAGCTCGCACGCGCGTTGCGCAATGAAGCTTGCGGAGCAACAGCCCAGTTAGACGGTTATCCCGGGCATACGACTTTCAACCCGCCGTGCTCGCACACGCTGTGATGGCATTTGCCGTCTGCAGGCGGTCGAGCTCGGCTCGGTTGCGGACGAGATAGCGGCACGCCTAGGGCGAGGGGCGTCCGATGCTCCTGACCATACTCGCCCAAGGGAGGTAAGTTATGCTTTTGAAAGGCGTCAGGCCACGAATTTCCGGTCTTTTTGCGATCTCTATAGCGCTCCTATTGAACGTGAGCGCGTTCGATGCGTATGCCCAATCGGTTTCACATGCGGATCGGTGGTCGCAGTGGCAGGCGAAAACACATCTTGTCATCTCAGCCGGGCGGGCAAACTTTCCAAGAATTGCCGCCTGGATGCTGACTGCCGTCAACGATCAGTTTCCCGAAGCCGAGTTTTCCGGTGAAGTCCTCTTCACCGGCAGCGGCTACGGCATAGAACTCAAGAATCTTCAGCGAAAAATAGCGCAGGTCGCCATCACGACCCCATCGGCCACTCCCTATATGAGCTACCACGGCGTCGGAGTGTTCAAGCAAGCTAATCCAAATGTTCGCGGACTCTTCAGAATTGGCCAACGCGACCCGATTACATTCGCCGTACCAGCGGAATGGGGCGTGAATTCTGTCGAAGAACTGATCAAACGCAAAATTCCACTCAAGATCGCCACCGGACATCAAGACGATGATGATACCACCGGCTTCCTCTTCGAGGAGGTGATGAAGGCCTATGGTGTCTCGCTTGCCGAGATGCGGTCATGGGGGGCCAAGATCGAGCCCTACGCATGGGCCGGCCCGGCGCTGCGGGGCATGCTGGCCGGAAAGGCAGATTCGATCTTTCACGAGGCCACTGTAATCGCCAACCCACTCTGGAAGCGCCTCAATGAACAGAAGCCTATGCGGGTTTTTTCGATCAGGCAGGACGTTATCGATGCAATGGCCAAGTTCGGCTTTCGGAAATACGACAAGATCATTGCGAAAGGCTCCTATCCCGGCGTGATCGATGATGTCGTGACCATCGATTATTCGGATTGGGTCATCGTCGGGGACGCCGCCATGTCTGACGATCTCGCCTACAAGATCGTCAAGGGAGCGGCCGAGAACGCAGCTGCTTTTAACCGACAAGACCCGTCCATCAAGCCTGAGGAATCGGGAGAATTGGGCAATCTCAATGCCGATCCGAAGCTCATGTGGAAGAATATCGGCGTGCCACTCCACCCCGGCGCGGAGCGATACTACAAAGAAACGGGGGCTGATGCCCTGACGGTTGCGTGACTTGGCATCCCTTTCGGCTGTCGCTGGAGGGATGCTGGTCAAGAGCGCGAGACGGGTAACGAGCCATTGCTCGACAACGCTCCACAGGAGCATCGCAGGCCAGCGGCCAGGAAGGCCGCATAAGCCAGGACGTCCGGATCCGGGCGAGCCGTTCGCGGCCGATCCGGCTCCGGACCAAGCGTCCCCGAATCCGGAACGGCTTGGCAGGCAGAGCCTTTTTGTCTTGGACCGGGCCTTCGCCGCGCGATCTACTCCCCACCATGAGAAAAGCTGGCCTTCGGCCAAGCTTCGGGAGGAAACAATGCCGCTGATCCGTGTTGAGCCGGTCGAGGACCGCCTGACGGGGCGCTATGCGATCGAGATCTACTATCCGGCCGATGCCGAGCGGCCGCTCGTGACCACGGCGCCGCGTTACAAGAGCGCAGCTGCTGCCGAGCAGGACACGATTGCGATCCTGTCGGCCGCCGCGAACAACCCGCCGCCCGAGGAGCCGGCCAACCGGCGCTAAAGTAGGATGCGAAAAAGTGGGAACCGGTTTTTCGCATAGACCCTGCTCTCACTCTATAGATGAGAGCCGATCCTGACCGAATGTCAGTCACGGCTCGACCTGATATCCGACGGACACTTCGCGTCCCGAGCCGGCCGATTCGAGAATGGCGAGGCAGACTTCCAGCGTCGCCATGCCCCATTCGCCGGAATGCCGGGGCGCAACATTTCGCCTGACCGCGGCATGGAGTTCGTCGAGCACCTCGGCACGGGGAACCTGCGGCGCCGGCAAGGCTTCGAGCCAACGCCGGTCATCGCCATAGATCATGACGCCATCGGCCATTGGCCGCAGGTCGGCCTTTTCGCATGACACGACGATATGGCCGAAGTGGTTGTGCGCCGCCGGAGCGGCCCGTGTCCCCGCCGTGCTCTTGGCGATGCCATACGCGCGAGTATTCTTGAGCGCTGCTTCCTCTTCCGGGGTCGCGACGCCGGCGAGCCCGCGGCGCGCTGCGCCATAGCTTTCGGGATCGCGCTTCTGGCCGAGTTCTCCGAACCAGCCGAGCTGCTCGTCGCTGTCATAGCGGCCATAGCCGCTATAGGTCAGGGTCGCGCTGACGCCGTCAGCGAAGGTGAGAAAGGCCTGATAGGCGCCTTCCGTCGGACGCGCGGGATCGAACCGGCCGGTGGTGGCGCGGACGGTCGAGACCAACCCGCCCGCCAGCAGGCGCACCACGTCGACCTGGTGCGCGGCCTGGCTGAAGACGACGCCGCCGCCCAGCGACGTGTCGAGCTCTTCGGGACGGCGCGGCCGGTAGAGAAAATCGGTGTAGTTCATGGCGACGATCATCCGCGGGGCGCCGAAGCGACCGGAGCGGATCAGCTCGGCCGCGCGCAGATAGGGCGCGTCGAACGAGTGGCTATGGCCGACCATGAGATGGATGCCGCCCAGGCGCGCCGCTTCGATCATTGCCTGGCAATCCGCGAGCGTCAGTGCCATCGGCTTCTCGACCAGGATGTGCTTGCGGTGCTTCGCCGCCAGGCGGACATGCTCGACATGGAACTGATGCGGCGAGGCGATGTAGAGCGCCTCGACGCCCGGGTCGGCGCAGAGCATCTCGGCATCGGCATAAGTCCGCGCGGCCGCATCCGGGGTCGAGAAATCCTGCTCGAACTGCCGGCGCGCTTCCGCTCGCGGGTCAGCCGCGGCGACCAGCCGGGCGCGGGGGTGTTGCGCCAAAGTCGGCAGCATCAGCATGAAGGCGCGGCCGAGGCCAACCACGCCAAGTCGCAAGGGGGTGTTCACGGCGGGCTCCTACAGGTCCAGCACCAGTTCCCGGGATTTCGCCCTGGAGACGCAGATCATGATGTTGCGGGCACGCTCGTGCTCGGCCAGGGCCAGGTCGCGGTGATCGGCTTCGCCGGCGACGAGCTTCGTCCGGCAAGTGCCACAGGTGCCGCTCTCGCAAGAGCTCGGCAGCACCTTGCCGGCCGCGCGCAGGACCTCCAGGATCGATTTGTCCGCCGGCACGGCATAGGTCTCGCCGCTATTGGCGAGGCGGACGGAAAACGGAACATTGTCCTCCGCGCGGACCCTGGCCGCGCCGAAATCCTCGAAATGCACGGCGGCGGACGACCAGTGCCCGGTCATGTCGCGGACCGCCTCCATCAGCCCGCGCGGGCCGCAGCAATAGAGATGCGCGCCTTTCGGCTCCTCCAGCACGGACCAGAGATCATAGGCTTTGTCGGGGTCGCCGCCATCGTGATGGATCACGACCTTGCCGCGGAATTCCGGTCCGGAGAATTCGTCGCGGAAGGCCATCATCTCTGGGGTGCGGGTGAAATAGTAGAGCTTGAACGGCTTTGCCTTGGTGGCCATGAGGTGCCGGATCATGGCGCGGATCGGGGTGATGCCGATGCCGCCGGCGATGAAGATGTAGCTAGCCGGGCCGGACTTGAGCTCGAAATCGTTGCGAGGCGGCGCAATCGCGATCTCGTCACCTTCATTCGCCTGCTCGATCAGGCTGATCGATCCGCCGCGCCCGCCATGCTCTTTCTTGACGGCGATGACATAGCGGTCCGTCTCGTCCGGGCTGTTGCAGAGCGAATATTTCCGCATTTCTCCGTTCGGAACGCGCACACCGAGATGCGCGCCCGGCGTGAAGGGCGCCAGCGGCCCGCCGTCCGGCAGGCGCAGCTCGAACAGGCAGATATCTTCCGCGACCGGTCTTTTCTCGGTGATCCTGAGCCGGATGGTCTCTGTTTCTTCTGCCATTTCCACCTCCGCCCGCCTCCCTCGACAAGCGTTTCAAACCGGACTAATCTCATACTTAGATATCTAAGTAATATACTGCTGGCTAGCCCCGGCCGTGAACTGGAGGAACCGATTATGCTGAACCACGAGGAAAACGAGCTGCTCTGCCGCGTCGAAGGCGACGCCCCGATGGGACAGCTGATGCGCCGCCATTGGGTGCCGGCGCTGCTCTCGGAGCAGCTGGTCGAGATCGACGGCGCGCCGGTCAGGGTCCGCTTGTTTGGCGAGGATCTTGTTGCTTTCCGCGATACGGACGGCCGTATCGGTGTTCTGGGAGAGTATTGCCCGCACCGGAAAGCATCGCTGTTCTTCGGCCGCAACGAGGAATGCGGCCTGCGTTGCCTCTATCACGGCTGGAAGTTCGACGTGGACGGCAAGGTGCTGGAAATGGTCTCCGAACCGGCCGAAAGCGGGTTCGCGGACAAGGTCCAGCACAAGGCCTATCCGACGCAGGAGGCCGGCGGCTATATCTGGGTCTATATGGGCCCGAAGGAGCTGATGCCGGAATTCGAGGCTCCGGCCTGGGCGCCGACGCCGGAGGCCAAGGTCTCGATCGTCAAGATCGACCTGCCCGTCAACTGGGCGCAGATCATGGAAGGGCAGATCGATTCCGCCCATTCATCCAGCCTGCACTCCTCCGACATGAAGCCGGCGCGCGTCGCCACGGCCGGCGCGACGGCGACGCATTGGACACGACCCTCGACCGACAAGAACCCGCGCATCCAGGTGCAGCTCACGAATTACGGCTTCCGATACGCCGCGATACGCCGGCCGATCACCAATGCGCAGACGCATGACTATATCCGCCTGACCGTCTTCGTCGCGCCCTTCGCGGCGCTGATCCCGCCCAACGCGTCCTACAATGTCGCGACCGTGATCGTGCCCAAGGACGATGTTTCGAGCTATTTCCACTTTATCGCCTGGGGGAATGACGACTGCATCGACCAGGAGAGCTGGCGCAAGTTCTGCGTCGCGCAGGTCGGCATCGACCTCGACAAGACCTACAAGCCGATGATCCGGAACAAGGCCAACAACTATCTGCAGGATCGCAAGGCGATGAAGCTCGGCGATTTCACCGGCGTGCCCGGGATTCCCAACCAGGACATCATGATGTGGGAGTCGATGGGGCCGATCGCCGACCGCACCAGCGAGCGGCTCGGTGCCAGCGACATCGCAATCGTGCAGTTCCGCCGTGTGATGATCGACGCTGCCCGCAAGCACGCCGAGGGCGGCGAGGCGATCGGGCTGATCGAGCCGCATCTGCCGCAGGCGAAACTGCGCTCCTATCAGGGGATCGTGCCCAAGAGCGAGGACTGGCGAAAGCTTGGCGCCTCGAACGAGGAGGTCGCGCTGCTCGACGGCATGGAGCAGGACGAGACCGAGGCCGAGATGGCGGCTGCCGCCGGCGGCTGAGCGGCTGTCACCGCCATTCGGGTTTGGCTGCCAAAGCCTAAAAGTCTTGGAGCTGTCGGCTCGCGCGGGGGAAAATCGCGCGCGTCTTTCAGAAGCTGCCGCGAGGTTCCTACCCATGCAAGACACTCTCGTCGTCCTGGCCGGGAGGAGCCTGTACTATGGCGGTGGCTGGCATCATCCGCGCGCTGGTCGCTATGTCGAGACCCGTAATCCCGGCCTGAACGAGCCGATCTGCGCGGTGGCGGAAGCGGATGCGGCGGATGTCGATGCGGTCGTCGCCGCAGCGCGGGCAGGCTTCAAACTCTGGCGCAAGGTCGTGCCGCTGGAACGGGGCCGGATTCTCAAGGCTATTGCCGAAATCGTCCGCAAGAATGCACGTGAGCTTGCCGCGCTCGACGCTGCGAATTGCGGCAATCCCATCAAGGAGATGGTCGGCGACGCAGCGATCGCGGCCGCGCAGCTCGACTTCTTCGGCGGGCTCGTCACAGAGATGAAGGGCGATACGATCCCGATGGGGCCGGACGCGCTGAACCTGACGGTCCGCCAGCCGCTCGGAGTGGTGGCGCGCATTCTCGCATTCAACCACCCCTTCATGTTTTGCGCGGGAAAGATGGCGGCTCCGCTGGCGGCAGGCAACGCGATCATCATCAAGCCGCCGGAGCAGGCGCCGCTGTCATCGTTGCGGCTGGCCGAGCTCGTCGAAGGGCTGCTGCCCGAAGGCGTCTTCAGCGTGGTGCCGGGCGGGCGCGAAGCCGGCGCGGCCCTGGCTTCCCACCCCGGCGTCGACAAGGTCGCAATCATCGGCAGCGTCGGCGCCGGCCGCGCTGTGATGAAGGCGGCGAGCGACACGATCAAGCCCGTGCTGCTGGAGCTTGGCGGTAAAAACGCGCTGATCGCCTTCGGTGACGCCGATCCCGACAAGGTCGCCGACGCGATGGTCGCAGGCATGAACTTCACCTGGTGCGGCCAGTCCTGCGGCTCGACGAGCCGGGCCTTCGTACACAAGGACATCTACGAGCAGGTGCTCAAGCGGCTGCCTCGGAAAGTCGCGCGCTTCGTGCCCGGCATCCCGACAGATGATGCGACCACAATGGGCGCCATCATCAGCGGTGTGCAGCACGAGCGGATCATGGGTTTCATCACATCGGCGAAAGATGAGGGTGCGCGCCTGATCTGTGGCGGCGCGACGCCGTCTGATCCGCGTCTCCGCAAGGGCTTTTACATCGAGCCGACGATCTTTGCCGATGTCGCCCCAACCATGCGGATCGCACGCGACGAGATTTTTGGGCCCGTGCTCGCGGTCGCCCCCTGGGCGGACGAGGCTGCCATGCTAGAGCAGGTGAACAGTGTCGAATACGGCTTGACCTGTTCGATCTGGACCAACGACCTGACCAGGGCGCATCGCACTGCCATGGAGGTCGAGGCCGGGTTCGTCTGGATCAACGAGGTCTCGAAGCATTTCCTGGGAGCGCCTTTCGGCGGCTGGAAGCAGTCGGGCATCGGGCGGGAGGAATGTCTCGGCGAACTCATCTCCTTCACGCAGGAGAAGAACATCCATATCAGCCTGACAGGTGGCGCGCCCAACTAGGCGCAATCCGTCTGCCCGGCAGGCGTCCTCTCGCTACGGCGCCCAAAGCAATCGAGCTTGCAGCCAAACCGAATCTCGGCGTACCGGCGCTCTTCCGCCCATGGGAATACTGGTTCAGCCAACGCGCCGCGTGATGCGGTGGCGATAGAAGACCGTGCCAGTGAGGAAACCGATGACCGAGACTGTGCTATCTGGAATCGACGCACCGATTCCCTCCGCCGATAATGGGGTCTGGGGAAGCGACGTGGTCGCGCAGATGCTGCGTAGGCTCGACATTCCGTATGTGGCGCTGAATCCCGGCTCGAGCTTCCGCGGCCTGCATGACAGCCTCGTCAACCATCTCGGCAACGAACGTCCGCAGATGCTGCTTTGCCTACACGAGGAGCACGCGGTTGCTGTCGCCCATGGCTATGCCAAGGTAACCGAGCGGCCGATGGGCGTCATCCTGCACAGCAATGTCGGGCTGATGCATGGAACGATGGCGATCTACAATGCCTGGTGCGACCGCGTGCCGATGCTGATCATGGGCGCGACCGGACCGGTCGACGCGGCCGAGCGCCGGCCCTGGATCGACTGGCTCCATACCGCCAAGGACCAGGGTGCGCTGATCCGTCCTTATGTAAAATGGGACGATCAGCCGGTCTCGGTGCCAGCGATGATCGACTCGTTCATCCGCGCCGCGAACCTGACCCGAATGACACCGAAGGCGCCGACCTATGTCTGCCTCGACGTCTCGATGCAGGAGACCCGGCTCGACGAGATGCCCGCTCTTCCCGATCCCGCGCGCTTCGCTGCGGTCTCCGCCTCGATCCCGGCGGCGGCCGATATCGAGAAGGTGGCCGCGCTCCTGCGCGCTGCGAAGAGCCCGCTCCTGCTGCTCGGCCGGGTTTCGCGCAGCACGCGCGACTGGGCGCGCCGGGTGGCGCTGGCCGAGCGGCTCCAGGCCGCCGTACTGACCGACATCAAAACGGGTGCGGCGTTCCCGACGGATCACGCGCTCCATGCCGCCAAGCCGGGCTATTTCCTCGACGAGACCGCCGCCGATGCGATCCGGGCCGCCGACGTGATCGTTGCCTTCGACTGGGTCGATCTGGGCGGCACCTGCCGCCAGACCGGCGGGCCGCCGACTGCGACCGTGATCAACATCTCGCTCGATCACCATCTGCATAATGGCTGGAGCATGGATCATCAGGCCCTGGTTCCGGCCGATCTCC
This sequence comes from Bosea vaviloviae, assembly GCF_001741865.1. Lineage (NCBI taxonomy): Bacteria > Pseudomonadati > Pseudomonadota > Alphaproteobacteria > Hyphomicrobiales > Alloboseaceae > Allobosea > Allobosea vaviloviae. The sequence goes on from NZ_CP017147.1 coordinate 378,482, forward strand.
ATCTGGCAAGCGAGCCCGATCTTGCACTGCATCTGATCGCGGACGCGCTTGGCGTAGGGCCGGGGAAAGAGCCGGACGTGCTGACCGCACAGCCGACCCTTCGGCTGGAAGCCGATCAGCCGCTCGACGTCGTGTCGCTGGCCGCCGCGATCGGGGCGGTGCTGCGTGATGAAGTCATCAGTCTCGTGCGGCTGCCGCTCGGCTGGGCCGGCGATTCCTGGCATTTCCGGCACCCGCTCGACTATCTCGGTTCGGATGGCGGCGCGGGTATCGCGTCCGGTCCCGGAATGCTTGTGGGCGCCGCACTGGCGCTGAAAGGCTCGGGTAGACTTCCGGTCGCGGTCCTGGGCGATGGCGATACGATGATGGGTGTGTCGGCGCTCTGGACCGCCGCTCACTACAAACTTCCGTTCGTAGCCATCGTTTCCAATAATCGATCGTTCTTCAATGACGAGATCCACCAGGAGCGCGTGGCGAAGCAGCGCCAGCGGCCGGTCGAGAACAAGTGGATCGGCCAGCGGATTGACGAGCCAGACATCGACATTGCCGCGATCGCGCGGGCGCAGGGACTGGTCGGGATTGGTCCGGTCCTGACCACCAAGGCGCTGACCGAGGCTGTCGGCGAGGCGGTCAAGGCGGCCAAGGCCGGCGCCTCGGTTGTGATCGATGCCAGGGTTTTGCCCGGCTACAATCCGGCCATGGCCGCGGGGATGACCCGGCATGGCGGAGAAGCCGCGAAGGACTGATCAGCCCTCCAGGTCGGCGTCCGGCGCAAGGGTGCCTAGGTTCCGCTGAACTGCCGCGAGGTAACCGAGGAATCTGGCGCGGTCCTCGACGCTGAAGCCAGCCGTGGCCTGCTGCACGACCTCCGCCGCAAAGGGCATGAGCACGCTTTCGAGCGCCCGGCCCTTCGCGGTCAAAAGGACATTGAGCTTCCGCCGATCCGTGTCGTCCCGTTCTCGTGTGATAAGCCCGGCGCGCTCCATCGAAGCCAGGGCCGTCAGGGTCGTGGGCTCCATCGTCCCGATGCGGCGCGAGAGTTCGCGCTGCGTCAGGCCGTCCTCCTGCCAGAGCGCGCGCAGGAAATACCACATCCCCGGGCTGACACCGTGCGGCTCGATTTTGGCCTGGAGGTAGCGCTGCGTCGCGCGGTTCGCCATGCGAAGCTGGTACCCTACGCTGCTCTCGAATGGCAGCTCGGGCTTCGGCTCGGTCTGGATTGCAGCGGCAGCCTTGCTTGTCCCGGGCATCCCGTTTTCGATTCGGCTGATCGTTGCGAAGGCGCCAGTATAGACGCTGATGGCTCGGCGCATCCATGCCGTTTATGTGCCGCGGCCCGAGGGCCGATTGCCTCGACGGCTGCCGGCCTTTGATTGTGCTGTAGTCTGAGCCGGTTCGGCGAGTACCCATCTCGAAAAGTTTGAGAGGCCAAGCGAGAAAATCTTGGACCTTGGCGGTGTCCGATCATTAGTTTCGCAACCAAGCAGGCCGCTGCACAGAAGAAGAAGGGCCGCGTTTGGGGATGATGGGAATGCCGCCATATCCAAAGGACCCTCAGTCTCGCGCGCGATCACGCGTGGCCTCCAGCCGTGTCTCGGCGGTGCGCAGGTTCTGATGACCGATAAGCCAGAGGACGAAAGCAATATGGCCGCTGCAACCGCTAAACTGCGCCTGGCTGCATCCGCCGCCAGCGAGACCGATCTCGTTGTCGATAACGTCTCCATGCATTTCGATACGCGCGAGGGCAGGGTCACGGCCGTCGACGGAATGTCGTTTTCCGTCGAGCGCGGCGAGTTCGTCTCGATCATCGGGCCATCTGGTTGCGGCAAGTCGACGGTGTTCAATATTCTCGGCGGCCTGGTCGGGGGCTATGAAGGGAAAGTCAGCGTCAGCGGAGAGACGATTACTGGCCCTCATCCATCGATCGGCATGGTTTTCCAGGAGGAGTCGACATTCCCGTGGCGCACGGTCATCGACAATGTCGCGTTTCCGCTCGAGGTGAAAGGCGTTGCCAAGGCCGAGCGTTATGACGTTGCACGTAAGTTCATCGATATGGTGGGGTTGGCCGGCTTCGAGCAGCGCTATCCTGCGGAACTCTCCGGCGGCATGCGCCAGCGCGTTGCCATCGCGCGCACGCTGGTGTTCGAGCCGAAGATCCTGCTGATGGATGAGCCGTTCGCCGCCTTGGATGAGCAGACGCGCGTTCTCCTGGGCGACAAGGTTTTGGCCATTCAACAGGAGCTGAAGCAAACCACGCTCCTCATCACACACAATATCACTGAAGCGGTTCAACTCTCTGACCGGGTCGTGATCATGACCTTCCGGCCGGGAAAGGTGAAGCGCATCGTCAATATTCGCTTGCCACGTCCGCGCCAGGGCGACGTTGTCGGCAGCGATGCTTTCGGTCGCTATGTCGCAGAGATCTGGAACGACCTGCGAGAGGAGGCCTCTCGCGGTATGGCCGAATCCGAGGCCGGCGCCCGAAAAGGCCGGAGCTAAGGCATGAAAGGCTTCAATATCCCGCCGCTATTCGTCGGATTGGCGACTGTCGCGCTGTTCCTTGGCGTTGTCGAAGTGCTTCTGCTGATCGGCCTGCTGAACCAGTTCGTCATCCCGCAGCCATCGGCTGTGTTCGCGAGTTTCCGCAGGCTCTTCGAGGAAGAGCATCTGTTCGACCGTCTCATGCTGACGGGAGCCGAAGCTCTCGCGGCAAGCTTTCTCGTCTCCATCTGCGGCATAGCCATCGGGGTGGCGCTCTACAAGTTTCGAATTCTGCGCCTTGCGGTAGAGCCTTGGGTTGCGGCCGTCGCAGCGGCGCCAATCGTGTTGGCCTATCCGCTCTTCCTTGTCGTGTTCGGCCGCAGTGCCGCGACGATCGTCGCTATGGGTTTCGCTGCGGGGCTTGGCCCTGTGATCTTGAAGACCCTCGAAGGCCTCAACGGCGTTAAAAAGAGCCTGATCAACGTTGGTCTCAGCTATAATCTCACAGAAGCTCAGCTCTTCTGGAAAATTCTGCTGCCCGCGGCGGTCCCAACCATCTTCGTCGGCGTCCGCTTGGGCCTGATCTTCGCGCTGATCAACCTGATTGGCGTCGAGTTCCTGATCAATTTCGGCGGGCTTGGGCAGCTCATCAACGACCTCGCCGAGCGCTACGACCTGCCCGGTATGTTCGCGACCATCATTTTCGTGGTGCTCGTCAGCGTGGTGATCTTCGTGGTGCTCGAGCGAATGGAGCGATGGTTCCGTCCGGCTCACTAGATCGCGATGAAGGATCCCTTTTGCCGTACGATTCGATATCTAAACCTTGCTGTGTGCCCGGCAGCACGGCATTGTCGCACGCAATGAAAAAGGCGCCCAGGAGGCTGCGATCAATCTCCGGCAACTTCGCTATTTCGCCAAGATCGCCGAAGTCGGCAATATTACCCGGGCGGCAGAACAGCTAAACGTCGCGCAGCCCGCTCTCGGTCTCCAGATTCGCCAGCTCGAACAGGAGCTCGGCACGGAATTGCTTCTGCGCCACTCCCGTGGCGTCATGCTGACGACGGCTGGTCGCCTCTTGCTGGATCGGGCGAACCGTATCCTGCAGGATGTCGAGGATACGAAGCGTGACATCCAAGCGATGTCCGGGTCCGATCAAGAGATCCTGTCTCTGGGTCTTACACCCAGCATCATGCTCCAGATCGGCCCTGACCTGCTGCTTGATGCGAAGACCTTCATACCGAGCGTCTCACTCAGCCTTGTCGAGGAGCTGAGCAATGGTCTCGTCCTGGCGCTTGAGCGGGGCGAGGTGCATGCCGCATTTGCGTATGGCGTCGATGAACCGCGCCCAAGCATAGATCGGCAGGCGCTCTTCGAGGAAGAGCTGCTTTTCGTCAGGCCAGTGGCGGAAGAAGAGCTCCCAGCCACGATCACCTTGGCGGAGGCTCTCAGCCACGATCTCGTACAGGCAGGCGAGCGGGATATGGTTCAAAAGCTTTTGAAAACCGCGGCGGAGAAGTTTTCGATGCCATTGCGCGTTGTTTATGAAGCGCAGTCGATCCCTGCCATGCGAACGCTGGTCGTTCGTGGTGCTGCCGCGAGTTTTATGCCGTACGGCACGGCAATTGAAGCGCTTCGAGCCGGGAAGTTGGTCTCTCAGCGGGTCTCGGATTTGCCGCTGAAGCGCACCCTCTATCTCATAAAGCCAAGCAATTTTCCCGCGTTTAGGCAGCAGGAAGCGATCGACCGGTTTCTCGCTACGGTGACAGAGCGCCTCCTTGAATCACTGGGGTCACTCGCGCACCGCATCGGCTCATGAGCGCGTCGCCATACAGCTCCTGTCTCACTCTCATTTCGTGGAAGTCTTTGTCCTAGCAGTCACAGGGCGTCATCATTCCGGAAAATCGCATGGCGCTCATCGTCGCCAGCCGGGAGGATCGATTGTCCAATCTGCGCCTTTCCATCGCCATCGGCGACTATGATCGCAATCGACCGCTCATCGACGGTGCCGTCCAGATCGACGGCGTTGATCCGGTCTTCATGAAGCTTGTCCCGGAAGAGATTTTCTTCCGGGCCTTCCGTCATGCCGAATTCGACGTCTGCGAAGCGTCACTGTCGAGCTTCACCGTCAAGACGGCGCAAGGCACGAACCCCTATGTCGGCGTTCCAGCGTTCTTGTCGCGCGCTTTCCGGCACACCGGCATCTTCATCCGCAACGACCGCGGTATCGCGCGGCCGGAGGATTTGAGGGGCAAGCGCATCGGCTGCCCCGAATACCAGCTCACGGCCTGCGTCTGGATCCGTGCGATGCTCGAGGACGATTACGGCGTGAAGCCCTCAGACGTGACCTGGGTGCGGGGCGGCATCGAGCAAGCTGGACGCGCCGAGAAGATCAGCGTCGCGCTCCCGGCGGAGATTCGACTGGAGCAGGCGCCAGCCGATCGCTCACTCAATCAGATGCTGGTCGATGGCGACATTGATGGCTTTATCGGGCCCCGCTCCCCGTCCTCGTTCGATGCCGGGCATCCAAAAGTTGCGAGACTGTTCCCGGAGCCCACAGCCGCTGCATCGGACTACTATCAGCGAACCAAAATTTTCCCGATCATGCATGTGCTCGGTGTTCGTCAGTCCATTGTCGAACAGCAGCCTTGGCTGCCGGCGGCTTTGCTGAAGGCATTTGAGCAGTCGAAGGCGTTGGCTCTCGCCAAGCTCGGCGATACCTCGGCGACCAAGGTTACGCTTCCCTTCATAGAAGAGCAGCTTCAAGCTGCTCGCGAGTTGATGGGCTCCGACTTCTGGTCTTATGGCGTGGGCCCCAATCGGCATGTGCTCGACGCGTTCTTGAAGGCTCACCACCGCCAGGGCCTGTCCTCGCGGCAGCTCAAGGTCGAGGAGCTGTTCCATTCGTCGACGCTGGAAGCGTTCAAGATTTAGCTTCCAGGGGAAGACCAGATCTAGCTTCCAGAGGAAGATATGGAGTTCGCCGGAAGAAGCGAGCCAGCCGCCACAATAAGAACCCGCCTGAACGGCGCGCTACGGGAGGACACGATGACAAGATCGAGGACTATTGGATTGGCCCTGGTGGCAGTGGGCCTCGCCATGACCCTGGCGCAGGCAGCGCTGGCTCAAGACAAGCTCAAGCTGGCCGTCGGGCAGCGAGGAAACTGGGATACGTCGGTAGCGGAAATCGGCACCCGTCTTGGCATCTTCAAGAAGCACAATCTCGAACTCGAGATGCTCTACACCCAGGGCGGCGGCGAGACGCAACAGGCTGTCCTCTCCAATAGCGTCGACATCGGCGTTGCCGGCGGCATCATGGGCGCGATGTCGGCGTTCTCGAAAGGCGCGCCAATTCGCATCATGGGCGCGGAGACGACCGGCGGTCAGGACCTCTTCTGGTACGTGAAGGCGGAATCGCCGATTAAAGCGCTGAAAGATTTTGACGGCAAAACGGTGGCATATTCGACGAACGGCTCCTCGACCCATGGCGTTGTCAACGCCTTCGTCAAGGAGAACGGCTTGAAGGCGAAGCTCACGGCGACCGGAGGTCCGGCGCAAACGTTGACGCAGGTGATGTCCGGTCAGATCGATGTAGGCTGGGCCGCGCCGCCATTCGGGCTTGATCAACTCGATCGCAATGAGATTCGCATCATCGCCACGGGCAATGACACGCAGGCGTTCAAGAGTCAGACCGTTCGCCTCTTGATCACGAACACCAGCGTTCTTCAGAACAAGAAGCCTCTGGTCGAGCGCTTCATGCAGGCATATCGCGAAACCGTCGATGCGATGTATTCCAGCGACGAGGCGATCAAAGCCTATGCGTCATTCGTCGGGATTTCCGAGAGAATCGCGAGGCGGACGCGGGACGACTTCTTCCCGAAGGCAGCACTGGATCCAGATAAGGTTGTCGGCTTGGAGACGATCGTCCCGGACGCCGTGACCTTGAAATATACCGCGCAACCTCTGACCAAAGAACAGCTCGCCGAACTGATCCAGATCCCGCCGCGCAAATGAGCGCGATAAGCTGAACCGGTTTCGTTGGTGTCTTAACCCATCGACGAGCGATTGATCGACGGGTTGGATGGAAGCGGTCGCAATTCCATCCGAAGGCATCCGTGCCGAGCAGGAGTGTTGTTTCGATGACGACGACCGCCGTATCGGGTCGGGCGCGAGTTCGCCCTGCCAAGAGGGACGAAGATCGCGCTGTGCTGCTGACGCGGCTCGGGATCATTGCAGCAATCCTGCTGTGCTGGGAACTGCTGGCCCGCTCGGGGCTGCTCTACCGGGACGTCGTTCCATCCCTTGTGCTGATTGTCGGCGAACTCGGCCGCCTTCTGATCGACCGAACTTTCTATGACAATCTCGGCGTTACGGCCGGCGAAGTGCTCCTGGCGATCGCGATCGGCGGCGGGGCGGGCATCGGCGTCGGGATCATTCTGGGCCGCAACAAGTTCCTGCAACGCGCCTATGAGCCGCTGCTGCACTATCTCGGGCCGACGCCGAAGATCATTTTCTTCCCGATCATGATCATGTGGTTCGGAGTGGGGCCCGGCTCGAAGGTCGCGATGGGGGCGCTGTCGTCGTTTTTCCCGGTGGCCATCAGCATCGCTGCGGCGATGCGCGAGATCGACACCGTGCTGATCCGGGTCGGCTTGAGCTTCCGCCTGAACAACGCGCAGATGATCCGCAAGATCTACCTGCCGGCGATGCGGGCACCCGTCATCAATGGGATCCGGATCGGGCTCGGGGTCGCTATCATCGGCACGCTGCTGGCCGAGACCAAACTCGCCAATCAGGGTCTGGGCTATGCGGTGATCCAGACTTACGCGACCTTCAATATGCCTCGCATGTATGCCCTGTTAACGGTCGTCTTTTTACTCGCCGTCGGTGTCAACACGGTCCTGGGTCGCTATACGGAATTGCGCGCGACCCGCGCTTTCAGATAGGCGATAGGCTTCAGAGCATGGCGGGCTCAGGATTTCGGCCGGATGCTCCGCCAGAGCAGCCTACGTCCTGGCCTTCTTGCGTTTGGCCCCATCATCGGCGGCTCCGGTCCCGCTTTCCGGCGTCGGCCGCAATGTGCGGTTGTCGATGATGGCCGCACGCGGCTGCTCGTTTCGTCCGGCCGCCAGGCGCAGGATGGTCGGAAAATCCCTCGCTACATCAGACGGATGTGATTGGCGACGGCTTCATCGCACAACCTCGGAAATCAGCGTCAGCCTTTAGGCTCGTCAACTGTGTTGCGAAGGACTGCGCCGCCAACCTTGCTCGCGACGGTCTGACACGATCGTGAAAGACGAGACCTTCGAACTCTTCCAAAAAAGAGATTATCACCATGATCCCGCCTTGCGGGTTTGTTGCTCTCAAGCTGCGGCTGTGGGGCGGCAGACTGAAGACTGTGACAGGAGTCTGGCTTGGGTCGGGACGGGATAAAGCTGCGTCAGGCGCAAAGTCCTGCGGGTTTTGCCCTGCTGGGAGCCCTCGGCTTGCTTTTCGCAGCGGTACCGGCCCGGGCGGCAGGGGATCGAGCATTGGGCGAATACCTCGCCTCTGAATGCACCTCGTGCCACCAGCTCTCGGGCCGCAGTCCCGGCGGCATTCCGCCGATCGTCGGCTGGCCGGAGGAGCAGTTCGTCGCAGTGCTCAACGCCTATGCCCGCAAGGAGCGGGACAACCAGACGATGCAGGCCATTGCCGCGCGCCTGAGCCGCGACGACGTGACAGCGCTTGCCACTTATTTCGCCTCGCTGACGTCGAAGCCCTGAACCAGTGGAGAATGTGCTGATGAAACTCACGCGACGTGATGTGACAGCCGGCCCGATCGCCCTGCTGGCCGCGAGCACGATCGGTGCACCCGCAGTCCTTGGCCAGGCCAAGGCGCGCGTCGTCGTTGTCGGTGGCGGTCCTGGAGGCGCCACGGCGGCAAAATACCTCGCCAGGGACAGCAACGGCGCGATCGCGGTGACGCTGGTCGAGGAGAACGAGACCTACCAGACCTGTTTCCACTCCAACCTCTATATCGGCGGCTTCAAGAGCTATGACGCGATCGTCCATCGCTATGACGCGCTGGCCCGGGCCTATGGCATCGCGCTCGTCCGCAGCCGCGCCACGCAGATCGACCGGGACCGCAAGGAGGTGGTGCTCGCCGATGGCCGGCGCCTGCCCTATGACCGGCTGGTGCTCTCGCCCGGCATCGACCTGAAATACGATTCCGTGCCCGGCTGGTCGAAGGAGGCCGAGGAGGTCATGCCGCATGGCTGGAAGCCCGGCCGGCAGACGCAGTTGATCCGCGAGAGGCTCGACGCTGTGCCCGATGGCGGCACCATCGTGATGATCGCACCGCCGAACCCTTATCGCTGCCCGCCCGGCCCCTATGAGCGCGCCTCGATGTTCGCGCATGTGCTGATGGGGACAGGTCGCAGCAAGGCCCGCATCGTCATCCTCGATCCCAAGGAGAGCTTCTCCAAGCAGGGCGTGTTCATGCCCGACTGGGAGAAGCGCTATGGCACAATGATCGAATGGCTCGGGCCCAAGGTGCATGACGGCATCAAATCGGTCGATCCGAAGACCGGAACCGTCGTCACCGGCTTCGAGACCTACGAGAACTGCGCCTTCGTCAACGTCATTCCGGCCCAGATGGCCGGCGCGATCGCGCGCGATGCCGGGCTCGCCCCGGCCGGGGGCTATTGCGCCATCGATCCCGCGACGATGAAGTCCGTGGCGGATGCCAACATCGTCGTGCTCGGCGATGCCTGCAATGCCGGCGACATGCCGAAATCGGCCTTCTCCGCCAACAACCAGGCCAAGGTCGCGGCAATGATCCTGCGCGGCGAACTCGTTGACGCCCCGACCTTTCCGGCGCGCTATCTCAACACCTGCTGGAGTCTCGTCGACACCGACGACGCCATCAAGGTCGGCGGCCGCTACGAGCCCAAGGACGGCCGCATTGCCGCGGTCGAGACCTTCATCTCGCAGCCGGGCGAAAGTGCCGAGATCCGCCGGCAGACCCAGGCCGAGAACATCGCCTGGTACGACGCCATCTGCGCCGACATGTTCACGTGACGGCCGCCCTGCGAGGCCCAGACCCCGCATTCAAAGCCGATCGACTGCCACGCCGCTTTTTGCGGCTCCATACCGCCGACAAGGAACAGATGATGACGATGATGAAATCCATGCTTGCCAGCGCCCCGATCCTTGCCGCAGCGCTGCTGCTCGGGACTTCCGCCCATGCCCAGGACGTCTCGGCCGGCGAGCGCTCGTTCAACAAGTGCCGCGCCTGTCACCAGCTCGGCGAAACCGCGAAGACCACGATCGGCCCGGTGCTGAATGGGTTGTTCGGCCGGTCCTCCGGCTCGGTCGAGGGCTACAGCTATTCCCCGGCCAACAAGGCTGCCGGCCTGACCTGGGACGACGCGGTCTTTGCCGACTACATCAAGGACCCGAAGGCGAAGATGCCCGGCACCAAGATGATCTTCGTCGGCATCAAGAACGAGCAGGAGATCAAGGACCTCACCGCCTATCTCAAGCAGTTCGACAAGGACGGCAAGAAGCTCTGAGGCCGCATTCAGGCCTCACCGTCATTGCGAGCGTAGCGAAGCAATCCAGGGACGTCGAGCGCGCGGCTCTGGATTGCTTCGCTGCGCTCGCAATGACGGAGGCGTTCGCACCACGAAGGCGGATGCCATCAGCGCCGCATGCCCGGCGTCTCCACGGGCAGGCCCTTGGCCCGCCCGGCCAGGTAAAGCTCCAGCGCAAGGTATTCCGGCGAACCGTAGTCGAACTGCGTCGCGCGGACGCCGAGCGAGCAGGCGCGCAGGCGCCGGTGCAGCGAGCCGACATCGTTCCATTCGAGGCGATAGGCCGGGTAGCCCGTGCCCGCGCCATGGCTGACGGTATCGCCGCGCAGCTTCTGGCCGACGAGGCCGTCATGGCATTGCTGGCAGGACAGGTTGAGCTGGCCCTGCCGGCGCTCGAAGAAAGCCTTGCCCGCCTCGTAATAGGGCCTGGCCGCGCCATCGGTCTTCACCTCGACCGGCAGGCCGCGTGAAAGCGAGCCGAGATAGGCGGTCATCGCCAGAAGTTCGGGGCTCTCGTAGCCGAAGGCCGGCTGCCCCTGCCGCTCGACGCGGCATTGCTCGATCCGACCTTCGAGGTTGAGCAGCTTGGCCGTCGCCGCATCGACCTGCGGATAATGCGTCGCGGCGCCGCGCAGGCTCTGCTGCGGGTCGGCATGGCAGGAGACGCAGGCCTGCCCGTCGGGCGTCGGCTTGCGGCTGAACAGCTCGCGGCCCTGCTCGACCCAGAAGAAGGCCGGATTGCGGGTCTCGTCCGCCTGCTGCCGGCGCATGTCGGGTGAGAGGAACTCCGTGCCGGACTTGATCTCCGACAGGGCCGGGACGGCGGCAAACGCGGCCAGCGCGAGCGCAACGGCTCCTTGGGTCAAGCGTCGTCGCCCACTCACGTCACGGTCAGCCTTGCGGTTCGCGTGTAGGTCGCGCCGCCGTCCTCGCGCCATTCGAAGACGATGTCGCCGGTCGCGACCGCCCGTGTCGTGAAAGAGACGAAGGGATTGGCGGCGACGCCCGTATGCATGTCGAACCGGAAGATCGGCTCGCCGGCATAGGTCGCGGTCAGGCGGTTCAGGATCTTGCGCGGCACGGTGCCGCCCCGGCCGTCGGACTGACCGCCGCGATCCATCGGATGGCGGGTCAGCACCTTGATCTCGACGATCTCGCCGGCACGGACGTCCGTGGGCATGGTGATGCGGGCGTTGAAGCTCATCTTACTCTCCTCAACCGCCGTCGATGCAGGCGCTCAGCGTCACCACGATGTCGGCATCGGCCATGACGAAGCCGCCGCCGCTCAGCGCCGCGACAGCCGTGACCGTCTGCGACTGCGACAGCCGCAAGGTGGTCGCAACCTCGGCGCGGCCGGCGCGGGGGCCGAGATGGAACCGTGCCATGTCCGGAAACGGGTTCTTCTCGGCGATCAGGTGGATCCAGCGGACATGATCGGCATCCGTCATCGGGCTTTCGACCACGATCCGGGTGTCGACCGAATTGCCGTTCTCGACCAGAGCAGGGACGTCGAGCGTGATGCGGCCGCGCTCCGGCAGCGCGCCCTCGGTGATGCGCGCGATCAGTTGCGCGCGCTCGGGCGAGATGTCGGTGGCCGCACGCGCTGGCAGAGCCGCAACCACCAAACCCGCCGCTGCGCCTGCGAGCAGGCTGCGCCGGTCGTGGCCGGCTTCAGAACGTCTTGAGCGAGGCGAGATAACTGACGACATCCTCGATCTCCTGGGCCGAGAGGGCCGGCTTGCCCCGGTATGGCGGGGCGACATCATGCAGGTTTTCCGTCCGAAAATAGGGCGGCATCACGGTTTGCGGGTTGAGCACGGAGGCATCGACCAGCCGCAACCGGATCTGGCCTGCATCGAGGCGGGCTCCGACGCCGGCAAGCGGCGGGCCGATCGTGCCTTGGAAGGGCTCGGTGGCATCCGTGCCCTGGTGGCAGATCAGGCAGTTGCCGCGTTCGCGGTCGCGCACCAGCGCCGCGCCGCGCGCCGGGTTGCCGGCAAGCCCGCCGAGGGGACGCGGAATGGCGTCGCCTACAACCGTGTAGGTTTCGAGCGCCGAGGCGCCGCCGGATGCCAGAACGGCACCGACGAACGCCCGACGCAACATCACTCCGGCCGTCGCTCTCACGCCTTCCTGAGATCGGCGTTCTTGATCGGCAGGTTGCGGATGCGCTTGCCCGTCGCGGCGAAGATCGCGTTCAGCACGGCCGGCGCCGCGACCGCGATCGTCGGCTCGCCGACACCGCCCCAGAAGCCGCCCGACGGCACCAGGACCGTCTCGACTGCCGGCATCGCCTCCAGCCGCATCACCTCATAGGTGTCGAAATTCTCCTGCTCGACACGGCCGTCCTTGATGGTGATCTCGCCATAAAGCGAGGCCGAGAGGCCATAGACGAAGGAGCCCTCGACCTGGCGCGCGATCTGCGCCGGGTTGACCGCATGGCCGGGGTCGGTCGCAGCAACGATACGGTGGATCTTGAGCTTGCCGTCAGCGCTGACCGAGACCTCGGCGACGGCCGCGACATAGGAGCCGAACCCCATGGTCTGGCAGATGCCGCGGAAAACACCCGCCGGCAGCGGCTTGCCCCATTCCGCCTTCTCGGCGGCGGCATTGAGCACGGCCAGATGCTTGGGATGGTTCTTCATCAGGGCGCGGCGGAACTCCAGCGGGTCCTTGCCCGCGGCATGGGCCAGTTCGTCCATGAAGGATTCGAGATAGATCGCGTTCTGGTTCAGGTTGACCCCGCGCCAGAAGCCGGGTGGCACATGCGGGTTGCGCATGGCGTGGTCGATCAGCAGGTTGGGCACCGAATAGCCGATCGAGGCTTCCGGTCCCGGCGGGTTGAGACCCTGGAAGACCACCGGATCGCGCCCGTTCTGGATGTTCTGCGGGAAGATGCCGGCGACAATCGATTGGCCGGAGATGCGCATGTGCAGCCCGGTCAGGTTGCCGTCCTTGTCGAGGGCACCGGTCAGCTTGCACTGCGTCAGCGGGTGGAAGCGGCCATGCAGCATGTCCTCCTCGCGCGACCAGATCAGCTTGACCGGCGTGCCAGGGATCTGCTTGGCAATCGCGACGACCTGGCGGACCCAGTCATGCACCGCGCCACGCCGGCCGAAGCCGCCGCCAAGGTCGATCTTGTAAGCCTCGCATTTGGCGATCGGCAGGCCCGACGCTTCGGCCGCGGCGGCAAGTGCCGCCTCGCCATTCTGCGTCGGCGTCCAGACCTCGCATTTCTCCGGCGTGTAGAGCGCCGTCGCGTTCATCGTTTCCATGCAGGCATGGTTCTGGAACGGATAGGAATAGACCGCCTCGATGGTGCGGGCGGCGTTGGCGATCGCCGCCTTGACGTCACCGTTCTGGTTGCCGACGACGGCGTTGGGCGCGTCGAGCCCTTCCTTGAGCCAGGCCGCCAGGCTTTCGCTGGACACCTTGGCATGCTCGCCTTCGTCCCAGACGATCGGCAGCGCATCGAGCGCCGTCTTGGCCTGCCACCAGGTGTCGGCGACGACGGTAACGGCGCTGTCTCCGACCGGCAGCACATGCTTGACGCCCGGCATGGCCTTGATCGCGGCGGCGTCGAAGCTCTTCACCTTGCCACCGAAGACCGGACAATCCTTGATCGCGGCATTGAGCAGGCCGGGCATGGTCAGATCCATGCCGTAGATCTTCTTGCCGTTGGTCTTGTCGACCGTGTCGAGGCGCGGCAGCGGCTTGCCGGCAATGATCCAGTCCTTCGGGTCCTTCAGCGGGACATCCTTGGGCGCCTCGATCTTGGCGGCGGCGGCGGCGACCTGGCCGTAGCGCAGCGAGCGGCCCGAGGCCTTGTGCGTGATCACGCTCTTCTCGGCCGCGCATTCGGCGGCAGGCACCTTCCATTCGTTCGCCGCCGCCTGGATCAGCATCATCCGCGCCGCCGCACCGCCCTTGCGGACATACTCATGCGATTCGCGGATGCCGCGACTGCCGCCGGTCGAGAAATTGCCCCAGACTCGGTTGCGCGCCACGCTCTGGCCCGGCGTCGGATATTCGGTCGTGACCTTGGTCCAGTCGCAGTTCAGCTCCTCGGCGACGAGCTGGGCGAGGCCGGTCAGCGTACCCTGCCCCATCTCGGAGCGGGCGATGCGGATCACCACCTTGTCGTCGGGATGGACCACGACCCAGGCGTTGATCTCAGGGACAGCGCCTTGCGCCTGCGCTTCGCTCCCGAACGGGATCGTGAAGCCGAAGCTGAAGGCGCCGGCCGCAGCGGCCGAGCCTGCGAGCAGGCCGCGACGGGACAGGCTGGTCTTCGACGAAGGGGTCTTGGAAGAAGCGGTCGAGGCGGATGTCATGTCGTCCTCCGAATCTGCATGGACGCGAGGGATGCGGCGGTCCTCAAGGACCTGCCGCGTTCGACCCCGCGCTGGGGAATATGAAACAGGCGAAGGCTCAGCCGCGGCCGAGCGTACCGCCGGCGACGACGTCGAGGATCGCGGTCTTGACCCGCGCATAGGTGCCGCAGCGGCAGATATTGGTGATCTCAGCAGCGATGTCGGCCTCGGTCGCCTTGGGGTTGGCCTGCAGCAGGGCTGCTGTCGCCATGATCATGCCGCTCTGGCAGAAGCCGCATTGCGGCACGTCGTGCTTGATCCAGGCCTGCTGGACCGGATGCGTGCCGTTGGGCGAAAGCCCCTCGATCGTGACGATCTTCTGGTCCGCCGTCACAGCCTCGAGCGGCAGCGAGCAGGAGCGCGTCGCGACGCCGTCAATATGGACGGTGCAGGCGCCGCATTGGGCGACGCCGCAGCCATATTTCGTGCCGGTCAGGCCGATCTGCTCGCGGATGACCCAGAGCAGCGGCGTATCGCCGGCCGCTTCGACATCGAGCATCTTGCCGTTCACATTAAGCTTCGCCACCGCAAACCTCCCGGTTTCGATCAAGAAGGACGGCGAGAGGGCCAACGCGCCTCGCCGCAAGGCCGGCACGCCGCGCGGCGTGCCGGTCAGAATTGAATTGGAACTGATTGAAACTCAGATATGCGGATCAGCCAATGCCCGATGATCGGCTGATCACGCCGCGTGATCGGCCGCCGGAGACGAGGGTTCCTGGGCCAGAACAGCCGATTTGGCCGCCCAGCCGCCGTGTTCGAGCGCAGCGGCCCCCGATCATGGCGAGATGAGATGCAGGAGGGCTATCACGGCAACGTGATAAGGCCTTAGCCGGAGCGACCCTTTCGGCTGCTTTTCGATGGCCGACGCCTCGGCTTGCCGGGTCCTCTACAACATTGCAGGCAATCTCTCACGCCACCTCGACCAAGGCACCTCAATAACGGCTTTGGTCTAACAGCCCTACAAGAGGGCCAAATCCAGAAATTACGTCCTGCCCAGACACGGAAGCGACAACGGACGTAATTGGCAAGAAAAATCATACGCTTGCGATAGGTTTAAATTCCGTGCCGCGCGGCGGTAATCGATACTCACATTCCGTGAGAAATCTCGACCCCAGGCTCAAAGCTCGTAAGAGTGAACCCGCCAGGCTCGTGGAGGCACGGAGTTTGAGCCTGGACCGAGTGCGATTTATGTACGGCGCACAACTCCTTATCGAGAGCGCGGATCAAGCATGTCACGAAGGCCGTCGCCGATGAAGCTGAAGGCGAGCGCGAGCGAGAGGATCGCAAGGCCCGGCCCTGTGGCGATCCACCAGTTGTAGAAGTTCGTGGCGCCCTCGGCGATCATCTGGCCCCATTCCGGGGTCGGCGGGCGCGCGCCGAGGCCGATGAAGCTCAGCCCCGCGACGAGCAGTATGACCTGGCTGATATCGACCGTGGCGTTGACCAGGATCGGCGTCCAGCACAGCGGCAGCACGTGCCGGACGAGGATGCGCGGGGATGAGGCGCCCATCGCCACGGCCGCGTCGACATGCTCCAGCGAGCGGACCGAGAGCACCTGCGCCCGCATCAGCCGGGCATAGATCGGCCACCAGACGATGACCATCGCCAAGCCGGCATTGAACAGTCCCGGCCCGAGCGAGGCGGCGATCGCCATGGCCAGCAGCATGGGCGGGAAGGACAGCGTCACATCGGCGAGCCGCATCAGCGCGCCATCCAGAAGCCCGCCGAAATAGCCCGCCAGCGCGCCCAGGAAGCACCCGATCGCGACCGCCGTGACCAGGACACCGACCGCGATCGGCAGGGAGAAGCGCACGCCGTAGAGCGTGCGCACCAGCACGTCGCGCCCCAGCGCGTCGGTGCCGAGCCAGTGGGCGGCGCTCGGCGGCTGCAGGCGGCGGCCGGCCAGGGCGACCGGATCGTAGGGCGCCCACAGGTCGATGGTCGCGCCGACGACGACCCAGCCGAGGATCGTCGCGAGCGCAATCAGGATCGGCCAGCGCGCGGGGCGCGCGCGCGGATCGAGCAGCGCGGCGAGCCGGCGCAGGCGGCCGGGGCGCGCAACCGCCGCCGCTTCGGGAAGGGCTGCGCTCATCTGCGGTCCCTCAGGCGCGGATCGACGAAGGCATAGGCGATGTCGGTCACGAGGTTGGTCAGCAGGAAGGCGGCGCCACCGATGATCGTCACGCCGATGATGGCGGGATAATCGAGCTGGCGCGCGGCCTCGACCGCGTAGGAGCCGATACCGGGCCATGAGAAGATCGTCTCGGTCAGGACGGCCCCGGTGATCAGATAGGCGAAGGTGAAGCCCAGGATCGTCAAGGTCGGCATCAGCGCGTTGCGCAACGCGTGCGTCAGCAGGACACGGCCCTCGCCCGCCCCCTTGGCGCGCGCGACCAGAATGTAATCCTGCGACAGCACCTCGATCATGCTTGCGCGCACCAGACGGGCGACGATGCCCACCACCGTCCAGCCCAGTATCAGGGCCGGCAGCACGAGATGGGACAGCGCCTCGCGCAATATGCGCCCTTCGCCGGCGAGCGCCGCGTCGATCGTGAAGAAGCCGGTCACGAAGGGCGGTGGCAGGGAGCGCGTGTCGAGCCGGCCGGGCCCTGGCGACCAGCCCAGCGTGGCGAAGAAGATGAAGAGCGCGATCAGCCCGAGCCAGAACATCGGCACCGACGAGCCGACGAGCGCAAAAATGCGGATAGCCGTGTCGCCCGGCCCGTCGCGGAATTTCGCCGCCAGGATGCCGAGGATGACGCCGACGCTGCCGCCGAGCAGGACCGAGGCGACGACGAGTTCCAGCGTCGCCGGCAGCCGCTGGGCCAGATCGCTCGCCACGGGCTGGCGCGTGCGGAACGAGGTGCCCATGTCGCCATGCAGCAGGTTGCGGACATAGACGACGTAGCGCTCGGCCAGCGGCCGATCGAGGCCCCAGCGCTCCTTGGCGGCGGCGACCACGACAGGATTGTTCATCTGCCGCTCGCCGATCAGGGCGACCAGCGGGTCGCCCTTGGTGAACTGCGAGAGGAAAAAGGCGACGGTGACGATGCCGAGCAGAAGAAACGGCATCATCGCCAGTCGTTGCAGCGCGACCTTGAGCATCGGCTCTGCCGGTCAGGCGCGCTATTGCCGCCCGACCTGACTGAGCGCGAGATTGCAGCAGGCGCTGTAGCGCACGCCGGTCACGCCCTTGCGCGAGGCCAGGATCAGATCCGGGCTGACGACGGGAATGATGACCTTGTCGCCGATCATCTCAAGCGCGATCTCGCGATAGATGCGGTCGGCCTCAGTCGGCGTGGCGGCCAGCGCCTGCTTGAGGAGCTCGCCTTCCTTTTCGTTGACGACACCCTGCACCTTGTCGGCATGGGAGCGCTTGACCCAGGAACTCGAGCTCATCATCGAGAAGAACTGGACATATTGCACCGTGCCGAAATAGTCGGGTGCATAATAGGACGCGGTGATCGGGATACCGTCCTTGGCGACGCGCTCGCGCCAGACCGCGAAGGTCACCGGCTCGAGCTCGAGCTTGATGCCGACGCGGCCGAGATCCTGCTGCAGCTTCTGCATCATCAGCGAGAGATCGACGCCGTAGGAATTGACCGCCGGATAGGCCGATTTCATCGTGAAGCCGTTGGGCTGCCCGGCCTCGGCCAGCTTGGCGCGCGCCAAAGCGAGATCCTGCTTGGGCATCGGCAGGTCGGTCGTACCGGGGAAGCCGTTGGGGATCGCAACCGGCTGCGGCCGGCCCTTGCCGCCCACCGTGAAGTCGATCAGCCCCTGATAGTCGATCGCCGCCGCGATCGCCTCGCGGACAGGCCTGGTCAGCGGAACCGTGTTGGCCTTGGAGCCAACGCCCAGCGCCAGATAGATGAAATTATAGCTCGGCACCGTATCGAGCACGAGGTTCTGATCCTTGGCCGAGGCGGCCGTATCGGGATCGATCTGCATCGCCACATCGGCGCCGCCCGTCTGCAGCATCTGCAGCTGCGCCACTGCGTCGGGCACCTGCTTGATGATGACCTCGGCGACCTTCGGCGCCGCGCCCCAGAACTTGTCGTTCGAGACCAGGCGCAGCTGGTCGCCATTGCGATAGAGCGCGAGCTTGTAGGGGCCGCTGCCGGCCGAATTGGCGAAGAACCAGTTGTCGGCCTGGTCGGCCGTGCTGGCATTCTCGCCGCCCGCCGCGCCGTTGGCCTCCGCGACCTTGCGGTTGATGATGCCGGCATAGGACGAAGCCAGCATGTTTAGGAACTCGGAATTGGACTGCGCCGTGCGCAGCACGACGGTCTTCTCGTCGGGCGTCTCGACGGCCGTCAGGGCCTCCATCAGGAATGACGCATCCGACTTCATGTTCTTCAGCCGCGTCAGCGACCAGGCGACATCGGCCGAGGTGACGGGCGCACCATCGGAGAAGACAGCGCCCGGCGCCAGCTTGAAGACGAAGCGCGTCTGGTCGGGGCTGACCTCCCAGGAGGTGGCAAGGTTGGGCGCAAGCGTCCTGTTGTCGGCGGCCAGCGTGACCAGCGTCTGGTAGACCGCCGAGAGGTAGATCTGACAGGTGTCGCAGAACGATCGCGCCGGATCGAGCGAGGTGATGTCCATGTTCCGCGCCACGACGAGCGGGCGCGTATCGGCCGCCCGCGTCGGCGCTGCCAGTCCCGCCAGCGATACGGCAATGCCGAGCACCAAGGCCGCCTTCATCTGTCCTGCCCGCAAGTGTCCTGCCCGTATGTGTCCTGCCCGCATGATGTGATCCCCTCTCCTTATTGATTGCTCAAGCTTCGGTTGATTGCTCAGGCTCCGGCGCTGTGCGCAGGGGCCCGTGCTCGGCATGTCGTTTGCCACGCCGCTGTTCTGGCGTGCTGCAGTCGTGCCGGCCTCGGGAGCGTGGCCTTTTTCGCCATCATTGCGGAGACCGTCCCCTCCTGCGCAAAACCCGCTTGCCAAGCCAAGAGTACTATATGATATATCGAAATCGGAGGAAAGCCATGTCCGAGGTCAAGAATTCCGTCGATGCGGCGCTGCGGGATCGGGCGCTGCGTGTGGTTCCAGGCGGCATGTGGGGGCATCTCCACGCCAACAGGCTGCCGGAAGGCTACCCGCAGTTCTTTGCGCGCGCCGAGGGCTGCCGGCTCTGGGACGTGGACGGGCGCTCCTATCTGGACTTCATGTGCAGCTGGGGCCCCAATCTTCTCGGCCATCATCATCCCGAGGTCGAGGCTGCGGCCGAGCGCCAGGCCCGCCTGGGCGACTGCATGAACGGGCCTGCCGAGGTGATGGTCGAACTCGCCGAACTCCTTGTCGATACGGTGGCGCATGCCGACTGGACGCAATTCCAAAAGAACGGCACCGACGCCACCACGAGCTGCGCGACCATTGCGCGCGCCGGCACCGGGCGGCGCAAGCTGCTGGCGGCACGCGGCGCCTATCATGGCGCCGTGCCGTGGTGCTCGCCCTCGGTCGTCGGCGTGACCTCGGAGGATCGCGCCCATATCCTCTATTACGATTTCAACGATGCCGAGAGCCTGCGCGCGGCCGCCACTGAGGCTGGCGACGACCTGGCCGGCATCATCGTCTCGGCCTATCGCCATGACCTCGCGCGCGACCAGGAATTGCCGACGCAAGGTTTCGCCACCGCCGCGCGCGCGATCTGCGACGAGACGGGCGCCGCGCTCATCCTCGATGAGGTCCGGGCGGGCTTCCGGCTCGACCTCGCCGGCAGTTGGGAGCGCTTCGGTGTCAGGCCCGATCTCGCGGCCTGGAGCAAGTCCATTGCCAATGGCCACGCGCTTGCCGCCGTCACCGGCCGGGACTGGCTGCGCCAGGCGGCCTCGCAGGTCTTCGTGACAGGCTCGTTCTGGTGCGCAGCGGTCCCGATGGCGGCCGCCGTGGCAACGCTCACCGTGCTGCGCCGCGACAACATCGTCGCGCGGCTGGAGGCGATGGGAACGCGCCTGCGCGACGCGATCGATGCATCGGCCGCACGCCACGGGGTCGCCCTGCGCCAAAGCGGCCCGGTGCAGATGCCTTTGATCCTGTTCGAGGACGACGCCGATTTCGCCAAGGGCAATCTGTTTTGCCAGACAGCATTGGCGCGCGGGGTCTACTTCCACCCGCGCCACAACATGTTCCTGTCCGCCGCACATGGCGAGGCCGAGATCGACGAGGCGATTGCCGCCGCGGATACCGCCCTGGCGGCGGTCGCTGCGGGCAGCCGCACCGCCGCCTGAACCCGATCGCTTGTCCGAGACCGTGCCATGACCCGCATCACCGGCAAGACGCGGATCCTGTTCATTCTGGGCGAACCAGTCGCGCATATCATCGGCTCGACACTGCTCAACGAGCATTTCGCCGGGCGCGGCATCGATGCGGCCGTCTCCCCTCTCCACGTCGCCCCAGTTGACCTGCCCAAGGTTCTCGCGACGCTGCGGATCCTGCGCAACGTCGCCGGGTTCGGCGTCACGATCCCGCACAAGATCGCCGTCCTCGACCTACTCGATTCGGTCGGTGAGCGTGGGCGGCTGGTGGGCGCGGTCAATTTCGTGCGCCGCCACCCTGACGGCAGCCTGCACGGCGACAATGTCGACGGCCTCGGCTTCGTCGGCGGACTGATCGCGGCCGGCGTGGAGATCCGGGGCGCCCGGGTGCTGCAGGTTGGGGCCGGCGGCGCAGGCCGCGCTATCGCTTTCGCGATGGCGGAGGCAGGCGCGGCGGAATTGACCATCATGAATCGGTCTGCCGACAAGGCGCGCGAACTCGCTGCCGCGGTCGGCCGTGCCTATCCCACCTGCCGCACCGATGGCGGCGAGCCCGATACCGCCGCCTGCGACATCGCGATCAACACCACCTCGCTCGGCATGAAAGACGGCGATGCGCTGCCGCTGGATGCGTCTCGCCTTGCTCCCGGCGCGGTCGCGGCCGAAGTCGTCATGACACCGGAGGTCACGCCGTTTCTTGCCGCCGCGGCAGCACGCGGTTGCAAGACGGTTCCGGGCAAGGCGATGCTCCTGGCGCAGTTGCGTGCGGCATCCGATCTCGTCGGCCTTGCCTGAGCCAGCGAGCAGCCGGGATCCCAGCCGCCGCAAGTTCAATCGTCAAAGCCCTCGAAAGGCGCGGGATCGAGGAAGCGACGCAGGACATTGCCTGTCACGCGGCTGACCGAGTTGTCATAGCCGTTGCAGGTCAGCGCGCAGCACCAGGCGATCGAGCCGGTCGCGAACACCGCGCCGCCGGCTGCGGTCGGAAAGAAGGCGATATCGGCGCGCACCAGCGCGTTCTGATCGCCCATCGTGCCGCGATGCAGGGTGCGCAGCTCCTCCAGCGTCGGTACGCCGCCATAGTCGAGCCGGTCGGCCGTCGCCAGGCGCAGGAGATGCGGCGGCGAACCCAAGGTCGGCTCGACGCGGTCGACCTCGAGCCCGGCCGCCCCGCCGCCGCGTAGTCCGAAATCGCCGAGCGGTTTTGCCAGGTCGATGCCTTCGACCAGCCAGGACACGCGCGGGTCGCGCGCATCCTCCAGCCACTCATAGGGATAGGAGCGCGTGAAGACCTGGGCGTCGAAGCCGACGCCGACCAGGCGCTGCGGCGGGCGCCCATGGGTGCGCCAGAGGCCCGAGGGCTCGCCATTGAAGGACAGGCCGTTCTCGCCGGGTTCGCCCTCCCAGGTGCGCAAGCCACTCATGCCGCGGCGGATCTCCATCTGGAAGGGCTGCGTGGGGTGCCAGGCGATGCGCCAGTAGAAGCCGTTGCCGCCGAGATAGATGTGCCGGCCGCCGCCGCGCTGATAGGCGTCGAAGGCGTCGATCATGTTGCGGCTGTAGTACTCGGGATGTGACGGCGTGATCACGCAGTCATAGGCCTCCAGCAGCTGCGCGCCGTGCCGGTCGATGTCGCAATCGGTGATGACGTCGTAGTCGAAGCCGAGCTCCTCCAGCCAGTCGATGATGTGCGTGTCGTTGACGTAGTTGAAGGTGTTGCCGAGCGGCCGCATGTTGAGGATCGGGCGTTTGGCCGTCGAGTAGCACCAGCCGCTGCCGTCGCTGTGGGTGTCGTAGGTCGAGAGCCCGAGTTCGCGATGCTCCTGGATATAGACGTCGTCGCGCGAGAGCGCGATGACGCCCTCCAGCATGGCCTCGGCATGGACTTGGTCGAGCCGCAGCGCGCTGTTGGCATAGGCGAGGAAGGTCGCCGTCGTCGCCACCAGAGCGAGCTTGGCCTTGGCCTGACCGAGCGGAGCCCGCACGAAGAAGGAGACATAGCTTTCGACGGGATCGTCGCTGCTCTCGCGGGCGGTCAGCTTCAGCGCGTAGAAGCCGCTGCGCCAGTCGGCTGGAATCTTAAGCGCCAGATCGGGCTGCCAGCCGCAATCGGCCATGTCGTCGCTGTGGAAATGAATCGCGCCATAGAGCTCTGGCCGTTCCGTCCATTGCACCACCGAGCCGTCCCAGTTGGCGCCGGCGATGGCGCGCATGGGCATGTGCCTGAGCTGGCCGTCGAGCCGGTTCGTCGAGAGGTCGCGCACCTTGTCGCTGGCCATCTCCTGCGAAAAATCCCAGGCGCCGACCAGAGCGGGATCGGCGGGCGAGGGCGCCAGCATCTCGCAGGCCCGCCGCAGGGTCTCTTCGGACAAGGGCTCGCGAAACAGGCGCGGCCGATCGATCTTGCCGTCGAAATGGCCTGAAGTGAGCGGGTCCGCGCCACTTTCAAAGGCGTGGGCGGCGAAGACGAGCGCGGTCTCAGTGGGCCAGGCCAGGCTGGCGGGTGCCTGGCCCGTCGTGAGGCTGCTGCTGTCGCGCCCGCCCAACCTGTCCAGGCTGCGCTGGATCAGCGTGATCGCGCCGCTGGCGGCGTCATAGCTGGCGCCGACGAACACCCATTCGCGCTCGAGCACCGGCCTGGCGGATGTGAGGGTCGCAGCGCCTGCGGCACCGGCGACCTCGAAGACGAGATGCCCCGCCTGGTCGAGCCCCAGGCGCCAGCCCTGGCCGAGATCGGCGCGCCAGCGCGACATCACGGTCTGCGGGCCGGCAAGCGGGGCCGTCGGGTAGATGAAGCAGCCGGCCGCCAGGCTCGGCGCGTTCAACGCCGGCCTGTCGGCGATGATCGCGGCGGAGCCGGGATGGACCGGCTGGTCGCGCAGCGCGACACGGCCGTCGATGGCGCTGCCGGGCTCACTCAGCTTCAGGCCCGGGCCGTCCGGATCGGGATCGGCGCAGCGCACCCGGACGATGCGGACTTGGGCCGCATCGAGCGTCGGGCTGGACAGGTGAAAGCTCACGGTCTCGCCCGGCGAGACGACGAGCGGCCAGGCATAGCCGAGGACGGCGGTGGTATCTCTCATGATGCGGGCAGTCCTTCAGTCGAGCTTCTGTCCCGTCAGCGCTTCCCAGCGCATGGCGAAGACGGTCCATTCGGCCTCAATGAGGCTCGTGAACACGCGGTTGGGGAAGGTCTCGACCGGAGCGCCGCGCTGCCCCGGCAGGCGGGCCAGCATCCAGCGCCGCCCGGGATCGAGCGTGATCAGGACGTGGCGCTTGCCGACGCCGGTCCAGCGCATGCGGTGCAGCAGCCGCTGCAGGTCATGGCTGTGGGGGCCGCGCGGGCGGGCGCGCATCTCGTCGACCAGGTCCTGCCGCGACGGGTCGACCTGCCAATGCGCGGCCTCGGGATAATTGACGAGCATGCGGGCTTCATTCCTGCGCAACGAGATCCTGCCGAACGAGATAGCCGGCGCCGCTTGGGCGGCGCTGGCCAAGGGGCGATTGATGGGCGACCGGGCCTATTTCGTCAGCCAGGTGACCCAGCGCTCGCGCAGGGCGTTGCGGTTGACGGCAATCCACTCGTAATCGGCGATGACGAGTTTCGACCAATTGTCGGGCCAGGACGGCCGGAACCGCCGTTCCTCCGGCGGCACCAGACCGGGCGCCTCGCGGTTGTTGGAATCGAACGAGACCTTCTCGCTGAAGGCGACGTGCTCCTTGCCGTTCTGCACGAAGAAATCGAGGAACTTCACGCCGTTCTGGACATTGGGACTGCCCTTGAGCACGGCCCAGTTGCCAACATCGCGGATGGCCTGGTTCCAGGTGAAATCAAACTCGCCGCTCTTGGCGAGCGGGACCGAGCGGCTCGAATAGACCATCATCATCACGGCATCGCCGCCGCGCATGATCTGCATCGCGTTGTCGCCGCTCTTCCACCAGGCCGCGATATGGGGCTTGAGCGCGTCGAGCTTCTTGTAGGCGCGGTCGACATCCATCGGGAACGCCTTGTCGGGCGCAACGCCGTCGGCCAGCAGCGCGGCCAGCGGCACCCACCATTCGCGGTCGCCCGTATCGGGCAGCGAACGCGGACCCGGAAACTTCGCGACGTCGAAGAAATCGGCCCAGGATTGCGGTCCGCCATTGGGGAACGCCTTCTTGCTCCAGGTCAGTGCCATGCCGCCGGCGGTCCGGATGATGCCGCTCGGGAAGCAGCCATTGGGTAGCGCATGGGCCGCGATGCCCGGCAGGCCGGCACAGTCGATCGGCGCGAGCAAATCAGCGTGCTGGATCAGGTCCGGCGGCGTCGCTGTGACGACGTCGAAGGGAATGTTGCCGCTGCGCTGCCCGGCGCGCGCCCGGGCCCACTGGTCGGGGAGTTCGATCGGAACCGAGCGCACTTTGATGCCGGTCTCGGTCTCGAAGCGCTTGTAGAAATGCTCCTGCAGGCTGCGCTCCATCAGGCCGCCGGTCGTGGCAATGATGACCTCCTTCGATTGGGCCAAGGCGCGGCCTCCGATCGCGAAGGTCGCCGCCCCCAGTGCTCCCGCGAGCACGTCGCGCCGAGTCGCTTGGCGTCGCGACGTCTGGCGTCGTGTCGTCGTCGAAGTCTTGCTGTCGATGCTCATCGCGAGGCTCCCCTTCTGTTGCGTTTGGACCAATGGGACGGCTGTCATGGCTCAGGGCTCGGCCGATCGCGTGCGCGCGTCGAGACGACTTCTGACGAGGTGGCTGCCGACCAGCGCGGCGACGGTCAGGAGCGTCAGCATGGTCGCGACCGCCGCCAGCGTCGGCGAGATGTTGTAGTCGATGTCCTCGAACATCTTGCGCGGCAGCGTCTTGCGGTCGAGGTTCGAAATGAAGAACGACACCACCGCCTCGTCGAAGGAGATGATGAAGGCAAACAGTGCCGCCGAGACGACGCCCGGCGCGATCAACGGCAGCGTGACATGGCGGAAGGTGCGCAGCGGACTTGCCCCGCATGACACAGCGGCGCGTTCTAGATCGGCATCGAAACGGTAGAGCGCCGCCAGCACGGTGAAAACGACGAAGGGCAGCGCCAGGATGGTATGCGCCATCGCGAAGCCGAGCAGCGTACCGGTCAGGCGCAACTGCTCGAAGACGAGGAACATCGCCACGGCCAGCGCGATATGCGGCACGATGACGGGCCCGATCACCAAGAGCTCGATCAGCCCCTTGCCGGGCAGGCGGCCGCGGACGAGCGCCAGCGCCAGCATCGTGCCGATCACCGTCGCCGCCAACGTCGCGATGACGCCCGCCTCCAGGCTGAACAGCGTCGCGTTCACCCAGTCGGAATCGGCGAAATACTCGGCATACCAGCGCAGCGAAAAGCCGTTTGGCGGAAAGCGCAGATAGCGCTCGGGACCAACCGACATCGGCGCGATCACGAGCGTCGGCAGCAGCAGGAAGATCGTCACGGCATAGGCCGTCGCACCGAGCATGGCGCGGCCTGCATGGCGCGGAGAGCCGGCTCGCCGGGGCGCGCTCATGCCGACCCCACGAAGCGGTCAAGCCGCACGGCGCGCTTGAAGATCAATGCGAGCAGCAGCACGAAGGCGAGCATCACCCCGACCAGCGCGCCAGCGAAGGACCAGTCGAGCATCTCGCGGACCTGCTGGGAGACCAGCGTCGCGATCATCATCTGCTGCGGCCCGCCGATGAGCGCCGGGGTGACGAAGAAGCCCAGCGCCAGCAGGAAAACCATCAGGCAGCCCGAGGTCACGCCCGGCAACGAGAGCGGGAAGATCACCTCCCTGAACGTCGCCCATTCCGAGGCGCCGAGCATCTGCGCCGCCCGGCTGTAATCATCCGGAATGCCGCGCAGCGCCGAATAGATCGGCAGCACCATGAAGGGCAGCAGGACATGGCTCATCGCGATCACCACCGCCGTCTCGGTGTAGAGCAGCTTGAGCGGCTCATCGACGAGGCCCGAAGCCATCAGCATCTGGTTGATGACGCCGTTCTTCTGCAGCAGCACCATCCAGGCATAGGTCCGCACCAAGACCGAGGTCCAGAGCGGCAGCAGAACCGAGGCGACGAGGATCGCGAGCTTGAGCCCTGTGCTGCGCGCCATCACCAGGGCCAGCGGCCAGGCCAGCAGCAACGCCAGCACGGTCACGATCGCCGCGATGCGCAGGGTGCGCAGCATGACGCGCAGATAAACCGGCGCCGTGACCGCGCGCTCGTAATGCGCCAGCGTCGGCGTCGGCAGGAACAGGCTCTCATGCAGCAGCGAGCCCAGCGGCAGCAGGAAGGTCACGAAGGCGAGAACGAGGAACGGCGCCGCCAGCGCCAGGCTGGCGGCGCTGCTGTAATGGCGCCCGCCGAGCAGCCAGCGATGCGGCCGCGCGCTCATGCGGCGGACCCAAAAGCGCGCGCGTCCTGCGGCGCCCAGCGCAAGCCGACGAGGTCGCCGATCGCTGGCCCCCGCGATACGCTGCCGGCCGGCAGGCGCAGCTTCAGGCCCTGCCCGCTCGCCGTGCCCAGGAGCAGCGTCGTCGCGTTGCCAGCGTAGATCTCCTGCTGCACGCGCGCCGTGAGCAGCCCCTGCTCGGGTGCCGTCAGGGTCAGGCGCTCCGGCCTGATCGCGACGCGGAGTTTTGCCCGCTCAGTCACGGCATCGACGGCTGTCGCCTCGACCACGGTGCCCTCAGCGAGTTCGACCGACACGGAGCCGCCCGCCGCTGCCGCGCCGCGCGCCACGCCCTGCCAGAAATTGGTCTCGCCTATAAAACCGGCGACGAAGGCGCTCTTCGGCGCCTCATAGAGATCGTGGGGCGTGCCGATCTGCTGCAGTCGGCCATGGTCGAGCACCGCGACGCGATCGGCCATGGTCAGGGCCTCGGTCTGGTCATGCGTCACGAAGACGACGGTGACGCCGATCTCGCGCTGCAATTGCTTGGTCTCGATCTGCATCTCCTCGCGGAGGTTCTTGTCGAGCGCCGAGAGCGGCTCGTCCATCAGCAGCACGCGCGGCTTGTAGACGATGGCGCGGGCGATCGCGACGCGCTGCTGCTGGCCGCCCGAAAGCTGGGACGGCTTGCGATCGCCAAAGCCGTCGAGCCGGACGGTGGCGAGCGCGGTCCGCGCCCGCTCCTCGCGCTCGGCCCGGCCGACGCCGCGCATTTTGAGCGGGAAGGCGATGTTCTCCAGCACGCTCATATGCGGAAACAAAGTGTATTTCTGGAAGACCATGCCGAGATTGCGCTGGTAGGGCGGCGTCCACGTCACGTCCTCGCCACCGACCAGAATCTGACCCTCATCGGGATATTCGAAGCCGGCGATCGCCATCAGGATGGTCGTCTTGCCGGAGCCGGACGGGCCCAGCAACGCCAGGAATTCGCCCGGCTCGACCGCAAGCGAGACCCCGTCGACAGCCGTCACCGCTCCGAATCGCTTGACGATTCCGCGGATCCCGATCCCCACGGATCGGCTGGATAGCTCGACCGGCTGCACCATGCGTTCCCCTTATTGCCGCATAGAATATTTGATATATCCGTCTTGGCAAGCAGGTTTAGGACCGTGATGGCACCGGTCGGCGACCGCACCCTGCCCCGGCACGTTTTGCGCGTTTCGAACCGCGCCGATTTGCTTTAAGGCTGCAGCGATCGGCGAAAGCCCTCGGGAGACGTGATAAAAGTGGCGAGCGCCGACGACAACTTCCTGCAGGGTGGCGCGATAGGGCCGGTCGCGCGCGATAGCCTGACGCGCATCGTCTACAACAATCTGCGCCTCGCTTTGATGGAGGGCCGGTTCTGGCCGGGCCACCGCTTCAAGATCCGCGAACTCGCAGCTTCGATGCACGTCTCCGAGACGCCGATTCGCGAGGCGTTGATGCAGCTGGTGCGGGCGCGCGCGCTCGAACTGATCGACGGCCGCTCGATCATCGTCGCCCATATGTCGCTCGCCCAGTATCTCGAGCTGAGGACGATCAGGCTGTTCCTCGAAGGGTTGGCAGCCGAGCGCGCGACCGCCAGGATCGACGACGAGGGCATCGCCCAGATGACCGCCCTGCACGCCGAACTTGCCGCGGCCGAGGACGAGGGCCGCTGGTCGGACGCCGTGCGCGCGAATTGGCGCTTCCATCATCGGCTCTATGAAGCCGCCGACATGCCGGAGCTGCTCGCGCTCCTCGACGACATCTGGATGCGCAACGGCCCGCTGCTGAACTACCATTATCCCCATGCGCGGCCGACCTATCCGGGGCCGCATGAGCACTTACGCATCCTCGAGCGCCTGCGCGCCCGCAACGGCGAAGGCGTGCGCGAGGCCGTGCAGACCGACATGATCCAGGGCGGCGAGAAACTGGTCAAGCTGCTGGAATCGGGCGGCGATACGCGCAATCTCGCCCGCGAGGCCGGCCCTCAGACCGAGCCGCGCCCGCGCGCCTCGCGGTAGGCCTGCGCGATCGCCTCGGCGTCCAGCCCATAGCGCGCGAACAGATAAGGCGTCGTGCCGCCCTCGGCGAAGACGTCGCGCACGCCGATGCGGCCAAAGCCCGTGCGGACGCCCGCCTCCATAAGCTGCTCGGCAACCGCGCTGCCCAGACCACCGATGATCGAATGGTTCTCGCAGGTCACGACCGCCCGCATGCCCTGCGCCATCGTCGCGATGCGCGGGTCGAGCGGCTTCAGCGTCGGCACGTCGACGACGCCGACCGCGATGCCCTCCGCGGCCAGGAGATCGGCCGCCCGCAGCGCCTGCTCGACCATCATCCCACAGGCGAGGAGCAGCCCCTCCCCCGGCGGGCGCAGCATGCGGGCCACGCCGATCGGGAGCGACCATTCGTCGGGGCCCAACGCGGTCTCGGTGCCGTCCGCGCGCTTCAACCGGAGATAGACCGGGCCGTCATGGGCGGCGGCGGCCCGGACGGCGGCGGGAACCGCGGCGGGGCCGCTGGGCTCGATCACGGTCATGTTGGGCAGCGCCCGCATCAGCGCGATGTCGTCGATCGCCTGGTGCGAGACGCCCAGCAGCGTCGTCAGCCCCGGGATGACGCCGACGATCTTTACGTTGAGGCGGGGATAGGCGACCTGCATGGCGATCTGATCGTAGCAGCGGCGCGTGGCAAAGACGCAGAAGGAATGGACGAAGGGGATCTCGCCGCTTCGGGCCATGCCCCCGGCGATGCCGATCATGTTGGCCTCGGCGATGCCGACCTGCAGGAAGCGTTCCGGCAGGGCGTCGCGGAATAGATCCGTCTCGGTCGGCAGTGTGAGGTCGGCGGTCAGGCAGACGATGCGCGGGTCCTGCCGCGCCAGTTCGAGCAGCGTCTCGCCATAGAACTTGCGGCTGGGTGCGACGGCCGCACCGCGCTGGTTGAAATCCTGAACCGTCAGCGTATCGGGCGTCACGGACGTCATGGCGCGTCCTCCGCGTTGGACAAGGCCGCCATCGCAGCCGCGGCGACATCGGCGGGCAGCTTCAGATTATGCGCCAGAATGCCTTCGAGCATCGGCACGCCCTTGCCGGCCAGGGTGCGCACGACGAGGCAAGTCGGACGGGCAGGCGTCGGGCGGGCGGGTGTCGCGCGGGCCCGGTCGAGCGCGCCGAGCAGGCCAGGGATGTCGTGACCGTCCACCACCTCCTGCGCCCAGCCGAAGCTCGCGAACTTGCCGGCGATGGGCTCGAGCTTCACCACGCCGTCGACATGGCCTTCGACCTGCATGCGGTTGTCGTCGATGAGCAGGCAGAGATTGTCGAGGCCGAGGCTGCCGGCAAGCAGCGCCGCCTCCCAGACCTGCCCTTCCTGAAGCTCGCCATCGCCCAGGATGACATAGACACGGCTGGCATCCGCGCGCCGACGGGCCGCCAGCGCCATGCCGATAGCCACCGACAGGCCCTGCCCCAGCGAGCCGCAGGTCGCCTCGACGACGGTCCCGACCCGCTCCGACGCATTCACCTCGAAAGGCGAGCCGTCCTTGCAATAATCGCTGATTTCGGCCGCCGGCACGAGCCCGCGCTGCGCCAACGTCGCATAGAAGATCGCCGTGTTGTGCGCGGTCGAAAGCAGGAGCCGGTCGCGCGCCGGCCAGTCGGGATCGGCCGGGTCGAGCCGCAATTCGGCAAAATAGAGCACCGCGAAAAGATCGGCCGCGCCCAGGCCCTGCTGGACATAGCCCTGCCCGGTCGGTGCCACCAATTCGATCACCTTGCGCCGCAGCTGCAAGGCGATCTCGGTGAGTTCCTGGGGATCGCGGACGCGCAGCGCCGGCTGCCGCTCGGCGCCGCCGCTCATGGTGTCTTCGCCTGGCGCATCGCGTCTCTCCCGGTCAGGGCTTGTGCCAGCCCATGGACCGTTGCGAGTATATGATATATTCAAACCCCGTCTAGGGAGAGAAGGCGATGAGTCTCGTATTTGGTGCGGTCGCCGACGACTTGACCGGCGGTCTCGAATTGGCCGCGATGATCCGGGCCGGCGGCGTGCCATGTGCTTTCGTCACCGAACTGCCGGATTCCGTGAGCGATCCGGCGATCGTGGTGGCACGGCGCACGCGCGTCGCCGAGCCCGCTCTGGCTGTGGCGGATATCGGCCGCGTCGGCGCCTGGCTGATCGAACGCGGAGCGCGCCAGCTCTTCTTCAAATACTGCGCGACCTTCGATTCGACGCCGCATGGCAATATCGGCAACTGCGCCGACGTGCTGCGCCAACTGACCGGCAGCCGGCTCGCGGCGTTCTGCCCGTCATTCCCCGAGGCCGGACGGCGTGTCTTCCAGGGCCACCTCTTCGCCGACGACAGGCTGATCTCGGAGTCGCCGAAGCGATACGATCCACTGACGCCGATGACCGATCCCGACCTCGTGCGCGTGCTGCAGCAGCAGACGGCGACGCCGGTCGGATTGATTCCGCAGCAGATCGTGCGCGCCGGACTGGGGGCCATGACGCAGCATTGCGAGCGCCTGATCGCCGACGGCATCGGCTTTGCGCTCACTGACGCCGCGGTGCCCGACGATCTCGCTGCACTGGCGGCGCTGACCGTCTCCTGGCCGCTGATGACCGGCAACTCCTCGATCGCCGCCTATTATCCGGCGCTGTGGCGCGAGCGCGGGCTCGTCGATGCCAATGATAGCGTGACCCGCCTGCCCCCGGTCCGAGGTCCGGGCGTCGTGCTCGCCGGCAGTTGCGCGGAGAAGACCATGCGGCAGCTCGAAGTCTTCGCCCGCGATCGCCCGGTGCTGATGCTCGACCTCGCCGCCGTCAGCGACGCCGATGCGGCCGTCACGGCGGCGCTCGACTGGGCCCTGCCCCGCCTTGCCGACGGCCCCGTCGCGATCGCCACCTCGGCCGATCCCGACGCGGTCGCGGCCGTGCAAGTCAAGCTCGGCCAGCGTCGCGCCGCCACGCTCGCCGAGGAGATCCTGTCGAAGCTGGCGCAGGCGCTGCGGATAAGCGGCGTGCGGCGTTTCCTGATCGCCGGCGGCGAGACCTCGGGCGCCGTGCTGGATCGCCTTGCGATCCACTCGCTGCGGGCCGGCGCTTACCGCGCGCCGGGCGTCTCGCAGGCCCTGTCGGAGGGGGCGACGCCGCTGGCCTTCTGCCTCAAATCGGGCAAGCTTGGCCCCGAGGACATGTTGCTGCCGATGCTCGCAAGTATGGAACAAGGAGAGCAGCCGTGACCGCCGCGATATCGGAAGCCGATGCCCGCGCTGAGCTGTGCAATATCTACCGGAAGATCGAGGGTTCGGGCCTGAGCCTCGGCAATGCCGGCAATATCAGCCTGCGCCTGAATGAGGCCATGCTGATCAGCCCGACCGGCGCCGACGGGGCGACCGTGGCGCCGGAAGATTTCGTGCTGACGCGCTTTGACGGCACGGCGCTATCACCCGGCACACCGTCCAGCGAATGGGCGATCCATGGTGGAGTCTACGCGGCGGGGCTCGCTCAGGCTGTGATCCATGCCCATCCCGATTGTTGCGTCGCGCTGTCCTGCCTGCGCCGCCCGATGCCGCCGTTCCACTATATGGTAGCGGCCTTCGGCGGGCACGAGATCCCCTGCGCACCCTATGCGCCCTTCGGCACGACGGCGCTCGCCGAAGGCGTCGTGGCGGCGCTGGCGGGTCACAGCGCCTGCCTGATGGCCAATCACGGCATGGTCTGCATCGGCTCCACACTGGCGCAAGCCTTTGCGCGCACGGTCAAGCTCGAAATGCTGGCGCGGCAGCTGCTGCTCGCGCGCCAGGCCGGCGAGATCGTCCATCTCACCCAAGACGAGATGAATACGGTACTCGGACGCTATGCCGAATACGGTCGCGGCCGCCTGTCGAGCGGCTGAACGCTGGAGCCCTTCCGCGTTCCTCCGAACCGCAGAAGGGCTCTAGGCCTTTGATTTATCGCATTTTCTTCACGTGAACCGGTATCCACTTCACTCGAAAATGCGCGGTTTCACCGATATCTGGAGGGATGAGATGATCATCGTCACGGGCGGCACCCATGGCATCGGCCGGGCCTGCGTGGAGCGCCTGGGGCCACGCGGCGTCGTCTTCATCGGCCGCGACGTCGCGGCTGGCGAAGAGCTGGCAGCGCAGGTGCCGGGCGCGCATTTCGTCGCCGGCGATGTGACGAGCGAGCAGGATTGTCGGCGCGTCGTCGAGGCCGCCCTCGACCGTGGCGGCGGCCGCCTTGCGGGCCTGGTCAACAATGCCGGGCTGGGACGGCGCATGGTCTTCGCCGAGGCGACCCTCGAGGATTGGGACGCCGTGATGAACGCCAATGCCCGCAGCGCCTTCCTGTTCACGCGTCATGCGCTGGCGGGCCTGCGCGCGGGCAAGGGTGCGGTCGTCAATGTCGCCTCCGTCGCGGGCAAGTTCGGCGAGGAGGGGCTGGCGGTCTATTGCGCCTCCAAGGCCGCCGTGATCGCGATGACGCAGGCGCTGGCGCTCGAATTCGGCGAGGAGGTGCGCTTCAACGCGATCTGCCCCGGACAGATCGCGACCCGCATGATGTCGAAGGTGCTGGCCGATCCGCTGCGGCTGCGGCAGCTCGAACTGCGCATTCCCGCCGGCCGCCTCGGCGACCCCGGCGAGGTCGCCGACGTCGTCGAATGGCTACTCTCGGACAAGGCGAGCTATGTCAACGGCGCCGTATTGACCGTCGATGGCGGCGAGACGGCCGGGTTGCGGACGCCGCGCCTGCCGGAAGGATTTGTCGCGGGCTGAGCCGCCGCGTCAATCGCGGTCCGGCACAAGCTCCTGCACCGTCCTGGCCTCCGCCGCGATACGCCCCCAGTCATAGAGCATCGGCACCATCTCGCAGGCACTCCAGGGCGTATTCTGGTCGGCGTAATGTGGGCTTGCCGGATGTCCGGAAGTGCCGTGGAAGACGACCCAGCGGCTGTTGTCCCAGTTGCCGACATCGAAGACATAGCGCGACAGCGCGCCATAGGTCGCCACTGGGCCGACTGAGGGCACGATCCCATTCGCGAGCACGGTGTCGCCGTCTCCGCCGACCGGCAGGGAAGGCGGATCGAGCCGCTGCGCCCAGTCAGGGAACTGCGGCGAGAGCGGATGGGCAAAGCGCGGCCGATGCTCCTCGCCCCAACTCCGGCCGGTCAGGGTCGCCGCCGCTTCCGACAGCGCCTCCGACAGCACGTCGTCCCAGGTCGAGCCGTTGAGCATCCCGGCATCGTCGTCGCGCAGCAATGTCGGCACCGCCCACCAGACCTGGCCCTGCGGCGAGACGCCGGGCGCCACCGCGGCGAAGCGATGCATTGTGGCCCGCTCCAGCCTGCTGCGCAGGGTGACGATCCGCGTCAGGGCTCGCCGGAAGGCATTATAGGCGGCAGCCGCGGTCGAATCCGCGTCCATGCGACCGTTCCAGGCCATCAGATCCTGCCGCAGCCGCTCCGCACCGGCCTGCTCGCGCTGGCCCAGCGCCGCGAGACGAGTGCGGAACAGCTCGAGATGCGGGGATTGCGTATCGGCATGGATAGCCGCCGCATCGGCAACAGCGAAGGGCGCACCCGACTCCAGTCGCTGCAGGATGCGTTCGGCGCGATAGGGCGGGTGGCAATCGGTGGAGAGATAATCGGGATGATCATCCGCCACGACCCGGTTATTGGCGGTGACGATCAGGCCGCCGGGCGGGTCGATGACGCAGGGCATCGCCTCATGCGCGAACCAGCCCTGCCATTCATGTTCGCCGGTCCAGCCAGGCACGGGTAGCCAGCCATTGTCGCGCGAGCGCACCGGCACGCGGGCGCGCACCAGATGGCCGATCGCGCCGGCCGTGTCGCCGGCCACGAGATTATGGTCGATCAGGCCCCAGCCCCGCGTCGCCTCATAGAGTTCCAAGACGGTCGAGGCCGCAGGCATCCGCGTCAGGCAATCGAAGGAGAGGTCGGTCTCGGCGAACTGGACGGAGCGCAGGGACAGGCCGACCCCCTCGCGCGGATCGCCCGCTATCACAGGACCATGGCGCGTCTCGAAGATATCGAACTCCCGGTCGACCCCGCCCCTGACGGCGATCCGGTCGCGCCGATGGATGACGGGCTCGAAGCCCTCGCCGAAGCGCACCGCCATGCCCTCGTCAATGAACTGTTCGAGATAAAGGTCGTGGATGTCCATGAAGGCATGGGTGACGCAATAGGCGACGCTGCCGTTATGGGCGAAATGCGGGAAGCCCGGCACGCCCGGCACGGTGAGGCCGATCATGTCGAAGCGATCGCAGGCGAGATGGTGCTGCGCATACATGCCGGGGATCTCGAAGAGGCATGGGGATCGCCCGCGAGAATGGGCCGCCCCGTCGCCGTCCGACCCGGACCGACCGCCCAGTTGTTGCTGCCGCCTCCGGCCGCATCCGAGGCATCGCCGCCCATGGCCTTGAGCAGGTGGTCGACGAATGGGGCCAGCGCCGCCAGATCGGCTTCGAAGCGGTCGGCCTGGGCACCAGGGGGAATGCAGAGCAGGTCGCGTCCGCCATCATCGTAGCGCAGCTTCAGCGCGTTCTGCGCGCCCACGACCGGCAGCGCCAGCATCCGCCAGAGCTTGAACCAGATCGAGCCCATCAGCAGGCCAAGCCGCCGCATCACCGCAATGCTGTGCCAGGGCTCCCAGGGTTCCGGCGTTGCGCCAAGGAGCGCGTATTCGCAAGGGTGCGCCGCACCGGACTCCAGGAACGCATTCACGCCGGAGGCGTATGCCTTCAGCATATCCTTCGCCTCACCGGCAAGTGCCTCGTAGTCGCGCCGGCAGGCCTGCTCCAGGCCCAGCCGCCGCACCAGGATGTCGGCCTCGGCCGCCTCGGCCCCGAGCCATTCGGCAGCGCGGCCCAGCGCCTTGCGGCGCGTCAGCTCCATCTGGAAGAGGCGGTCTTGCGCATGCACGAAACCGAGCGCCCTGTAGGCATCCGCCTCGCCCACCGCCTTGATATGCGGGATGCCCCAGGCATCGCGCCGGACGGAAACGGAAGCCTCCAGACCAGGCAGGGACAAGGAGCCTGACAGCGGCGGCAGGGCCGCCTCGAGGGCGTCGCGATCGGCATCGGTCGTCATAGGCATCTCTCGTCAGGCGCGTTTTGGCGGTTCAGGCGTCGAGGGTGAGCTGCCAGAACATCGGGAAGCTGGACTGCACGATCGACTTGACGCGCGAGCGATAGCCCGCCGGTCGGCTGAACTGGCCCCACATAACCGAGGGCGTGTCCTTGTAAGCCTCGACCTGGATCTCGGCCGCGATGCGCTTGCGCATGACGGGGTCGGGCGCCTTGGCATAGGCTGTGAGCTTCTCGCTGATGGCCGCGTCGCAGCTCCAGCCGGCATAGTTGGCGCAGTTGTTGCCAATGTAGAAATGTGTCAGCGGCGACATCATGTCGATGTCGTTGGCATAGACCGGGAAGATGCCCCAGCCGTCCTTCTTGGCCCGGCGCGCGAGAACCGTACCCCAGTCCATCACCTGCTCATCGACGGTGAAACCGGCCTTGCGCATGTTGTCCGCCAGCACGGCGCCAGCCGTCTGCGAGATCGAGCCCGCGACCGTCAAGAAGACGATGGGCTCACCCTTGTAGGAGGTCTTCTTGAGGGCGGCGCGTGCCTCGTCGATAGCGAGCCTTGCGGTACCCGCGCCCTCCGAGCTGCTGAGAGGTGCATCGCACATGAAGAAGGACGGGCAGTTCTTGACCAGATAGCGATCGGGGATGCCGATCGCCTGCAGGACCTCGCCTTGGTCGACCAGTTTCCAGAGCACTTCGCGGACCGCCCTGTCGGCGAAGGGACCGGTCGCGTGATTGAGACGGAAATTGCCCTGGAACATGTCGAGGCCGGTCAGGGCCATGACGTTCACGTTCGACGCCTTCTCAAGCTTGTCGAGCCAGTCGAAGGGCAGATACTGCATGTAATCGATCTCGCCGGCGATCAGCGCGGTCGCCGCTGTCGCGTCGTCGGGCATGACGCGCAAGACCACCTCGTCGACTTTGACCACCTTCGCACCGGCCAGGAAGTCGGGCTTCTCGGAGCGCGGCTTGTACTGCTCGAAGCGCTCCAGAACGGCGCGGTCGCCCGGGCGCCAGGCGCTGGCCTTGAACTTGAACGGCCCCGATCCGATGATCTCCTTGATGCGCTCGTCACCAGGCGGGAGGATGCGCTCGGGCATCATCGCCGGCACCGGCGCATTGGGCTTGCCCAGCACGTCGAGCATCAGTGGAAAGGGTTCGCGCAACACGATCCTGAAGCTGCGCTCGTCCACCGCCTCGATCCCGGTCACAGCGGCCATGAGCATCTTGCCGAGCGCATCGCCGCGGGCCCAGCGCTTGAGCGAGGCCACGCAGTCCGAGGCCTTGACCGGCGCGCCATCATGCCAGGCGAGACCGTCGCGCAGCTTGAACTGCCAACTCAGGCCATCGGACGCGGTCGAGAACGTGTCCACCATCTGGGGGTGGATCGTTCCCGCCATGTCCATCGAAAACAGCGTATCGAAGACGTGATAGGCGAAGGTGCGCGTGATCGCGGCCGTCGTGGCATGCGGATCGAGGATCACCACCTCGGATTCGAGCACGGCGATCATCGACTTCGGCGCCGCCCGGGAGGCTGTGGGAACAGCGACGCTCACCAGCGCCGCCGCGCCGCCCAGGAGAACACCGCGTTTGCTCAGGTCCCGTCGCAACATGGCTTACCCTTTGGCTGCGAGATCGCGTGAAAGGCGCGCGATAAATATACGATATATCGAACTCACAGTGTCAAGCCTATGCGCAGCGTCGATCAGGGCGACCAAGAAAGCCGAAGTTGTGGCCAGGTCGGGTCGTGGCTCTGCTGGTGGTGTCGCTATTGTTACCCACCAAGCTCACCGGCCAGGCCGGGACGGTCAGGCTTTCGGCATATGTTTAATGATGAGAATGGCGGGCAGGCATGAGGAATAGACATCTAGTCCGATAATGGCGCGATCATCATTCTCAAGTTAACTGGGTCTGCCTCACTTGTGTGGTGAGCAACCCGGTGGAGAGAGGGAGCATGCGAGCCCTCAGGAATTCGGCGCCCATTAATCTGCCCTTCTACCTGCCGTTGCCCGAACATTCCGCCACACGTCAGGTCTGGCGCGCATACGGCGCAGCGACGTCCGGCAGTTGGTGAAGAAAACGCGTTAAAACAAAGGCCAGGGTTGCACGATGAGCGATGCGAACTTCACCCCGCTTCCGCCCGAGAGCTTCCGGCGCACGCCCTGGAAGAATGGCGGCGGTGTCACCATCGACATCGCCGACGCCTATCGCGAGGGTGCGGCGCCGGGCAGCTGGGAGGGCATGATCTGGCGCTTCGGCCGCACCAGCATCGTCGCGCCCGGGCCGTTCTCCGATCTGACCGGCTATGAGCGCCTGCAACTCGTCATCGCCGGGAGCGGCCTCGTCCTCGAAACGCCGGCAAGCCTCGAAATACCGGCAAGCGAGATCGACCTGCGCAAACCCTTCAAACCCGTCCGCTATGATGGCGGCACACCGATCGTCAGCCGCCTCGAGAACGGCCCGGTCGAAGTGGTGAACCTGATCGCCGACAGAGCGCTCTGCGAGATCGACCTCATCGTCGCAACGACGGGTCAGAACGCCGTGCTGAGCGCGGGAAACCACGTCATCTACGCGCCGGAGAATGCCTTCACGGGCTCCTGCGATGGAAAGCCTGTCCGGATCGAGCCAGGGCACGCACTCCTGATCGAAGCCAGGATTGCCGTATCGCTCCAGGCCGCGACAGGGCTCGCCCTCGTTGCGACCATCGCCCAACGGTCTCCCGCGGCCTGACGCCGCCTCAATGCGCGCGCTTCTTCGCGCCAGGCTTGGTCGCGGTCTGCGACGCGACGGGATCGCTCGCGGGGAATGTCCCCTTCAGCGCCTCATCCAGCTCGGCATCCCGGCCCTTGCCGCGACTGGCCTGCCGCTGCTCCTGCTGTTCCTTGCGTAGGCTTTCCTTGGCCCGATTGACGGTCGCCATGTGAAATCTCCTCTTCTGAGGGGTGAACGCGCAAAACCTATGCGCGTTCCACGGCAGCAGGCTCACCAGTGCCGTGGCCAGGCGATCCGCGCCACGAGCCCACCGCCCGGCCGCTCGGACAGCGTCAAACCACCGCGATGCGCCTCGGCAATAGCGCGCACGATGGCGAGCCCCAGACCGAAACCGCTGCTCTCGCGCAGGGTGCGGGCGAGATCGGCCCGGTAGAACGGCTCGAACACCTTCTCGCGATGCTCAGGCGCAATGCCCGGTCCATCATCCTCGACCACGATGGCGATAGTCTCGGCCTCGCCATCCTCGAGCCGCACCACGGCCTTGCCGCCGAACTTGATCGCATTGTCGACGAGGTTGGTGACGGCGCGCGTCATCTGGTCGGCATCGCACAAGGCCGAGGCGCGGATCGGCCCTTCATAGACGACGATATGGCCGAGATCAGCGAAATCATCGCAAACTGTCTGAAGCAAAGCCGGAACATCGGTCGCGACCATGCTGCCCGAGGCACGCCCCTCGCGCAGATAGGACAAGGCGCCGCTGACCATACGCTCCATCAACGCCAGATCCGCAAGGATGGCGCGGCGCTTGCCGTCATCGCCGATCTCCTCGGCGCGTAAGCGCAGCCGCGTGATTGGCGTGCGCAGATCATGGCTGACGGCTGCCAGCATCCGCGTCCGCTCATCGACGAGCCGCCGGATGCGCGCCGCCATCGCCCCGAAGGCGGCGGCGAGCCGCTTGACCTCGACAGGGCCATGCTCGAGCGAGACCGCCTCATCGCGATCGGGATCAAAGCGGTCGGCGGCCGTCGCCAGTTGCGACAGCGGCGAGACCACCGCTCGCGTCGCCCAGAGCGACAAAAGCCCGATCAGCATGGCAAGCGAAGCCAGCGTCGTGATCAGGTAGAAAATGAAGGCCGTGCCGCGCGGCGGCGGCGTCATGGCGGGCGGCTCGACCATCAACCCGGTTCCGTCGGTAAAGCGCAAGGCCGCGGCGGGCGGCAGCTCCCGCCTGGACTGCGCACCGGTCTCAAGCAGTTGCGCCTGCCCGAGGCCGGAAAGGTCCTGTTCGAGCAGCTCCAGCAAGGCCTCGTCATGCCTGTTCGGGTTGCGCAGGGGCGTGCCCTGCCCCGGCTGCAGCCGCGACAGTCGCGGATTTGCCCTGGTGGCGGCCTCGATGATGGCGGCCTTCAATTCCGGCGTCGCCGCTGCGTTGTGCAACTGGGCCAGCGAGACCAGCTCGGTCACATAGGAGAAGCGCGGAACCCGGCGCAGCTCCGCGGGCAGAAGCGTCAGCAGCACGGCCACCGTGACGAGATTGGCGAGGATCAGCGAACCAACGACGATGACCGCGATCTGCGCGGCAGCCCGGGCCGGCAGCAGGCGCAGCAGGAAACGCTTCATCCCGCCTCGATCTCCGGCGAGAACATGTAGCCGCCCGACCGGATGGTCTGGATCATCTCCGGTTCGCGCGGATTGCTCTCCATCTTCTGCCTGAGGCGGCTGACGAGCACGTCGATCGAGCGCTCGAACGGCGCAGCCGCGCGGCCTTGCGTGAGGTCGAGCAGCTGGTCGCGCGAAAGCACCCGGCGCGGCCGCTCGCAGAAGGCGAGCAGCAGATCGAGCTCTGCTCCGGTCAGCGCCACGCGCTCCCCTGCGGGGTTGAACAGCCGCCGGACCGCCTTGTCGAGCTTCCAGCCGGCAAAGCTGAGGAAAACGCTCTCGCCGATCTCGGGTTGCCCCTGGGCGGAGGCCCGCCTGAGCACGGCGCGGATGCGGGCGAGCAATTCGCGCGGGTTGAAGGGCTTCACAAGATAGTCGTCGGCCCCCATTTCGAGGCCGAGGATGCGGTCGATCTCCTCGGCCTTGGCCGTGAGCATGATGATCGGCATCGCACCGTCCGACCGCAGCCGCCGGCACAGGCTCAGCCCGTCTTCGCCCGGGAGCATCAGGTCGAGCACGATCAGGTCGAAACGGCCGTCGCGTAGCGCGACATCCATCTCGCGCCCGTTCGCCACGGTCTTGACGCGGAAGTCATTGTTACGAAGGAAGCGCGAGACGAGCGTCGCGATTTCGCGGTCGTCCTCGACGATCAGGATATGTGCGGTTCGGTTCATCGGGCGGCCTTAAACCCAGCACGCAGCACGGTCGCGACGGAATTGTTTCCAGTTGTTTCTATACGAGCTCCTGGAAAAGCACCGATACCAGATACCCGAATCCCGGACGTCATTTCGCAAAATACAGCGCCGACAATCCGGCTCGAATGATGACCTCGATCCAGATCATATCGAATCCTGTCTGCACCGGCAGCCTTTCCGGCAAGATCCTGCCCGTCAAGCCGCATCGATGGCTTCGGCGCGCCGCCATCCAGCTGCTGCTGTTCGCCGGCGCCTCGCTCTGGCTGATGATGCTGCCAGCCCTCATGGCCTCCGACGGCTTGTCCGCGGGCGAGAACGGTTGCGGTCGGCGTGGCTTTCGCGATCCAGTGACCGGCCGACCGGTGCAGCTCTCCGCCGCACCAGCGGGGCCGGCCGATGCCGATGGCTGCCCCCTCTCGCCACGGGGACGCGCCCGATGATCCCTCGCCGCCTGTTGGACGGCGCCTTGCGTTTGCCACCCGTGCTCGAAGGTCTCGGCAAGATCGTGCTGCGCCATCCCCTCACTTTGGCGCTCATCGTCCTGCCCCTCGCCTTGCTGCTCGGCTCGCTCGCGGGCTACGGGTTCGGTCGTGCCGGCTCGGCGCCGCCCTATCGCGCCACCCGGCTTCAGGCCGTCACTGCCGATCTCGGCCGGATCGAGGGCGATTACCTGCTGGCCGCCGGCGATTCCCATATCGAGCGCTGGCCCACGCGCAAGCTCTGCGGCCTGCCGCTCGTCAATGCCGGGGTTTCCGGAGCGACCGCCGGCGCCTATGCCGATTTTCTCGCGGAACTACCGCTGCCGCATCCACCGCGCGCCGTGATCTTGACCATCGGCACCAATGACGCCAACGCCAAGCGTTTCAGCGACGCATACGAGGCGGCGATGCGTTTCGAGGCGAGCTTCGAGCCGCTGCTCGGAACCTTGCAACGCGCATCCCACATCGTGCTCGTCACCGGCGTCCCGCCCATCGACACAGCCAGGGCCGAGGGCTTCTCTGCGGAAGCGGCCGAACGTATCGGGGCGCTGGCGGAAAGCACCTGCAAGGCAACAAATGGCTGCCTGGTCGCCAACCCCTTCACACCCGGCCTGCCCATGGTCGACGGCGTCCACTACAGGGATTACGCCGCTGTCTATCGCCGGATCGGCCCTGCGCTCTGCACCGCGCTCGAACGGGAGCACGCCGTCACAGCCCGCTCGAGATGAACCGAGGCAGCAGGATCATAAAGACGGTGCGGTCGGCCGCCGCGCCATGAAGCTGACGCAGACGCGCCATGACACGCACGGCCACGCATTGGATTGCCTGGCCGCCACACCCATCTGCATGGTCCTTTCAGGATTCGCGCCTCGGCCTGCGGCACAGCCGTGGTTTCCCGCCGACGCGCCAGAACAGAGGCCGCCATGGTCGCCATTTCCGTTCTCGACCTCGTTCCCGTCATCGAAGGCCAGGAGCCGGGTGACGCGCTCCGGAACTCGATCGAGCTCATCCGCCATGCCGAAACCCTGGGCTATCGGCGCTACTGGGTCGCCGAGCACCACAACATGACCGGCATCGCCAGCGCTGCGACCGCCGTGGTGATCGGCGCGCTCGCCGGAGCGACCAGCACGATCCGCGTCGGCGCCGGCGGCGTGATGCTGCCCAACCACGCCCCGCTGGTCATCGCCGAACAGTTCGGTACGCTGGAAGCGCTTTTTCCCGGCCGCATCGATCTCGGCCTCGGCCGCGCGCCGGGGACTGATCAGCGTACATTGCGGGCGCTGCGGCGCGACCCGATGGCCTCGGACCAGTTTCCGCAAGACGTGCTCGAGGTGCAGGCCTTTTTCGAGCCGGCCGGGCCGAACCAGGCGGTCCAGGCGGTGCCGGGCGCGGGCCTGCGCGTGCCGCTCTGGATCCTCGGATCGAGCCTGTTCGGCGCGCAGCTCGCAGCCGAACTCGGCCTGCCCTACGCCTTCGCCTCGCATTTCGCTCCGGATGCACTGATCCAGGCCCTGGCGATCTATCGCGAACGCTTCAAGCCGTCGGAGCAGGCGGCAAAGCCCTACGCCATGCCCGGCATCAACGTCGTCGCCGCCGAGACCGACACTGAAGCGCGCTATCTCGCGACCTCCCTGCAGCAGCGCTTCGTCGGCATGGTCCGCGGTGCGCGCGGCAAGCTCCAGCCGCCGATCGCCGATATCGAGCAATACTGGTCGCCGGCCGAGAAGGCGCATGTCTCGCAGATGCTGCGCTACGCCTTCATCGGCTCTCCCGAGACGATCAAGCGGGAGCTTAGCGCCTTCATCGCAGCGACATCCGCCGATGAGATCATGGTCACCGCGCCGATTCACGACCAAGCGGCGCGCAAGCGGTCCTACGAGATCCTGGCGCAGATCGCCCCGGAGATCGGTCTGGCACGCTCGGCAGCCTGACGCCGCGACGGAACTTCAATCCCGGGACGGCATTTGACCGTCACGTTCTCACACGCATGCCCCCGGGGAATTTCATGAAGCTCTCGATCGCGGCGACGCTGACCTATGGTTTTGGCGGCGCGACACAAATCATCGCCGCGATCGAAGCCGCGCGCTCGCCCGA
Organism: Bosea vaviloviae; assembly: GCF_001741865.1. Taxonomy (NCBI): domain Bacteria; kingdom Pseudomonadati; phylum Pseudomonadota; class Alphaproteobacteria; order Hyphomicrobiales; family Alloboseaceae; genus Allobosea; species Allobosea vaviloviae. The sequence goes on from NZ_CP017147.1 coordinate 422,311, forward strand.
CCAGGCGATCCTCTCGGAAGAGCTCAGCATCGCGCCGGGAGCCGCGCTGATCCACGACGAGGACCCCGCTACCGGCGAGAGGCGCTTTCGCGCGGCGCTCTCCGGCCAGGTCGAGATCCGCTACAATGCCATCGTCGATAACGGCATGCGGGCGCCGCTCTCATCCAGCGCCCGCCAGCACGACTGGTCGGAACTGCCCCGCGACGTGTTGCCTTACCTGCTGCCCAGCCGTTTCTGCCCCTCAGACGAATTCATGCGCTTCGCCCAGCGAGAATTCCGCATGGTCCAGGGCGGTGGCGCGCGCGTTCTCAGCGTCCTCGACTGGCTCCATACCCATCTCGACTATGTCCATGGCGTCAGCCACGCACTGACCACCGCCGAGCAGACCTTCATCGACCGGGCCGGCGTCTGCCGCGACTTCACCCATCTCGGCATCGCTTTGACCCGGGCCCTGAACATCCCGGCGCGCGCGGTCAGCGCCTATGCGCTCGACCTCGACCCACCGGATTTCCACGCCGTCTACGAGGTGTTTCTCGACGGGCGCTGGTGGCTTGTCGACCCGACCCGGCTCGCTCCCGTCGAAGGGCTGGTCAGGATCGCAAGTGGGCGCGACGCCGCCGACATCGCTTTCCTGACCAGCGAGTACAACTGCCAATGCCTGAACCAGAGCATCACGGTGGTGCGCCTATACGACGAGGCCGACCAGCAGGCCGCCTGACAGATCAGCCCGGCGGCTGAACCGCGCTCGAGCCGTTTCCGATCCCATTGGATCGTTCAACAGCTCTAGCTATGCTCTTTGTTTTAACGCGTTTTCTCCACGCGAACCGGTGTCCACTTCGCTCGAAAACGCTCTCGTCCGCCGCGAGGCGCGCATCAGATTGCCGGCCAGCGCCATCAGGAAGAACGCGGCCTGTACCACCACGATGCAGGGGCCGGTGGCGGCATCGAGATGGAAGCTCAGGATGGTGCCGAATACGCTCGACAGCGTCGCAACGCCGACAGCGACCAGCAGCATCCGATCGAACTGCCGTGTCGTCAGATAGCCGATGGCGCCGGGCGCGACCAACATCGCCACCACCAGGATGATACCGACCGCCTTCAACGCCGCGACGATGGTCAGCGCCAGCAGCATCAGCAGGCCGAAATGCAGCATCCGGACATTCAGGCCGATAGCGCGGGCGTGAGCCGGATCGAAGGCGTGCAGCAGGAAATCCCGGCGCTTGGCCAGCATGATCGCGATGGTCGGAACCGCGATGATGGCGGTCTCTGCGATATCGGCCCAGCGTACGCCGAGCATGTTGCCGAACAGGATATGCATCAGGTGCTGGTCGCTATCGACCTTGACGAAGAGCACGAGACCGAGCGCGAACATGCCGGAAAACACGATGCCCATCACCGTGTCCTCCTTCACCCGGCTGTTCTCCTTGAGATAGCCGATGCCGAGCGCGCAGCTGAGGCCGGCGGCGAAAGCTCCCAGCGCCAATGGCAGCCCCGTCATGGCGGCGAGCACGATGCCGGGCAGCACCGCATGCGAGACGGCGTCACCCATCAGCGACCAGCCCTTCAGCACCAGGAAGCAGGACAGGACGGCGCAGACCACGCCGACGAGCGCCGCCACGATGAGCCCGCGCAGCATGAATTCATGCGACAGGGGCGTGATCAGCCAGATGTCGATCAAACTCATGTCATGGGCTCCACGACACTGCGCGCGGCCCGGCGCGCCGCGAGCCGGCCATGCTTGGGCGCGAACAGGAAGGCAGCCAGGAACAGGATGGTCTGGAAGACGACGATCAGGCCGCCGGTCGAGCCGTCGAGGAAATAGCTCGCATAGGCTCCGACCGCGCTCGTCGTCACCCCCATCGCGACCGCGATGATGATGAGCCGCCCGAAACGATCGGTCAGAAGATAGGCGGTCGCGCCCGGGGTCACCACCATGGCGATGACGAGACAGGCGCCGACCGTCTGCAGCGCCGCGACCGTGCAGGCGCTGAGCAGGACGAAGAACAGGATCTTCAACCGCGTCGGCGAAAGGCCGACGGCGCGCGCCTGATTCTCGTCGAAGAAGACCAGCATCAGATCCTTCCAGCGCGCGATCAGGATGGCGAGCGAGATCGCGGCGATGATTGCGACCTGGAGAACGTCCTCATCCGAGATGCCAAGGATGTTGCCGAGCACGATCGACTGGACATTGACCGAGGTCGGATTGATCGAGACGATCAGCAGGCCCACCGCGAAGAAGGTGGTGAAGACGATGCCGATGACCGCATCCTCGCGCAATTGCGTGCGCACCCTGACCAGCGCCATGGCGAGCGCGGCCAGGAGGCCCGAGAAGAAGGCGCCGGCGGCGTAGGGAACTTTCAGCAGATAGGCGAAGGCGACGCCCGGCACGATCGCATGCGCCAGCGCATCCCCCATCAGCGACCAGCCCTTCAGCATCAGATAACAGGACAGGAAGGCGCAGACGCCGCCCACGAGAGCCGAGACCCAGATGGCCTTGACCATGTATTGGTAGCCGAAGGGCTCCAGAAGCAGCTCGATCACGACGAACTCCCCTCCTCGCCGGTCGCCCTCTCGCCATTCGCCTTGCCGCGATTGGCCTTGCCGCCATCGGCCAGCTTCTCATGGTCGCGCTCGCCATAGAGCACCAACGGCCGCTCATCGTCGCTGATGACGGTAACGCGGCGCGCATCCGCATCCTCATGCAAGGCGTGCCCTTCCAACCGGAAATGCCTGAGCGCACCACCGAAGGCGCGCTGCAGATTGGCATGCGTGAAGGTTGTGTCGGTCGGCCCGGCGGCCAGCACCGTCTTGTTGACCAGCACGACCTGATCGCAGAAATCGGGGATGGAGCCGAGATTATGCGTCGAGACCAGCATCAGCCGGCCCTCAGCGCGCAACTCCCGCATCAGGTCGACGATCTGGTCCTCGGTTTTGACGTCGACGCCGGTGAAGGGCTCGTCGAGCAGGATGATCCGCCCGCCCTGCGCCAGGGCGCGAGCCAGGAAGACGCGCTTGCGCTGGCCGCCGCTGAGCTCGCCGATCTGCCGGCGGCGAAACTCCAGCATGTTGACCCGCGCCAGGGCGTCGTCGACGGCATCACGATCGGCTTTGCCGGCGATGCGCAGGAAACCCATATGCCCGTAGCGGCCCATCATCACGACATCGTCGACCAGTACCGGGAAGCTCCAATCGACCTCTTCCGCCTGCGGCACATAGGCGACGAGACCGCGCTTCAGCGCCTGGCGAACCTCCATTCCGGCGATCGAGACCATACCCTTTGCCGGCTTCAGAAACCCCATCAAGGTCTTGAAGAGGGTCGATTTGCCGGAGCCGTTGATGCCGACGAGCGCGCAGATCGTGCCCGGCCCGAGCGCGAACGAGGCGTCGTGCACCGCCGTGACGCCGTTGCCGTAGCGAACCGTGACCCCGGCGACGACGATCGAGGGGGTCGGGCCGGCGGCCATGCTCGAGCTCAGCTCAGACGTCTTCACTGGCCGAACCCCTTGGCGATCGTCTCCACGGTCACCTCCAGCAATTTGGCGAAGGTCGGCACCGGCCCGTTTGCGGCAGAGAGCGAGTCGACATAGAGCACCCCGCCATATTTCGCGCCGGTCTCGCGCGCGACCTGCTTGGCCGGCTTGTCCGAGATCGTGCTTTCGCTGAACACGGCCGGAATCTTGCTCTTGCGCACGAGGTCGATCAGCTTGCGGACCTGCTGCGGCGTGCCTTGCTCGTCGGCGTTGATCGGCCAGAGATAGGCTTCGCGCCAGCCATAATCGCGAGTGAGATAGCTGAAGGCACCCTCGCTGGAGACGAGCCAGCGCCTGTCGGCCGGCACCTTGTCGAGCCGGGCGCGCAGCGGCACGTCCATCGCCTTGATCTCGTCGGCATAGGCGGCGGCATTCTTGGCGTAGGTCGCAGCGTTGGCGGGATCGGCCTTGGCCAGCGCCTTCCTGATGTTCTCGATATAGATCAGCGCGTTTTTGGTCGACATCCAGGCATGCGGATTCGGCTTGTCCTGATAAGGACCTTCCTTGATGCCCATCGGCTCGATGCCGTCGGTCAGCACCGCGCTCGGCACATTCTTGACGTTCTCGAAGAATTTTTCGAACCAGCGCTCCAGGTTGAGCCCGTTCCACAGCACCAGATCGGCCGATTGCGCCTTCACCACGTCGAGCGGCGTCGGCTGGTAATCATGGATCTCGGCGCCGGGCTTGGTGATCGACTCGACGATCGCGACATTGCCGGCGACGTTCTGCGCCATGTCCTGAATGATGGTGAAGGTCGTGACCACCCGCAGCGGCTTGCCCGGCGCCGGCTGCGCCAGCGCCGGAACTGCCGCAGCGCAAAGACCACCCACGACAGCGAGGGCCGACCAGAGGCCCAAGAAATACAGACCCATGAAATGACGACGCGAATGCATGCTCTCTCCTGCTGGCTATCAAATCCCTTCAATAGCTATTGCAAACGAATTGCATCTGTCAATGCAATTGCAAATGATTTGCATTATCTCTGTTTTGCAAATGCGTCGCAGCCTTGCTATCTGCGGATAATGATCGGAACCGAGCAGCGCGTGGCCATTTTCGAGGGCCAGTTGAAGCAGGCGGGCTTGCGGATGACGCAGCAGCGCCGGCTGATCCTGCGCATTCTCGCCGAGGCGCATGACCACCCCGACGCCAAGGGCATCTTCACCCGCGCCTTCGAGCACGACCCGACCTTGTCGCTCTCGACGGTCTACCGGACCATGAAGCTGCTGGAATCGCAGGGCGCGATCGAGCGCCACGCCTTCGAGGACGGCGTCTCGCGCTACGAGCATGCCGACCAGCAGCATCACGACCATCTGATCGATGTCGAGACCGGCCAGGTGGTGGAGTTCTCATCGCCGGAGATCGAGGCGCTGCAGGCGAAGATCGCAGCCGAGCTGGGCTACGAGATCGTCCGCCACCGGCTCGAGCTCTATGCGCGCAAGCTGCCCAAGGCCGGGCGGAAGCGCGTCAAAAAAGACGTTTGACACGCGCCGTCATGCTCGGGCCTGCCCCGAGCATCTCATGACCAGAGCCCCCCGAGATGGCCGGGACAAGCCCGGCCATGACGTGCGACGATTCGCTTACCCCGCCTTGCGCTTGTTCTGCCGGTTGGCGATCAGGTCCTCGACCACCGCCGGATCGGCCAGGGTCGAGGTGTCGCCGAGCGCGCCGAACTCGTCCTCGGCGATCTTGCGCAGGATGCGGCGCATGATCTTGCCCGAGCGGGTCTTGGGCAGGCCGGGCGAGAACTGGATCAGGTCCGGCGAGGCGATCGGGCCGATTTCCTTGCGGACATGGCCGACGAGTTCCTTGCGCAAGGCCTCGCTCGGCATCTCGCCCGACATCAGCGTGACATAGGCGTAGATGCCCTGCCCCTTGATGTCGTGGGGATAACCGACGACAGCGGCCTCCGAGACCTTGGGGTGCGCCACCAGCGCCGATTCGACCTCGGCCGTGCCCATGCGGTGGCCCGAGACATTGATGACATCGTCGACGCGGCCGGTGATCCAGTAATAGCCGTCGGCATCGCGCCGGCAGCCATCGCCGGTGAAATACTTGTTCGGATAGGTGGCGAAATAGGTTTCCTCGAAGCGCTTATGGTCGCCATAGACCGTGCGCATCTGGCCGGGCCAGCTCTCGGCCAGCACGAGATTGCCCTCGGTCGCGCCCTCCAGCACCTTGCCCTCGGCGTCGACGATCTCCGGCTTGACCCCGAAGAAAGGCCGCGTCGCCGAGCCGGGCTTGAGCTTGGTTGCGCCGGGCAAGGGCGTGATCAGGATGCCGCCGGTCTCGGTCTGCCACCAGGTGTCGACGATCGGGCAGCGGCGGTCGCCGACGACGCGGTGATACCACTCCCAGGCCTCCGGATTGATCGGCTCGCCGACCGAGCCGAGCAGGCGCAGCGACTTGCGCTTGGTCCGCTTCACCGGCTCCTCGCCCGCGCCCATCAATGAGCGGATCGCGGTCGGCGCGGTGTAGAAGGTGTTGACCTTATGCTTGTCGACGACATCCCAGAAGCGCGAGATCGAAGGGTAAGTCGGGATACCCTCGAACATCAGCGTCGTCGCGCCGTTCGCCAGCGGACCGTAGACGATATAGCTGTGGCCGGTCACCCAGCCGACATCGGCCGTGCACCAGTAGATGTCGCCATCATGATAATCGAAGACGTATTGATGCGTGATCGCGGCATAGACGAGATAGCCGCCAGTCGTATGCAGCACACCCTTGGGCTTACCCGTGGAGCCGGAGGTGTAAAGGATGAAGAGGGGGTCCTCCGCCTTCATCTCGGCTGGCGGGCAATGCCCTGAGACCTTCGCCGCTTCCTCGTGATACCAGACGTCGCGACCCTCTTTCATCGCCACGTCGCCGCCGGTGCGCTTGACCACGATCACGGTCTTGACCGGCACCTTCTCGGCCGCTGCATCGACATTGACCTTGAGCGGCACCTTGCGGCCGCCGCGAAGGCCCTCATCGGCAGTGATAACGACATCGGAGGTCGCGCCCTCGATACGGCCCGACAGCGAATCCGGCGAGAATCCGCCGAACACGATCGAATGCACCGCCCCGATGCGGGCGCAGGCCAGCATCGCATAGGCCGCTTCCGGGATCATCGGCATGTAGATGGTGACCCGGTCGCCCTTCTTGACGCCGTTGGCCTTCAGCACGTTCGCGAACTTGCAGACCTCGGTATAGAGCTGACCGTAGGTGATCTTCTTCGACTCTGAGGGGTCGTCGCCCTCCCAGATGATCGCGGTCTGCTTGGCCCGCGTCGCCAGATGCCGATCGACGCAGTTATAGGCGACGTTGGTGGTGCCGTCCTCATACCATTTGATCGAGACCTTACCGGGCTTGTAGCTGGCGTTGCGGACCTTGGTGTAGGGCTTGAACCAGTCGATCCGCTTGCCCTGCTCGCCCCAGAACTTGTCCGGATCCTTGATCGAGGCCGCATACATCTTCTTGTATTTGGCGTCGTTCAGATGCGCTTTCTTGGCCCAGGCGGCGGGCACATCATAGATCGTCTCGGACATTATAGGCGTCTCCCCAGACCTGGGCCGTCTGAATACTTGGGCCGTCTGAATTGCGGCTTCGGGGGCGCATCGCGGGATTCGCCTCGTCCGCTTGGTTTGAATGCGCTGCATCATAGTCCCGGCAGCCAAGGCGGCAAGCTGGGCGACCTCGCACTTTCGTTTCAAAGACTTTCGGCTGCCGCGCCGGAGTTCAGAGCCCACCCATCTTGCAGACCAGCGCCCATTCCTCGTCGGTCACCGGCTGCACCGAGAGGCGAAACGAGGTGACGAGCGCCATCTTGGCGAGCTTCGGTTCCGCCTTGACCTGCGCCAGCGTCACAGGCTTCGGTAACGGCTTCACCGCCTTGAAATCGACCAGCACCCAGGGCTCGCCCGGAATCCAGATATAGGCCTCCTTGATCACCTCGACGATGCCGACGACCTCGAGCCCCTCATTGGAGTGATAGAAGAAGACTTGATCGCCCTGCTTCATCGCCATCAGGTTGAGCTTGGCGGTGTGGTTCTTGACGCCGTCCCAATGCGTGCCCTTGGCGCCGGCCGCGACCTGCTGGTCCCAGGACCACTTCACCGGTTCGGATTTGATCAGCCAATGTGCCATGAGATGCTCGCAAGGATGGAGAAGCTAATAGCGAGTGGCGAATGGCGAATGGAAAAGCAAGACGCACTCCACTCGCTATTCGCCACTCGCTTCGGTGTCCGGGCTCGGCGGTTTCGAGGCCGCCTGCCCCTGCTCGTTCCAGAACCGCACCATCTCGCGCGTCAGGGCGGCATAATCCTGCGGATCAAGCTCGACCCGGACCTCACCCTCGCCGAAGGGCAGGATCAGCACGAAGCGATGCGTATCCTCGGCGCGGCGGCGGCGATGCTGGATCACCGGGCCAGCCGGCACACGGCCCGCCAGCGCCACCGGCAGGCTCTCGGCGACGAGCTCGGAGCCCGTCGTCTTGCGGACTTCAGCGATGCCGCGCGCCACGCGCTTCGTCAGGTCGGACCAGTCATTGGCCATTGCCACCTCCCTCGCCCCGACGCCTCATGGCCGGATCTCCACGCGCGTCCCGTACGGAACACGCGACCAAATCTCGCGAATCTCGGCATTGGTGACCGCAATGCAGCCATCCGTCCAGTCGCGGTTGCGATGCAGCCCAGCGAGCCAGCCGAGGCCATTGCGGATACCATGGATCATGATGTCGCCGCCGGGCGAAACGCCGGCCCGCAGCGCTGTCTCGCGCGCCTGCCGATCCGGATAGGAGATGCGCAAGGCCAGGTGATAGCGGCTGCGCGGATGCTTGAAGTCGACGGCATAGACACCTTCCGGAGTCCGGCCGTCACCTTCCCCCTGCTTTTGGCCAATGGGATCGGAGCCGAGGGCCACCGCATAGCGCGCCAGCACTTGACCATCCCGCTCCAAGGTTAGCTGCCGCGCGCCCTTCTCGATCAGGATGCGCGTCGCCTGCTCGTTTTGAGCTGCAAGCGCCGGCGTTACCCGCAAGAACTGCGAAAACTCCAAGCCCAAGGCAAGGGCGAGCCCGACGGAGAGCAAGATCGCAGCTCGCTTCAGCATGCTCCGGCCCGCCTCAATTCTCGGCGCGGATCGGTCGTGCCAGAAGCCCGGCCACCGCCTCGCGCACGCCGATCTCGCCTGCGATGATCGCCGCGACCGCGTCCGCGATCGGCATCTCGACTTTGTGCTCACGCGCGATCCGCGCCAGCACCGAAGCGGTGAACGCTCCCTCCGCCAGCTTGCCGCCCGAAGCGTCCGCAATCGGTCGCCCCTGCCCCAGCGCCAGGCCGAAGGCGAAGTTGCGCGATTGCGGCGAGGCGCAACTCAGCACGACATCGCCCAGCCCCGACAGCCCCATCAGCGTTTCGCCTTGCGCGCCAAAAACCTCGCCGAAGCGGCGTAATTCGGAGAAACCGCGCGCCACCAGCGCCGCCCGAGCGCTCTCGCCATAGCCGAGGCCAATCGCGATCCCTGCTGCGATGGCGAGCACGTTCTTGGCCGCCCCGCCGACCTCGACGCCGCGCGGATCGGCGCTGTGATAGATGCGAAAGGCCGATGAGCTCAGCGCCTCCGCCAGGGCCCGCGCCAGATTTGCGTCCTGCGCGGCCAGCGTCACCGCCGTGGGCAGGCCGCGTCCGATATCGGCGGCGAAGCTCGGTCCCGACAGGATCGCAGCCGGTGAGCCGGGCCAGGCCTGCGCGATCACTTGCGTGGTGAACAGGCCGGTCGCCTGCTCGATACCCTTGGCGGCCGAGATCACCGGCCGGCCGGCCGACAGCGCCTGCGCCAGCCCCTCGCAGACCTGCCTCAGGCTCTGCGTCGGCACCGCGACCACGAAGGCGCCAACAGCGCTCAACGCCGCGAGTGAGGATGTCGCGGAGATCGCCTCCGGCAAGATCACGCCCGGCAGATGCGGCGTTTGGCGGGTCTCCCGGATCGCCGTGACTATCGCCGCGTCGCGAGCCCAGAACAGAACCTCGCGCCCCGCCCGCGCAGCGGCCAGCGCCAAGGCCGTGCCATAGGCGCCACCACCGACAATGCCAATGACGGAAGAGGCGGTGAGCCCGCTCATTCCCCGGCCTTGGCATCGCGTGGCGCAAGATCTTGCGGTACGAGATCTTGCGGCCTGAGCTCGTCCAGCGGCCAGCGCGGGCGCGCAACCGCGCTCATATCGTCGATCAGCCCCAGGCGCAGCCGCTCCAACCCGGCCCAGGCGATCATCGCGCCATTGTCGCCGCAGAGCGCGACCGGCGGTGCCACCATCGGCAGGCCGGCCTCGGTCGCAAGCCGCGTCAGCCCGCGCCGGATCGGTTGATTGGCGGCGACGCCGCCCGCCACGACCAGCGCCGATGGCGTGATGCCGGCGGCGCGGCAGGCGCGCAGGCCAGCCCGTGTCCGGTCGACCATCACATCGACGACCGCCGCCTGGAAGGAGGCGCAGAGATCGGCGACATCGCGATCCGACAAGGGCGCGATCCGCTCGGCGACGAGACGCACCGCCGTCTTGAGGCCAGACAGCGAGAAATCCGGATTCGGCCGGCCGCTCATCGGACGGGGAAAGTCGAAGCGCTCGGGATCGCCCTTCTCCGCCTCGCGCTCCACCGAAGGGCCGCCCGGATAGGCCAGGCCCAGCATCTTGGCGATCTTGTCGAAGGCCTCGCCGACGGCGTCGTCGATCGTGCCGCCGAGCTTGAGATAGTCGCCGACGCCGCGCACGGCGAGCAATTGCGTGTGCCCGCCCGAAACGAGCAGCAGCAGATAGGGAAAGGCGAGATCGTCGGTCAGTCGCGCCGTCAGCGCATGGGCCTCAAGATGGTTGATCGCGATGAAGGGCTTGCCCGTCACCAGCGCAATGGCTTTTCCCGTGGTCAGCCCAACCATGACGCCCCCGACCAGCCCTGGACCGGCAGCGGCAGCAACCGCATCGATATCGGCAGGCTTGAGCCCCGCTCTCTCGAAGGCACTGCCGACGATACGGTCGATCGCCTCGACATGGGCACGCGCCGCGATCTCCGGCACGACGCCGCCAAAGGCCGCATGTGCGGCGATCTGACTCAGCACCTCGTTCGACAGGATTTTCGCTTCGCCGGAGCGCGTGACCTCGACGATCGCAGCCGCGGTCTCGTCACAAGTCGTCTCTATGCCCAAAACTCGCATGATCGGCCGATTGGTCTCGCAGCTGTGATGGAATAGACGGGCGCAGGAATTCGGTCGTGAAGAACCGGCAGTTTCGCGCCGGGAATTCCCCCGTATAGTGCGCGAGCGAGCATAAGGCCAAGAGGCCGTTATGCGGCCCGGGCGCCGAGCTTGGAATACCAAGTCTGGGATGCCGGTCTGGGACGACGCATCCGGAGCCGCCGGCAGAGCGGCCATTTGAGGGGGACCTAAGGCATGGCCGGAATCGCAACCCCGCTCCGCGACAAAACCCCGGACTGCGTCGCCGCTGGTCCCAATGACGGCTCAGCCGCGATCGCTAACCAATTCGACGGTGAAGGCGGGCGCGGATTGCGTGTTCATGCTTCAGATGGGAGCTCTGTCTGATGATACCCGGCGCGAAAGGAGACCGCATGCGCATACTCGTCCTGAGGCCGCAGGCCGATGCCGAGCGTAGCGCCCGCGCGGTCGCCGCGCGCGGCTGCGAGCCGTTGATCGCGCCGCTGTTCACGGTCGTGCGCCTGCCCGAGCCGGCGCCGGCCGGAGATTTCTCCGCGCTCGTCCTGACCAGCGGCAATGCGGTGAGCGCGCTCACTGAGGCTCCCCTGGGCTGGCGCGACCTGCCCGTCTTCAGCGTCGGCGCGCGCACCGCCGGCAAGGCCCGCGAGGCCGGTTATGCCGATGCCCGCAGCGCCGACGGCAATCGCCATGACCTGATCGATCTGATCAGCCGCAATCTGCCGCCGCCGTCGCGGCTGCTCCTGATCGCCGGCCGGGACAACCATGAGGATGTCCCGCAGCGCCTGCGGGACGCCGGTTACGACGTGACGATATGGACGGCGTATGCAGCCGAGGCCGTGACCGCGCTCCCGGCGAATGCGACTGAAGCCCTGCGCGACGGCAAGGTCGATGCCGCCCTGCATTATTCCCCGCGCGGCGCCCGAACCTTCCTGGCGCTGGCGCGGGAGGCCGGCCTCGCCGAGCCTGCTTTGGCGCTGACCCATGTCACGCTCTCGGCAGATGTCGCGGCGCCATTGATCACGGCCGGAGCCAGCACGGTGCTGGTCGCCGAACATCCGGAAGAGGCCGGTCTGCTCGCCGCCCTCGATCAAGTGTCCGCTCGCAATCGCCTGCGCGACGATGTTAGAGACGAACCGGCTGCGACGACAGGCGTCGAGACGGAGACAGGCCCGATGACCGAGCCCGATGCTGAAGCCGAGCCCCATGCTGAAATGATGAAGCGTGGCCGCGCCCGGCGCACGCCGCCGACCATCGATTTGAAGGCACAGGACACGTCAAAGGCGCAAGACACGTCGAGGGCGCAAGACACGTCGAGGGCGCAAGACACGTCGAGGGCGCAAGACGCCCAGCCAGCCGGAACGGACACGGCGTCCGCAAGCGCAGCCGCGTCCGAGGCCGTGCTGCCGACCGAGGCGCTGCCCCAGGAATTCGTCGCGCCCGATTTCACCGCGCCCGAGACCAAGCCTTCGACCGGGCGTGCCGGCCCGGACGATGAAGGATCGCACCGCGCGGGCGCTGCCCAAACACCCTCTCTTCCGGAGACGAAATCGCGCCTGCCCTGGCCGGCCCTGGCGCTTGCCGGCATCGTCGGCGGCGTGGTTGGCGCCGGGCTTACCATGCTGGCCTGGAGCCGCGCGACGCCTGCCGTCGACGTTACGCAGATCGCCGAACTCCGCGCCCGGCTCGACAGCCTGCAAGGCGCCACCGCCGCGCTCGACCGCAAGGCGGATGCCGCCGTCAAGGCCGGAACGGAGGCGCAGGCCGCCGCGACCCGGTTTGGCGAACAGGCGAAGGCGCAAGGCACCCAGAGTGCCGATGCCGGTGCCATCGCAAGTTTGAGTGCCCAGGCCCAGCGCGCCGAAGCCGCCGCCAACGCGCTCGGCCAGCGGCTCGGCACGGTCGAGACCCTCGCCAAGACAGCCTCCGCACCCAGCCCGCAGGCCCTTGCCGCGGCACGCATCGTCCTGGCCGAGCGCATCCAGAGCGCCATCGCCTCAGGCCAGCCCTTCGCCGGCGATGTCGCAGCGCTCGCCAAGGGCGGCGGCGCGCCCGAGCAGATCGCGGCGCTGAGCGCGGTCGCGACGACCGGCGCCCCGACCCGTGACACGCTGCTTACGCAGTTCCGCACGCATCGAGCGATGTTCGCCAGGGAAATGACGCCGGCAACCGCCAGTTGGCAGGACCGCGTGCTCGGGCTCGCCAGCCGCATCGTCACGATCCGCCCCGTGGGCGACACCGGCTCCAACGATCCCGCCACCTTGCTGATCCGGCTGGAAAACGCGCTGGCGAGCGGGAATATCGTCGTGGCGGCCGGCCTCTGGAACCAGCTGCCCGAGCCGGCGCGGCTCGGCAGCGTCGATTTCGGCGCAGCTTTGCAAAAACGGGCCCAGGCAGATGCCGCGATTGCAAAAATCGCACAGGATGCCGTCGCCGCGCTCGGCGCGGCGGGCTGACGGAGGATAGAGTTCATGGTTCGGGTTCTGCTCTATCTCCTCGTCTTCGCCTGCCTCGCGGTCGGCGCCGTCTGGCTCGCCGATCGTCCCGGCGATGTTTCGATTCTGTGGCAGGGCTACCGCATCGAAACCAGCGTCGCGATCGCCGCCATCGGCGTCGTCGTGCTGGCGATGCTGGCGATGCTGGCCTGGGCGCTTGCGCGCTTCGTGCTCGGCCTGCCCTCGGCCTTCAGCTTCGCCTCGCGGGCACGCCGCCGCGCCCGCGGCTTTGAGGCCGTCTCGCGCGGCATGGTCGCGATCGGTGCGGGAGATCCCATCGCCGCCGGCCGCCACGCCGTCGATGCCCGCCGCTTCTCCGGCAACGAGCCCCTGACCCTGCTGCTGGAGGCGCAAGCCGCCCAGCTCTCCGGCGATCGCGGCCGGGCCGAGGCCGCCTTCAAGACCATGCTCGACAAGCCCGAGACCCGCGTGCTCGGCCTGCGCGGCCTCTTCGTCGAGGCCAGGCGTCGCGGCGACATGACCGCCGCACGCGCCTTCGCCGACGACGCCGTGCGCCGTTCGCCCTCCCTCGCCTGGGCCAATGACGCCTTGCTCGACTTCCATACCAGCGCCGGCGACTGGCAGGCGGCGCGCACCGCCGTCGAGCGCCGCGCCGCCCTGAGGCTGGCCGAGAAGGCCGAGGCCAAGCGCCAGCGCGCCGTGCTACTCGCAGCCGAGGCCCTGCAGGCTCGTGACGGAGAGCCGGAAAAGGCGCTCGCCGCCGCGCTGGAGGCGACCAAGCTCGCGCCCAGCCTGACGCCGGCCGCGGTGCTGGCCGGCCGCATGCTGGCCGAGCGCGGCGACATCCGCAAAGCTTCCAAGATCCTGGAGGCCGCCTGGAAGGAGGTCTCCCATCCCGACATCGCCGCCGCCTATCTCGATGTCCGCTCCGGCGACAGCGCCCAGGACCGGCTCAACCGCGCAACCACGCTGGCGAAATTGCGCCCGGCCGACCCTGAAGGCGTGCTGGCGCTCGCTGGCGCCGCCATCCACGCCCGCGATTTCGCCAAGGCCCGCACGACCTTGAAGCCGCTGCTCGCCGGCGGCGCCTCGGTGCGCGCCTGCCTGCTGATGGCGGAGCTCGAGGAAGCCGAGCACGGCGCGGCCGGCCGGGTGCGCGAATGGCTCGCACGGGCAACGCGTGCGCCGCGCGACGCCGCCTGGGTCGCCGACGGGCTGGTCTCTGATCAATGGCTGCCGGTCTCGCCGATCTCGGGTCGGCTCGACGCCTTCGTCTGGACGGTCCCGCCCGCCACACTCGGCAGCCATGCTCCGGCGCTCGACGACGTCCTGGCCGATCTCGACGATTCCGCGCCTCTGATCGAGGCCCGCGCCGAAACCGTGACGACCGCCCCCGCAAGCATCCCCGCCATGCCACCGCCGAAGCCGAGCGAGCCGCCGCCGGCAGCCATCGTCGAGCCTGCACCCAAGCCGCCCGAGGAGGCCAAATCTGCCGCGGAGCCGAAGCCTGTCGTGGAGCCGAAGCCTGTCGTGGAACCAAAACCGGCCGCGGCCAAGCCCGAGGCCGCATCAGCGAAGGGCGAAGCGCGCGCCACGCCCGTGATCTTTCCCGTCTCGCATGCACCCGACGATCCCGGGCCGGAAGACGCCCAGATCCTCGAGGAGAAGAAGGCGAAGTTCCGCATCTTCGGCTGAGGCAAGATTTTGGGCTGAGGCAAGATTTTGGGCTGAGGCAAGATTTTGGGCTGAGGCAAGATTTTGGGCTGAGGCAGGATCTCCGGCTGGGGATCTCCGGCTGGGGCAAGCTTCATCGCACGACGCAGGCGCGTGCGAAAAGAAGTGCGGCTTTCGGCCCGGGCGCTTATAGCGTCGGTCATGACATCACAGCCAAGCCAATTTGAGACCGCACCGCCTGCGGGCGTGACCTTGCATGTGACGGCCGAACAGGCCGGCGCGCGCCTCGACAAGGCGCTCGCCTTGCTGGCCGGCGAGATCTCGCGCGCCCGCCTGCAGCAGATCGTCAAGGATGGTGGCGTCAGCCTGAACGGCGCGGTCACGACCGATGGCAGCCGCAAGGTCGTCGAGGGCGACGCCTTGACGCTGATCATGCCCGAGGCCAAGCCCCCGGCACCGGCGGGGCAGGACATCCCGCTCACCGTGGTGTTCGAGGACGAGCACCTGATCGTCATCGACAAGCCCGCCGGCCTCGTCGTGCATCCTGCCGGCGGCCATGAGGACGGCACGCTGGTCAACGCCCTGATCGCTCATTGCGGCGAAAGCCTCTCGGGCATCGGCGGCGTCAGGCGACCGGGCATCGTGCACCGGCTCGACAAGGACACCAGCGGGCTGCTCGTCGTCGCCAAGAACGACAAGGCCCATCAGGGCCTGGCGAAGCAGTTCGCCGACCATGGTCGCACCGGCCCCCTCCAGCGCGCCTATCTCGCCATTGTCTGGGGCTTTCCACGCCGGGCGCACGGCACGATCGAAGCCAATATCGAGCGCTCGAACAAGAACCGCGAAAAGATGATGGTCGTGGGCGAGGAGCGCGGGCGCGAGGCGATCACCCATTTCACCGTGATGGAACGCTACCCCGCTTTGCTCAAGGGCAGGGAGGAGACCGAGGCGCTCGCCAGCATGGTGGAGTGCCGGCTCGAGACCGGGCGCACGCATCAGATCCGCGTCCATATGAGCCATCTCGGCCACCCCCTGCTCGGCGACCAGCTCTACGGCTCCGGTTTCGCGACCAAGGCGAGCCGCCTGCCCGAGCCCGCCCGTCTGGCGCTGACGCAATTGGGGCGGCAGGCGCTGCATGCGGCGCTGCTGGGTTTCGCCCATCCCGCCACGGGCGAAGAGATGCTTTTCGAATCCGACCCGCCGTCTGAGTTTGCAAATTTGCAAGCAGAACTCGCGAGGCTGTGAGGCAATCTCGCTATCCTGCCCATTTTCCGCCAAGCTGTCATGGCATAGAGTGCGCGTTGGATGCGGATGGCTAAGGGGCGCCGCACGTGGCTTGAAACAGCGCCGAACCGTTAGCCGGTTCCGGCGTTGTATCTTTCACGACATCCAAAGCCTGCGCGAAGGTTGATCGCGCGGTTGGTTTGCCGCGAAGCGGGGGCCAAGAAGGAGAACGAGCATGGCGATTGCGTCGCTGCCCGTCATGTCCGCGGAAGGCGGACTGTCACGTTACCTCGACGAGATTCGTAAGTTCCCGATGCTGGAACCGAACGAGGAATTCATGCTGGCGAAACGCTGGCGCGAGCACGGCGACCGCGATGCGGCGCACCGGCTCGTCACATCCCATCTGCGGCTCGTGGCCAAGATCGCCATGGGTTATCGCGGCTATGGCCTGCCGATCGGCGAGGTCGTGTCCGAGGGCAATGTCGGCCTGATGCAGGCGGTCAAGCGCTTCGAGCCCGATAAGGGCTTCCGGCTCGCGACCTATGCAATGTGGTGGATCAAGGCCTCGATCCAGGAATACATCCTGCGTTCCTGGTCGCTGGTGAAGATGGGCACCACGGCCAACCAGAAGAAGCTGTTCTTCAATCTGCGCAAAGCCAAGAGCAAGATCTCGGCGCTTGGCGAGGGCGATCTGCGTCCCGAGCAGGTCAAGACCATCGCTACCAAGCTCGGCGTCAACGAGCAGGACGTCATCGACATGAACCGCCGCCTCGGCGGCGATGCGTCGCTGAACACGCCGCTGCGCGAGGATGGCGACGGTGAATGGCAGGACTGGCTGGTCGACGACAGCGAGAGCCAGGAACGCCGCTATGCGGACTCGCAGGAAAGCGACAACCGCCACTCGGCCCTGCGCGAGGCGCTCGATGTCCTGAACCCGCGCGAGCGCCGCATCTTCGAGGCACGCCGGCTGGCCGAGGACCCGATCACGCTGGAAGAGCTCTCCGAGGAGTTCAACGTTTCGCGCGAACGCGTCCGCCAGATCGAGGTGCGCGCCTTCGAGAAGGTGCAGGATGCGGTCAAGAAGGCCCTGACCCGCATCGAGGCGCCGCGCGCGGCGCTGCCGGCGGCTTAACCCGCGGCCGTTCATCAGCAAAGAAAAGGGGCGCGATGCGCCCCTTTTTCATGTGCGGTCAGTACAAGGGCAGGAGCGGCTGGACCGGCAGGCGGATCGGCCCGAGATAGACGCGGCCCTCGCGCAGCACCACCGGCGGCAACGCCGTCAGGCCGGGCGCCGCACCCGGTGCCTGCGCGCTGGCCCGGCCCCCGAGCAGGCCCCCAAGGCCACCGAGCCCCCCCCCGACCGGAACGCCGGCGATCTGCTTGATGCCCGCGAGCGAGGCCTGGATCTGTCCGGAAACACGATGCGTCTGGTCGAGCAGCAACAGGCCGCTCGCCTCGATGCGGGCCGGGCCCTTGACTGAGACCAGCTTCGTCAACTCGATCTGCCCGCCAGCGCTGCGCCAGCGCTCCAGCGCATCGGGATTGAAACCGAGCTTGAAGGCCTCGGCCTGCGTCAGGGTCGCCTGGATGTCGACATCGCCGGCCTCGCTCGTGCCGAGCAGCGCATCGAGCGCAGGTAGGACGGAGCCCTTGGTGCTGATGGCGAGATCGGTGGCCTGATCGCTTGCCGGGCGCGTCGGATTGCGGCGCAGATGGACCTCCAGGCTGGCCGCGCGCCAGCCTTCATTGGCCTGGCCGGGCGCGGCGAGGGTCGCATTCGGCTCGGTCATGACCAGGGAGACCTGCTGGGGCGCCGTGCCGTTATGCGTCAGGCTTGCCTCGAGCCGAGCCCAGGCCAGATCGAGCTTGCGGCCTTCGGGCAGGCTGGCCTGCAGCGGGCCGGTGATCTGCATAATGACGAGCCCGGGCGAATAGATCTGCCCGAGCGCGAGGCTTGGCCCGGTCTGCAGCTTCACCGCATCGCCCCAGCGCACAGAGGTCAATTCCAGCGACGCGCAACGCAGTTCGACACGAAACGGAAAACCGCTGATCGAACGGTCCAGGCAGCTCCAGCTGCGACCGAGGCCGGCCTCGCGCACCAGCGCCGTGTCGACCGCCTCCGCGACACGCCCGCGCACCACGAACCAGAAGCCGCTCCAGGCGGCGGCCAGCAACGCGAGCAGTACGAAGGGCGCATAGAGCCAGAACCGGCTGCGGCGACGCGTGGGAGGAAGATCGGTCATACGGCGGCAGTCCATTGCGAAAAAGCGAGCGGATTGTTAGCTGCCGCCGAGCAAGGACGCCAGTGCGCCCATCAAGCAGGCGGCCACGGCAAAATTATGGGGTGACGATGACAGCTGATCTCGGTGCGAGCGATCTCTGGGTCTTCGGCTATGGCTCGCTGATCTGGCGGCCTGGCTTTCCTTTTGAGGAAAGCGTCGTCGCGCGGCTGCACGGCTACCACCGCTCACTTTGCATCTTCTCGCATGTCCATCGCGGCACGCCCGAACGTCCCGGCCTCGTACTGGGCCTCGATCGCGGCGGCATCTGCCGCGGCCTTGCCTTCCGGGTCGCAGCCGGCGAGGCGGCCGAGACCGTGACCTATCTGCGCGCCCGCGAACAGGCGACTTCGGTCTATCTCGAGCGCCATATGCCGGTGCGGCTCGATGATGGGCGCAACGTCAAGGCGCTGGTCTATGTCGCCGACCGCAAGCACCTGCAATATGCCGGGCGGCTGCCGCCGGACAAGGTGCTGGAGCTGGTACGCAACGGGCGCGGCGGCTCGGGCGAGAACCCGGACTATGTGCTGCAGACCCATGAACATCTGCGCAAGATGGGCGTCTTCGACCCTGTCCTCGCCGAGCTCGCGCAAAAACTCGCCCCCGGCCTCGGCGAGCCGCGCCCGCCGCTCTAATATCGGCTCAGACCTCCGGCATCAGGTCGAGCAGCGCCGCGCGGCGGCTCATGCCGTCCTCTGCCAGCAGATGGACATGGATTTCGCGCGCGCCGGCTTGCGTCACCGCCTGCCGCCAGCGCGTCAGCGCTGCCTCGACCCCGAACGGCCCGCTGTCGCGCGCGGCGAGGATCTCGCGATCCGGCGAGACCGCCAGCAGCACCGCATCGGTGAAGCCGAGCGCATGATCGTCCGAGACCGTGAAGACCGAGGCGACGTAGCGCCGGCCCGAACGTCCGCGCCAGGCGGTGAAGCGACGCTCTGTCAGGCCCGCCGTGCTGCGCAGCGGCATTTCGCGCGCCGAGACCACGGGCTCGTCAGCGAAAAGATCGGCGTGGGAATAGGCGAGAGCGGCCATCCGTTCCTCCTTTTGTTCCAGAACAAAATGAGAACGAACAAGCTATCTGTCAAGGGGAGCAGGCCTAGATCACGTCGCATTCGGACGGGAACGTCCGAATGCGAAAAACGTGATCGATTCCTAGAGTTTAGAGCATTGCTCACGCGAAAAAACCGGCATCCACTTTTTCGCGCAATGCTCTAGGCAGCCGGCCTTGCTGACAGTTGCTGTCAGGAGTGTTTCGCCAGCGGGTCGAGACCGAGCTTGGCCAGTTCGCTACGCCCCAGCGCCAGCAGTCGGTCGCTTTCCGTCTCGATACTGTCCTGCAGCAGCGCCTGGAACTCCGTCTTGCTCAGCCCCGGCGGGATCGCCGGCAGGAATGTCAGGCGGATCGTACCCGGCAGGCGCAGAAACTTGCGGCGCGGCCAGTACAGACCTGAATTCAGCGCGACCGGCACGCAAGGCACCTTGAGATCGGCATAGAGATGCGCGACGCCGTATTTGTAGTCCGGCGGAGCCCCGGCCGGCCGGCGCGTGCCTTCCGGGAAGATCAGGAGCTGGCGCCCGTTCTCGCGCATCTCGATCCGCGAGCGCCGCGTGACCTGGGCCAGGGCCCGCGCCCGCCCGCCACGATCGACCGGAATCATCCTGAGCTTGAGCAGGCACCAGCCGAAGAACGGAATCCAGGTCAGTTCGCGCTTCAGGATGAAGACCGGATCGGGAAACAACCCGATCAGGACAAAGGTCTCCCAGAGGGACTGGTGCTTGGACGCAACGATCAGCCCGCCGCTGGGGACGTTCTCGAGCCCCTTGATCTCAAAGCCCGTGCCCGACGTCACCCGCAACAGGAAAAGCGCGCTGCGGGACCAGCCGCCAGCGACCTTCATCAGGTAGCGTCGGGGCAGCAGCAAGGCGGGAAATGCCGCGAACACCAGCCAGAGCGACAGGTTGACGTAGAACACGACATTGGCGAGCAGGGAGCGCAGGATCAGCATGGCGCGCAAAGAGCCCGTCAGCTCGCCGCCGTCAAGCGCGTGAACGCGGATCAGGCGTTGTTGCGATGGTCATGCAGGCGCGTGCGCTTCTCATAGTCTGGCCCGAGAAACCCTGCGGGTTTCGGCGAAACCGGCTTGCGGCCGCCGATGATGACCGAGAGCCGCGACGTCTCGGGATCCCCCTCGAAAGCGCTACGCAGGCGCGCCACGAGGTATTTGCCGTATTCGGGCCCAAGCAGCCGGACTGCATTCCAACTCCGCCACCAGCCGGTCGTGTCGATCTGGTCGGTCACGACCGGATGCGGCACGAGGCGCACGCCCGGCATCGCATGGGCGAACTCGGCCAGCACGCGTGGCATGTGGTAGTTTGAGGTCACGACCAAAAGTGAGTGGAATTCATGCTGGCGCACCCAGCGGCGGGTCTCGATGGCGTTGCCGATGGTGTTGCGGGCGCGGTAGTCGAGATCGACGCAGCAGGCGAGAAGCTCGCGCGCCGAGGGGTTGAGCTTGGCGAGTTCCTCGCGACTCGTCTTCTCGTTGACGCCGCTGATCAGCAGACGCGAGCCGCGCTCGGCGCCGAGCAGGCCGATAGCGTCGCCGATACGCTGCGAGCCACCGGTGACGACGACGATCGCGTCCGTACGCGGCACGGCGACAGGCTCCCGCGGCTCGATTCCGGAGGCGAATTCGGCATAGCCCAGCCCGAGCGCCACTGAGGCTGCAACCAGCATGCAGCCCAGGAGCCATCCCAGGCGCCTTGGCCAGCTCCAGCGGGCCGCATGCATGCGAGACTGCCCGGGCGTCATGGATCGCTCGTTTCGTCCTGCCAGCAGATGCTCGTGACTGCTTCCGATCATCACCATGTCTTGGTTAGGTTAAACCGCCAATCGGGCATAACGGCGGCGGGCTCGGCATTCCTGCCGCCACAAGGGTTAAGGGTTTTTAAGCCAACGCGCGTAGATAATGTCGCACCGTGAATCGTGAGACGAGCCCCGCGATCGCCGCCACCACCGCGGCCACCATGATCACCGCGACATAGCCCGACCAGCCGATCTCGAAAGCCCCGAATAAAGCCTGCAATTGTTCTGCCTCGGGCGCCGCGCCCAGGCGTGATGCCACGAAACCGAGCAGGGCGATCACGACAATCGCGCCCGCTCCACCGATCGCGCCGCCCCTCAGGCCCAGCCTGACGAAGCGGCTCTGGAATTCACGCGCGATGAAGGCGTCGTCGGCTCCCACGAGATGCAGCACCTCGACGCTGTCGCGGCTGCCGGCCATGGCGCCACGCGTGGCGAAGGCGACGGCGAGCGCAGCCGCCGTCAGCACCAGCAGCACGACGGCAGCGCCGGACAGGATGATGGTGTTCGCCATGGTCGAGAGCCGGCGCACCCAGAGGCGATGATCGTCGAGGATCGCGCTCGGAACCTCGTGGCGCAGCGCAGCGCTGAAAGTCGAGAGATCCGGCCCGACATTCGATCTCAGCTTGATCACGATCAATCGGGGCACCGGCAATTCGACGAGATCGAGCCCCGTGCCGAGCCAAGGCTCGAGCAGCTTGTCCGATTCCGCCTTCGGCACCACGCGAACCGTCTCGATGCTGGCGACGCCCGCCGCCATCGCCACCGCGCGCGAAAGATCGGCCTCCATGTCGCGGCGCGAATCCGGCCTGATCTGGATCGTCATCTCATTGGCGACCGCGCCACGCCACTGCTCCGAGGCGCGCGCCGCCAGTACGGCCGCACCGGCGCTCAACGCCGCCAGGAAGGTCAGGATAGCGATGACCGCCATCAGCGCCCGCCCCGCCACCGAATCGAGCGGCACCAGAGGCTGGTCACGCCGCAGGTTCGGCGGCAAGGCCAGCCCCTCATGCTCGGCTTCATCGCTGTCGGCTTCATGCATCGACATGCAGATGCCCGTCGACGAGAACAAGACGCGGCGCGTCGTAGAGCTCCATCAGCGCAAGATCATGCGTCGCGATCACCACCGCCGTGCCCAGCGACTGCAATTCCATGAACAACCGGAGCAGGCGCCGGCCCAGGCCTGGATCGACATTGCCCGTAGGCTCGTCGGCCAGCAGCAATTCAGGCCGGCTGATCAGCGCACGCGCGATCGCCGCGCGCTGCTTCTCGCCGCCCGACAGGACCGGCGGCACCGCATGCATGCGCTCGCCCAGCCCAACCCAGCGGAGAAGCTCGACGACCTCGGCACGGTAACTCGTCTCTTCCTTGCCAAGCACGCGCAGGGGCAACGCCACATTCTCATAGAGCGTGAGATGATCGAGCAGGCGGAAATCCTGGAACACCACGCCCATGCGCCGGCGAAAGCCGGTCAGCGTCGTCGCGTCCAGGCGCGAAACATCCTGCCCGAACAGGTTGACCAGCCCCCGCGTCGGCTTCAGCGCCATCAGGACGAGACGGATCAGCGTGGTCTTGCCGGCGCCCGAAGGGCCGGTGAGATACTGGAACGAACGCGGCGCGATGCTGAAGTTGATGTCCTTCAGCACCTCCGGGCCCATGCCATATCGCAGACCGACATTCTCGAACCGAACCAAACCGCCATCCCTTCGAGCCGCATTGCGAATCTCAGCTGCGATCCTACACCTCAAGCGCGCCGCCCCGGAATGCGACCGGAGCGACAGGCACCTTGGCGCACAGGTTCTTCACGAGGCGTTAACCATAAATCAGCCCAATGGAGAGGGTGGCCCGCAATCGCGGGCAACGGAGCTTGAACCGCGATGACGCAGGGTGAAGGCTCCCTGGCGACGCCGGCCACGATTGTTCAACCGAGGCAAGGAGCCGAGCCTGGCAAGCCCATGCTGATCGTCTGTCCATCCTGCTCCAGCCGGTATGAGCTCGACGCGGCCAAGCTCGGCCCGACGGGACGCAAGGTCCGCTGCGCCTCCTGCCAGACCTTGTGGCATGTCGACCCGGCGCAGGATTTTCCGGAGCCCCCCAGCGCGGTGGAGACGCAGGCCCTCCTGAACGAGGAACTCGAGCGCGCAAACGAGATCGACGCGCAGATCAGCGCCGTCGCCTCCGAACACACCGACACTCTCGAGGCCATCCCACCGCAGCCGCGCAAGCGCGGCAAAGGCAAGCGCTCCCCGGCGAAGGACGCCAGGATCGGTCAACCCCGCCCGCGCCACGCTGCGGCCTTCGTCGCGCTCGGCCTAGGCGGCGCAGCGCTGCTCGGCCTCCTCGTCTGGCAGCGCAATCTCGCCGTGCGCGGCGCGCCGCAGCTCGCCATCGTCTTCGAGAAGCTCGGCCTTCCCATCAATGTCCGCGGCCTCAGCTTGAGCGCTGTCGAAAGCGGGCTGGTCGAAGACGGGCAGAATCGCTTCCTCGTCGTCGAGGGCGACGTGACCAATATCAGCAAAGGCAGGGCGCCGATGCCGCCGATCGAGGTCGCGGTCAAGGATGCCGCCGGCCAGACGCTTTACACATGGACGACCGAGCCGCCGCGACCGAACCTGGAACCAGCCGAGCTCGTCCGCTTCCGCGCCAGGCTCGCCTCCCCGCCCGAAGCCGGGAAATCCGTGCTGGTGCGCTTCACCTCGGCCAAGGCGACAGGCCTCGCCAACGCGCATTAAAGCACTGCTCTTGAAAGCACGGCTCTTGCGAAAAACCGGCGCCCACTTTTCTTACATGCTCTAGGCGAATAGAGCCTCTGGCCGATCCAGGTGGATGCTATAAGCCTGCCTGAAAGACGAAGCGCGCGACATTCTGCGCCGAAAAGCTGGCCAGTTCCCGGCCAGCCACGAAAGGACGACGAGACGATGGCTGAAGCCCGGCGCATCAGGGTGCTCTACGACGAAGGCGAGATCGCGCATCGCAACGAGGAAATGGCGCGGATGATCGCGGCAAACTCGCCGCCGGATCTGCTCGTGGTGGCGGTGCTGAAGGGCAGCTTCATGTTCGTCGCCGACCTGATCCGTGCCATGCATCGCGCCGGCATGACCCCGCAGGTCGAATTCGTGCATCTCTCCAGCTATCGCAACGCCGCGATCTCGTCCGGCCAGGTCGAGATCCTGCGCGACGTCCAAAGCGACGTTCGCGGCCGCGAGGTGCTGCTGGTCGACGATATTCTTGAATCCGGGCGCACGCTCGCCTTCGCCAAGGATCTGCTGTCGGCGCGCGGAGCCGCCAAGGTCTCGAGCGCCGTGTTGCTGGAAAAACCGGGGAAGCGCGCGGTCAACATCAAGGCGGATTATATCGGCTTTGAATGCCCGGACTATTTCGTCGTCGGCTATGGCATGGACGTTGCTCACGCCTATCGGCAATTGCCCTATGTCGGCGTCATCGAGACGGCCGATCAGGCTGGCCTGCCCGGGATCTGAACGATGTCGCGAATTCTGG
This sequence comes from Bosea vaviloviae, assembly GCF_001741865.1. Classification (NCBI taxonomy): domain Bacteria; kingdom Pseudomonadati; phylum Pseudomonadota; class Alphaproteobacteria; order Hyphomicrobiales; family Alloboseaceae; genus Allobosea; species Allobosea vaviloviae. The sequence continues at coordinate 447,032 of NZ_CP017147.1, forward strand.
TCGTCGATGACGAGGAACCCCTCCGCACGCTCGTGGCACGCGGCCTCACCATGGATGGGCATACCTGCCTGATGGCGGCCGACGGTGCCGAGGCGCTCGATATCCTGATCGCCGAGAAGGGCCGCTTCGACCTGCTGCTCACCGATATCCGCATGCCGCTGATGGACGGGATTGCGCTTGCCCTTGCCGCGAAGCAGGAATTCCCCGAACTGACCATCATGCTGATGACGGGTTATGCCGAGCAGCGCGAACGGGCGAAGAGCCTGGAGGCGATCATCTCCGAGGTCATGGTAAAGCCGTTCACCATCGCCGATCTGCGCGCGACCGTGATGAAGGTCATCGAGCGCTCGATCGGCTGAGCGCGAGCGCCGGCCCTTGCACCAACCACCCGGCCTGCGCCAGATGGCCATTCCCAGTCCCTCACGGAACTTGTTCGGATCTCCCATGCCGCAGCGCCCGCTTCACCCTCGCTCTCTCGCCGCGCAGGCCATGGGCAAGATCGACCCGCAGACCAAGGGTGTGGTTACCCCGATCCATATCGCCACGACCTATATCCGCGACGAGGACAATGCCTATTCCTCGGGCTTCATCTATGGCCGGCCCGACAACGAGACGATCCGCGAGGCTGAGAGCGTGCTCGCCATGCTGGAGGAAGCCAAGGCCGGCGCACTGCTTTTCAGCTCCGGCATGGCAGCGGCGACCGCCGTCTTCCAGGCCCTCTCGCCGGGCGACCATGTCGTCGCGTCCAAGGTGATGTACTGGGCGCTGCGCGCCTGGCTGCAGACCGAGGCGACGCGCTGGGGGCTGGTCATCGACTTTGTCGAGACGGACGATCTCGCCGCCCTGAAGGCGGCCGTGAAGCCTGGCGTCACCAAATTGATCTGGGCCGAGACGCCCTCGAACCCGCTCTGGACCATCACCGACATCGCCGGCGTGGCCGAGATCGCGCGCAAGGCCGGCGCCAAGCTCGCGGTCGATTCGACTTGCGCCTCGCCGGTGCATACGCGGCCGCTGACGCTCGGCGCCGACATCGTCATGCATGCCGCCACCAAGGTGCTGAACGGCCATTCCGACGTCGTGGCCGGCGCGCTCTGCGCCCGGCAGGACGACGAGTTCTGGAATCGCATCAAGACCGTACGCAAGGGGCAAGGCGGGATTCTGGGCCCCTTCGAGGCCTTTTTGCTGATGCGCGGCCTGCGCACGCTCCATCTCCGGCAGGAGCGCCAGAGCGCCTCCGCCATGGCGCTGGCGCAAAGGCTCTCGGCCCATCCGCTGGTGGCGCGCGTGCTCTATCCCGGCCTGCCGCAGCACCCCGGCCACGACATCGCCGCCCGCCAGATGGAAGGCGGCTTCGGCTTCATGCTCTCGGTGCAGGTGACGGGCGGCGAGGCTGCGGCGATCAAGGCGGCGGCTCATGTCGAGCTCTATAAGCGCGCCACCTCGCTCGGCGGCGTCGAGAGCCTGATCGAGCATCGCGCCTCGATCGAGGGCGCGGGCTCGCCCTGCCCCACCGACCTGCTCAGACTCTCGACCGGCATCGAGGATGTCGAGGACCTCTACGCCGATCTCGACCAGGCCCTGAAGGCCGGGCACAGCTGACGGCCCCCGAAAGCTGCAGGACATAGCGCGGGGAACCCTCTCCAACTCAAGTCGGATGTTTCCGACTTGAGTCACTAGCCACCAATCTCGGACAAGCCTGAGATTGGTGAGAGAAGGGCAGGGATGAGCGCCCGCCGCTTGATGCTTTGGCTGTGACCTCACGCTGCCCCGTCGTCATTGCGAGCGCAGCGAAGCAATCCAGAGGACGTAGAGCGAGGCTTCCTGGATTGCTTCGCTGCGCTCGCAATGACGACAATGGTTTTCACGCCACTGGTCCAGGGGCCGACACCTCACCCCTACCCCTCTCCACTGCGACCGTCACAGCCCTGAAACAGGGCAGCGCTAGCTCACCGCAACGCCAGCGAGGAGACGACGATCATGCAAGGCCAGACGCTCGAGACCAACCGCCGGACGCTCCTTCTCGGGCTCGGCGCCGCAGCACTCGCAGTGCAGGCCCTGCCGGCCGCCGCCCGCAACCTGCCCACGCTTCCCACAAGCAATCTCGGCAGCGACGCCGGCTACTGGAGCGCGGTGCGCGACCTCTACAGCGTCACCCCCGACATGGTGAACCTCGAGAACGGCTATTGGGGCATCATGGCCGAGCCGGTGAAGGCCGAATACAAGCGCCTGACCGACTTCGTGAATTTCGAGAACACGGTCTATGCCCGCACCAAGATCGGGCAGGATCTCGACGATGTCCGCGCGCCGCTCTCCGCCTTCCTGGGTGTGGCCAGGGAAGAGATCGCGTTGACGCGCGGCGCAACCGAGGCGCTCCAGGCGCTGATCTCGGGCTACAATAAGCTGAAACCCGGCGACACCGTGCTCTATGCCGATCTCGACTATGATTCGATGCAATACGCCATGAACTGGCTGAAGGACCGGCGCGGGGTCGCGGTCGCCAAATTCGACATCCCGGAGCCCGCCACCCGTCAGGCCGTGCTCGACGCTTATGACGCCGCGCTGAAAGCCAATCCGAAGACCAAGCTGCTCCTGCTGACCCATATCAGCCATCGCACCGGGCTGATGATGCCGGTCAAGGAACTCGCCGCCATGGCCAAGGCGCGTGGCGTCGACGTCATCCTCGACGCCGCCCATAGCTGGGGCCAGATCGACTTCCAGGCCAAGGACCTCGGCATCGATTTCATCGGCTTCAACCTGCACAAATGGATCGGCGCGCCGCTCGGCGTCGGCATGCTCTACATCGCCCGTGAGCGGCTGGCCGACATCGACCCCTATATGGCCGATGAGGATTTCAAGGCCGACGATGTCCGTTCCCGCGTCCATACCGGCACGCCGAACTTCGCCGCCCAGCTCACGGTCCCGACCGCGCTGGCCTTGCATCGTGAGATCGGTCCACAGGCCAAGGAGGCGCGCTATCGCCACCTGCGCAACTACTGGGTCAACAAGGCGCGCGAATTGAAGGGCGTCGAGATCCAGACGCCCGACGATGCCACCATGGTCGCCGGCATCACCTCCTTCGCGCTGACCGACAAGCGCTCGCCGGCCGAGACGAACGCGATCGTCGCGGCGCTGCGCGACCAGCACAAGGTGATGACGGTGCGGCGCGGCGGCGTCGCCAAGGGCAACACGATCCGGATCTCGCCGGCGCCCTACATCATGGAAGCCGATCTCGACCGCTTCGTCGCGGCGCTGGCGGTGGTCTCGGGCAATCGCGCGGGGTGAGACGCCGCGACTGCCAGGCTCGCCGTCGGGCGCGTTCAGCCGCCGACGGCGGTGTATTCGGTCTCGATTGAGGAGGCGTGCGCCTCGTGATCGAAGCCGTAGATGTGGATCGTGATGACGTCGCCAGCGCCGAGATTGCGCATGCGGTGGATATTGGGACCCGAGGGTAGCATGCAGCCGACATAGCCAGCCTGGCGCTCCTGCTCCTCGGTCGGCACGGCACGGGCCACGTCGATGGCGCGATACCAGGTCTCGGTGATCGTACCGGCGACGACGCCAAAGCAGCAGGAGCAGTGATGGTCGTGGATGCAGGTGGTCGCGCCTTGCGCCCAGACGATCGCCCAGACGCTGACCGCTTCGTTGCCGGCGAGCAGGTTTCGGGTGTAGCCGCCGGCTTTGCGTTCGAGCGGCAGGCGCTGGACAAGATCGGGCATCGCGACGAGTTCGCGCAGAACAGTGCGGGCGGCAGCGAGATAGTCGCGCGAGAGCGTGCCTTCGTCCGTCCGCAGGCTGCGCAAGACGGCGCCGCGCCGCTCCTCGTTCAGATACCCCTGCATGCCGCGACTCCCCTCGACCAATCTCCAGACAAGGATAGCGGAGCGGCGTGAAACGGGTTTGCAAACTTGCGGCGAGACCGGTGATTCGTGAAAGTCGTTGCCAAGTCTAGCGATAAAGTTAGAAAATTATCGTGCTCGTATGATTGCAGGCGATCGTTATGTTCCGTATCGCATTGGGAGTTCCATGGCCAAGTTGGACGCCTTCGACCTTCGCATCCTGGCGCGGCTGCAGGAGGATGCGAGCCTGCCGCTGGCGGAACTCGCCGAAGCAGTCGGGTTGTCGTCGACGCCGTGCTGGCGGCGCGTGCAGAAGCTGGAAGCGGCGGGCTATATCCGCAAGCGGGTGGCGTTGCTCGACCGGGCCAAGCTCCAGGCCGACGTGACCGTCTTCATCGCGGTCAAGACGGCACGTCACTCGATGGAATGGCTCGAGCGCTTCCACGCCGCCGTGCACGATTTGCCCGAGATCGTCGATTTCTACCGGATGAGCGGCGAGATCGACTATCTGCTCAAGGCCTGTGTTCCGGACATCGCCGCCTATGACGCGCTCTACAAGAAGCTGATCTCGCGGATCGATCTCAACGACGTAACCTCGATGTTCGCTATGGAGGAGCTCAAGTCAACGACCGCGATTCCGCTGGGATTTGTGGAGCGGGCGTCGTGAGCACGGCTAGTCGCGGAATGTCCGCAATAGGAAAGCAGCTCCTCATTTATGAGTTTACAACCTAGCCCCTCGCCACCTTCTGATAGTGTACGTGAGCACCGGAAGCGCAGACGGTCGCGTCAGGCGGCCTCGCCAGTAGAATTCACGAGCGATCTCTACGCCTTCGCCACCTTCTGATAGTCCTTCACATCGGAAAAGCTCACCTCCGGCGCGCGCTCGGCGTCGTATTTCAGGGTGAACTGGCTGGATGCCATGAAGACCGGGTCGCCGTCGAGATCGTCAGCCATCGAGGACGGCTTCAGCGAGACGAATTTCTGCAGCGCCGCCTTGTCGTCGGACGAGACCCAGCGCGCAATCGAGAACTGGCAGGGCTCGAAATCGACCGGCAGCGAATATTCGACATCCATGCGCTCCTTGAGCACGTCGAGCTGCAATGCGCCGACCACGCCGACGATCGCCGGCGCGCCATCATGCGGCAGGAAGAGCTGGACGACGCCTTCTTCGGCCATCTGCTGCAGCGCCTCGCGCAGCTTCTTGGCCTTCATCGCGTCCTTCAGCTTGACGCGGCGCAGGATTTCCGGCGCGAAGCTCGGCACGCCCTTGAAGACGATGTCCTCGCCTTCGGTCAGCGTGTCGCCGATGCGCAAGGTGCCGTGATTGGGCAAGCCAACGATGTCACCGGCATAGGCTTCCTCCGCGATCGAGCGGTCGCGGGCGAAGAAGAATTGCGGCGCGTTCAGCGGCATCGGCTTGGCGGTGCGCACCAGCTTCGCCTTCATGCCGCGTGAGAGCTTGCCCGAGCAGACGCGCATGAAAGCGATGCGGTCGCGGTGGTTGGGATCCATGTTCGCCTGGATCTTGAAGACGAAGCCGGTCATCTTCGGCTCGTCCGCCTCGATCGCGCGCTTGTCGGCGATCTGCGCGCGCGGGCTCGGCGCATAGGCCCCCAGCGCATCGATCAGGTCGCGCACGCCGTAGTCGCGCAGTGCCGCGCCAAAATAGACCGGCGTCAGATGGCCCTCGCGGAACGACTGCAGATCGAACGGCTTGAGCCCCTCTGCAGCGAGGAAGACCTCTTCGCGCCAGGTCTCGGCCGCGCCGTTGGGCAGCAAGGTGTCGAAAAGCGGGTCGTCGGGACCCGAGACCGCCAGGTCCTGCGTGCTCTCGTCGCCCTTCTGGTTGCGGCGGAAGGTATTGGCCTTGAGATCATAGGTGCCGACGAATTCGCGCCCACGCCCGACCGGCCAGGTCATCGGCGCGACATCGAGCGCCAAAGTGGTCTCGATCTCGGCGATCAGGTCGAACAGGTCGCGGGTCTCGCGGTCGACCTTGTTGATGAAGGTGACGATCGGGATGTCGCGCAGCCGGCAGACCTCGAACAGCTTCTTGGTGCGCGCCTCGATGCCCTTGGCCGCGTCGATCACCATCACCGCGGAATCGACCGCGGTCAGAGTGCGGTAGGTGTCCTCGGAGAAGTCCTCGTGGCCCGGCGTGTCGAGCAGGTTGAAGACATGCCCGCCATATTCGAACGTCATCACCGAGGTCACGACCGAGATGCCGCGCTGGCGCTCGATCTTCATCCAGTCGGAGGAGGTCTGGCGGCGGCCGGCCTTCGCGCGCACCTCGCCGGCGAGCTGGATCGCGCCGCCGAAATAGAGCAGCTTTTCGGTCAGCGTGGTCTTGCCCGCATCCGGATGCGAGATGATGGCGAAGGTGCGCCGGCGCGCATGAGGGGCGGTCGTCGCGGCCGCCTCGATGGTCTGAATGTCGGTCATGGCCGTGTGAGAACAGGATGAGGCCGGGGAAGTCAATCAGCCGGGCTCAAAGCGGCCGGCAATAACGTCGGCTTGGAGCCTCTAACAAAACCTGGAGGGGTCTCGACGTCGGCAATTCGTTCGTTCCGCCGGAAGCGGTGCGAAGCCGATGCCATTGGCATCGGCAAGCGACGCGACGCCGCGGACGACCGAATTCTCGGCCCGAAGGTGGATTTTGGAGGGGTGCCTCCAGGTTTTATTAGAGGCTCTTAATCATTCCTCGTCACTATGCGGGGCTCCTGGGTCAGGTTTTGCGCACCGGCCCGACGAACGGGAGACAGCGCCTGTGGATGGTCGCCTTGCGCAAGATTGCCAACCAGATTTTCGCAAGCGTGGCCTTGCTGGCGCTGGCGGCGGCGCTCACCATCTTCATCAGCGTCCAGACGCTCAGCCGCTATGCCGCGATGACGGACGAGATGCAGGCGGCCTCGCTCAGGGTCCTGATGGCCGAACGCATGAACGGTCTCGTCAACGCCGTCGTCATGGAAACGCGCGGCATCATCATGAGCCGCGACGCGCAGGACGCCGAGCAATTCGCCCAGCCCCTCCTAGCCGAGCTCGCCGATATCCGTCGACTGCTCGCGGACTGGCGCCAGCAGGTCAAACCGGAGGACGAGGCCGCGTTCCGCGAGGTCGCGGTCCAGGTCGAGGCCTTCGTCCTCTTCCGTGAGGAAGCCGTGCGCCGGGGCCGCGTATCCGGCCCGGCCGCGGTCAACGAACTCACCAACAACGAAAGCAACCGGGCCAATCGGCGGGCCTTGAACGCCGCTCTCAAGCGCCTCGCGGCGCTCAGCGGCGCCGACAGCGCCGCAATCGACAGCAAGCTCAACGAGCTCCAGAAGGGCAGCATCCACTCCCAGATCCTGATCGGTACGCTCGTCATCTCGTTTGGCCTTGCCCTCACCCTCATCGTCGTGCGCTGGCGAGTGGCGAAACCGCTGCGCCTCCTCGCCAAGACGATGCAGCGCCTGGCCTTTTCCGAACCCGTCGACGCCATTCCTTCAACGTCGCGGCCCGACGAGATCGGCAGCATGGCGCGCGCCGTCGTCGTGTTTCGCGATAATGCCCTGGCGCGAGGTTCGCTCGAAGCCGAAGCGCGCGCCTCCGAGGCCGCCAGAGCGGGCCGGCAAGCCAGGCGCGAGCAATTGATCGCCGATTTCGACGTCAGGATCGAAGCCGTGCTCGACACGGTGCGCGCCAGCTCCCGCGAGATGGAGGCGACGGCGCGCACGCTCTCGAGCATCGCCACGGACGCAACCGCACAGGCCGGCGGCGCGCGCAGCGCCTCGCTCGATGCTTCGGACAGTGTCCGCGCCGTCGCCGCGGCCTCCGAGGAGCTCTCGGCCTCGATCGCAGAAATCGCCGAGCGCGTCGGCAAGGCCAACAGCGTCGTCACCAACGCGGCGCAGGACGCTGAAGCTGCGAGCACCAATGTCGCCAACCTGGCGCAGGCAGCGAGCAACATCGCCAAGGTGGTTGGGCTGATCCGCGACATCGCCGCCCAGACCAATCTACTCGCACTCAACGCCACCATCGAGGCTGCCCGCGCCGGCGAAGCGGGACGCGGCTTCAGCGTCGTGGCCGGAGAGGTCAAGTTGCTGGCGAGTCGGACCGCGCAGGCGACCGACGAGATCGCGGCCCAGATCGGCGCCTTCGAGCGCGATACGCAGGACGCTGTCATCAGCATCGAGACGATCGCGGACGTCATGAGCGAGGTCGCGCAACATACCGTCGCCATCGCCGGCGCCACCATCCAGCAGCGGATCGCGACCTCCGAGATCGCCAGCAGCGCCCAGGCCACGGCCGGCAGCACAGCGAACGTCGCCAACCAGATGGAGCATGTCACCGCGGCTTCCCAATCGGCGACGGCTTCGGCGAGCCAGGTTCTGGTTACGGCCGAGAAGCTGGCGCGCGAGGCGCAGGATCTGCGCGGCGCGGTCGAGACCTTCTTCAGGGATGTGCGGGCGGCCTGATGCTGTAGAGGCCTCAGTTCTTCAGGCGATAGCCGGTGCGGAAGATCCAGCCGACGACGGCGATGCAGGCCGCGAGGAAGACCAGCGTCATCCCCAGGCTGACGCCGAGGCCGACATCGGCGACGCCATAGAAGCTCCAGCGGAAGCCGCTGATCAGGTAGACGACCGGGTTGAACAGCGCGACCGTGCGCCAGAAGCCCGGCAGCATGTCGATCGAATAGAACGAGCCGCCGAGGAAGGTCAGCGGCGTCACAATCAGCAGCGGCACCACCTGCAAGCGTTCGAAACCGTCGGCCCAGATGCCGATGATGAAGCCGAACAAGCTGAAGGTGGTCGCGGTCAGCGCCAGGAAGAGCAGCATGAAGAACGGATGCTCGATCCTGATCTCAGGCACGAAGAAGGAGGCCGTCAGCAGGATGATCAGCCCGAGCAGGATCGACTTCGTCGCGGCTGCTCCGACATAGGCGATCACGGTCTCCCACCAGGCGACCGGGGCCGAGAGCAGTTCGTAGATCGTGCCGGTGAATTTCGGGAAATAGATCGCGAAAGAGGCGTTGGCGATGCTCTGCGTCAGCAGCGAGAGCATGATCAGCCCGGGCACGATGAAGGCGCCGTAAGGCACGCCGCCGATCACAGGCATATGCGAGCCGATCGCTCCGCCGAAGACGATGAAATAGAGCGAGGTCGAGATCACCGGCGAGACGATGCTCTGCAGCGGCGTGCGCCAGGTCCGCGCCATCTCGAACAGATAGATCGCGCGGATGGCATGCCAGTTGACGATTGCCGCGGTCATCGACGGTCCCTCACCAGGCTGACGAAGATGTCTTCGAGCGAACTCTGGCTGGTGCGCAGGTCCTTGAAGCGGATGTTCGCCTGGCTGAGGTCCTGGAGCAGTGCCGTGATCCCCGTGCGCTCGGCCTTGGTGTCGTAGGTGTAGACGAGCTCGTTGCCCTCAGCCTCCAGCGCCAGGTCGTAGCTCGCCAGCGCAGGCGGCACGGCAGCCAATGGCTCCTGCAGGGACAGGGTCAATTGCTTGCGCCCAAGCTTGCGCATCAGCTCGGCTTTTTCCTCGACGAGGATGATCTCGCCCTTGCTGATGACGCCGATGCGGTCGGCCATCTCCTCGGCCTCTTCGATGTAATGCGTCGTCAGGATGATGGTGACGCCGCGCTCCTGGAGCCCGCGCACGAGCTTCCACATATCCTGGCGCAGCTCGACATCGACGCCCGCCGTCGGTTCGTCCAAGAACAGGATCTGCGGCTCATGCGCGAGCGCCTTGGCGATCAGCACGCGCCGCTTCATCCCGCCTGACAGCATCCGGATCTGCGTGTCGCGCTTGTCCCAGAGCGTGAGGTCCTTCAGCACCTGCTCGACCAGAGCCGAATCCCGGCGCTTGCCGAACAGGCCCCGGCTGAAATTGACCGTGCTCCAGACGGTCTCGAAAGCGTCCGTCGTCAGCTCCTGCGGCACGAGGCCGATCTTGGCGCGCGCGGCGCGATAGTCGGTGACGATGTCGTGCCCGTCGGCCAGCACCTGCCCGCTGCTGGGGTTGACCAGCCCGCAGATGATGCTGATCAGCGTGGTCTTGCCGGCGCCGTTGGGCCCGAGCAAGGCGAAGATCTCGCCGCGCCGGATCGACAGGTCGACGCCCTTGAGCGCGCTGAAGCCCGATTTATAGGTCTTCGACAGGTTGGTGACGGAAATGATCGGCTGCATGGGCGGCATATAGGCGAGATCACGGCATGTTGCGATGCTGCGGGCATGCGCGCCGCGCGTAACCGGGAAAGCATCTGCGCCTGACGGGCTCTGTCAGCAGCCCGACATGGCAATGGCCGGAGCGAGGCCCGGCCATTGCAATCTTACATGAAACGGCCTGCGCCTCAGCGCATGAAGAACCAGAGCAGGATGATCAGCGGAATCGGCACCCCAAGGAGCCACAAAGCAATCGAACGCATTGAAAAACCTCATTCGAACAGACCATGCTGGGGCAACGCCCCCATGGCGCGAAAGGTTCCTCAATCCCCGGAAAGCCCCCCGGAAGGGCCGGCTATTTGAAGCTGATGCCCTCGATCAGCTTGGTCATGGCGGCGTCATGGGTCTTGTCGCCTTCCGGCGAGGCCCAATAGGTCATCAGGATGATCTTGCCGCTCGCCGCATTCGGATTGATCGCGACATAGCGGATGATCGAGGGGCCGTCCTTATTGGTTGCGGCAAGTTCGGTGAAGGACCAGGCCCGGCCGTTGACCTCGGACTTCTTGGTCTCGGACGCGCCGGTGACCGTGACGCCTTCCTTCTGGAAATAGCGGTCATGCTCCTTTTGAACGCTGTCCATCTCGCCGGGCGCGATCAGCTCGAACCAGAGATAGACCTCCTCGTCGGGCGTCTTGATCTCGAGCCCGCGCGCGATCGTCTTGCCCGACCATTCCTCAGGGATCGTCACGGTCGCGACGGGGTCAGCCGCAGTGAGGGTGAGCGGACCCGCCAGGGCCGGCATGGCAGCCATCACAGCGGCAACGGTGAAAGCCCGGATCATGTTTGACAGCATCGATATCTCCCCAGCACCTTAGGCGGTTGTTCCTGCTTGCCGGCGAGTCTCGGCAGGCAAAAACGGCAAGCCGTTCAGGCTTGGCCACGGCACGTTGCCCTTGGGGCAGGAGGCTGGCAATCGGGTTCGCGCAATTTCAGGCGAACGCCGTGACGCTGGGATGCCAGATCGGTTGATAGCCGTTCATGAGCGCACTCAGCGTCGCCGGCGGCGTCAAGACGGCGACAGCGCCAGTTGGACGAGGCTGCCGCGCGATATAGCCCGATGGCGACCAGAGCAATCCGGCATCGCCCCTGAGAGCCAGAAATCCCGCTTCGCTCGCTAGCATTGCGCCATCGGGCAATGCGTCTGCCTCCAGCTGGTGCAGGCGCTTCGCACGGCCGACGCGCCGCTCCGCATCGAGCCTGCGGTCGATAGCCGGAAAGAGCGGCGTCTCGCTCAAGCCGAGCCCGCTCACCAATGCCGCGCGATAGCGCAGCGCATCGGCGCGACGGCATTCCATGCAGGGTCGGTGGCCGGCGGCGAGCGCGGTCACCTCGTCGCAGAAGAACAGCTCGGTATAGCCCTGCCCCCAGACCTTCCGGCTGCGGCCCTTGAAGGACAGCACGCAGCAGAGCCATTGCCGGTTCGCATAAAGCCGCGTCGGCACGGCATGCGACCGCGGATCATGGAAGCGCCCGCCGCGATTGCCATAGAACAGGCCGCGTGCCGGATCGGCAAAGAGGCTGCCATCGGGGCTGACGCGATTGGGGAGAGGCATGCTGCGCACCATGCTCGGGTTCGGTGCAAGCTTAGGCGCCTCGATGTCAGATCGCGACAGCAGCGTATCGGCAAACGAACTCAGTCGCGCAGGCCGGCGACCGCCGGAGCGCGATAGGACATCAGCGCCGGCACCAGCGTGATCGCGCTGCCGACAAGAAGCAGCGCCGCCACGAAGGCGATCTCCTGGCTCTCGATCGCGAAGACGAGCCGCAGTCCGGTCTGCCCGGCGATGACGCCCGACAGCGCTGTCGTCAGCACCGCGCCGGCCAGCAGGCCCGCGACACAGCCCGCACCGATCAGCCCGGCCATGCCCAGCCAGACGACCAGCAGCACATAGCCGCGCGGCGCGCCCAGCGCCCGCAGGATCGCATAGCGCCGCCGCCGCAGGCCCGCGACCGCGATCAATAGCAACAGGACCGCCGCCAGGATCAGGAGCGCATTGAGGAAGGAGGCGGCGACCAGGACCTTGCGGACATCGCCGAGCGCGCGGTAGAGCGTGACCAGCACCTCGGCGGGAAAGAACGCCATCGTGCCGCCCTGGCGATATTGCGCCCGCAAGGCATAGGCGCCGGCGACGCTGCGCGGCTTGACGACAAGGGCCGGCACGCCGGGGATACGCGGCCCGTCGAAGGGCGGCCCGATCCTCCCGTCATCCACGGCGTGGCCATTGGCGAGGCCATGGATCTCCCAGACGCTCTCGACCGGCACCAGGATCGCCCGGTCCCAGGGCGAGCCGAGGCGCGGCAAGCGCCCGACCGCGACATAATCGTGACCGGCATGGCGATGCCCGGCCTCGTCCTCATGCGCCACGCCCGGACGCACGGTTGCGCCGAAGACGCCATGCGACGGCGTGATACGGTCGCCGAGGCCATAGCTGACATCGGCCCCCAGCACCGCCTCGCCCTCCCTCGCGAAGAGCCGCCCCTGCGCGGGCGTGAGCCGCCCCCAGCGGCCGGCAAAGGCCGCCGTGGTGCCCACGATCACATAGCCCTTGCTGACATCGCCGAAGGCGATCGGCGCGACGCCGGCGACGCGCTCATCCTGCGCCAGCGTATTGAGCAAGCGTCCGTCCATCAGCGGCACCGCATCCGGCTGGAGATAGACCGCCGACATCAGCAATTGCGTCTGGCTGCCCGGCGCGCCGATCAGCAGGTCGAAATCCTCGGCCGCGGCAGCCGAACTGCGTCGCAAAGCCCGCTCCTGCGCCCCGATCGCCACCCCAACGGCGACCGCGAGCGCCACCAGCACGATGATCGCCAGCGGCGTCCAGCGCAGGGCCCGGATATCGGCCCAGACCATCGGGAACGGGTTCATGCCGCGCTCTCGACCGGCACGACGGGCACTGCGGCAAGCTCGACGCGCCGGTCCATCCGCGCCAGCAGCGCCGTATCATGCGAGGCGCAGATCAGGGTGGCGCCGGTCTCGGTCGCAACCTCGACCAGGAGCGCTCCGACCTCGGCCGCATGGGCGGCGTCGAGGCTGGCTGTCGGCTCGTCAGCGAGGATCAGCGCCGGCTGGAGCAGCACCGCGCGCGCGATCGCCACGCGCTGCTGCTCGCCGCGCGACAGGACGCCGGCCTTGCGCCTGAGATCGGTCAGCCCCATCCGGGCCGCGAGCATCGCCGCCCGCTCATGTTCGGCCGGCCCGATCCGCCAATGCGAGAAGGTCAGTGGCAAGGTGATGTTCGCCGCGACGTCGAGCTCGGGGATCAGGTGGAAATCCTGGAAGACGAAGCCCAGCGTCGCCTGGCGCCAACGGTCGCGGGCGCCGATCGATAGGTCCGAGACGACCATGTCGCCCCAGCTGACCGAACCGGCATCGGGCCGGATCAGCCCGGCGACGAGATGCAGGAGCGAGGTCTTGCCCGAGCCCGAGGCGCCGCGCAGACCCACCCGTGCGCCGGCTGGAATCGCCAGGCCGGCAAGATCGAGCACTCGGAAGGGTCGGCCATCGCCGCCGCGATGGTCGAGCCTGATCCCGGTCAACTGCAGCGCCCGCGCCGCAGTTGCGGGCCGCCGGTCAAGCGACGTGAAAGCTGGCATCGACGAGTCTGATCTGGCTGACGAAGCCGGTCTCGGCATCGATCGCGGAACCGATTTCGAGACGGCCGGAGACCGCGACCTTCTGCCCGGCGCTGACCATCGGCGTCACCGCTTTCATGAAGACCACGACGATATCGACCGGCCAGTCGGCATCGGACTGGCAGAACGGGCAGATCGCCAGGGGTTCGCGCGTCAGCACGAAGAAATGGCTTTCGGGCTTCAGCGGCGGCGCCATATAGCCGAGCATGCGCACCTCCTGCCCGCGCAGGCTCGTGGCCCGATCCGAGAATTGGAAGCCGAGCACGCCGAAGGATTTGTAGAGCCCGTCGAAGCTGATCGCCGCCGCCTCGTCTGCGAAGGCGGCTTCGCAAAACGCGAGCGTCGCGAGCCCCTGAAAGAGCCCGCGACGGGATAGTCTTGCGAGGAGGATCGGTTGCTGCACGGACCATTCGCCTCGGATCAGGACAGACTCACTCGCCGCCCAGCGCCAGCGCTTCCGCCATCACGCGGAAGACATAGGTGTTGGGCTTGTGGCCGCGGAATTTCTCGGCGCCCGGGCCCATGGCGGTCAAGATGCCGTCATCGCCCGAATGCACACCCGAATTCGCGTCGAAGGGCAGGTTGCCGGCCTTGCGCGTCGCCAGCGGTCCGGTGCAATCGGCCTCGTTGGCGACATTGGTCTTGCCGTCGGCGCTCTTCAGCGCCGGAACGCGCTCGCCATCCATGAAGGGGCGACCGGTATCGCAGGTGTCGGGATAGGTGCCGAAGACCACGGCGAGACGGCGCGAGGTGTTGACGTTGGTCGGATAGCCATCGGCGTCGAGCGGGCCATAATTCGGCGCCTTGGAGTCGGCATAGGTGCCGAGCTTGTCGCGCAGGAGCTGGCCCGGGCGCTCGTCGTCATAGGTGCCGACGAGCGAGACCGCATGGGTATGATCCGGCACGACGATGATCAGCGTATCGTTGCGCTCACCGGCAAAGTCCTTGGCGATCTTGACGGCATTGTCGAGCATGATCGTGTCGAACACGGCCCGCTCCCAATCCAGCGAGTGGCTGTATTTGTCGATGCGGCCGGACTCGACCATCAGGAAGAAGCCGTCCTCATTGCTCTTCAGCATGTCGATCGCGGCCCTGGTCTGCTCGGCGACGTCGGGCTGGTCGGGGAACTTGGCGACGCTGCCCTTCTTGGCGAGGCGCAGATCGAAGGCGCCGTCGACATTGCTGGTGTTGTAGAGGCCGAGCAGCTTCTTGGTGCCGGACGCGGCAGCCGCATTCATCTCGGTCTTGGTCGTGGCGATCGTGTAGCCGGCCGCCTTGAACTGGGCGATGAAGTCGAGATCGTCGGTGCGCTTGGAGCCCGGTGTCGTCTTGGGCAGGAAGTTCGGCGATCCGCCGCCCATGATCACGTCGGGCTTCACGTCATAGAACATCTTGACGATGTCGTTGTAATCCGAGCGCCGGCGGGTATGGGCGACCATGGCGGCGGGCGTCGCATCCTCGATCTCGGCATTGGTGACGACGCCGATCGTCATCTTGCTGCGGCGCTTGATCACTTCCGAGATGGTCTCGACCTTGGGATGGTCCAGCGTCAGCGCGTTCTTGGCGCAGTAGACGCCGAGCGCGTTGACGCAGGATTTGTGGCCCGTGGTGTAGGCATGGGCGCTGTTGGCGCTGTCGGTGACGATGGAATCGCTGCCCGAGGTCGAGATCAGCGCCATGTTCGGCATGTCGTCGATGGCGAGCTCGCCATTGAAGCGGCCCTCTTCCCAGCCCTTGGACATGATCCGCGCTGCAGTGCGATGCGCCACCGACATGCCATCGCCGATGAACAGGATGACGTTCTTGGCCCGGCGCGGCTGGGCCGTCGCGAAGACCTCCCATTTCACCGTCGCCTTGTTTGCACCTTGCGTCGCCTCGACGACGTAGTTGCCGGCCGGCAGCGTCGCGCCACGCAGCCACAGCGCCGAATGCTTCTGGCCTTCCTCGTTCTGGGTGAAGGCGGTCGGCTTGCCGAAGATATCGGCGGCGGGCTTGCCGTTGATCGTGACCTTCACATCGGCCGAGGTCGGCGCGTTGGGGAACTCGACCTTGAAATCGAAGCGCGAGCCCTCGAGGATCTCAGCCCGGTTGATCGGGTAGATCGTCTGAGACAGCGCGGGAGTGGCCCCGGCAAGCCCTGTCGCCAGGATCGTCATCAGCCATTTTTGCGCGCGCATGCTCGTCTCCGCTCGAACCCGTTCGATATCCGCCGGCGACCGTTAGGAAGCTCATGTGACAATACGATTACTACATGCGCTTTCATGACGTTAGAAATGTTATACTATAACAATATTCACGCGCTCCCGAACACCCGCTCCATCTCCTGCACGACGCCATGAACCGGCGGGCTACGCTTCCTTGAAGCCGTAATCGGGAATGCCCTGCTCGTTGCCGTAATATTTATACGGCAGGAACTTGCCCGACATTGCGATCTTGACGCGGTCGCCCTTCGGGTTCGGCTCGCGCTCGAATTCGATGTTGAAGTCGATCGCCGACATGATGCCGTCGCCGAACTCCTCCTCGATCAACGCCTTCCAGGCCGGACCATTGACCATCACCATCTCGTAGAAGCGGTAGATCAGCGGGTCGGTCGGCGGCATCGGCGTGCCGGTGCCGCGATACGGCACCTCGTTGAGCATCCGCTTCTCGTTCTCGGTGAGGCCGAACAGGGTCGCAGCCTTCTCCGCCAAAGGCTTGACCAGCTTCATCTGGCCCAGGAGCGCGCCGACGATCAGCATCTCCGACATGCCGCCGATTTCCCCGGTGATGTATTTCCAGCTCCAGCCCTTCTCGCGCTTGATGTCGAGGATCTTCTCGGTGAGCTCTTCGCGCTTCATGGTCTTGCGTCCTCCTTGGAGATGTCGTCGTCGAAATGTCGGTCGCACCAGCCTCAGGCGGCCTTTGGTCATGCGGCGAGCGGCGTCGTATGGGTCGGCGAACCCAGGCCTGGGTAGCAAGCCGCGGGCCAAGAGCCTGCGCTCGCTCCAATACCGGCTACGACGCGACGTGAAGTCATTCCGACTTTATGAGATCCCGGCAGGATCATCTTAACGTTACGCGGAAGTAAGGACTGCAACGTAAGGTATTTGAAGTAATTTCCGCGTCATCCAGGGGTCCACCGACCACGCGGAAAACCTGATCGCCCGATGAACTCCTATATCCCCCTGATCCTGTTCACGGTGCTGACCAACGCCGCCGCCCAGCTCATGCTCAAGCGTGGCATGACCGGCCTGGGCCAGCTCGACCCCGGCCATGACGGGCTGATCGCCACGGTCCTGCGCGTCGTCTTCAACCCTTTCGTCTTCTTCGGCCTGTGCACCTTCGTGGTCAGCATGGCCTCGCATCTCGTCGTGCTGTCGAAGGTTCAGATCAGCTACGCCTATCCGTTCCTGAGCCTCGCCTATGTCGTGGTCGCGGTTTACGCCTATTTCTTCTTCCAGGAGGATCTGAGCCCTGCCCGCATTGCCGGCATCGGACTGATCATGCTGGGCACCATCTTCATCGCACAGAGCTGAGGGACCGACATGGATCTGATCGCACGCCTCTTCCTTCGTCTCGGCATGCTGCTGGAACCGAAGCCCGTGCTCCGACCGATCCCGGTGCCGGTCCGCACCCCGCCGCGCCTGCCGCGCCAACCTTAGAGCAATGTCCGATCCAGCTGATCGTCCAACTTCTCTAAGTTATTGTTTTAACGCATTTTCTTTACGCGAACCGATATCCACTTCGCTCAAAAATGCTCTAGTCCGGAAGACCTGAACCCATGAAACATATCATCATCGGCGGAGACGGCTTCGTCGGCTCGCACCTGGCAGCGGATCTCGCGGCCATGGGCGAGGAGGTGCTGGTCGCCGACATCGTCAAGAGCGGCCATGCGCATTACGCCAAGGTGCCGTTCCAGCACATCGACGTGACCAGCGCCGAGAGCGTGAACGCCATCCCGCTCGCCAAAGACGACCTCGTCTACAACCTCTCGGCCAAGATGCTTTCGCCCATCGTGACCCGCAAGGAGCGCCACGATTTCTTCTGGCCGGTGAACTATCACGGCACCGCCAATATCCTGGCCTGGATGGAGAAGAACGGCGCCAACAAGCTCGTCCACTTCACCACGGACATGATCTACGGCCATTCCGTCACCGTGCCGCAGGACGAGACCCATCCCGCCAAGCCGCTCGGCGAATATGGCGAGAGCAAGCTCGCCACCGAGACGCTGGCGCAGGGTTATCGCGAAAAAGGCTTCCAGATCCCGATCTTCCGGCCGCGCCTGATCATCGGGCCGGGCCGGCTCGGCATCCTGGTCAAGCTGTTCACGCTGATCGACATGAACCTGCCGGTGCCGATGATCGGCTCGGGTAAAAACCCCTATCAGTTCATCTCGGTGTTCGACTGCGCCAGCGCCTGCATAGCGGCCTGGAAGGCCGGCTTCCCCAACAGCGCCTATAATCTCGGCTCGGACGATCCGCCCCCGGTGAAGAAGCTGCTCGGCGACCTGATCACGCATGCCGGCTCGAAATCGATCCTGCTGCCGACGCCGGCGCCGCTGGTCAAGCTGACGCTGAACACGCTCGACTGGATCAACCTGCCGATCATGGACCCGGAGCAGTACATGATCGCCGACGAGATCTGCATTCTCGACACCTCCAAGGCCAAGCGCGAGCTCGGCTGGATGCCCAAGCACCGCGACGAGGATATGCTGCTCGCCGCCTACACCGAATACCGCAAGAGCAAAGACATCCGGAATCAGGCGCAGAGGAGCCTCGCAGCATGAGCATGCCCGCTTTCAAGACCGACGCTGCGCCTGCTCGCCCGAAGCTCTACAGCGTCGAGGAAGCCAAGCAGCTCGACGCCACGACCGTGCGCGAGCTCTTCACCGCCCATGTCAATCCGGGTCAGGTGCATTTCCTGAAACTGCTTGGCTTCGACAAGATCATCGTCGATCGCGCCCAGGGCATGCATTACATCACCCGCGACGGCCGCAAGATCCTCGATTTCTTCGGCGGCTTCTGCTCGGTCGCCTTCGGCCACAACCATCCGCGCATCGTCGCGGCGCGGCAGAAATTCCAGGACGAGAACCGCCATGAGATCTGCATGGCCTTCATGTCGCAATACGCCTCGGCACTCGCCGCCAACCTCGCCACGATCGCGCCCGGCGACCTCGACATGGTCTTCCTCGGCTCCACCGGCTCGGAGGCGATGGAGGCCGCGCTGAAGGTCGCCGAACAGGCGCAGGGACCGGCGCGCTCGAAAATCCTGCACGCGGCGAACTCCTTCCACGGCAAGACCAAGGGCGTGCTCTCGGTCACGGATTCCACGCTCTACCAGTCGCAGTTCAAGCTGGTCGAGAACCGGGTCAAGGTGCCCTTCGGCGACATCGAAGCCGTGCGCCAGGCACTGGAAAGCGATCCCGCGATCGGCATCGTCGTGATGGAGACGATCCAGGGCGGCGGCGGCATCGTCGAGGCGCCGGAGGGTTTCTGGCGCGAATTACGCGCGCTCTGCGACAAGCACGGCGTGCTCTGGGTCGCCGACGAGGTCCAGTGCGGTCTCGGCCGCACCGGCCAGTTCTTCGCCTTCGAGCGCGACGGCGTCGTGCCGGACGTGACCGCACTCGCCAAGGCGCTTGGCGGCTCCAAGGCGGCGATGGGCGCGATGATCGCCCGCCGCGAGATCTACATGAAGGCCTATGGCAAGCCCAAGACCGCGCTGATCCATGCCCAGGCGACGTTCGGTGGCATGGGCGAGGCCTGCATCTCGGCGATCGAGGCGCTGAACGTGCTCTATGAGGAAGACCTCATGGGCAACGCCCAGCGTCAGGGCGACTATCTCATCGAGAAGCTCAACGGCCTGCGCGCGAAACATCCGAGCCTGCTCAAGGAGATCCGCGGGCGCGGCCTGATGATCGGCATCGAGTTCAACGACATCAGCGAGACCATGCCGTTTGGCCTCAAGCACATGGTCGCATTGCTCGACGACAAGCTGAAAGGCTCGCTCTGCGGCTTCATCGGCGCGCTGCTGCTGAAGGACTACGACATGCTCGTCGCCTTCACCGAATACAATCGCAACGTCATCCGCCTGGAGCCGCCGCTGATCGTCACCCGCGAGCAATGCGACGAATTCATCGCGGCGCTCGACGATCTGCTCTCGCGCGGCATCACCAAGATCGTCACCGACTATCTGCGCAAGGTCGCGGTGGCGAAGGGCTGAGGCCAGCCGTCACGCAATGTCTGAAAGGGCCGGTTCGCCGGCCCTTTTCTTTTCGCGGGGAAACCGCTGACATGCGCTGACGGAAGCTCGAGGCAAAGCTTGCCGAAACCAAGGATTACCGAAACCAAGGATCCCCGAAACGAGGAGCGCTTCATGCTCGGCCATCTCTCCTTCGGCGTCCGCGATCTCAACGCCGCCATCACCTTCTATGATGCGGCGCTTGGCCCGCTCGGGCTGATCCGCGTCTGGACCGCTCCGGATGCCGCCGGCTATGGGCCGCCGGGCGGCGGCGACCTGCTGGCACTGAAACTGCGGCCGCAAACCTCCCCGCCGGGGCCGGGTTTCCACCTCGCCTTCAATGCGCCGACGCGCGCCGCGGTCGATGCCTTCCACGCTGCGGCGCTTTTGGCCGGCGGGCGCGACAATGGCGCGCCCGACCTGCGCCTGCATTACGGGCCGAGCTACTACGCCGCCTTCGTCATCGCTCCCGAGGGCTGGAATCTCGAGGCCGTCTGTCAGGCGACGAGTTGAAGCCGGGATCATGCCCTTCCAAACGCCATCCGGCCCCTCGGGGGAACCGAGGGGCCGGATCGATACGGGCCATGCCTGCCGCTCAGTAGCGCGAGCAGACCTTGCGGTAGCCGACGACCTCGCCGAAGCGGTTGACGCGCTCGACCATCTCGCAGCGACGCACCGGAGCATCCTCCTCATAGACGGGCTCGGCATAGGCGCGGTTGGCGGAGGCCGCGAGCAGGCCGCCGACGGCAAGCGCTCCGACGATGCCGGCGCCGACGCCCCAGCCATGGCCGCGATGGCGCGGATAGGCCTCGGCGCTGCCCGCGCCGGCGAGAATGGCGGTGGAGAGGGTGAGGGCGGCCAGAGCGGCGGTCGCGGTCTTCTTGAAGCTGGTCATGATGGCATCTCCCGAGGTCCAGTCGGGGGCGAACCATTCGCCCTCCATGAGCATTGGTCGCGGCGGGGCGTTGAGAGGTTCAAAGGGAGACGATTATTTTTCTGAAGCTCAATCCGCCCTGACAAACTCGCCGTCATCCCGGACAAGTCGCGCTCGGGTCCGGGATGACGGCGCAGATGTGAGAGCCGGCCCCCTCAAGGCCGCATCAGCCTCAACCCGCCGTCACCCGTCGCCAGAAGCTCGACGAGAACCCCGGATCGATATGGCGCGCAAAATCCCGCCAGTCCGGGAAGGAGGCCTCGAATGTCGCCGGCGACATGCGCGCATCCTTGTAGGGATTCACGCGCCCACCGGCTTCGATCGTGATCCGGTCGAGCTCAGCCAGCAGCGCCTCCGTGCGCGCCCCGCGATTGGGAAAGTCGAGCGTCAAGGTCGCCCCTGCGATCGGGAACGACATCAGGCCGGGCGACGGCAGATCGCCGAAGAGCTTGAGCACGGTCAGGAACGAAGCCTCACCCGCCGCCAGCGTGCGCCTCAGCATCGCCTCCACCGCCTTGCGGGCATGGGCCATCGGCACCGCGCATTGGAACTGGCGCAGGCCCTTGGGTCCATAGGCGCGGTTCCAGTTGGCGACGCGGTCGAGCGGATAGAAGAATGGCCGATAGGGAATGCGCCGCGGCTCGGGCGACGAGGGTTGCACCGCCCGGTAGAGCGCATTGAAGGCGCGCAAGGTCAGCCCGTTGATCAGTGGGATCGGCGGCCTGATCGGAAACGGCAGCGGCCGCTTCGAGCGCGCGAGCGGCGCATCGCCCCCCGTGGCATGATTGGCCCGGAAGAAGACGCCGCGACCGAGCTGCGCGCCGCTCGCCAGCGAGTCGATCCAGGCGACGGTGTAGTTATGGCTCGCATCGGATTCAGCCGCGATCGCGAAGAAGCGGTCGAGCCCATCGAAATGCAGCACCTCCTGCTGCATTTCGACGGAGGTGACCGGCATCAATTGCAGCGTCACCTGCGTGATCAGGCCGGTCAAACCAAAGCCGCCGATGGTCGCGGCGAAGAGTTCGCCGTTCAGGTCGGGCGCGCAAGTCAGGCGGCTGCCATCGGAGCGGATCAGTTCGAAGGCGCGCACATGCCTGCCGAAGGTGCCGGCGCGATGGTGGTTCTTGCCATGGACGTCGTTGGCCAGCGCACCGGCGATCGTGACGAATGCGGTGCCCGGCGTCACCGGCGGAAACCAGCCGGCCTGAACGGTCAGCTTCAGCACATCGTCGAGCAGCACGCCCGCCTCACAGGTGAGGAGGCCGCTCACGCGGTCGAAGGCGAGGATCCGGTCGAGGCTGCGGCCCAGGATGAGCGCCCCGCCATCGTTCAGGCAGGAATCGCCATAGGAGCGGCCATTGCCATAAGCCAGGGCCGGCGTCCGATGCTGCGACGGCGCGGCGATCCAGGGCTCGGCCGCGACGATCTCGGTATTTCGGGCGACGAGCCCACCCCAGGAGCGGCACTCCGGCAGGATCTCGCTCACGGCAGAATCTCGCTCACGGCAGGATCGTCGCCGCGACCATGATCAGCAGGACCAGCGCGCCTGTCACCTGGCTGCGCCAGTCGCGGATCATGAAGACGAGCGGATCATCCGGCATCGTACCACGACGGGCCAGGAACCAGACCCGCGATATCTGGTAGAGGACGATCGGGCAGACCAGCCAGATCAGCTCCGGGTGACGGTAAAGCTGCTTCACCGCGGCGCTGTCGACATAGAGCGCCAGGATCAGGGCGCAGGTGCAGCCCGACGCCATGCCGAGCTGGGAAAGCGCCTCGATATCCTCGGCATGATAGCCGCGCCCGGCCTTTTTCAGCCCCGACTGGTCCTGCGTGATCCTGAGCTCGGCATAGCGCTTTACCAGCGCCAGGCTCAGGAACAGGAACATCGAGAAGGCGAGCAGCCATGACGAGAGCGGGATCGCGGCAGCGGCATTGCCGGCGAGAATGCGCAAGGTGTGCAGCGCGGCCAGCCCCAGCACATCGACCAGGAGCTTGCGCTTGAGCACGAAGAGATAGGCCAAGGCGAGACCGAGATAGGCCGTCAGCGCCAGCACGAAGAGCTTGGGCTGCGGCAGCAGCAGGGACAGGGCGAAAGCGGTGGCCAGCAAGACGGGAACCGCCATATAGGCCTGGCGCTCGGAGATCTCGCCGGCGGCCAGCGGGCGCTTGCACTTCGTCGGATGCCGGCGGTCGGCTTCGAAATCGACGATGTCGTTGAGAAGATAGATCGACGAAGCCATCAGGCTGAAGGAGATGAAGGCGACGAGCCCATGCCCGAGCGACTCCGGATCGAAGACTTCATGATTCAGCAGGATCGGGATGAAGACGAGTCCGTTCTTCAGCCAATGATGCGGCCTCATCGCCCTGATCATCGCCTTGAGAGCCATGTCACCCTTCTCTTTCGTCAAGAATCTGCTCTTCCGCCAAGAGTCTGCCCGACGGCAAGCGAAAGATGCGCAGCCACGAGGCCCAGTCAGATTTCCACTATTCGGGCGAGGACTTTCTTCTGCGAGAAATCCTAAATCCCGGTGCAGAAACACAGCGCAACACAGCGCTATTGCTTGCCATGATTAATATCTGCCTGCCGGCGCCCACGAATATCCACGCCGTTGCACCCTCCGAAGCCTGTCTCCTCCCTGCAAGATGTCTCCCTTTCGTGAACCGGCGTTCACGCCACCCGCGCGCATCGCCTTGCAAAGCCCGCCGGACAGTTGGATCGTGCAGGAGCGTCGGGGGGCTCGGCGCATGCAGCCGGCGCTTCAGGCCGGATCTGATCTGACGGGTGCGCTTGGGGCATGAACGCGACGAGCGAAACTGCGGCGGCAAACCGCGAACGCCTCGTCATCGTCGAGGACGACCCTGTAACGCGCGCCATGATCTCGGGCTATTTCGCCGACCAGGGCTTCAGGGTCGAGGAGGCCGAGAGCGTCGCCGAGGCGCGCAGGGTGGTGCGGCGGGTCAAGCCCGAACTGATCTTCCTCGATGTCGTGCTGCCCGATGGCGACGGTTTCGAGCTCGCCAAGGAGCTCCAGGGCTTTTCCGACGCAGGCATCATCTTCGTCACGCGTCGCGACACCGACATCGACCGCATCGTCGGGCTCGAGCTCGCAGGCGACCACTACGTCACCAAGCCGGTCAATCTGCGCGATCTGCTGGCGCGGACGCGCTCGCTATTGCGCCGTCGCAAGATCGAGCGCGATACGGCGCGGCGCAGCACCACGATCACCTTCGGCCCCTTCATGATCGACCTGCTGCGGCGCGAGCTGGCGACGGTCAACGGCGATCCGATCCGCCTGACGCGGGGCGAGTTCGACCTGCTTGCCGCGCTGGTCGACAGCAATGGCCGGCCGCTCAGCCGCGACTACCTGATCGAGGTCGTCAGCAACCGCCATGGCGAGGTCGACGCCCGCACCGTCGATGCGCTGGTGGCGCGGCTGCGACGCAAGCTGACGGGAGCCGGCGACCCGGGCGTGATCGCAACGGTCAGCGGCATCGGCTACAAGCTCGGCATCTTCGCCGACCGTAACGCCTGACCCTCCGCCGCGCCCTTCGCAACCGCAGCGCCCCGCAATGCGAGCGCCGCCAGCGCCTCGCCGCGCGCCCGCGCCAGATCGGCCACCGCCTGCGCCATGACCTGCGGGGATGCGATACGGGCCTCGGCCTCGATC
This sequence comes from Bosea vaviloviae, assembly GCF_001741865.1. Classification (NCBI taxonomy): domain Bacteria; kingdom Pseudomonadati; phylum Pseudomonadota; class Alphaproteobacteria; order Hyphomicrobiales; family Alloboseaceae; genus Allobosea; species Allobosea vaviloviae. Next base: position 471,534 of record NZ_CP017147.1, read on the forward strand.
GTCGATGCGATGGTCACCGCCTGGCCGAGACCCAGCGCGCTGGCCGAGCTCGCGAATTGATGCGCCGCCCGCTCCAGCGCCTTGCGGTCGCCCTGCTCGATCGCCCGGCCAAGCTGCTTCAGAATGTCCCCCGAGACCGTCTGGAACAGCGCAACAAGACGCCCCATGCGTTCGGCTCCGACCAGCAGCGCCTGCTCGTCGAGGAAGGCGTCGTCGACGGGATGGTCCGGCGACAGGCTCGCATTCGCCAGACGGCCCGGCCTGCGCGCGTTGCGCGTCAGCACCTGCCGCAACGCCGCGGACGTCGCCGGCTTGGGCACGATCGTGGTCAGGCCCGCTGCGAGAAGCCGGCGCATCGTCTCCGGCGACACATCGGCGGTCAGCGCCACGATCGCCGGACAGGCAATCTCCGGGATAGCGCGGATCGCGGCCGCCGTCTCGATGCCGTCCATGCCGGTCATGTGCATGTCGAGCAGCACGAGATCGACGCGCTTTGACGCCAACAGCACGAGCGCAGCCTCACCGGAGCTGGCGGTCAGCACGCGGTGCCCGGCCTTGGCGATCATGATCCGCGCCACCTCCCGCGTGACGGGCTCGTCATCGACGACGAGCACCACAAGCGGCGTCTCAGCCGTCTCGGCATGCGACGCATGCGCAGCGCTCGTCGCGGCTGCAGCCGGCAGCCTGACCCAGAAGGTGCTGCCGATCCCGACTTCGCTGAAGACCGAGATCGAGCCGCCCATCAGATTCGCGAGCTTGGTGCAGATCGCCAGTCCCAGACCGACCCCGCCGGAACGCCGCCCTGTTTCGGGATCGACCTGCACGAAATCCTGGAAGATGCGGCGCTGCATGGCGGGATCGATGCCGATGCCGGTATCGTGCACCGCGATCACCAGCATCGGCCCGGACGCATCGTCGGCCGGCTCCAGGGCGGCACCGATCTCGATCTCGCCGGCATCGGTGAAGCTGATCGCATTGCGCAGGAGATTCTGGACGATCCGGTTGATCTTGCCGGGATCGCCATTGAGCCTTGCCATCGCGACAGGCTCGATGTCGAGGCGGAGCGCGAGACCCTTGCGCTCGGCTGCCGGTCGCATCAGCGCGATGGCCGCCGCGAGCAGGGGGCCGGGCTCGTAGTCACGCTTCTCCAGGCTCTCTGTGCCCGCCTCCAGCCGCGAGAGGTCGAGCGTCGCATTGGCGAGGTCGATCAGCGTCTCGCCGGAGGTCGCCGCCATTTCGACCAGCCGCCGATCGCGCTGGCTCATGCGCTTGCGGTCGAGGATTTCGAGCACGCCGAGCACACCCGACAAGGGCGTGCGGATGTCGTGTCCCACCACCGCGAGGAAGCGGGATTTGGCTTTCGTCGCCTCCTCGGCCAATTCGCGCGCCTGTTCGGCGGCGCGCTGCCCGGCCGATGCCTGGTCGAGCGCCTTGGCGAGAGCCGCCGTGCGCTGGGACACCTTGTCCTCCAGGATGCTCCGGCTCTCCTGCAAGCGCGCAGCCATCAGGTTGAACTGGTCGCCGAGCTCCTGAAGCTCGTCGCCGGTGCGAATGTCGATGCGCTCGTCGAGCTGGCCCTCGCCGATCCGGGCGGCGCCTTCGGTCAGCGCTCGGACCGGCGCGACCAGGCGCCCGCTGAGCAGGATGCTGGTTGTCACGGTGATGAGCAGTGCTCCGGCGAGGATGATCAACGCGCGCAGGATCGAAGCGTAGATCGGCGCATAAGCCTCGCTTTGCGGCAGGTCGACGACGACGCTCCAGTCGAGATTCGGCACGGGCGCAACGACCGACAAGACCGCCCGCCCCTCGATATCGCGGGTCGACAGGCTATCGCCGGGCAGCATCGCGCCTTGAATGTCCGGCCGCGGATAGGCCTGCAGGAGCGGCAGCAGATTCGTGCCTCTCAGGACGAAGCGGAGATCGGGATGCGCGATCAGCCGGCCGGAACGGTCGACGACATAGGCCCGGCCTTCCACGCCGACCTTCATCTGCGAGACGAGCTCTTTGATGAAGGTCAGATTGACCGTCGCCAGGACCACGCCGCCTTTCGTTTCGGTCACCCGTTTTCCCAGCAGCAGATAAGGCTCGGAGCCACGCCGGAATTCGACACCGCTGCGGAAGTAGCCCTGAGCCAATGCCGCCTGGACGATGGGATCACTGGACAGATCCGTCCCCGCGCCGATGCGGTCGCGGTCAGCGCGCGACAGCGCCAGCAATTCGCGCCCTTCGGCATCCGTTCGCCTGAGATCGAGGATCGCCGGGGCCTGCCGCAGCAGGCGCAACCCATCGAGATGAAGCTCTTCGAGCGCAAGGGCGCCCGAGCTGTTCAGCGAAACCCAATCGAGCTGCCGCACGATATCGCCGACAAATCCGCTGATCCGCTGCGCCGCCGCCTGCGCCTGCTCCTGCTGGACACGCGCCACCAGCGCCCGCTGATCGGAGAAGGCGAAGATCGTGCCGACGATGCCGTTGATACCCAAAGCGAGGCTGATCGCGAAGCCGACGAACAGCGCGTATTTGCGGGCGAGCGCACCGCGCGGCCCGCGCCCGGCCGCGTCGATGATCCCGCTCACGACACGATCCGCGAGGCGCGCACGCGCAGCGAAAGCGGGATCGTCAATCCCAGCGCCATCGCCGTCTTCTCATTGATCACCAGTTCGAAGCTGCGCGAGAACTGGACGGGGAGCTCGGCAACGTTCGCGCCACGAAAGATCAGGTCGATATAGCTCGCCATGACCAGATCGGATTCATCGCGACCGCCGGTATAGGAGATCAGCCCGCCGGCCTCGACGAAGGTCTCGTAAGGATACATCGTCGGCATCCGGTATTTCGCCACCAGCGGCGCGATCACCCGGGCATTCCGGAAGGTGAAGCTGTCCGGCGGGAAAAACAGTCCCGTGCCCGGTTGCGCGGCGAGTTCGGCAAGAGCGGGCTCGATCTCGCTCAGGGCCGAGACCGGTGCGCTGACCAGCGATATCCCGACCTCGCTTGCGCTCCTGCTGAGATGCTCGACATAGGTCACGCCTCCAGCCGCCGCGGAGGCCGGATTGAAGATGACGCCGATCCGCAGGGTCGCCGGCGCGATCTCGCGCAGCAGATCGACCCATTTCGCCGCCATCGACGGCTCATTGTTGCTGAAGCCGGTCGCGTTGCCTTCCGGGCGCTCGAGCGAACGCACGAAACCGCTCCCGACCGGATCGGACGCTGTCGAGAACAACACCGGGATCGTGCGCGTCGCGGCCAGGATGGCGGCCGTCTCGGTGCTGGAGCCGGCGACGATGACGTCGGGCGCTTCGCCGACCAGTTCCCTCGCCGTCGTCGCCAGGGTCTGCGGATCGGAGTTGGAGGAGCGGACGAGGTAGCGAATATTCTGCCCTTCGATCCAGCCGCGCTGCACCATCAGGCGCTTCAGAATGCCCAGCCGCGTCAGCACGATCGGATGGTCGAGCGGCAAACCGACCATGAAGGCGGCGAGCCGCAGGCGCTCGGCCGCCTCGGTGGACGACGACGCGAAGCCCGCGGTGAGGGAGGCCAACGCACAGAGAAAGGACCGACGCTGCATCCGGACCGCCAGGATCGTCATGCGCCGCGCTCATCGCGGCGATGGATACGAACGGTGCCATGTCCCGCCGCGCAGGTCGAGCGTCAGGACGTTAGGGAAATAGGCTGCCTATTTGCGCCAGCGCGGCGCGCTGTATCCCCAGTAACGCGCATCGACCCGCGCCTCGGGGATGGGCCACTCATAGACCGGCGCGAAGATCCAGCATTGCAGCCGATTCCATTCGGCCGCGTCCCGCGCCCCGTTACAGGCTCCGATATGCGAGCGCTGCCAAAAGGCGGTCGCCGGCATGGGCCACGCGAACAGCGCAAGCGCGAGGACGAAGATCGATCTGCTCAAGCAGCGACGCCTCATTGGCGGCCCCGGTCGACCGGGGCCGCTTCGACACCAAGCTCATGAGGAAGGCATGGATGTCCTACCAAACGCTAAACAGCCGCGCGCCGGCCGTCAGGGGAAGCGGGTCTTCAGCGCCTCGAACAATGTGACCTGCTCGGCGATCAGCGCTCGGCTCGCATCGCGCCGGACGAAGACCTTGAACATCGCCTCGCCCGCGCCGTTGAAGAACTGCACCGAGCAGGACCGGCGCCCATGGAAGAGCCGGTCGACCAGATAGATCGCGCGGCAATTCTCGGCCTTGATATGGCCGCCGATCGGGCTGTCGCCATGGATGTTGTAATAGCCATGGCCGAAGGAGCCGACCGGCAGCGCGCCTTCGCATTCCAGCACGATATCGGGCGTGTGGACGATGAAGAGCACGCTTCCCCAGTTCGAGAGTTCCTGCCAGAGCCCCTCGAAGCGTTCGGGCGCGATCGCCGTCCGCTGTCCCAGCGGCGTCTCCTCCAGCACGGCCAGCGTCGACACGCCGACCTCGCGGGCGATCGCCTCGATGACGCCGTCGGGCTTGGCCGCCAGCATCTGCCTGACACGCGCCATCGGGTCGGTTGCCGGCGGTTCCTGGCCAGCCAGCGGGATCACCTGCGAGATCGACATGCCGCCTGCCCTCACTCGGCCGCCTGGCGAGGCCGATGCGGATTGCTTTCGCTCAGCACCGTCTCGAAGCCCTCGAACTCGGGATGACCGAGATATATCGGCGTCTCGCGCGGCTGGCCGGCATTGCGATGGGATTCGCGGAACTGCTCGGATTTGGTCCAGGCCGTGAAATCCTCCTTCGAGGCCCAGCTGGTATGCGAGGAATAGAGGGTGTGATCCTCCTTCTCCGGGCCCTTCAGCAGATGGAAGCCGAGGAAGCCCGTCATCTCGTCGAGGCGCGTCTTGCGCGACGACCAGACCGTCTCGAAGGCGGCCTCCTCTCCCTTGACGACCTTGAAGCGGTTCATGGCGATGAACATGGGATTTATCCTGACTTGGCTGGCGGATGAGTTGGCTTGGGTGGTTCTGGTAGAGCGTTTTCGAGCGAAGTGGCCACCGCTCTAGTGTGCCGAATTGGACGGGATTGCCGTCCGGATCGACAAGAATTGTCGGTTTTCAAGGCGACACGGAAATGCGCCTGATCGTGGCGGAAGAATACACGGTGCAGCCTCGACTCAGGAATACAGCTCGCTGGCTGACGCCGGATGCGCCTCGCCGACAAGCGTTCAGCGCTCACCATGCCCGGCGTGCCACTCTTGACCCTCTGTAGTAAAACCGAATATCTCCGTCAACAACGCCGAAACATAATCTAAATTAGACGAATTAAAAAGAACGAATACTTGCCTCGAATGTTAACGCGAGGCAACCAACACCAGACGGAGATGATCTCATGGCCGGCCGCAATGCCCTGCTCGCCCCGGCGGCTCGCCGCCTCAATCGGCGCGAACTCGGTGCAGCTCTCGCCTTGACCCTGATCGCCGCCATCGATCTGACGAGCCCCGCCTCCTTCGTCACCCGCAGCTTCGCGCAGACGCCCGAGCGCATCGTCGCCGCCGGCGGCGTGATCACCGAAGTGCTGTATGCGCTGGGCCTGCAGGACAGGCTTGTGGGCGTCGACTCGACCAGCCAGTTCCCGGCTGAGGCGCTGAAGGACAAGCCCAATATCGGCTATGTCCGGGCCCTCTCGGCGGAAGGCGTGCTCTCGCTCAGGCCCTCGCTCGTCATGGCGATCACCAGCGCCGGCCCGCCGGATGCGATCTCGCTGCTGAACGAAGCAGGCGTGCGCCTCGCGCGGATTCCCGATGATATGAGCGCCGAGGGCGTCGTCACCAAGATCGAGGCGATCGGCGCGGTCGCCGGCGCGGCCGAGCCCGCGCGCCGGCTCGCGGCGCAGACCAAGGCACGCTTCGACGAGCTGGCGACGCTGCGCACGGCTTTGCCGGCTAAGCGCCGTGTGCTCTTCGTGCTGTCATTGCAGAATGGCCGCATAATGGTCGGCGGGCGCAACAGTTCGGCGGACGCGATCATCGATCTCGCCGGCGGCATCAATGCAGCGGCCGCAGTCGAGGGCTACAAGACGATGACCGACGAGGCGATCATCGCTGCTGCGCCCGACGCCATCCTGATGATGCGCAACAGCGGCAACCACGACACGGCAACCGAGGCGCTGTTCGCCTTGCCCGCCTTCTCCCAGACGCCGGCGGCGGCGCAGCGCGCCCATATCGTCATGGACGGCCTCTATCTGCTCGGCTTCGGCCCGCGCACGCCGGCGGCCGCCCGCGACCTCATGGCCGCGCTCTATCCCGGCGCCGCGATCCCGCCGCTGAAGACGGCGGCTGCACCATGACGCTTGCCGCCCGCCCCGGCGAGCTCGCCGCCTTGTCGTCGCTTGCAGCCTTCGCGGCCGGCCGGAGGCGACAGGCGGTCCTCGCGGTCGTCGGCGTGACCTTGCTCTGCCTCGTGCTCGCCATCGTCGCCACCGGCCAAGGTGCGGTCCAGATCGCCCCGGCTCGCGTCGCCGAGATCCTGATGGCGAAGCTCTCCGGCCAGGGCGAATTGCTCACCGGGCGCGACGCGCTGGTCGTGCTCAACATCCGCCTGCCCCGCGTGCTGCTCGCCATGCTGATCGGCGCGGCGCTCGCCATCTCGGGCGCGCTGATGCAGGGCCTGTTCCGCAATCCGCTCGCCGACCCCGGCCTCGTCGGCGTCTCGGCCGGAGCGGGGCTCGCCGCGGCGACGACCATCGTCCTGGGCGACCGCCTCCTCGCCGGCACCGGCTTCAAATTGCCTTTCGCCGCCCTGCCCGTCGGCGCCTTCTGCGGCGGCCTGATCTCGACATTGGCGCTCTATCTGATCGCGACGCGCCAGGGCCGCACCTCGGTCGCGACCATGCTGCTCGCCGGCGTCGCGCTCGGCGCTCTGGCGGGCTCGCTCACGGGCCTGCTCGCCTTCATCTCGGACGACCGACAATTGCGCGACCTGACCTTCTGGTCGCTCGGCAGTCTCGGCGGCGCGAGCTGGGCCAAGCTCGTCATCGTCGCGCCGATCGTGCTGCCCCTGCTCTTGGCCGTGCCATTGCTCGCGCGCGGGCTCAACGCCCTGATGCTCGGCGAGGCCGAGGCCTACCATCTCGGCCTGCCGGTGCAGCGCATCAAGGGGCTTACCATCCTGCTTGTGGCGCTCGCCGTCGGTGCAAGCGTCGCGACAGCCGGCGTCATCGGCTTCGTCGGCATCGTCGTGCCGCATCTGATCCGACTCGCCATCGGGCCTGACCACCGCCTGCTATTGCCGCTTTCGGCGCTTGGCGGCGCGACCCTGCTGGTCGGAGCAGACATCGCTGCGCGCCTGATCGTGGCCCCGGCGGAGCTGCCCATCGGCATCGTCACCGCAGCGGTCGGTGCGCCGTTCTTCCTCTGGCTTCTCCTGCGCCGGGCAAACCATGTCGACCTCTGACGAGCACGGCCCCGCGCTCGTCGCCTGCGAGGGCGTCAGCTTCGCGATCGGTCGGCGCAAGCTCGTCGATCAGGCCTCGCTCGAGCTGCGTCCGGGCCGCACGACCATTCTGGTCGGCCCCAATGGCGCGGGGAAATCGACCCTGCTGAAGCTCCTGACCGGCGAATTGCATCCGAGCGCAGGCAGAATATCCTTCGATGGCGAGCCACTCAGTGCGGTGCCGGGCTGGCGGCTCGCCTCCCGGCGCGCCGTGATGGCGCAGCAGACCAGGCTCGCCTTTCCCTTCACCGTCTACGAGGTCGCTCGGCTGGGCGTCGACGGCGTCGGCCGCCGCCAGCCGCGCGGCCAGCGCGAAGCCCTGATCGGCCAGGCCCTGAGCGCAGCCGGCGTGCTCGACCTCGCCGCACGCAGCTACCAGACCCTTTCGGGCGGCGAACAGCAGCGGGTGCAGTTCGCCCGCGCGCTCTGCCAGCTCGAGGCCGGGCGCGGCGCCGGGCCATCCCAAGCGCTCTTCCTCGACGAGCCGATCGCAAGCCTCGACCTCTGCCATCAGCTCGCGCTTCTGGACCTGGCCCGCAGCCTCGCCAGCCGTGGCGTCGCCGTGCTGATCGTGCTGCACGATCTCAACCTCGCCGTGACCTATGCCGACGAGCTCGTCATCATGGACCAGGGCCGCATCGTCGCCCGCGGCGCCCCTGCCGCGACGCTGGACGACGCGCTGCTGCGCCAGGTCTTCAAGGTCGATCTCTCGCTCAGCCGCGCGCCGGCGCCGGGCCTGCCTTTCCTGCTGCCGCAACAACACCGGGCGCAGAGCGCCGCCTGACACGGCTAATCCGCCAAGCTTTCACCAGACTTCCAATGTTCGGCGGCTGGTCGGTTTCTCCAAGGGCAGGATGCGAAAAAGTGGGCACCGGTTTTTCGCATTGATCCTGCTCTCACTTTTAGATGAGAGCTGGAGCGAAATCAGGCTGCGGGAGCCAAGTTCGCTGGCTTTCGCGCCGTATCGGCTACAGCCTCGGCCATCCGCAGGGCCGCCTTGCGCTCGTCGATATAGTCGCGCGTCAAGGGAACGGCCTCCTGATGGCGCACGATCTGGAGCTGGAAGACGACGACGTCCTGATGCTCAAAAGCGGCCTGGCTCATCGCCAGATAGAACTCCCACATCAGGCAGAAGCGCTCGTCATAGAGCGCCAGCGCCTCCTCGCGGCGCGCCATGAAGCGCTCGCGCCAGGCCTGCAATGTCTTGGCGTAGTGCAGCCGCAGCACCTCGACATCGGTGACGATGAGCCCCGCCTTCTCGGCGGCGGGCAGGATTTCCGACAGGGCCGGCAGATAGCCGCCGGGAAAAATGTAGCGGTTCAGCCAGGGGTTGGGATGATTGGGGCCGTCCGAGCAGCCGATGGTGTGGAGCAGCATCACGCCGTCCTCGCTCAGCAGGCGCCGGCAGGTCTCGAAGAAGGCCGGGTAGAAGCGCGGGCCGATATGCTCGAACATGCCGACCGAGACGATGCGCTCGAAGACGCCGACGACATCGCGATAATCCTGCAGGGCAAAGCGCGCCCGCCCGCCGGCCCCGGAACGCTGCGCCCGCTCCTTGGCGACCGCGAGCTGCTCGCGCGACAGCGTCACACCCAAAGCCTCGCGGGCACGCGCGGTTTCCGTCAGATACAGGCACATGCCGCCCCAGCCGCAGCCGATGTCGAGGACGCGGTGCTCGGGCTCGACCAGGAGCTTGGCCGCGATATGCCGCTTCTTCGCCAGCTGGGCGTCATCGAGGCTCTGCTCCGGGTTCTCGAAATAGGCGCAGGAATATTGCCAGTCCGCGTCGAGGAAGAGCGCGTAAAGCCGGTCGTCGAGATCATAGTGATGCGCGACGTTCTCGCGCGAGCGACCGCGCGTATTGCGCGTGGTGAGATGGCGCAGCAGGAAGCGGCCATGATCGAGCGCCCGCTCCACGAGGCTGGACCAGTTTCCGATCCAATCGGATCGTTCAACCGCTCCAGCTTTTTGTTTTGACGCGTTTTCTTCACGCGAACCGGTGTCCACTTCGCTCGAAAACACTCTCGCAGGCTGCCCCCGCGCGCCCGACAGGATCAGGGCCAGGAAACCATGGATCGTGCCCTGCTCGACCAGGAGCCGCCGATCCATGAAGAGCTCGCCGAGCTTCATCTCGGGATCGAGCAGGAAGGCCCATAAGGCCATCCTGTCGGCAAAGCGGACCTGCACCGGCGCGCCGGAACCGTCGCCGCAGCTGAACCTGCGGCCATCGGGCAGGACGACATGCAATGTGCCGTGGACGACGAGCCGCGAAAGAACCGCTTGGAGAATTCGGAGCATCGGCGATCCCTTGAGGCTGTAGAGCAGCTCTCGCACAGGCTGGATTGGGCGCAGGAGCCGGCCACCTGGCGCAGGAAACGTGCCAGGCCTGCCCGGTGTGTCTGCAGGCGTGATGAGCGAGAGGCCTCTGCCGGATCGACACCGGAAGTTGGCCGCCATATCCCGCGCTTTCCGGTCAGAATGGCGCTTTTCGGCCTGAAACAGCCGAGCAGACCGTGCCGCTGCGCGCCCCTGATCCAGGCCTCTTGAAGCGTCTGGCCGAGCGGGATGAAGCTCCATTTTTTGATGGAAACTCCAGGGCAGAGAGCTTTCGCCGTTCCCTAAAAATGGAAATACCAAGTTAAATCAATAGATTGCATAATGGCACACCCCTTGCGCAGACGCTGCCGTCAACAATTTGGATCGGGCGTCAGCAATGGAATGGCAGGCCATCGTCGATTTCGACGGTACGATCTCGTGTCAGGACACGACGGATCAGATCCTCGGGCGCTTCGCGGAGCCCGCCTGGCAGGAGATCGAACAGGACTGGATCGACGGCAAGATCGGGTCCCGCGAATGCATGAAGCGGCAGGTCGAGATGCTGCGGGTCTCGCCGGGCATGCTCGACAGCTTCATCGCGGATATCGAGATCGACTGGGATTTTCCCGCCTTCGTGCGGCTCTGCATGCGCCATGACATTCCGGTCACCGTCGTCTCCGACGGGCTCGACCGGACGATCAGGGCCGTGCTGAACCGCGCCGGGCTGGGCTTCCTGCCGATCGTCGCCAACCGTCTCGACTATGCCGGCGAAGGCCGCTGGCAGCTGACCTCGCCTTACGCCTCCACGACCGGCGGCTGCGACAGCGGCACCTGCAAATGCGCCGTCACTGATAGCCTGCACCGGCCGCTGACCCTGCTCGTCGGCGACGGCAAGTCCGACCATTGCGTCGCCGGCCAGGCCGATCTCGTTTTCGCGAAGAAGGGCCTGATCGCCCATTGCCGCGACCAGGGGCTTCCCCACCACCCGTTCACCGACTTCTCCCAGGCCGTCGGCCTGCTCGAGGAGCTGCTATGCGCCACCGCCGCGAGCGGCCAGGCGCGCGAATTGACGAAGGATACGATCCATGGCTGACGGCTACGCTCTGCTCGATACGCCCGCCCCTCAGGCGGTAACCCCGGCGCCCCTCTCGCATAGGGATGAGCAGGCCCGGCTGCTCGCGCTCGAGGCGCAGTATTGCTCCCATGGCGACACGGTCCACTACACGCAGTTCCCCAAGATCTTCTCGGGCTGCGAAGGCTCCTTCATGTTCGACGATGAGGGCAACCGCTTCCTCGACCTGCAGATGTGGTACTCGGCCGTCAATTTCGGCTACGCCAATCCCCGCCTGAACAACGCGCTGAAGCGCCAGATCGATACGCTGCCGCAGGTCGCCAGCCAGTATCTGCATCGCGAGAAGATCGAGCTCGCCGCGCTGATCGCCAGGGATGCCGAAGCCAAATTCGGCGAGAAGGGCCGCGTCCACTTCAATGTCGGCGGCGCCCAGGCCGTCGAGGATTCGCTCAAGCTCGTGCGCAATGCCTCAAACGGCAAGAGCCTGATGTTCGCCTTCGAGGGCGGCTATCACGGCCGCACGCTCGGCGCCTCGGCCATCACCTCGTCCTACCGCTATCGCCGCCGCTTCGGCCATTTCGGCGAGCGCGCGCATTTCATCCCGTTCCCCTACCATTTCCGGGGAGCCAAGGGCATGAGCAAGGAGGAGTATGGCGAGCACTGCGTGCAGCAGTTCGCTCGTCTCTTCGAGAGCGAATATAACGGCGTCTGGGATCCCAAGACCGGCCAGGCCGAATACGCCGCCTTCTATGTCGAGCCGCTGCAGGGCACCGGCGGCTACGTCATCCCGCCGAAGAACTTCTTCATCGGGCTGAAAAAAGTGCTCGACGACCACGGAATCCTGATGGTCGTCGACGAGATCCAGATGGGCTTCTACCGGACCGGAAAATTGTGGTCGATCGAGCATTTCGGCGTCACGCCGGACGTGATCGTCTTCGGCAAGGCCGTGACCAACGGGCTGAACCCGCTCTCGGGCGTCTGGGCCAAGGAAAAGCTGATCAACCCGACGATCTTCCCGCCGGGCTCGACGCATTCGACCTTCAACGCCAATCCGCTGGGCACCGCGGTCGCGCTCGAGGCCATGAAGATGATGGCCGAGGACGATTACGAGACCATGGTCATGGAGAAGGGGGCCTATTTCCTCCGGGGCCTGGAAGAGCTCAAGCGCCGCCACAAGATCGTCGGCGACGTCGACGGGCTCGGCATGGCGCTGCGCATCGAGATCTGCGAGCCGCATGACAGCTACACGCCGTCGAAGCGGCTGGTCGACCTGATGTGCGACGAGGGCATGAAGGCCGATCTGGAGACGGATGGGAAACGCTACGGCCTCGTTCTCGACATCGGCGGCTACCACAAGAACGTCATTACGCTGGCTCCCGCCCTGACCATGAGCCACGCCGAGATCGATCTGGCGATCAAGCTGCTCGACCAGCTGTTCACCCGCGTCGCAAACGCCTGATATCCCCCGGAGGCGGCCTTGCGATTGCGCGTGATCGATCTCGACGGCAGCGTGGCGGCTCAGGAGCCGCTGCGCCGGCGCATCGATGCGGGAGCCGCCACCCGCATCGATGCCGCCGATCTTGCCTCCTCGCTGCGGATTTTCGCCACCCGCGCCGCGATGGACAGATTCACCGGGCGCCTGCGCGACAGCGCGGCGCCCGGTGACGAGCCTTCCGTAACCTTTTACGGCTCCGGCGATTTCCACCACCTGACGGCAGGCCTGCTTGCCGATGTCAGGCGCGATATCAGCGTGATCCATTTCGACAACCACCCCGACTGGGTGCGGTTTCCGCCGACCTTCAATTGCGGCGCCTGGGTCAACCGGGCGCTGGAGCTGCCCCATGTCAGGCGCGTGGTGACGCTGGGCCCGTGCAGCGGCGACCTCGTCCGGCCCGAATTGCAGTTCGCCAACCTGCCGGCCCTGTCGCAGGGGCGTATCGAGCTTTATCCCTGGCGCCACGCGCCGTCCCGCATCTGGGGCCGCTATCGCGACGGGCCGTCCCATCGCCAGGATCGCGGCCACCTGCATTGGCGCAATCTCGCCGATGAGCGCTGGGACGGCTTTCTCGACGAGCTGATCGACAGGCTGCCGACGCAGGCCATCTGGATCACCATCGACAAGGATGTGCTCGGCGGCAGCGACGCCGTGACCAACTGGGACCAGGGCGACATGCCGCTTAGCCAGCTGCTCCTGGCGGTCGAGCAGCTGGCCGAGCAGTGCGAGGTGCTCGGGATCGACGTCTGCGGCGACTATTCGGCTGCCGTCTTCTCCGACCCCTTGCGGGCGACATTGGCCTATTTCGACCATCCGCCGCACTTTTCGCCCTCAGTGGATGATCTGGCGATCAATGCGCAGGTCAACGCCGCCCTGCTGGGTTGTTTCGAGCGGGTGCTGTCATGAGCCTGTCGCTGATCCTCTGGTTCGCCGTCTCCGTGATCTGCGACGTCGCCGGGCAGCTTTGCCTCAAGCGCGGCGCCGACAACCTGCCCGAGGTCCAGGGCCGCGAACTGGCCATGGCGCTGCTCTGCTCGGCCTGGGTCGCGGGCGGCGTCCTGATCTACATCGTCGAGATCTTCGTCTGGCTGCGCATCCTGGCGGAAGTCCCGCTCTCCATCGCCTTCCCGATCGCCAGCCTGAATTTCCTCGGCGTGACGCTCGCCAGCCATGTCTTCCTCAAGGAATCCGTCGGCCGCCTGCAATGGCTCGGCGCAATCCTAATCACCCTGGGCGTCGTCGTCGTCGCCCGCACAGCCTGACGGAGCGACCGTGCCCCTCGCCGATCACAGCCTCCGCTTCTCCGGCAATCGCACCGGTTTCCTGCTCATCCATGGCCTGGGCGGAACGCCGGTGGAACTGCGCCTCGTCGCCCGGGCCCTGCATCGGATCGGCGGCCATACCGTGCATTGTCCGCAGCTCGCCGGCCATTGCGGCAGCGAGGCCGATCTGCTCGCGACGAACTGGCAGGACTGGATCGCCAGCGTCGAAACCGCGCTCGACCGCATGAAGACGCAATGCGACACGATCATCATCGGCGGCCTGTCGATGGGCGCGGTGATGGCGATGTACATCGCCGCCAAGCGCCAGGATGATATCGCCGGCCTGGCGCTCTATGCGCCGACGCTCTGGTATGATGGCTGGTCGATCCCCTGGTACAGCTTCCTGCTCAAGCTGCTGATCGACACGCCGATGGGCCGCCGCTTCCGCTTCGTCGAGCGCGAGCCCTACGGCATCAAGGATCCGCGCATCCGCGCCATGATCGTGCATGCGATGGGGCGCGGTGACAGCGCCGTCGCCGGCCTGCTCGGGACGCCCTCGGGCGCGGTCAAGCAGATGTGGGGGCTGATCAGGGAAACCCGCCGCAGCATGGGCACGATCAGGCAGCCGGCCCTCATCGTGCATGCGCGCGAGGATGACGTCGCAAGCCTGGCCAACGCTATCCATATCCAGCGCCATCTCGGCGGGCTCGTCGACACGGTGGTGCTCGACGATTGCTACCATCTCGTCACGATCGACCGGCAGAACGACGTCGTCATCGAGCGGAGCCTGGGCCTCGCGCAGCGTCTCACGGCGGCCTTCGCCGCCAGGGGCAGCGCAGGCGCCTGCGCCGTCGCCGCCGAATGACCGCGCTGCGCGCCCATATCGCCCGTCGCGTCGCCGAGATCGACGCCACCGCCTGGGACGCGTGCTTCCCGGGCGAGGTGGAAAACCATGCCTATTACACCGCCTGCGAAACCGCCGCCTTGGTGAGCGGCGCGGAACTCGTCACCTCCGCGGCCTCTGTCGAGCGCGATGGCGAGACGATCGCGGTCGCGCCGTTCTTCCTGATCGACTACCGGCTGGACACGCCACTGCAGGGGCCTCTGCGCGCGCTCGGCGATTATCTGTTCCGGCATGCACGGAAGCTCGTTTCGCTGCGGGTCCTGTGCATCGGCTCGCCCTATGCGGAGCGCTGCCATGTCGGCCTGTCCCCGCAGTTGGATGAACAGGCCCGGCAGCAGGCCCGGCTTGCCTTGCGGGAGGCGATCGACGCCCATGGCCGTGATGAAGGCGTCCACATCATCGCCTGGAAGGATCTCGCGCCGGACGATGCCGAGGCCTTCCGCGACATCCTGAGGCATGACGGCTTCATCCGCCTCGGCAGCCTGCCCGTCGCGGTGCTCGATCTGCCCGCGAACGAGGCCGATTATCTCGCCACGCTCTCGACCGCGACGCGCAAGGATATCCGCCGCAAGCTCGCCAAGGCCGGGGATGTCAGGATCGAGATGCGCCATTCGATCGCCGGCATCGAGGCCGAGATCGTCGCGCTCTACGAATCGACACGGGCGCAAAGCGGCCTCGACTATGGCGATCTCGAAAAGCTGCCGCCGGGCTACTTCTCCGGGATCACGGCAGCGCTGGGCGAACGGGCGCTGTTCGTCCTCTACTGGGTCGGGACGACGCTGGCCGCCTTCAACCTGCTGCTGATCGAGCGCGAGCGCGTCATCGATAAGTTTCTCGGCATGCGCTACCCGCTGGCGCGCGAGCACAACCTCTACGCCCTGAGCTGGATGACCAATGTCCGATATTGCCTCGCCCATGGCATCAGCCGGCTGCAGAGCGGGCAGACCGCCTATGCCTCGAAACTGCGCTTCGGCAGCCGGCTCGTGCCCTCGGTGATCTTCTTCCGGCACCGGCAAGGCGTGCTCAACTGGGCCCTGCGCTCGATCAGCCCCTATATCGCCTTCGACAGGCTCGACCCTGATCTGAAGGCCCATCGCCTCCAACAGCACGCGCAGTTGTCACCATGAGCGCGACCGAAATGCCGTCGACCGGCGTGCCCTGGCGCATGATCGCGATCTGGACCCTGTTCATCGCGCTCGACACCGGCACGCAGCTCGCCTTCAAATGGGGGGCGGACGGGCTCGCCGATCTCGATTTCGGGCTGGCGATGATCTCCCGGGCCCTGACCCTGCCCGGCGTCTGGCTGGCGGCGCTCGGCTATGGCGGCACCTTCGTCGTCTGGATGATCATCCTGCGAACCACGCCACTGAGCCGGGCCTTCCCGATGACCGGTCTTGCCTATGTCACCGTGCCGCTGCTCGCCTGGGCGGTGCTCGGCGAGCGCATCAACCTCGTGCAGGCCGGCGGAATCGCCACGATCATCGCGGGCGTTCTTCTACTGGGATCGGGAGAAACGGATGAGGACCATGCGTAGAGCTCTCTCCCTTGCCTCGGGCATCATCGCCACCCTGCTCTTCGCGCAGATCGCCATGGCGGACTCGCTGACCGACATCATCGGCCGCTGGCGCGATTCCGATGGTGAATCCGAGATCGAGATCGCCCGCTGCGGCGCGGCCCTGTGCGGCACGATCGTCTGGCTCAAGCAGCCGCGCATCGATTCCGCCAACCCCAACGCCGCAAACCGCGGGCGCTCGCTGCTCGGCCTGCGCGTGCTCAGCGGCTTCAAGCCCGACCCCGCTGCTGCCACATTCAGCGGAGACGGCTATAACCCCGAGGACGGCCGCAGCTACAAGACCACGCTGGAGCTGAAATCGAAGACGACGCTCTCGATCAAAGGCTGCGTGATGGGCGGACTTATCTGCGATGACGACATCTGGACGAGGCGTCCATGAAGCAGCACGCCCTGCCGCTTTTCCGGCGCGCGGCCAGCGCAGCTAGCGCGGGATGATCGTCGCATGATACCGGGCCGCATGACGACATTGAGACTGCGGCTGGTGATCGGCTTTCTGCTGGTCAGCGTGCCGGCGATGCTGGCTTCGGCCTATGTCGCCGCACGGCTGATCTCGAACGCCTTCGAAAGCAATGTCGAGCAATGGCTGGGTGAAACCTCGCGCTACTTCAAGCTGCAGGTGCGCGAGGCGACGCTTGAAGCACAGCGCGTCGCGAGCGTGATCGCGCAACGCCTCGAAACCGTGACCGAAGACGAGTTGCGGCATCCCACGATCCTCGAAAACGACCTCGCCGTCCTGAACTCGGTTGGCTACGATCTGATCGCGATCTACACCGACGAGCATGAGATGCTCTACGCCTCGCGCAACATCGTGGCCGCGGACGCGTTGCCGAGGCGGACCGTGCAGGGCATCTTCAAGATCGAGACCGACGGCAAGCACTACATCATGGCCGGCGCCGTCCAGACCGTGAAACTGCTCGGCAAGACGGCGCATGTGATCGTCGGCACCTGGCTCGACGACCAGTATCTCGGCGGCATCAAGGTCGTGACATCGCTCGATGTCAGGCTCTTCGCCGACACCGGCAATGGCTTCGAGCCGATCCTGCTGACCCATCCTGCCGGCGCAGCCCGACCGGTTCCCCAGGCGATCCGTGACAAGCTCGAATCCGGCGCCAGGACGATCTTCGACAACGAGGCCGATGAAGGCGCCTATCGCGCGATCTATACCGGCTTTCGCGGCATTGACGGCAAGCTCGTCGCCGTCGCCTTCATCGGGCTGACCAGCCGGGCCGGCTTCTTCGAGCAGATCGGCCGCTGGCGGCTTTTCGTCGGCATCTTCCTGTTCGGCTCCGCGCTCGCCATCATCGTCGGCGTCGCGATGTCGGGCATCCTGGTCAAGCCGCTGCGAGCGCTGACGCGCGGCGTCAGATCGATCACCGCGGGCGACTACAAGCAGCGCGTGCCAGCCCAAGGGGGGCGCGAGATCGCCGAACTGGCGACCGGGTTCAACATCATGGCCGAGCAGCTCGGCAAGGTTCAGGCCCTGGAGGCCGAATTGCGCCGGCGCGACCGCTTCTCGGCGCTGGGACAGGCGGCGATGGTGATCGCGCATGAGGTGCGCAATCCGCTCGGCATCATCAAGACCTCGACCGAGGTCGTGCGCAACCGGGCCAAGCTCGGCCCCTCCGAGGATCGCATGCTCGGCTACATCATCGACGAGGTCCGCCGCATCGAGACCCTGGTGCGCGATTTCCTCGATTTCGCCCAGCCCAAGGAACCGAGCAAATCGGTGTTCCTGCTGCGCTCGGTGATCGACCGGGTCGCATCCTTCGCCGCGCCGGAGCTGGCCAAGCGCCATATCGCCCTCGATATCCAGGATGAGAGCAACGGCGCGCTGATCTCGGGTGATCCCGATCAGCTCCACCAAGCCTGTCTCAACCTCGTGCTCAACGCCATGGATGCGATGTCCGCGGGCGGTACGATCACCGCAAGCCTCACTGTCGAGGACACGCAAGCCTCGCTGACGATTTCCGACAGCGGGCCCGGCATTCCCCCCGCCATCATCGGCCAGATCTTCAACCCGTTCTTCACCACCAAGGCCAAGGGCACGGGCCTGGGCCTCGCCAAGGTGCTCTCCGTCGCCGCCGCCCATGGCGGAACGGCGCATTGCGCGAGTAGGGAAGGACAAGGCGCCTCCTTCACCATCGCCTTGCCCGTCGCCCCGCCCGATGCCCTGCCCAGGATCGCCTCATGACGCATACGATCCTGGTCGTCGATGACGAGACCCGCCTCGCCGATGTGCTGACCGCTGCGCTGGAGGATTTCGGCTACCGTGCCATCGCGGCCGAAAGCGCCACGGACGCGCTCGCGATCCTCGACCGGGAGCGGATCGACCTCGTCCTGACCGATCTGCGCCTGCCGGGCATGGACGGCCGGACCCTGATGCGCGAGGTGCGCCGGCGCTGGCCCGACATCCCGGTGGTGATGATCACCGCTTTCGCCGCGGTGCGCGACGCTGTCGAGCTCGTCAAGGAAGGCGCCTTCGACTACATCGCAAAGCCCTTCGAGATCGACGATGTCGCGGCGACGATCGGCCGGGCGCTGCGCCTGAGCGAGGTCGTGCGTGACAATGAGCGCCTGCGCACCGAGCTCGAGGGCCGCTACAGCTTCGAGAACCTGATCGGCAACAGCCCGCCCTTTCGCAGGGTGATCGAGCAGGTCACCGAGGTCTGCGAGACGCGCGCCACCGTGATGCTCAATGGCGAGAGCGGGACCGGCAAGGAGGTGGTGGCGCGCGCCATCCACTTCAACAGCCCCCGGCGCAAGCGCCCTTTCGTCGCGGTCAATTGCGCGGCGATCCCCGAGGCTTTGCTTGAAAGCGAGCTGTTCGGCCACGTCAAGGGCGCCTTTACCGGCGCGCTCGCCAACCGGGTCGGGCGTTTCGCCGCCGCCGATGGCGGCACGCTGTTTCTCGATGAGATCGGCGATATGCCGATCGCGATCCAGGCCAAGCTGCTGCGCGTCATCCAGGAGCGCAGCTTCGAGCCCGTCGGCGGCAATCAGAGCCAGACCGTCGATGTCCGCATCATCGCAGCGACCCATAAGGATCTGCGCCAGGCCGTGGCGGGAAACCAGTTTCGCGAGGATCTGTATTACCGCCTCAACGTCTTCCCGATCCAGCTGCCGGCCCTGCGCGAGCGGCGCGAGGACATCGCGATCCTGGCCGCGCATTTCCTGCGCCTGTTGGCCGAAAGCGTCGGCAAGCGCGTCATCGGCTTCACGCCCGGCGCACTCTCGGCAATGAGCGGCTATGCCTGGCCCGGCAACATCCGGGAGCTGCAGAACTGCGTCGAGCGGGCCGTCATCGTCGCGAAATCGCCGACGATCGATGCACCCGATCTGCCGCGCGACCTGTTCGACGCCCCGGCGCGCCAGCGCGAGCCCGACGATCCGCCCACTGATCTCGACGCGGAGCTCGAGCACATCGAACGGCGCTTCATCATCGAGGCCCTGCGCCGCACCGATGGCAAGCAGGTCCTGGCGGCGCAGCTGCTGGGGATCGCCGAACGCAGCCTCTGGCATCGCATCAAGAAGCTCGACATCAAGGTCAATCGCCGCGTCGCCGAATGAGGCTCATGCAAGGACTGAGGCCCATGCAAGGGAAGACGTTGGCCCGAGGGCGCCGATGTGTCATGCCCCTAGCGAAGTGTTTCGGGAGTTTTCCGCTTGGCTCGTTTACCATTGCCGATGGCCTTGCTGGCTGGCCTCTGCGCCACGATGAGCGGCGCGCATGCGGCCGATCCCGTGACCCCGGTCCTCAATCCCGAGCCCGCCTCCGGCTGGATCGTCTCGCTCGGCGGCTCCAGTCAGATCGGCCCGAAATATGATGGCGCGAGCAAGGCCGGCTTGTCCGGCATGCCCTCGATCAGCTGGCGCCGTGCCGGCGAGGACGCCGGCTTCAGCAGCCCTGATGACGGGCTCGACTACGCGCTTTACGAGACCAAGACCTTCAGCTTCGGCCCTGTCGCCAGCTTCCGCTCCGGCCGCTACAGCGGCACCGACGTCAAGCTCAACGGCCTGAGGGACGTGCCCTGGACGATCGAGGCCGGCGCCTTCGCCGAGTTCTGGCCGATCCAGGACCGCCTGCGCACGCGCATCGAGATCCGCCAGGGCTTCCACGGCCATCACGGCGTCGTCGCCGATCTCTCAGTGGATTGGGTCGAGAAATTCGGCGCCTTCACGCTTTCGGGCGGGCCGCGGCTTTCGCTCGGCGACAAGGCCTTCATGCGCAAGAATTTCGGCGTCAGCGCAGGCGAAGCCGCAGCGAATGGCTGGCTGACAGCATACCGCCCGCAAGGTGGCCTCAAATCGGCCGGCGTCGGCGCGGCGCTCGACTACGAATGGTCCCAGTCCTGGACGACGACCACCTTCGTCAAATATGAGCGGCTGCTCGATTCCGCCGACACCTCTCCGATCGTCCGCGTGCTGGGGCAGCGCGACCAGGTGACCTTCGGCCTGGGCGCGACCTATTCGTTCAAGGTCGGCGGCTGACAGAGCATTGCGCGAAAAAGTGGGCACCGGTTTTTCGCGGGAGCAATGCTCTGAACTTTTAGTATCGAGCCCGATGCGGCCGCTCAGTTCTCCGGGATGAAATCGGCGTCGCTGATCGTGAAGCTGCCGTGAGCGCCGTCGCGCGGATTGATCGTGAACTCCAGCGCGCCGCGGCATTCGCCACGATCCTGGCCCGTATGGGCGCCGCTGCAATACCGCTCGAGATGGCTGATCGTCCGCGGCGGCATGCCGATGTCATCGAAGCGGACGCTGCCCGTGGCGTCGCTCGCCACGCCGCCCTTGGACGTTGAGAACCGTACGATCGTGACGTTCTCGACCCGGATGAACTCTCCGGCGGCCCTGTGATCCCTGACCTTCGCGAGAGTGACGACGCGCGCCCCATCCTGAGCGCTTGCCGCGCCGGCCAACGCCATCAAGCCCGCAACAACCCACACCCGCATAACCGCCTCCGCCTTCGAGCCGCGGGGGATGCCGCAGCAAGGCCTGAGTCGTCAAGGGTCATGACGGCCAAGACGCGTTCGACATGACCGAAGCTGAGGAAAATGGCGTCCCGGAAGGGACTGCCAATACTATCCTAAATCAATGACTTACAAAAAGGTTCGCCAAAAAAAGTGCACTACCTGTTCCCGTCGTTGGCCATCGGCATCGGACGTTCGCCACAGCGGGGTGGTGCCCCTGGCCGGGGAACCTCAATCGGCCGATTCAACGCTTTAGCGGGCAATGAGAAATAGAAAACCGTCGCGTCGCTTTGTTGATTTTTCGATGGGTCACTTTCCCACTTTCACGCCGACCAATGGGATTCCCGATCGCGGAATCGTATCCAGCACGTCAGCTTGGAAGCGGTACCAACTCGCCGACGGCGAACAGCGCGATCCCCGAACCAGTATCGCAACAAGACCAGGAATGGACCTCATCGCTACAGGGGCCTTGCCTTCCTTCACTTTGCTACCGTAGCGTGCACCCAGGGAGAGATGCATGGCTATAAAAAACAGCAAGAAATTCTTCGCGTATCCGGGGATGCCTTCGGACCTCACATCTACAATCGCAGCCGCCGCAGAAGGATACCTACTTCGGAACAAAAGGTCGGTCCAAACGTGGCCCCAATTGCCCGTTTTCGGCGCATATATTCCTGACACGATTCGCGAAGCGATCGAGTCCAGTGACGTAGTTTTCGCAGATATAACGGTTGCTAATTACAATGTTTATTACGAAATCGGCTTCGCGATTGGTCGCGGTAAGATTGTCGCACCTGTATTAAACGCATCTTTTGCAAATGCCAGCGAAAAAATACAACAGGACGGTGTGTTCGATAACATCGGCTACCGGTCCTACAAAAATTCCGAAGACCTGATTGGAATACTCTCAACGCCTCCCGATAACCGGCTCCTGACCCTTTATGAGAAGGAACTCAATTCAGATCAGCCGTTGTTTCTTATGGACGCGTTGATCAAAACAGATTTTCGAAATCTGGTTGCAGGCGCCGTCAAGGACAGCGGCGTTTTCTTCCGAAGCTTTGATCCCGAGGAAATTCCGCGCTTCCAAACGGTTAAGGCGATTACCGACGTGACCTCGTCGTCGGGCGTTATCATCACGATCTTGGCGGCCCATATCGTTGATGCTGAGCGCCACAATCTAAGAAGCGCGATCCTAGCCGGTATTTCGCACGGCCTGGGCCGAGCGACTTTGTTGCTAAAGGACGCACCCCTTCCGGCTCCACTGCCAGCAGACTATCGTGATGACGTTCAGACAATAACGCAACCCTCCGATGTGGTCTCTACCGTCAAACAGTTCTCAAGTCAGGCAATATACGGGACTCAGACGATCCAGAAAGCTGGCGTTCGCGCCGAACGAACAAGCCTGCAGCGCCTTGAGTTGGGTGCATCTTCGGCAGAAAATGAGTTTAGGACGCTCCAGCAATATTTCGTCGAAACATCTGAGTTCCAAAAAACGCTTCGCGGCGAGATCAACGTGGTCGCGGGGCGAAAAGGGTCGGGGAAGACCGCAATATTTTTCAGAGTGCGAGATATCGTAAGAGAGCAAAAGAACACGATCGTTGTTGATCTAAAGCCTGAATCGCATCAGCTCAGCTACTTTAGATCCGAGCTCATGAAAACGCTCGACGCGGGCGTTCTGGATCACACTATAGCAGCATTTTGGTATTTTGTAATTCTCACCGAGCTTCTATTAGTGCTTCATCGGGATTACAAATTTAGGTCTAAATTCAATGATAATGCTTTGTCAGCAGAGGCCCGTATAGGACGAGTATTAGGAAAATTTGGAATCGATCAAGAAGGCGATTTCTCCATCCGACTAAAAAAGTTAGGCGCCCTCATATTGATCGAGATCGAGAAAGAGTCGTCTCGCGGTAAAACAATTTCGGCAGAAATGATTACTGGGATCGTGTTCCGCGCAGGGATCAACGAAGTCAAATCTACGCTGATCGATGAGACCACGGTAAATACGAAATTTCTATTCCTTTTTGACAATTTAGATAAGGGATGGCCGGCTGATGGCGTCGACGCTTTCGACATCAGAATGGTGCGATTGCTCGTTGAAAACCTCGATAAAGTGCGGCGCGATTTCTTGGTCGCTGATCGCGATCTGAATACTGTGGTCTTCCTCAGAAACGACGTTTACGAGTTAATGGTCGATGATACCCCTGACAGGCAGAAGTCGGGGCATGTTAGGATCGACTGGACGGATACTACCAAACTTCGACAGATAATTTACTTCCGGCTAAAGGCCTCGGCTATGAAGCAGTCCGCCGCAAAAGGGAATCAAAACTTCGAACAATTGTGGAACGCTCATTTCGATCCGATTGCGGCGGGGATGAATAGTTTTGAATATCTAGTGAAGCATTGTGCAATGCGGCCGCGATTCCTGATCAATATCGTCGAAGCGGCCATTTCCCATGCGATCAATCGACAGCACCAAAAAGTCGACGAGGATGACTGCATCGAGGCAGTTCGCTTGCACTCGCTCTATCTGATGAATGAGTTCGGATATGAGATACGGGATGTATCGAAGCTGCCCGCTAACATACTTTCAGCGCTAGTCGG
Source organism: Bosea vaviloviae (assembly GCF_001741865.1). Lineage (NCBI taxonomy): Bacteria > Pseudomonadati > Pseudomonadota > Alphaproteobacteria > Hyphomicrobiales > Alloboseaceae > Allobosea > Allobosea vaviloviae. The sequence continues at coordinate 495,144 of NZ_CP017147.1, forward strand.
GCTTGGTGCGCTTGTTACCAAGGACGAGATTATCTCACGCTTCGTTGTAAGACGTAATCTTTCCTCGTCGGACGCGGATCTCGGCTTCAAGCTAATGTTATGGTATGGCTTGCTTGGCGTAATTAACAGCTCCGGCAAAACAAAGTACATATATGATTTCGACTACAATCGAACGCGCTTCGAAGCTGAGATTCAGAACGTCGATGACGAGCCGCTATACGAGCTAAATCCTGGACTGCACGTTGGATTGGTAAGCTGAAACGCAAAAGGGCCGTGTTGAGCGGCCCTTTTTATTTATCGCTATTGCTGACGTATGGAATGAGTTCACATGCTCGCCTCGGCAACTAGCGGTCACAATCTGCGCTCGGAACACAGATGCTTGATGCGGTTTCTAGCTGATGAGGCTGCTCTTGACAACCGTTATCTCTCCCTCAGCGCGATTCGTCCGGAACGCAGCGTTACCCTAACGCTGAAAAACTTATGAATAGCTGTGACATGCACAAGACGCGCGATGATGCCGTGAACTCCGCCGAAATGCCCGACGAAAGCGCGTGCCAGGCGCGGGCCCTTAAACGCGATCCGGATGTTCTCCGACGCCGGAGCTCGATCCAATTGGCTCTCAGCCTACCGGCTAGTTCCCTTGTCAATCTATCCTGCTGACGAGGACCTTATCGACGCGGCGGCCATCAAGGTCGACCACCTCATAGCGCCAGTGGCCCTTCTCGAAACTCTTGCCGACCGCCGGGAGACGGCTTTGCCGCAGCCAGCACCTCCCGATAGTAGCCCATCGCTAACCGTTCCAGATCGGCCCTGCTCAGCTCACTGAGATCACGGTGCGCCAGCTTCGCTGCGGATCGAAGCTCGGTGAAGCGGTCCATGATAGCCGGCACCTGCTCATCACGGCGGCGGAGTGCTTCGGCGCGATCCGACGTGCCGAGGCTCTTCAATGTTTTCGACGTGCCGTAGGTCCGAGCGTAGGCCACGGCAACATCCTTCGGAACCCGGATGTTCAGGTAAAACATCCCCTGTTTGCCACGACGCCACAGCTTCACGGACGTGCGTTCCCCGCGCATGTTGTGTTGCACCCGTGTGTTGCAGGTTGAGCCGTAGATTGTGCTGATATCTGAGGAAGTTGCAGCAAATCAAGGATTTGCGTGTAGAGCTGGCGTCCCGGAAGGGATTCGAACCCCTGACCTACGGTTTAGGAAACCGTTGCTCTATCCTGCTGAGCTACCGGGACGCACGCGAAACCGTGTAGCATAATCGCCATGCCGGTGAAGCCTCTTCTCGTCGTTTTTGTCGTTGTGGCAGCGCCTTTCAGCGCGGCCAGGGGCGCCGGGCCCTGCACGGAGCTGCCGGCGGACGCGCCGGTCGTGCGGCTGGCCGGCGTCGATGCGGCCGGCGACCCCGTCCTGGCGGATGGCCGCAGTTTGCGGCTCGTCGGCATCGCGCCGCGCCAGAACGCGGCGGAAGCGGCGCGCTTCGCCAGCGAAATCGGACAATGGCGCGACCGCGAGCTGAAGCTCGTCATCCTGGCCGGGAGCGACCGCTGGGGCCGCTTGCCGGCGCGGCTGTTTGCGCCCGCCGAGGCCCCCGGCTCAGAACCGGCGAACCTTGCGGCTGCCCTGTTGCGCAGCGGCGCCGGGCAACGCCTGCCGGAGGCGGCTTTTCCCGATTGCGGCGCGACACTCGCTGCGCGCCCCTCAGCCGCGCGCAATCAGGCGCAAACGGAGCCCAATCCGGTTGGGGACGCCATCGATGGTCACGATATTGCCGCCTTGAAGGCGCAAGCGGGGCGCTTCGTGGCGGTCGAGGGACGGGTGGCTTCCGTGGGCGAGCGGGCGCAACGCACCTATCTGAATTTTTCAAGGCGGCGCACCGAGGCCGGTGCGATCATGCTGTCGCGCACAATATGGCGCGAACTCCAGGCTTCCGGCTGGACCGCGAGCGGGCTGACCGGTAAACGCGTGCGAGCACGCGGTGTGCTATCGGGACAGGATGGCACCCTGCTCGAGGCGGCTTCGGCCGCCGCCCTGGAGCTGATCGACTGACGGCATGCTGGCGTTCTGGCGACACGGATACCGCGCTCTTCCCAAGCGGCTCATCGCGCTGGCCTTGCCGGCCGCGCTGCTCGTGGCGGCCTTTCTCGTGGCTTGCACCAACGACCAGAGCGCCCTGCTGCCGCAGCAGACGACCGGCGGCGAGCTGGCGCCGCGCGTCAACGCGATCCAGCGCGCCTCGGACAGCGAGCATCAGCGGCTGCTGACGGCCTTCGGCGGCGAGTACCGCTCCCCCAACGCCCGCGCCGCGCTCGACGAGGTGGTCCAGCGGCTGGCCAAGGCGAGCGAGGGCCAGATCGGCGCCTATGAAATCACCATCCTGAATTCGCCGGTGGTCAACGCCTTCGCCCTGCCCAATGGCCGGCTCTATGTCACGCGCGGCTTGCTGGCGCTCGCCAACGACACCGCCGAGATCGCCTCGGTGCTGGCCCATGAGATCGCCCATGTCACGGCGCAGCACGCGGTCGAGCGCGCCGAGAAGGAGCTTGAATCCGCTCTGGTCAGCCAGGTCGTCTCGCAGGTGCTGAAGGACCCCGCCGCAGGCGCGGCGGTGCAGGCGGGCTCGAAGCTCTCGCTCGCGCGCTTCTCGCGCCAGCAGGAGCTGACCGCCGACCAGATCAGCGTGCGCAACATCTCGCGCGCCGGCTACGACCCCTATGGCGCCGGCCGCTTCCTCGCGGCGCTCGGCCGCAACACCGCCTTCCGCAATTCCGGCCAGGGCCAGAGCGCCGAGGACAAGCGGCTCGACATTCTCTCCAGCCACCCCTCGACGCCCGAGCGCGTGGCCGCCGTCACCGCCGGCGCCCGCCAGATCGGCGCGCCGGGCATCGGCGAACGCGACGCCGGCCGCTGGCTCGCCGCGATCGACGGCATCGCCTATGGCGACGACCCGCGCGACGGCGTGGTGCGCGGCAAGCGCTATCTCAACAGCGCATTGCGCATCGCCTTCACCGCCCCGGACGGCTTCAGCCTGGAGTCGGCGCGCGACATGGTGATCGGCGTCAGCGCCAACGGCAACCAGGCGCTGCGCTTCGATTCCGTCACGCTGAAAGCGGGCCAGACGCTGGAGGCCTATGTCGCCTCCGGCTGGATCGACGGCGTCGAGACCGGCGCGGTCGAGCATCTCGACGTCGCGGGCCAGCCCGCCGTCATCACCACCGGCAAGGGCACCGACTGGACCTTCAGGCTCGCCGCGATCCAGGCCGGCGGGCGGGTCTATCGCTTCATCCTGGCAGCGAAGGGCGCAAATGACCCGGAGCGGCCGATGCGTGCCGTGATCGAAAGCTTCCGCGCCCTGACAGCGCCGGAAGCACAGGCCGCCAGGCCGATGCAGATCCGCATCGTCACCGCCTCGGCCGGCGACACCGCTGCCACCATGGCGGCGCGCATGCCCAGCCTGGACCGCGCGCAGGAGGTCTTCCTGGTCCTGAACGGGCTGGATCGCAGCGGCCCGCTGACGGCGGGGCAGCGCTACAAGATCGTCGCGGAATAGCGACCGGCCGCGGCGCTCTTATACTGACGGCCTTCAGCGCTGAGCGAGAGCGTTATTCTCGCCCGTCATTCCGGGACATGGCGCAGCCATGGGCCCGGAACCCAGAACCGATGCGCGTGCTCGTGAAGCGACCCGGCGACCCATTCCTTCTCAAACCGATGCCATCTCAAGCAACGGCATCGGTTCTGGGTTCCGGGCTCGATCCTTCGGATCGCCCCGGAATGACTGGGGAGCCTCAGCCATAAATCGGTGTCGAAACCCGTGGCATGAGAGCCGGTTTGGAACCTCCAGCCCTCATCCTTCGAGACGCGGCCCGCATCGTCATTGCGAGCGAAGCGAAGCAATCCAGAAGGTCTCGCTCGACGGCGCCTGGATTGCTTCGTCGCTGACGCTCCTCGCAATGACGGGGTGGGCGACCGCTGCCTTTCCAAGCAGCGGCATCGGTTCTGGGTTCCAGGCTCGATCCTTCGGATCGCCCCGGAATGACGGCGCGACCTCAGTCATAGGTCGGTGTCAAAGGCCGTTGGCATTACGGATACAATTCGCAACCAAAACCCGCTGAGACGAAAAAACCCGGCGGTCGCCCGCCGGGTTTCTCTTGATCTCACAGGGAAAGCAGCCTCAGGCGGCTTCTTCCTGGATGTCGTCATTGTCGCCTTCGATCTCGGCTTCAGCCTCGGCTGCCTCACCCTTGGCGGCGCGGCGCGGCGATTTGGCGAGCTGGCCCTCGATCTTCTTCAGGGCCTCGGTCTCGGTGATGTCGTCGACGACGGCGATCTCGCGGGTCATGCGATCGACGGCTGCCTCATAGAGCTGGCGCTCGGAGTAGGACTGCTCCGGTTGCGCCTCAGAGCGATAGAGATCGCGCACGACCTCGGCGATCGCGACGAGATCGCCCGAATTGATCTTGGCCTCGTATTCCTGCGCCCGGCGCGACCACATGGTGCGCTTGATGCGCGCGCGGCCGGTCAGCGTGGTCAGGGCCTTGGTGACGCTCTCCGCATCGGCGAGCTTGCGCAGGCCGACGCTGGCGGCCTTGGCCGTCGGAACGCGCAGGGTCATCTTGTCCTTGGCGAAGCTGACGACGAAGAGCTCGAGCTTGAAACCCGCGACTTCCTGCTCCTCAATCGCCGTGATCTGGCCGACGCCATGAGACGGGTAGACGACGAACTCGCCCGTCTTGAAACCTAGGCGCACAACAGCTTTCTTCACCATGGACATGCCGTTACGACTCCTGACCGGACCGCTTGACGCGGGCTTGACGTTGTCCGCCTCCGGACGGGATGACCGGAGGCGCTTTGCCTGATGCGAACGGACCGATCACCGGATCGGCCCAAATGCTTCACGCGTCCCTCAGCCGACCGTTTCATACGCGCCCAAAGACAACGGACGACTTCGCTCCGGCAACGCACCGGGAGCTGGGATCGTTCGTATCGAAGGGAGCGCCCCGTTCGTGAAACCTCGCAGGGGCATGCGGAACGAATTCGACTATGCTGATATGCATAGCACAAAAAACACGCCGAATCAAAGGTAAACGCGTTTTGGCCTCGGCTCGGCGCGCAATGCAGCCAAGCAAGTCAGCACTCAGCCCTGTTCACGTAGCGGCAGATTCAGTCGCCCTCGCCGGGTTCCGGCGAGAAATGCTCATCGAGCTTGCCGGCCACCCCGTCGAAGGCTTTCGCATCCGGCGGCGCGTCCTTCTTCTGGGTGATATTGGGCCAGGATGAGGCATATTTCGAGTTGAGCTGCAGCCAGCTTTCGAGGCCCGGCTCGGTGTCGGGCTTGATCGCCTCGGCCGGGCATTCCGGCTCGCAGACGCCGCAATCGATGCACTCGTCGGGATGAATGACGAGCATGTTCTCGCCTTCATAGAAGCAGTCGACCGGACAGACCTCGACGCAATCCATGTACTTGCACTTGATGCAGTTCTCGGTGACCACATAGGTCATGTCGTCCGTCCTTCTTCGTCCGCGCGCGGCCGCCTCATAAAGCGCCGAAGGGCGCGGGTTTCAAGGCCGTTTTCAGGCCATTCGGCAGCAGGATCTTCTTCCCGGAGCGCCATGCGGAGATGGAAATTCCCAAGACCGGCCCAGCGGCGTTCATATGTATACAAATGAATATTCAGCTTAATCGCCCGGCTTCCCCTCGGCAAGCGACGGATCGTCGCGCGCCGCGCCGTTCAATGGCTCGTAGAGCAGCCGCGCCTCCTCGTAAGGACCGCGCCGCGCGCCCAGCTCCAGCACCCGCACGACGAGCGTGGCATGCGGCAGGGCCAGGGTCAGCACGTCGCCAAGCTTGAGCCCATGCGCGGCGTTCTCGATCCTGCGCCCCTCGACCCTGACATGCCCATCCTCGACCAGGCGCACCGCAACAGGGCGCGTCCTAGCGAAACGCGCGAACCAGAGCCATTTGTCGAGGCGCTGCCGATCCTGCCGCAAGGGCCGCCTTTCCGTTCAGCGTCGTGAGTTCAGAGTATGTCCGCGTTTCTCCGAACCGCGGACATACTCGACCTCCTTGTTTTATCGCATTGCCTTCACGCGAACCGGTGTCCACTTCGCGCGAAAATGCTCAGCATCGCCCGCTCAGGTCTTGCGCCCCTCAAGCTGGGCCTTGAGCGCTGCAAGCTTGGCGAAGGGCGAATCCGGATCCGGCTCGCGCTCGGCCGGCCTCGGGCGCTGCGGCTGCTGGAAACGCTCGCCACCGCGATCCTCGCGGCGCGGCCCGCCCGGCCGCTGATCACGCTTGAACTCGGGCCGCGGGCCACGACCCTGCTCGGGACGCCCGCCGCGTGGCGGCTGCCCCTGGCGCGGCGCATCGTCGCGCCGTGGTCCCCGCTCCGGACGCGGCGCGGCAGGTGCAGCCTCAGCACCAGCTGCCACGGTCACGGCCGGGCGATCCTGCCCACCCTCGCGCCGCCTGTCATCGGGCCGCCCGCCGCGGTTGGGCCTGTCGCCGCGACGACCGCCCGGCTGGCGTTCGCCCGGGGCGCCTTCGCGCGGGGAGCCGCGGCCCGCCTGTTCGGGCCTGCGCCCGCCCTGGTGGCGATGCGGCCGCCAGACCTCAATCAGTTCCGGCTCGGCTGGCGCGGGCGTTGCGGTCACAGCCAGTTCGGTCGCCTCGGCAGCCTCGCTGGCCTCGACAGCAGCGTCCACCAGTGCCGGCGCAGCCGTCTCCTCGGCAGCGGCGTCCGCCGGTGCCGGCGCGGCCGGCTCCTCGGCGGCAGCCGGCAAGGCCGACATCAGATCAGCCGGAACGGCCACGGGCTCCGGCTCAGGCTCCGGCTCGGGAGCGACAGCCGCTTCGGTTTCCGCCGGGACCGGCGCAACCGCCTCCGTCACCTCGGATACGGACGCCACGGCCTCAGTAACAGCCTCGGGCTCGGCGGCAGAAGCGGGCTCGTCGGAGACCACGCCCTCCGCCGCTTGCTCGGCAGCCTCAGTGGCAACGACAGCCTCATCAACCTTGACCGGCTCCGCCTTCGGCGCCGGGGGCGCAGCCAACGGCACGGTGATAGCCGGGCCCGGACGCTTGACCGAGACATAGCCGAGCGAACGCAGGATCGAGGCGAAATCCTCGCCGGCGCAGCCGACGAGCGAGGTCATCGCGCCGGTGGCGACGAAACCGTCCTGATCGGCGGCGCCAGTCGGCGGGGTGCCCTGGGTGAGGCCCGGACGATAGGCGATCGCCGGCCGGATCAGATCGGCCAGGCGCTCCAGGATATCGACGCGCACGGCGCGCTCGCCGCAGACGCGATAGCCGGCGGCGCGATAGAGCCCCTTGGGAACCGCCTTGTCGACCGCAAACGAGGTCCGGCCCGAGGCCGCCAGATGGGCGATGTCATCAAGCCCGCTCATCTCCGGCGAACCGTGCTTCAGGGCCCAGAGCTGGGCCGCGAGCGCCCGCGGTGCCGGCTTCAACAGCGCCGGCACATAGAGATGGAAAGCACCGAAACGGATGCCGAGCTGACGCAGGGCGGCACGGCCCTCCTGGTCGAGCGCCTTCATCTCCTCGCCGACCTTGGTGCGTTCGAGCACGCCGAGCGATTCGGCGACCTGATAAGCGATGCCGCGTGCGATGCCGGTCAGCGTCGTCGCGTCCTCCAGCAGCAGCAGCGCGCCGAGCAGGCGGGTGACGTGATTCTTCAGCCAGAGCGTCAGGCGCGTCTCGACCTGCTCGCGCGCCGGCCCCGTCAGATGTTCCTCGACCAGCAGGCGCAGGCGCGGCTCGATTGCCTTCTCGCCCGCGACCAGGCGCGCCACCGGCTCACCGACCCAGCGCAGCAAACCGTCATGCGACAACACGAAAGCATCGTCGCCGGCCAGAACGACACGCGCGGCGCGCGCTTCGATCTCGCTGGCGAGCGCCTTCATCGCAGCCATATTCAGGGCTTTCGCCTCCGGCCCGCCGGCCTTCGGGTCCGCCGTGAAGCGAAACCCCTGCAGCATTCCGACGTGCTGGCCCTCGACGAGCACATCGCCCGCCGTGGTGACCTCAGCCTCCAACATGGTATTCTCCCGCAAACGACGCATCAGCACACTCGTGCGCCGATCCACAAAACGGCTGGCAAGCCTCTCGTGCAAAGCGTCCGACAGCTTGTCCTCTACAAGACGCGCCACCCCCTGCCAATGCTCAGGATCAGGCAACCAGTCGGGACGGTTGGCGACGAAGGTCCAGGTTCGCACCTGCGCGATGCGGGCCGACAGCGTGTCGATCTCACCATCCGTGCGATCAAGCGCCGAAAGCTGGGCGTGATACCAGTCGATATCAAGCCGGCCATGGCGCATCAGGCGCAGATAAAGCGTCGTCGCGAGGTCCGCGTGCTGCATCGGCGCGATCTTGCGGTAATCGGGCAGTCCGCAAACCTCCCAGAGCCGCTCGACCGCAGGACGCCCCTGCGCCAGCGCCTTGACGTCCGGGTCCTTCGCCAGGATTTCCAGCGTCGTCATGTCCTCGGCGATCAGCGCCCGCGTCAGCCCCGGCTCGGAAGGCTGCATATTGAGGCTGTCGAGCAAACTTTCGATCGAACGCTGGTCGAGATCGGTGTTGCGCCATTGCAACTGTCTGACTGGTTCGAAGCGATGGTTCTCGATCGCCTCGACGAGATCAGCCTCGAAGGGTGGGCAACGTCCGCTGATGCCGAAGGTGCCGTCGCGCAGATGCCGCCCCGCCCGCCCCGCGATCTGGCCGAACTCCGCCGGATTGAGCCTGCGGAAATGATGGCCGTCGAACTTCTTGTCGGCGGCGAAGGCGATATGGTCGACATCGAGATTGAGCCCCATGCCGATCGCATCAGTCGCGACGAGATAGTCGACATCGCCCGATTGGTAGATCTCGACCTGCGCATTGCGGGTGCGCGGCGACAAGGCGCCCAGCACCACCGCCGCCCCGCCCTTCTGCCGGCGGATCAGCTCGGCGATGGCATAGACCTCCTCGACCGAGAAGGCGACGATGGCCGAGCGCGGCGGCAGCCTCGTGATCTTGCGATCGCCGGCGAACAGCAATTGCGACAGGCGCGGGCGCGTGACGACGTTGACGCCGGGGATGAGCTGCTCGATCAGCGGCTTCATCGTGCCGGCCCCGATCAGCATGGTCTCGGCCCGGCCGCGCCGGTTCATCAGCCGGTCGGTGAAGACATGGCCGCGGTCGAGATCGGCGGCGAGCTGGATCTCGTCGATGGCGACAAAATCGACCGCGAGATCGCGCGGCATCGCTTCAACCGTGCAGACCCAGAAGCGCGGCCGCTCCGGCTTGATCTTCTCCTCGCCGGTGACGAGCGCGACAGCGTCGGCGCCGACCTTCTCGACCACGCGGCTGTAGACCTCGCGCGCCAGCAGCCGAAGCGGCAGGCCGATCATGCCTGTCGGATGCGCCACCATCCGCTCGATCGCGAGATGCGTCTTGCCGGTATTGGTGGGGCCGAGAACCGCGGTGACGCCGTTTGCACGGACAGAGCGAGGCAAGGGACGAGCTGAAATCAAAACGCGACCGATCGTGACCGCCCGCCCTCGCCACCCGGCACGTGACTGCGCCGGGTAGCCTCAGGGCGACGACGAGGCATCTAGAGGCTGTTATCAGCCATGGGGATAGAACGAGTCCTGAACGAAGCAAGCCCGAATCGCTGACTCGGCTTGAATCCGGTTTCGTTCCCGGCAAGATATCGCGGCTCAGGCAAACGCGGCCACCCTATCTGGAATCGAAGCACCGGCATCGTTTATCCTCTCGCGCTGCTGATGCGGCCGCCGGCCGCATCGCGCCTCGCTTATTTAAGTCCTTCCCCCGCCGAAACGAGAGGGCGCGCCGCCGCACCGGTCAAAATCGCCGTCACATCCCCGGTCGTGATCAACCGGCTGCTCGGACTTGTGCGTGGAAGCCGCATTCAGAATCCCACGAGTGATGGCTCCTTCTTGACAAAGTAAGGAATATTCCTTACTCCTGCGTCAGGCAAATTGGAGCTCGCCATGGCTGCGTTACTGAAGGAAGAGAGCACAATCACGGCGAAGGGACAGACCACTGTTCCCAAATCTGTCAGGCAGGCTTTGGGCGTCGACTATGGCGATCGCATCGCGTTCTTTGTCGATGAACAACGCCGAGTGTATGTCGAGAAGGCGGTCGGAGACGTGCCCGATCCAGTTATCGAGAGCTTCCTGGAATTTTTGGCGCGGGACATGGCCAAACACCCGGACAAGTCCGTGATTGCCTTTCCGGACGCGCTCCTTGAGCGCGCCGCCGCGTTGACCAAGGGCATGGACGTCGATCTTGACGACGAGATCGAAGGCGAAGTTTCGATCTAGCCATGCCGACATTCAATGGCTGGACCATCCTAGCCCACCCGCTTTTGCTCAATCAGTGGACAAAACTGATCGATACAGTCGAGGCGTTAAAGGCGAAGAATCCCGAAAATTATCAGAAGTCGGCCGACGCCAAGCTTCTGGCAGCCTTGGTCCACCTCATAAACAAGACCGTTCCTTCCGATCCGACGGCAAACATCTACCGGCAGGGATCTACACTCGGCGATGGCCATAAGCACTGGTTTCGAGCGAAATTCGGCAACGGACGGTTCAGACTCTTCTTTCGGTACAGCACTCACGCGAAGGTGATCATCTTCGCGTGGGTTAATGACGAAACCACACTGCGAACCTATGGCGCGAAGACCGATGCCTATAAGGCTTTTAAGGCGATGCTAAACAATGGCAATCCGCCGGACGACTGGGCCTCCCTGCACAAGGAAGCTTCCAATCCCGCGGTTATTGAGAGCATGGAGAAGGCCCTACCGCCAACTCCGTGACGTGCAAGGGCGCCAAAAAGGTCAGCAACTGGGCCATTCGGATTGACGTGTTCCATGCTCAAATCCGAATAGCCGATCAGCCGAAGACGTCGACGAACACCTGCGCCGCCTCATCGGGCGCCTCGACATGCACGAAATGCCCGGCGCTCTCGCAGAAGGTGACCTTGGCCTCGTCGAAATGCTCCGGCACGAAAGCCGCCCATTCCGATTTCAGGATCGGGTCGTGCCGGCCCCAATGCACCCGCGTCGGCTGGTGGATCCGCACCGATGGCGGTGCGTGGCCGTCGATCGCCGCCAGCCGCAGCGCGTTCTGGCTGCGATACCAGTCGAACCCGCCGCGCAGATTGCCGGGCTTCATGAAATTGTCGACCCAGGACTCGAAGGCCGGCTCGAAGGCATCCTTGCGGTGGCACCAATGCGTCAAGAAATGCCCGAGATAGAGCGAGCAGGCCTCGCGGCTCGACCCCACCAGCGCCTCGGCCAGGCCAAGCTGCTGGAACGCCTGGTACCAGACCTCGTTGACATGCCCGTCATGGACCCAACGCCCACCGACGCTCGCTGTGGGACAATTGAAGAACAGCAAGCGCTCGACCGCTTGCGGATGCCGGCGCGCCAGCGCCTGCGCTGCATAGGCCCCGACATCATGGCCGACGACGCCGACAGAATCGAGATCCAGCGCATGCAGCAGCGCGGCCATGTCATCGGCATGGCAATTGGCGCCGACATCGCTACGCGGCGCCGCCGCCTTGGCACTGTCGCCAAAACCGCGCAGATCGGGCGCGATCAATCGAAAATCGCCATGCAGACGATTGATCAGCGGCAACCAGGTCGCCCAGAACTCCGGCCAGCCATGCAGCAGCAGAACAGGCGGGCCATCGCCGATCTCGGCGACATGCAGCACGGTGTCGCGAACGGCGAGCTGGCGATGGCGCAGGCCCGGCGGAGCGGTGAAGTCGCTGGTCATGGCGTCTTTCTGGCGCAGGCAGTGGCGTCAGGGTAATGCCGGCTCCGGCGCCGCCGCAATCGGCTGCGGAGCATGACGCCCTTGTGGCGTCGGTTCTCCACAGGCGGCTGGAGCGCGCTCACCCGAAGGCAGCGCGCCTAGAGACTCAATTTCCGGCAGTGCTTGCCGTCACGCCCGGATCGACCTTGAAGCTCGAGGCTTCGACCACGGCGGTACCGATCATCGTCTTCACCGAAATGCGCACCGGGACCATCACATTCGTCCCCGCCACCGGCGCGAGCCAGACGCTGATGTCCTTGTTCTCGGCCATGAACTTGGTGCTGGGCCGCAGCGCCCTGTGGCCGGCGATCGGCACATAGCGCACCTGGCAGACCGCGACCGGGCCACCATAACCTTCCAGCTTGACCTCCCGGGAGCCGGCATAGCTCATCTTGATGTCATAGCGCGCCGCACCGTCGAAGATCGGCAGCGTGCGGTTGCAGGCGCTCGCGCTGCCGCCCTTGCCGTCGACAGGCATCAGGAAGGCGCTGAGCGGGTCCAGGATATTGCGCTTGTGGCTGTCCGCCAGGGGTACGCGGTCCGGCTTGAAGTCGATCGGCGGAACGATCTCGATCGCCTGGACATTGCCGCCACCGAGCGCCATGCGCACAGTCCGGCTCTCGCTGGAGCTGGCGGAGCTGATCGCGAAGGTCGCCGCCATCGGCTTGCCGGCACTCATATTGCCGGTCGCCGCGCCCGAGCCGCGCCCGCCGGTGAAGCCGCCGACCAATCCGGTCAGCTTCGCCACGATGTCGAGCTTGTAGCCGCTGGAATCGACGCCACCGCTGAGATTCGCCGTGCCGAGCGTCAATCCCAGCAGCGAGACCTGGTATTTTGCGTCGAGAGAGGCAGCCTGCGCCGGCAGGCTGGTCGCCGCCAGCATTGCGACAAAAGACAACCCGGCGACGAATGACAACCCGGCCAGGGACGGTGCGATGGCGGGTTTCATCCGTTTCCTCCGAGCTTGGGGTATGGTTTGCAATGCACTGCGAATCGGTCTGAATCGTGACCTGTTTCGCGGCATTTGGCGAGCCGCGCGCCAGCCCGACGTCTCGCTAGTGCCGATATCGGCAACAGCGCACTGACGCCGACGAGTTCTCCTTGACGCCGCCGCCCGCCTTGGCTATGGAACCGCGACTTCAATTTGACTTCCGGTGCTCATGTCCGGCACGTCGCGTGTCGGCATTTTTATTTGAGCGAACCGGTTGCAGCAAGGAACGATGACATGGCCCGCCGTTGCGAACTGACCGGGAAAGGTACCCTGACCGGGCACCTCGTCAGCCACTCGAACCGCAAGACCAAGACGGTTTTCCGTCCCAACCTCGTGCAGGTCACGCTGCAGTCGGATGCGCTGGGCCGTTCGGTTCGCCTGCGCGTCTCGGCCAATGCCCTGCGTACGGTCGACCATCGCGGCGGCCTCGACGCCTTCCTGGTCAAGGCTCCGGCCGCCGACCTTTCGGTTGGCGCCCTGACCCTGAAGCGCGACATCGAGAAGAAGCTCGCCACCGCCTGAGCGGGCTTTCTTTTCGGATTGCGAGAGTCTTCACGATTGAATGAAGCGGCCGCGAGGCCGCTTTTTTCGTTTGGGCTTTCGCCTGGCCCCCTCAAACCAACTCGAATTCCAGCAGGATCGTCCGCTGCAGGAATGAGAAATTATCGTCCGAGATCAGGCTCAGGATGGTCTTGCCCTGATCCAGATGGACGGACAATCCCTCCATATTATCGATCTCCTGGCCGAGATCGGCCTCGATCAGATAGGGTCCGTCGAGCACCGCTCCGGGCTTGATCCCTGCCCCCGCGATCCGGCGGATGCGCATGCCGACGCCGCGCAGCGAGCGATACCAGCGCTCCAGCACCAGCATGTCGCCGCCGGGCAGGAAGGCGAGGTCGGTAATGTCGAAGCCGTCATGGCGCGCGAGCTGGAACAGGCCCGGCTGCCGGCCGCCGAGGATGATGCCCAACGTCGGGTCGTTCTCGCCGCCTGAACGCTCGGCGATGGCGACGAGCGCGCCCGCAAGCGGATGGCCGGTTGGCGCGACGCCGATCGCCTCCAGCCCGCGATTGCTCGGCAGACGCTTGACCTCGCGCTGCATCGACACGGTACGGGCGCGCGCCGCGACGCCTTCCTTGGCCCAGTCGAAGCGCAGGATGTCATGCGTCCGCTCGACGCCGATATAGGCGACGCCGTCCGCGATCGTCAGGCTCTCCGTGTCGTAATAGCGAGAACGGTGCAGCGGCTTGCCGGACGCTCCCAGGATGGGCGCAAGCTCCGCCCCGTCGAGCGCGACGATGCGACCGCCTTGGGAGCGCGGCTTCGCCGTCAGCCAGAAACCGTTATCCGTGATGGAGACCAGCTCAGCCCCGCTGGGAGAGCGCCACAATCCGGAAAAACCGCCGAAGCGCGGATGGTTTGCGGTCAGGACGAGCCCGCTGCGAAAATTCAATTGGCCGAAGCGTGTCTTCTCGGGGCTACGCGGCTCGAACGCCTTGATCGGGCGGGCCGAGATCGCAATCGGGACACGGGTCTGTTCAGGCGACTGCGCGAGAGCGGGCGGAACGAGGCCGAGCGAGGCGAGCCCAGCCAAGGCGCGACGGCGCGTCAGACGCATGGGCCGTTGCCGCCATATCCTGAAAGCGCGCGGGGAACCCCTCTCCTGCGTTGAAGTCGGATCCATCCGACTTCAACACTCAGAGTGCTGAATCCGGGTGTACCCGGGTTCAGTTGAGAGGGGCAGGGGTGAGGTGTCGGCCCCTGGACAAGTTGCCTAACGACCTTGCCGTCATTGCGAGCGTAGCGAAGCAATCCAGGAGGGCTCGCTCTACGTCCTCTGGATTGCTTCGCTACGCTCGCAATGACGATGGAGCAGCGATCAGGTACAGCCAAATCGTCAAACGGCCGACCCTTCACCCTGCCCTCTCCCACCAATCTCGGGCTTGCCCGAGATTGGCATCGATCATGATCCAAGTCGGAAACATCCGACTTGGATTGGAGAGGGTTCCCCGCGCCTGTCCATGCAGCCGGCGAGGCTTTCACTGCAGACGCCGCGATCCGCGCGATTTCGTCGCCAGCCCGGCATCCTCCTCGAAGAGCTCCGCCAGCTTCTCGGTCATCACGCCGCCGAGCTCCTCGGCATCGACGATGGTGACGGCGCGACGGTAATAGCGCGTGACGTCATGGCCGATGCCGATGGCGATCAGCTCGACCGGCGAACGCGTCTCGATCTCGGCGATGATATGGCGCAGATGCCGTTCGAGATAATTGCCGGCATTGACCGAAAGCGTTGAGTCGTCGACCGGCGCGCCGTCAGAGATCACCATCAGGATCTTGCGCTGCTCGGGCCGCGCCAGCAGGCGCTTATGCGCCCAATCCAGCGCCTCGCCGTCGATATTCTCCTTGAGCAGCCCCTCACGCATCATCAGCCCGAGATTCTTCCGCGCGCGCCGCCAGGGCGCATCTGCCGCCTTGTAGATGATGTGCCTGAGATCGTTGAGACGGCCGGGAGCCGCCGGCTTGCCCGATTGCAGCCAGGCTTCGCGCGAAAGCCCGCCCTTCCAGGCCCGCGTGGTGAAGCCCAGAAGCTCGACCTTGACGCCACAGCGCTCCAGCGTGCGCGCCAGGATATCGGCGCAGGTCGCCGCGACCGTGATCGGCCGGCCGCGCATCGAGCCGGAATTGTCGATCAGCAGTGTCACCACCGTATCGCGGAAATTCACGTCCGATTCCTGCCGGAAGGAGAGCGGCTGGTAGGGATCGATGATGATGCGAGGCAGGCGGGCGGGGTCGAGCGCGCCCTCCTCCAGGTCGAACTGCCAGGAGCGGTTCTGCTGCGCCATCAGCCGGCGCTGGAGCCGGTTGGCGAGGCGGGCCACCACGCCCTGGAGATGGGCGAGCTGCTTGTCGAGATAAGCCCGCAGCCGCGTCAGCTCCTCGGCGTCGCAGAGCTCCTCGGCCGTGACGACCTCGTCGAATTTCTGCGTATAGGCCTTGTAGTCCGTCACCGGGCGGTCGTTCGGCTTGCCCTCACGCGGACGCGGCGCCTCGCCGGCTTCGTCGGACTCGGAATTTTCGTCCTCGTCCTCCCAATCGCCGGCCGGCGCGTCGCTCGCCTCGGAAGCGCCCTCCTGCAATTCCTCGGTCGCGTCGTCGCTGACCTCGACCTCGGAACGCTCGCCCTGGCTCTCCTGCTCGGCCTCGCCGTCCTGCTGTTGCTGATCGTCGGAGGACTGGTCCTGGTTGTCCTCGTCCTGCTCGTCATCCTGGCCCTGGCTCGTCTGCTCGGCCATGTCGAGCGAAGCCAGCATGTCGCGCACGGTCCGGGCGAAGCCGCGCTGATCCTCGACGGATTTCGCCAGACGGTCGAGATCGGCCCCGGCCTTGGCCTCGATCTGTTCGCGCCAGAGATCGACCAGCTTCTCGGCGGCTTTCGGCGGCTTCAGCCCGGTCAGGCGCTCGCGCACCATCAAGGCGAGCGCATCTTCCAGCGGCGCATCGGCGCGATCGGTGATCTCCTCATAGCGCCCGCCGCGATGGTAGCGGTCCTCCAGCATGGCGCTGATGTTGCCGGCCATGCCGCTCATCCGGCGTGAGCCGACGCATTCGACGCGCGACTGCTCGACGGCGTCGAACACGGCGCGCGCCGCATCGCCCTCCGGCGCGGCGCGGCGATGCACGGTCGCGTCATGGCAGGCAAGCCTGAGCGCCATCGAATCGGCATGGCCGCGCAGGATCGCGACATCCTGGGCGGTGAGCTTGCGCGGCGGCTCGGGCAGGCGGGCGCGCTCGCCGACGAGCGAGGGTTTGTCGGCCGCGAAGACGATCTCCATCTCGGGCTTGCGCGCGATCGCCTTCATCGCGCCCGAAATCGCGCGCTTCAGCGGCTCCGCTGGCGCTTCCTTGGTCTGGCCGGGCTTGCGATTGGAGATGCTCATAGCGCCTTCGTGAAGTGATGAATGCGATGACCGGCTACGGGATAGTCCTCCATCCGGCCGCATTCGCGATAGCCCAGCCGAGGATAGAAATCCGGCGCCTGAAGGCTCATCGTGCTCAGATAGACACCGCGTGCGCCATGATCCCGCGCGGTTTGTTCGGCTTGCACCACCAGCGCCTCGCCCAAGCCGGCACCGCGATGGTCCCCATCGACCCAGAGCAGGTCGACATGGAGCCATTCCCATTTCAACTCGCCGACGAGGCCGCCGACGATCGCGCCGCTCTCGTCGCGCAAGCTGATCGCGAGCGGCTTCGTGTTGCGCGGACCGATCTTTGCTTCGTTATAAGCGGACAGGCCGCACAGAACCGCGTTGCGCGTCTCGTCCTGGCTCGGTTCGACGACGATCGCGACCATCTTCACTCCTAGCGCGAACGCCCATCATACGGTGCCGGCTGCAACTCGGCCGGCTCGACGCCGCTCAGGCAGCGCGCATTGATCGCGATCATCGGCGTGCCATCCGGCGAACTGGCGCGCGCGAAGGATTCGACGCCGCAGGTCTCGCAGAACAGATGCTGGATCTTCTGCGTGTTGAAGCGGTACTCGGTCAGCGCGTCCTCGCCCTTCAGCAGGGTGAAGTTTTGCGCCGGACTGAAGGCCAGCACCGAGCCGCGGCGCTGGCAATAGGAGCAGTTGCAGGTGATCGTCTTGTCGAGATCGACTTCGACCTCATAGGCGACGCGCCCGCAATGGCAGCTTCCCTCGTAGCGCGCGCTCGCCATGACCGTCCGCTCCTGTCAGCTCAGCACCACGTTCACCGCGCTCTCCGGCAGTTCCTTGCCGAAGGAGCGCTGGAAGAATTCGGCCACCAGCGTGCGCTCCATCTCGTCGCATTTGTTCAGGAACGTCACCCGGAAGGCGAAGCCGACATCGCCGAAGATCGCGGCGTTCTCGGCCCAGGTGATCACGGTACGCGGGCTCATCACGGTCGAGAGATCGCCGTTCATGAAGGCGTTGCGGGTGAGATCGGCGACGCGGACCATCTTGTTGACGATGTCCTTGCCCTCCGGCGAGGCCTGATAGTGCTTCGACTTGGCGAGCACGATCGCGACTTCATTGTCGTGAGGCAGGTAGTTCAGCGTGGTCACGATCGACCAGCGGTCCATCTGGCCCTGGTTGATCTGCTGCGTGCCGTGATAGAGGCCCGACGTGTCGCCCAGGCCGACCGTATTGGCGGTGGCGAAGAGGCGGAAGCAAGGATGCGGACGGATGACGCGCTTCTGGTCGAGCAGCGTCAGCTTGCCGGACTGCTCGAGCACGCGCTGGATCACGAACATCACATCGGGACGGCCGGCGTCATATTCGTCGAAGACCAGCGCGATGTTGTTCTGCAAGGCCCAGGGCAGGATGCCGTCCTGGAACTCGGTGATCTGCTTGCCTTCCTTCAGCACGATCGCGTCCTTGCCGACGAGATCGAGCCGGGAGACGTGGCTGTCGAGGTTGACGCGCACGCAGGGCCAGTTCAGGCGCGCGGCGACCTGCTCGATATGGGTCGATTTTCCGGTGCCGTGATAGCCCGAGATCATCACGCGGCGGTTATGCGCAAAACCGGCCAGGATCGCGATCGTGGTGTCGCGGTCGAAGCGGTAATCCGGATCGAAATCGGGAACATGCGCCTCCGCCTTGGAATAGGCCGGCACTTCGAGGTCTGAATCAATCCCGAAGGTCTGACGCACCGACAACTTCATGTCGGGAAGGCCTTGGGCGGTCGTCGTCGTCATCTGGCTGTCTCCGGGCATGGGACAGGTCCGGGAGAGGACCGGTTGTCCCAAGAGCCGACCGAAAAGGGAGGCGTACGCTGTCTAACTAAAGCGAAAGACCGGCAGCGGCAATTCGCAAACCGCCGGGGCGGGAATTCCCGGCAGACATGTCGGATTCGCAATCGACATGCCAGCAGGGCCGTTCGTGCGAAGAAAACGCCTAGCTCCGCGCGCCGAGCAGCCGCGCCACGATGTCGCAAACAGCATCGCCACCGCTGCGATCGATCGTCACGCTCCGCTTGGGAGCGTCGTTCAGCATCGATTCGACCGCCTGCACCAAGAATATTGGCGTGAGCGGAATGTCTCCGTCGAGGCGCAGGCAACGCGCCAGCCCCGCCCGCTCCATCGCCTGCGCTCGTATCGCCTGCTCGGTCTCGTTGCCGGCGTCGAACGGCACGACGATCGCAGGCCGGCCCGCCGCCACGAGATCAAGCACCGTATTGTAGCCAGCCTGGCTGATCGACAACGCGCAGCCCGCGAGCAGCGCCGGAAAATCCGGTCGCGCCCATTCCACGGTCACATGGGCGGGCGCTGAATCCCGCAGACCGGCGAACGCTGCCTCGGATACGCCTCGCCCGACGAGGATGCGCCAGCCTCGTACCGGGCCAAGCAAGCCGGCGGCAGCCAGGCAGAGCTCAAACAGCGGCATGGCAGCCGCCGAGCCGCCGCCGGAGACGATGATTTCAGCCTCCTCGTCATTGCGAGCGCAGCGAAGCAATCCAGCGTCTTGCTCTACGCCTCCTGGATTGCTTCGCTGAGCCTGTACTCGGGCTTGCCGAAGGCAAGACCCGGGTGCTCGCAATGACGGCTCAGCCAGATAACCCGTGTAATGCAGCCGCCCGGTCAATTCCGGCGACGCCGGCCAGGATGCCTCCAGCGGCAGGAAAGCGGCATCGCCATGCACCAGGACACCATCGAAATGGCTGATAATGCGCTGCTCCGCCTCGTAAATCCGCTCAGTGCGCGGGGCGACCAGCACGTCACGGATCGAGGACAGCACCAGGACCCGCGGATTCACCGCCTTCGCCGCGGCAATCAGCCCCATGAACTCGCCGGCGAGTTGCCGCCGCCCGAACGGGAAATGCTCGGTGATGACGACATCGGGCCGCAGCGACATTGCGAGATCGCTCAGCATCGCCTGCCGCATCGCGCGGCGTTCTGTAGCGATCGGCTGCCCGGCTTCGTCGAGCAGATTGCGGAAATCGACGCCCTCGACCTTGACCGGAGGCAGCTGCACGAAAGCGAAAGGCTCGTCCTGTCGCGCTGCCAGAGGCATGCCGCCGCTCGCCAGCGTCACCTCATGTCCAGCCCCGGCCAGCGCCCGCGCCAGATGCCGCGCCCGCACGAGATGGCCGCTGCCCAGGAGATGCGTCACAGCGATCAGGATGCGTGGCATCAATCGCGCCCGCCCGATCGAACCGCACGCAGCAGCTTCTGATGAATGCGGTCGAGCCCGGCTGCAGCCGAAAAATCCTGCGTCAGCCTCGCATGCGCCGCAGCGCCCAGCGCCGCACGCCGCTCCGGCGCCATCGCAAGCTCAGCCATGGCCTGTGCCAGCCCAGCGACATCACCGGGCGCAACCAGCAGACCCTCGACACCATCGCTGACGAATTCGGGGATGCCGGCGAAATCCGTCGCGACGATCGGCAGTGCCTGGCTCGCCGCTTCCATCACGACATTGGGCAGGCCGTCGCGGTCGCCATTATCGGCCTGCTTTGAAGGCAGCACGAAGAGATCGGCCTCGCGCAAGGCGGTGACGACCGCAGCCTGCGCCTGCGGCCCGGCCCAGCTGACGCGCTCCGACAGCCCGAGCACTTCGGCCAGTATTTTCAGCGTCTTCAGCTTTTCGCCGCCGCCGATATGGATCAAACGCCAATGCAGCGTGGCCGGCAAACGCGCCAGCGCCGACAAGAGATCGTCGAAGCCCTTCTTCTCGACCGCACGGCCAATGGTGATGAAGCGCACCGGATCGGCCGGGTCGCTGCCATCGCGGAGCGGGCGCGACGGTGGCGGCGGAAAGCGGGCGAGGTCGAGCCCATGATAGACCAGCGCGACCTTGTCGGCCCGGTCGCCGAGGCGCGCGAGCTCGGCATGGCCATCGCGCGTGCAGGTCACGCCCCAGGCGGCGGCAGCGAGTTTCTCGCGCTTCTCCCAATCCGGCGTCGTCCAGATATCCTTGGCATGGGCCGAGAACGACCAGCTCAACCCCCGCAGCAGCGCCGCATAGCGGATCACCGAGGCCGGCGTGTGCAGGTAATGGACATGCAGATGGCGGATGCCCGCCGGCAGCTCGCGCGCCATCACGCAGGCCTGGCCGAGCCGGCGCAAGCGGTTGCGCGTCGGATCGCGAACAAGGTCGCGCAGGAAGACGGCGGCGAGCCTGAGCGCCCCCAGCCGTCGCAGCGCGCTTAAGGCGCCGCGCAGAACGCGGCGGGGATCGTCATGCAGATATTCCGGCAGATAAGTCACCGGCGCGGTGATCTGCTTGTGCATCAGATGGCGATCGGCGTCGGTGGGATGACGCAGCGACCAGATCGCGAAGGGCAGGCCGCGCTGCTGCAGCCCGAGCAGCTCCTGGGCAATGAAGGTCTCCGACAGCCGCGGATAGCCCTTCATCGCGATCGCGACGAGCGGCTCGGGCACGGTGCTCATCGCGCGCCGATCAGCATGAAGCGCGTATAGTTCTTCGTCGGCAGCGCGCCAGTGAACCAGGTCTCGGATAGGTTCGCCTGCTCCTGGAACGCCTCGAGCGAAGCGACGCAGCTGCGGTGATCGGGCTCACGAAAATAGTCGTTCGATTGCAGCAGCAGGGGCAGGCCTGCCGGCAAGGTCGCAAGCCAGCCCGGCACATCGTCGAGATGCTCGCAGCTCGTATTGATGACGAGGCCCGGGCGCCTCTCCTGCGCCGCGAAATCGAGGCCGGTCATGTCGGCGGTGATTGCCCGAAAACGCTTGGCCGTGACATGGCGATGGTTCAGCGTCTCGGCGACAATGGCGCAACCCGGGTCGATATCGAGGCTCACGACCTCGCTGATCGCCAACTGCGGCTCTTCCAGCAATAGCGCGCCGAGCACGCCATACCAGGCGCCGAGCACCCAGACGGGACCGTCGGGACGCGGCAAGGTCTCGGCCAGCGTCTCGACCAGCCATTGCTTCGAGGCGATCTGCTTGTGGTTGACGGCGATCGAGAGATCGACTGGGGCGCCCTTGCCGTAGAGCCGCGCGATGTCGGCGGCCACGGGGTTGCGCGTCAGCGCCGCGACACCGCGCAGGATGTCGTGAAAGGCCTCGGAAGGCTCCTGGGTCATGCCGTCTCTGTCAAAGCGGGACAAAATCGGCGGGACCATAGGCAAGCCCGGGCGCAAAGGCCAGCCGCCGCCGCAGGCTCAGACCGGTGGCTTCTTAGTGTCTGCCGCGGCTGCCGACTTGCCGACCTTGGACTTGCCGGCCTTGGACTTGCTAGCGTTGGACTTGCTAGCGTTGGACTTGCTGGCGTTGGATCTGCGGCCCCGCTTCGCGGCGGCCTGCGGCGCAGGCGCGGCTTCCTCCAGCGGCGAACCCGCCCCGGACAAGGGCTCGTGCTCGATGCCCTCGGGCTCGATGCCCTCCTCCATTGCCTCCACATCAAGGCCAGGGACCGGCTCCAGCAGCACCGGGCTTGCCTCGATGCCGGGCGCAGGCTCCTGGTCATCGCCGTCGCGCTCGGCCAGTTCCGGTGCGCTGGCGAAGCCATAGGCGGTCAGCGGCTTCTCGCGACCCTTGATCGAGATCTTCAACGGCGTCGTGCCGCGATAGCCCCGGCCGGTGACGCGTATCGTCTCTTCCGACACGACGAGATCGGACAGCACGCGCCGCGTCGCCGATTCGAGCTGGCTTGCGATCATCACCGTCTCGCCGACCGTGATCTCGCGCCGGCCGAGGCTCTCGCTCTCAACGGCGCCCACGATCGCCTGGCCGGTATGGATGCCGATGCCGATCCGCAGCGGCAAGGGTAGCGCTGCTCCATATTCGCGATTCAGCGCCTCGACCGCGCGCACGATATCTCCAGCCGCGCTGATCGCAGCCTGGGCGGCGCGCGCTGGCGTGCCCTCCAACCCGAACACCGCCATGAAGCCATCGCCATAGAAGGCATCGATCCGCCCGCCATGCGCGGCGATGGCCTGCGCCATCTCGTCGAAGAAGCGGTTGAGCAGGCCGATCAACTCCTGCGGCAATTGCCGTTCCGACAGGGCCGAGAAGGCGCGCAGATCCGCGACGATCACGGTCAGTCCGCGCTTGCCGGCCGTCGCCTCGGGTTCGGTCGCGCGCGTGGCGGCGCCCAGTCGCGAGGCCAGGAGGATCTGGACCTGCAAATCCTGACGCGGTCTGATCTGGCAGGCGAGGCGGACGCGGTCCGGCGCGGAAATCCGGCGCAGCAGCCTGGCCTCGTTCGGCCCGGGCGGCGGCAGCTTGTCGCCACCGTCGAGCACCAGCACGCGGCAGGTCGCGCAGCGGGCCCTGCCGCCGCAGAGCGCCGCATGCGGGATGCCGAAGCGCCGGAACATCTCCAGCACGGTCAGCCCCGGCGTGAGCTTGCGCACGCCATGGCCGACGAAGCGCACGGTGATGTGGCGGGTGGTGCGGACCCGGATCTCGCGGATCGCGACGAAGCCGACGAAACAACCGACGAGGCCGTAGAACGCCGTCTTCGCCCAGATCACGTTCTGGTTGAACATGGCGACCGCCGAGTCCGAATAGGTCTCCGGCGGCAACTGCATGTGCCCGGCCTCACGCGCGGCAACGGCAAAGCCGATCAGCGCCAGGATCGGCAGCAGGATCGCGGCGAGCATGAACGGGTCGCGCCAATGCTGATAGCTCTCGCGCGAGCGCAGTGAGAAATGCAGGCCGATGATGCCATGCGTCCAGACCAGCAGCAGCAGGATGGTCTGCGAAAACGCCAGGTTCGGCCAGAGCCGGCGCAGCACCGCGTGATAGCTCTCGTCGAGATTGAAGAACGTGCCCATCACCCGCGTCCCGACGATATGATCGACGAGAAAGAGCGGGATCATGACGCCGAGGCCGATCTGCAGTATCTCGCGCGCCGGCATCTTGAAGGTGCGGCGCTGCGCCACCCGCAGCAGCGCAAACAGCGGATGCACGATCAGCGCGGCGTAAAGCGCAACCGTACCCGGCCAGGAATGCCAGAACCCGTAGCGCCAGTTCTGCACGGCCTCCATCGCCTCGAGCCCTGCGATGCCGGCGGCATGGTTGAGGAAATGCGTCGTCGCGAAAGCGAGCAGCACCATGCCCGAGGCGAAGCGGATGTCGCGGCTCCAGGACGAGACCTGGTCCATGCCCGCCCCGAAACCCGCACCCTGCCTGTTGCTGCCAGCCGTCTGGGGCAGACTCATGCCACTACCCGCCTCATCAATGGACCTTTTCGTCGTGCAGCACGAAATCCGCCAGGCGATATAGCCGCGCGGCAAGATCGCGCGACAGGGCTATGCTGAAATCGGGAATCGTTTCCAGCAGTTCGAAGAACAGGTCCTTCGGCAGCCGCAGCGTGCTGACATCGCTCTTGGCGGTGACCTCGCCGACATAGGACTGGCCGCAGAGGATGGGCACGTCGCCGATGATGCTGCCTGACGCCAGCAGGAAGCGCTTGCTGCGCCCGTCGCTCCGCTCATGCGAGATCTCGACCTCGCCTTCCAGAACCACATAGACGCCTTCCGGCATTTCTCCTTCGGCAATGATCCGTGCGCCCGCGTCGAAATGCAGGCGCTCGCCCATCAGCGCGACGAGCTTCAGCCGGGGCCCGGGGAGCGAGCGAAACAGCGGCACCCTTCGCAGGCATGTGATGTCGGTTTCGAGCGTCATGGTCGCGCCTCCAGCCGTTCGGCATCCTGACGCGGCGGCAGCTCTGCCGCGACTTCGTCCTCGCCGTCCCGGTCGTCGTCCTCAATCACGCCAGACGGTCCGTTGAACACGATCCGCGGCGAGATCCCCGCTGAAAGACTAGCATCCCCAAGAAGAAGGAACAGTGTCATGCCGGCGCAATGTTCGCGCAGCCGGGCGATCAGCGCCTCAGGCTCGGGGCTGGTCGCGATCAGCGCCGCCACATCGAGCACTGCGATCTGCGGCGCCTTGATCAGGGCTTGTGCCAGAGGCACCGCAAGCTTGAGACGCCCGGGCAGGAAGCGCCCGCGAATGCCGCAATCGGTGTTGAGGCCGATCCGGTAGAGCTCACCGTCGAGGCCCGCCCGCGCCAATGCGGCCCGCACGATTCCCGCGACCTTCTTGCGCGCATCGGCGATGCCATAGCCGATGCGGCCGAACATCAGATTGTCGCGCAGGCTCGCGCCCAGCATCACCTTGCCGGGATCGTAGAAGTCGACGTCATGGACGGCATCCGCCGGCAGATGAGCCTTGAAGCTCGCCCTCGCCCGCATGATCCGCCGCCGCAGCCGGTCGTCGAGCAGATTCAGCCGGTGTTTCGGCTCGATATAGCCCAGCGCGAGCGCAAGCAGATCGCGCTCCGTCTCGGAATCGAGCGGCGCGCGCATATCCTGCTTGCTCAAGGTCGCGGAAAGGTCGGTCAGTCGCTCCATGCCAAAGCCCGCGCCGAAGGAGTAGCGCTCGAACAGGGCGTGGCCCTGCGGCAGGCCTTCGAAGATCTCGACCACCGTCGCCACGATGCGTGAGCCGACCTCGATCAGCGGCGCGACCAGCGCCTCCG
Source organism: Bosea vaviloviae (assembly GCF_001741865.1). Taxonomy (NCBI): domain Bacteria; kingdom Pseudomonadati; phylum Pseudomonadota; class Alphaproteobacteria; order Hyphomicrobiales; family Alloboseaceae; genus Allobosea; species Allobosea vaviloviae. Next base: position 520,444 of record NZ_CP017147.1, read on the forward strand.
CCGCCAGGATGGCATGGGCATAAGGCTCGAACAGCAGCGTCTCATTGGCGAAGCGCGGCGTCCGCCGCGCGCCGAAGATCAGGTTCTCGGCCACCGTCGCATTGGCGTTGTAGCTCTGCGGGTCGAAGGTCTCGATCAAACCGGCGAGCTTGCTGCGGCCGAGCTCTTCCGCAACGGCGCCCCGCGCCAGGACGATCTGCTCCTTGGCGTCCTCGTTCAGCGAGGCCAGTACCTTGCCGTCGAGGCCAAGCTCATAAACGTCCTCGGCGCAGCCCAGCACCTTCAGCACATCCTTGATATGCTCCTCCAGTGAAGCGGCGTCGCTCACCCCCGCACCCTCGTAATCGGTCCAGTCGGCGGTGAAGGAGAACGGCGTGTTGCCGGAGCGGATCGACTCCATGAAGACCCGGTGATCCTCCTGGCTGACCTTGCCGTTCGGCTTCATGCTCGGCCGGCGTCGCTTCAGCGGCAGCAGGATGTTGTCGCGCAGCGTGCCGGCGATGATCTCGGTCTCGTTGCCGGCATAGCCGATCATATGGCTCGCGCGCTCGACCGACATCCGGCCGAGATTGTTCGCATCGATCATGACGCGCCCGGAATAGGCCATGGCCTGACGCCCGAGGATGCGGCCAAGGACCTCGCGCGCCCCGCCATTGGGGCCGATGACCGCGACCGCACCCGGCCGCTGCAGGCGCAGCGTCAAGGGCGACAGCAAGGGCTGGCCGCGATTATCGAGCATCTGCACGGCCTCGAGCCGGACCTGCCCCGTCTCCGGCAGCGGCTTCACCCCGTCGGCCTCGTCCAGCACGACCGCCTCGTCGGTGTTGAACTGGGCGATGACCTGTTCGTATTTGATCGTGACGTCGTTGCGCTGCTGGTCCCAGTCGATCAGCTCCTTGATCGGGGGTGGCAGGTCGCGATAAGCGGCGATGACGGCTACGAGCTGGCCGATATCGAGCCTGCCCTGCAGCGCGAAGAAGCCCCCCACCGCATAGAAGAAGAACGGTGTGATCTGGGCCAAGAGGTTGTTCAGGAACTTGACCGCGAATTTGCGCTTGTAGAGCGCGTAGCGGATGTCGAAGAGCTTCCCCAGCCGGCCGGCGATGTCCGACTGCACATAATTCGTCGCGCCATGGCCCTGGATCGTCGGCCCGGCGTCGACGATCTCGCCGATGCGCCCGGCGAGCTGGCGCGACTCGATCTGGCGCTGGCGGCCGAGCCTGAGCTGCTCCTTGCGCAGGATCGGGATGATGATCGCCTGCAGCAACACGATCACGAGCGCGATCGAGCCGAGCCACATGCTCTGCACCATGATGAAGACCAGCGCCGTCAGCGCCTGGCTCAGCAGGAAGACGGGCTGGATGAAGGCCTCGCCGACGAAGCCGCCGATCGGCTCGACCTCGTCCTTGATCATGCTGGCGACCTCGGCGGGCTTGACCGCGCGGATCTCCTCGGGCCGGAAGCGCATGAGCTGGCTGAACAGGTCGTAGCGCATGCGCCTGAGCATGCGCTCGCCGAGAATGCCCTTGCGCAGGTTGATGACGTATTTGAACGCGCCGTTGATCAGCACCAGCGCCAGGAAATATCCGCTCAGCCCGAACAGCAGCCCGAGCTGGCCGACCTGGAAGCCCTCGAACAGCTTGTAGCTGGCGCCACCGAGCCAACCCGGCATGTGCAGCGTGAAGTCCAGCAGCGTCGCGGTGGTCTTGCCGTTCTTGAAAGCGCCGCCCTGGATCGCATCGTTGACGATGCGCTTGGGCACATCGAACGACGCCCAATAGAAGACTATCGAGACGAGGATGATGAGCAGGACGATGATCTGATCGCCGCGACTCTTCTGCCAGACATAACGGAAGAGGTTGGTCTCCAACGGCGATCCTGTCCGGCGGGCCGTGCCCGTCTTCTCATCTTCTGTCCCCCATATGTGGTCAGCCACGGCCCCAGTGCAATGTGGCCGTGCCTTGCGGGCAGCGCTTGCCCCGGCAATGCGGCCATGTTTCGATCACGATCTAGTGGAGGAGTTCGATGAGGCTGGGTTCGATCGACCGAGCGTGCCGGCTGCTGTGCCTCGCGCTCGCGCTGGGCGGCATGGGCTGGACGGTGCGCGCAGAGAATGCCGGCGACCCTGCCCGGCTCGTCCTGAGCGACGATTTCGAAGCCGGCCGCTTCGCGCCCGAAGGCGGTCTGTACTACAAGGACAATGCCGAGCAGCGCGGCGGGCGCGCCGTCTTCCAGGACAGGAACGTCCGCAGCGGCAGCGGCGCGCTCTCGCTGTCCGTCGCGCCCTCCTGTCCGGCGGCGGCCGATGATTGCAGCGAACGGGCCGAGGTCTGGGAAACCCCGGAGGTCCTCGCCCGCTACGACCAGACGGTCTGGTACGGCTTTGCCATGTTCATGGACGATCCGCTGCCACAGGATGACGGCCGTTACGTCATGGCGCAGTGGAAGCGCGAGATCATTCCCGGCGCGGATGGCGACTACTCGCCCTTCATGGCGCTCAGGCTCTATGAGGGGCATCTCGGCGTCACCATCGAAACCGACACGATCAAGACCTTTCCGATCGGCAGCCCGGCCCGGCCGAATGGCTGCCTGCCCGGCGAGGCATGGGCGGTGAACCGCCCGGCGGCACGCCAGACGCGAGCTCTCGTCGCGATCGAGAGCGGCACGACGCCCAAGAATTATCCGACCTATTTCGATTCCTGCGCACCGGGAATCGTGGTGACGCGCCATGCCGACCTGCCTTCCGCCCAGAAGGGCTGGGTCGATTTCGTGTTCCGCTCGAGCCCGGGGCCGGCGGGCGACGGGCATGTCGAAATCATCGCCGATGGCGTGCATGTCGCCACCGTCAAGGGCCATATCGGCCATAGCGGACCCGGCCTCGACAAGAACCAGTACTTCAAGTTCGGGCCCTACCGCGCCCCCAACCCGCAGAGCTGGAGCCTGACCTTCGACGACTTTCGGCGCGGGCCACGTTGCGCGGACGTCATCCGTTCCGGGCAATGTCCCGCCGAATGAAACTGTGTCGAAAGCCATTGGCAACACGGTTCTTTCAACGTCTAGTGATCGCACTTGGACGTAAGGCAACATCGGAAGCCAATCGGCGTTAGTGACGTATGGATATCCTGCGGGTCAGCGATCTACGCATCGGCTTCACGATTCACGGGCTTGCTCGCGATGTCGTGAAGGGCGTCAGCCTGCGCGTGCCGCCCGGCAAGACGGTCGCGCTCGTCGGCGAGTCCGGCTCCGGCAAATCGGTGATCTCGCAGGCGATCATGGGACTGTTGCCGCGCGCTGGTGCGATCACGGGCGGCGAGATCTTGTTTCGCGATCCGCTGACGCCCGGCGCCTCGATCGACATCGCCGGACTGCCCTCGGAAGGGCGCGAGATCCGGGCGCTGCGCGGCGGGCGCATCGGCATGATCTTCCAGGAGCCGATGTCCTCGCTCTCGCCGGTGCACACCATCGGCAACCAGATCGAGGAAGCACTGCAGCTGCACCGGCCGACGCCCAAGGCACAGGCGCGCGAGCTGATCGAGGTCATGCTGAAGCGCGTCGGCTTCAAGGACCCGCATCGCGCCTTCGGTTTCTACCCGTTCGAGCTTTCGGGCGGTCTGCGCCAGCGCGCGATGCTCGCCATGGCGCTGATCTGCCAGCCGGCCCTGCTGATCGCCGACGAACCGACGACAGCGCTCGACGTCACCATCCAGGCCCAGGTGCTCGACCTGATGCGCGATCTCCAGGCCGAGATGGGCATGGCGATCCTGCTGATCACCCATGATCTCGGCGTCGTCGCCAACATGGCCGACGAGGTCGTGGTGATCTACCATGGCGAGATCATGGAGAGCGGCCCGGTCGAGGACATCTTCCGCCGGCCACGCCACCCCTATCTCAAGGCCCTGCTCAAGGCCTCGCCGCATTTCGACATGCGCGAGGGCGAGCGCCTCGTCGCCTTGCGCGAGGCAAGGACCCGCCCCGTCGTCGCGTCGAAACCAGCGCCGCCGCAGAATGCGGCCCCGCTGCTCAGCGTGAGCAATCTGCGCAAGACCTACACGACCGGCTCGCGGAAGTTCTTCGGCAAAGGCACGCTCTCGACCGTCGTCGCGGTCGACGATGTTAGCTTCGAGATCAGGCGCGGCGAATGTCTTGGCCTCGTCGGCGAGAGCGGTTGCGGCAAGACCACCGTCAGCAAGATCATCATGCGGGCGGTGACGCCCGACGAGGGCAGTATCGCCTTCGATGACGGCCAGGCCTGCACCGATGTGCTGGGGCTGCGGGGCGAGGCGCTGCGCGCCTTCAGGCCGAGGGTCCAGATGATCTTCCAGGATCCGGTCTCGTCGCTGTCGCCGCGCATGACCGTGATGAACATCCTGCGCGAACCGCTGGTCGTCCACGAACGTGGCGAAGGGGTCGAGCAGACCGCCCGCGTCAAGGCGCTGATGGAGGATGTCGGACTCGATCCACGCTTCCTCAACCGCTATCCGCATTCCTTTTCCGGCGGCCAGCGCCAGCGGATCGGCATTGCGCGAGCGCTCGCGCTCGATCCCGATCTGATCATCTGCGACGAGCCCGTCTCGGCGCTCGATGTCTCGGTCCAGGCTCAGATCCTCAACCTGCTCAAGGATCTGCAGGCCGAGCGCGGCCTGACCTTCCTGTTCATCTCGCACAACCTCGCGGTGGTGAACTACATGGCCGATCGCATCGCCGTGATGGCCAACGGCCGCATCGTCGAGATCGCGCCACGCCACACGCTGTTCACCAATCCGGTGCATCCCTACACCAAGGCGCTGCTCAAATCGGTGCCTTTCGCCGATCTCGATCGCAAGCTCAACTTCAAGCTGGTCGCGCCCGGCGGCGCCTCCGATTCCACGCATTGGGCACCGGCCTTCAGGCAGGAAGAGAACGGCCCGGCGCTGGCGCATCTGCCGCTCGGCGACGGGCATTTCGTTCTCGCGCAGGCCGGCGCATCCGTCAGGGAGGTGGCCTGATGAACGGCTTTCCGCGCAAGCCTTCGCGCCGAGCGGCCCTCGCGCTCGGCTCCGCCGCCATCGCCGCGGCGGGCCTGCCGCGCCTGGCGCTCGGCCAGCAGCAAACGCCACTGAGGCTGGTCGACAGCCCCTTCTTCGCCAAGCAGGTCGCGGACGGCACGCTGCCACCCGTCGTCCAGCGCGCGCCAACCTCTCCCCGCATCATCACGGTGTCCGGAGACGGGCGCGAAGCCGGCCGCCATGGCGGTACGATGCGCATGCTGATGGGCGACCAGCGCGACATCCGCATGATGACGATCTACGGCTATGCCCGCCTCATCGTCTATGACGACAATCTCGAGCTCGCCAGCGATATCCTCGAAGGTTTCGATGTCGAGGATGGGCGCATCTTCACGCTGAAACTGCGCCCCGGCCATTGCTGGTCCGACGGCTCGCCCTTCACCACCGAGGATTTCCGCTACTGGTGGGAGGATGTCGCCAACAACAAGCGGCTTTCGCCCGGCGGGCCGCCCCAGGCGCTGATTGCGGCCGGCAAGCCGCCGACCGTCGAGGTGCTGTCGCCGACCGAGATCCGCTATAGCTGGGACGCGCCGAACCCGGTCTTCCTGCCTTCGCTCGCCGGGGCGCAGCCGGCCTATATCTACATGCCCTCGGGCTATCTGAAGCAGTTCCACGAGCGTTATGCCGACAAGGCCACGCTCTCCTCGCGCGTCAAGACCGCACGCGTGAAGGACTGGGGTTCGCTGCATGAGCGCATGTCGCGGATGTACCGGCCGGAGAACCCCGAGCTGCCGACGCTCGATCCCTGGCGCAACACCACGCCGCTGCCGGCCGAGCAGTTCACCTTCCTGCGCAACGCCTATTTCCACCGCATCGACCAGAACGGTTTGCAGCTGCCCTATGTCGACCAGGTCACGCTGACGATCGGCACCAACTCGCTGATCCCGGCCAAGACCGCCGCCGGCGAGAGCGATCTACAGGCCCGCTATATCCGCTTCGACAATTACACCTTCCTCAAGGACGCCTCGAAGCGGATGAACATCGACGTCAAGCTGTGGAAGCGGGCGGAAGGCGCCTGGTTCGCATTGATGCCGAACCTCAACGCCATCGACCCGGTCTGGCGCGACCTCAACCGCGATGTCCGCTATCGTCGCGCGCTCTCGGTGGCGATCAACCGCAAGGACGTCAACAAGGTCATCTTCTTCGGCCTTGCCAAGGAGAGCGGCAACACCGCCCTGCCCGAAAGCCCGCTCTACGACGCCAGGCAGGCGGGGTTGTGGATGGAGCAGGACAAAACGCTGGCCAACCGCCTGCTCGATGAGATCGGGCTGGTGAAGCGCGATCTCGAAGGCATCCGCCTGCTGCCGGACGGGCGCCGCCTCGAATTCACCATCGAGACCTCCGGCGAAAGCACCGAGGAGACCGACATCCTCGACCTGATCAAGCAGGATCTGGTCGCAGTCGGGGTCAAGATCTATCCCCGCTCGACGCAGCGCGACGTCTTCCGCCGCCGCATCCTGGCCGGCCAGACCATCATGTCCGCCTGGGTCGGCATGGATAATGCCCTGGTCGCTCCCGAGATGGAGCCCGATGCGCTGGCGCCCACATCCGCCTCGCAGTTCAACTGGCCGCGCTGGGGCCAGTTCCTGGAGAGCAGCGGCCGCGAGGGCGAGGAACCCGACATGCCAGAGGTCAAGGAACTCGTCAGGCTCTATCACGCCTGGCGCCGCAGCGCGACGCATGAGCAGCGCCGGCAGATCTGGCGCGACATGCTCAGGATCAACGCCGAGCAGCTCTTCACCATCGGCATCGTCAATGGCACGCTGCAGCCGGTCGTGGTCTCGCGCACCTTGCGCAACGTGCCCGATAAGGGGCTCTACAGCTTCGAGCCCGGCGCCTTCTTCGGCCGCTACATGCCCGACACCTTCTGGTTCGACCCGAGCAAGGCGCAGGTCTGAGCATGCTGCTGCAATACATCCTCAAGCGCATCCTGGTGATGATCCCGACGCTGCTCGTCACCAGCGCGCTGATCTTCACCGTCATCAACCTGCCCGAAGGCGATTATTTCGAGACGCTCGCCGCCGAGATGCAGGCGCAGGGGGAAAAGGCTGACCTCAGCCGCATCGAGTTCCTGAAGAAGGAGTACGGCTTCGACAAGCCGCCGGTCGAACGCTATTTCTGGTGGGTCACCGGCCTTCTCCAGGGCGATATGGGCTACTCCTTCGAGTATCAGCGCCCGGTCCGCGAAATCGTCGGCGACCGCCTGATGCTGACGATGGTGGTCTCCTTCGTCACCATCATCGTCACCTGGCTGATCGCCTTCCCGATCGGGATCTATTCGGCGACGCATCAATATAGCTGGGGCGATTACGGGCTGACCTTCCTGGGGCTGATCGGCCTGGCGATCCCGCATTTCCTGCTGGCGCTGGTGTTCATGTACGCGGCGAATGTCTGGTTCGGGACCTCGATCGGCGGGCTCGTCGACCCGCAATATCTCAATCAGCCGATGAGCTGGGCCAAGCTCTGGTCGATCCTCGAACATCTCTGGATTCCGGTGATCATCATCGGGGCCGGCGGCACCGCCGGCATGATCCGCGCCGTCAGGGCCAATCTGCTCGACGAGTTGCAGAAGCAGTATTTCGTCACAGCCCGCGCCAAGGGACTGCCGCCGGGTAAGGCGCTGCGCAAATACCCGCTGCGCATGTCGCTCAACTTCTTCGTCTCCGATATCGGCGACATCCTGCCCTCGATCGTCTCGGGCGCCGAGATCGTCGCGATCGTGCTCTCGCTCCAGACCACAGGCCCGCTCCTGATCCGGGCCTTGCAGAGCCAGGACATGTATCTCGCCGGCTCCTTCCTGATGTTCCTGTCCTTCCTGACCGTGATCGGCGTGCTGATCTCCGACATCTCGCTCGCGATCCTCGATCCACGGATCAGGCTGCAAGGCACGGCGACCAAGTGAGCGCTCTTCCCGCAGACGGCGCGCCCCTGCCGCATACCGCCTCGACCGCCCCCTTCGAGCCCCATGCGGTCGAGAAGATGACGCCCGAGCAGGAGCGGGTCTATCTCGCTTCGCAATGGCAATTGATGTGGTGGAAGTTTCGCAAGCACAAGCTCGCGGTGATCTCCGGCGTCGTCATCCTGACGATCTACGCCATGGTCGCGATCTGCGAATTCCTTGCACCCTACGACTACACCACGCGCAACACCGACTTCATCCGCGCGCCGCGCCAGGAGGTGCACCTGTTTCATCAGGGCAGCCTCATCGGCCCCTTCGTCTACCCCTACACGCAGCGCCTCAACATGGAGAACCTGAAGCGCGAATATGATGTCGACACCACCCGCCCCGAGAAGCTGCGCTTCTTTTGCCGGGGCGACGCCTATGATTTCTGGGGGCTGATCCCGGGCAATCTGCATCTGGTCTGCCCTCCGCAAGGCGGCACGCTCTTCCTGCTCGGTTCGGACCGGCTCGGCCGCGATATGCTCTCGCGCATTCTCTATGGCGGACGCATCTCGCTCTCGATCGGCCTGCTCGGCGTCTTCGTCTCCTTCGTGCTCGGCGTCATCATCGGCGGCATCGCCGGCTATTACGGCGGCAAGGTCGATCTCATCGTCCAGCGCATCATCGAGATCGTGCAGTCGCTGCCGCATATCCCGCTCTGGCTGGCGCTGGCCTCGATCATGCCGCCCTCCTGGAGCCCGCTGCTGGTCTATTTCGGCATCACCGTCATCCTCGGCCTGATGGATTGGACGGGTCTGGCCCGCGCCGTGCGCTCGAAACTGCTTTCGCTGCGCGAGGAGGATTATGTCGTCGCGGCCCAGTTGATGGGCGCCAAGCCCGCCCGCATCATCGGCCTGCATCTCGTGCCCGGCTTCATGAGCCATCTCATCGCCTCCGCGACGATCACCATTCCCAGGACGATCCTGGGCGAGACGGCGCTGAGCTTCCTGGGTCTGGGCCTGCGCCCACCCATCACCAGCTGGGGCGTGATGCTGAACGAGGCACAGAACATCAATGTGGTGGCGCTGTATCCCTGGTTGCTCTATCCGGTCGTCCCGGTGATCCTGATCATCCTGGCCTTCAACTTCCTCGGCGATGGCCTGCGCGACGCGGCCGATCCCTATCGCTGAGCGCAAGCCCGCAGAGCAGCACGCGGAGCACCACGCGGTGCGCATCGCCTTCCATACGCCGCTCAACGCCTTCGATGACGGCCGCATCTCCGGCGACAGGCGCATGGCGCGGCAGATCGCGACCGCCCTGGAACAGCTCGGCCATGTCGTCGAGCCCGTGCGCGATGCGCGCTCCTACATGAAGACGTCGGACCCTGGCCTGCTGGAACGCCACCGCATCGAGGCAGCGGCGAAGATCGGGACCTTGACCGCCGCCTGGCGCGCGCGCGCAGCGCCTCCCGACCTCTGGTTCACCTATCACAGCTATTACAAGGCGCCCGATCTGCTCGGACCCGCCATCTCGGAGCACCTCTCGATCCCCTATGTCGTCGCGGAGGCAAGCGGCTCCGAACGCCGCGCCAAGGGGGAATGGGCGCAGCATGTCGCGCTGGCGCGCGCCAGCTTCGGGGCAGCCGATCTGCATCTCTGCTTCACCGAGCGCGACCGGATGGGCGTCGAGTTCTGGTGCGGAGCGCGCACGCAGTTCCTCGCCTTCCCGCCCTTCATCGCGCTCGAAGCCAGTGCGCCCAGGCCCTCGCCCAGACCAAAGCCGCAACCCGGCCCGCCACGCCTCGTCACCGTCGCGATGATGCGCGGCGGCGTGAAGCATGAGAGCTATCTCGCTTTGGCGCGCACATTGCTGCTGCTCGTCGACAAGCCCTGGACATTGACCGTGATCGGCGACGGGCCGCTGCGCGGCGAGGTCGAGCAGGCTTTCGCCGCTTTGCCCATAGGCCGCGTCACCTGGCTGGGCGCGCTTGCCCAGGACCAGGTCGCGGCCGAACTCGCAAGCCACGACGTCTTCATCTGGCCCGGCCTCGGCGAGGCCTATGGGCTGGTCTATCTGGAGGCGCAAGCCGCCGGCCTCCCCGTCATCGCCTTCGCCAGCGGCGGCGTGCCCGACACCGTCAAACCGGATGAAACCGCCTTCCTCGCACCCGAGAATGATGAGCCGGCGTTGGCCATGGCGCTCTCCCGGCTGCTCGCCGACCCGTCCCTGCGCACCCGGATGGGCCGAGCCGCCGCTACCTTCATCAGGAGCGAGCGCACTTTGGAGACGGCCAGCGCCATCCTGGCGCAAGGCTTTGCGCGTATCACCTCGGCCCGCACGGAGGCGATGCCGTGAGCGACACGTCCCTGGGCGAACTTCTCGCCGAGCTCGATTGCTGGAGCGAGGCCGGCAGGCGCCTCCGGCTCTGGCTGCGCGATGACGACGCCGTCGCCCCAAGCCCGGCGCTCGACCGTCTCGCCGGCATGAGCGAGCGCTTCGCCTTGCCCGTGCTCCTGGCCGTCATCCCGATGCTGACTGAGCCGGCTCTGGCCGCGGCGCTGCGGGCGGCTCCCTCGCTCTTGCCTTGCCAGCATGGCTGCAGGCACCAGAACCACGCCGCCGCGGGCATGAAGAAAGCCGAATTCGGCGCTGGCCGCCCACACGCCGAGGCTGCGGCTGACATCACGGCCGGGCGGCAGCGGCTCGGCGATCTACTCGGGGCCTCCGTGCTGCCCGTCTTCGTGCCGCCCTGGAACCGCATCGACCCCGACCTGGCGCGGGCCCTGCCGGAATTCGGCTTCGCCGGACTGTCCTGCTTTCGCGGCTTCGGGCTCGGTGGCGACGGCCCAGCCCTAGTCAATAGCGACATCGACGTGATGGACTGGCATGGCGGGCGGGTCGGCCGCTCCTTGCAGGCACTCGCCCTGGAGATCCGCGACCAGATCGCGGCGCGGCGCCAACAACCGGAGGGCACAGACACGCTCGGCCTGCTGCTGCACCATCGCGACCATGACGAGACCGCCTGGACTGCCTTGCAAACCCTGCTTGCGACGCTCACGGCGCATCCCGTTATCGTGACCACTGATCCGGGGCGGTTGTTTTGGGACCGGAGCGCTGCATAAATGCGGCACTCACGCTTGGGGCGCTCGTCGCCCTGAAGAGCGGACTTGGATCGAAGCCTACGCCACGCTATGATCCCGTCTTGCATTCCCGGGTGCGTTCGTCCTCTCCACGGGGGTCGTCTGGCCTTTCTGCGGAGGACGACGCAGTCATGTCTTTCAACGTCGTCGACCTCCCCGGCGTCGAGCGCACGCCGCGAGACCCCCATGCGCCGCGCGTCCTGATCTACAGCCACGACACCTTCGGCCTCGGCCATATCCGGCGCTGCCGGGCGATCGCCAATTCGCTTGTGGCCAACTACCCTCATATATCAGTGATCATCATCTCGGGCTCGTCGGTGATCTCGAGCTTCCAGTTCGGTGACGGCGTCGACTATGTCCGCATCCCCGGCGTCGAGAAGCAGAGCGATGGCCGCTATGGCCCCCATCATCTCAATCTCGACCTCACCGACACGATCCGTCTGCGCACCGACATCATCAAGCAGGTCGTACTCTCCTTCGATCCCGATGTGGTCATCGTCGACAAGGAGCCGGTCGGCCTGCGCGGCGAATTGATCCCGGCGCTCGAAGTCCTGCGCCGGCGCGGCGCGCGCATCGTGCTCGGCCTGCGCGACGTGCTCGACGAGCCGACGAAGCTCTATGAGGAATGGCGTCATACCGGAGCGATCGAGGCGCTGGAGCAGGTCTATGACGACATCTTCGTCTATGGGCTGGAGAGCATCTACCAGCCGCTTGCCGGCCTGCCGAACCAGCACCTCTTCGCCGACAAGATCCGCTATACCGGCTATCTCAAGCGCGCCGTGCCGAGCCCGATGCCGCCCAACCGCTATCCGCGCATCACCAAGGGGCCGTTCATCCTGGTGACGCCCGGCGGCGGCGGCGACGGGGCCGGCGTGATCGACTGGGTGATTTCCGCTTATGAGGCCGACCCGACCATCGCCTTGCCGGCGCTGATCGTGTTCGGCCCCTTCATGTCGCGCGAGCGCCGCAAGGAGTTCGCCGAGCGCATCGCCCGTCTTCCGAAGCTGGAAAGCCTCGGTTTCGAGCCGCGCCTCGAATTGCTGATGAATCGCGCCCACTGCGTCGTCGCGATGGGCGGTTACAACACCTTCTGCGAGATCCTCTCCTTCGACAAACCGGCGCTGATCGTGCCGCGCGTCAAGCCGCGGCTCGAACAGGCGATCCGCGCCGAGCGCGCCGACCATCTGAAGCTGATCGATGTCCTGCATGATCCCGCGCAGAACGGCGAGGGCGCACGCGACCCGCTGGTGATGGCCGCCGCACTGCATGCTTTGCCCAAACGCGTGCCGCCCTCCCAGGCTTTCGTCCCGAGCCTGCTCGACGGCCTGCCGGCCGTTGCCCGCGCGCTCGCCGACGACCTCTCAATGCCGGTCCGCGGCAGAATCCTGGCGCAAAATGCCGCCGTGGTGAGCTGACAGGTCTATCCTGCTCTCATTCTTTTGATGAGAACCCTCACCCTTTAAGGCGCTACTTTCGCGGCTCCTCAGGAATAAGTGCTGTGTTTCCACGCAGTCTCCCGACAGACATCCCCCGCGACGTCCGGTGAAGCAGCGGCACAAGAATCCAGTTGGGATTCACATGCTTTCTTTACCATGCCCAGAAAATTCGATCTCAAATCATTGTTATATTATTTGAACGGCTTTCTTCGTTTACCAGCGCAGCATTATGAGATTCATATACTTGTCGGTAATTTCGGTAGATCAAGCTGAATTGATTAAGATTCTTGCTAGACGATGATCAATCACAAGAACGATCATCAAGATGCTGTCGAAGAATGACGTCTGATTGAATACCCCCTCGAAATCTTGACCGATAGCGCGTGACGGCATGTCGAACCCGATAGCGATACTGGGAGCCGGCATCGCCGGTCTCACCGCGGCCCGCGAATTGCGCCGGCGAGGCTTGCCGGTCATTGTTTTCGAGGCCGGAAAATCCATCGGAGGCATGGCGTCATCCTTCAAGGACGCCGAAGGCTTCTCCTATGACATGGGCGCCCATTTCGTGAGCAACCGGCTCGCGGAAGCCCTCGGTGCCGGCGATATCTGCGAAACGGTGAAGCATTACGGCGAAGCCGTCCTGCTCAATGGTCGCAGCTATAACTACCCGTTCGGCTTGATGCGCTCGCCGCGCCTGGTCGGGAGCGCCATCGCCGCGAAACTGCGCCGGACGGAGATCGCCTCCGCCAGCGACTGGTTCAGGCAGACTTATGGCGATGCGCTGGCGCAGGCTATCGCCATCCCGTTGGCGGAAGCCTGGTCGGGCGCCTCCGCCGAAGACCTTTCCCCGGCGGTCGGCGACAAGATGCGGGCCGGAATCCTGAAGTCGCTTTATCTGAAGGCGGCCGCCCATGTGACCAACCGCGCGGTCTGCAACGGCTATTCGCACGACATGCCGGAAAGCCCGAGCGTCTACCACGTCTATCCGAAAGGCGGAATCGCCAAGCTCCTGGAGCCGATGGCGCGAGAGGTCGCGGATTCGATCCGGCTGGAATCGCCGATCGAGCGCGTTCTGGTGGAGGGAAACCGGGTCACCGGCGTTCGCGTCAAAGGCGAGACCATCCCCGTATCGGCCGTGATCAGCACCGCCCCCGTGCATGTGCTGCCAAAATTGCTGGAAGGCACCTCCGCGCTCGATCATCTCGCGGCCTTCCGCTATCGCCCGATGGTCTTCGTCAACCTGCGCTTCACAGGCCGCAACCTGCTGCCCGACACGATGCTCTGGGTACCGGATCGCACGCAGCCCTTCTTCAGGCTGACCGAAGCGCCGATCTCTATGCCGTGGCTCGCGCCGCAGGGGAAAACCCTGATCACCTTCGATATCGGCTGCAGCGTCGGCGACCAGCACTGGACGATGCCCGACGACAAACTGGCCGAACTCTGCCTCGACGGCATCTGCCGAATCTACCCCCATCTCAGGCAGGCCTATCTCGGCCCCGGCGGCATCGTCAAAACCCCGATTTCCTATCCGGTCCACCTCCTGGCCTATGAGCAGGAGCGGCTCCGCTTTGCCGAAACGACGGGTGTCGACGGTCTCTACAGCATCGGCCGCAACGGCGAGTTCGCGCATATCCTGATGGAGGATGTCTATTGGCGCACGCTGAAGCGCACCGAGCAGGTCGCCGCCTATGTCGGTCAGCTACCCGCTTTGGTCGCCGGATTGCGCGACGCCCATTCGGCTCTGCGCAAGCGCGCGAAACCGGTCGGCTCCAAGCGAACAACCGAGCCCGCTCCAATCGCAAAAGCGGGTTGAGAACACCCGGGAGAGCCTGCCCGCCGGCAGCCATGGCGGGCAGCCGACCCGTGCTGCACAAACCGCCGTCACGACTCATCGCAAGTTCGTAGACAGGCCGGAGTAAACTTCTCAATATATCAGCCATCGGAGGAGGATGGCGCTCCACACGCGCCATCCTATGGAAGGATTTTGCGATGGCGCTGCACTTCAAGAATTTCGCCCTGCTCGAACCCGATCATGGCGAACTGCGCCGAGGCTACGAACTTCTGGTCGATGGCGAGACGATCCGCGAACTCCAGGACAAGCCGATCAAGGCCGCGAATGCCGATGTGATCGATTGCGGCGGCCGCACGCTGATGCCGGGGCTGATCGACAGCCATGTCCATGTCTTCCTCTCCGAAGTCTATATCCGCGCCATGGAGAGCATGCCGCTGACGCTGATGACGGCGCGCGCCGTCCGCCTGATGAAGGGCATGATCGACCGTGGCTTCACCACGGTGCGCGATACCGGCGGCGCCGATTGGGGCATCAAGGAAGCCGTCGACAAGGGCGATGTCGCGGCTCCGCGCCTGTTCATCGCCGGCGCCGCGATCGGCCCGACCGGCGGCCATAGCGACCCGCGTCGGCGCACCGATTTCGGCGCGCGCTGCCATTGCTGCAACGCCATGGCCTACACCATGAACGTCTCGGATGGCGTCTCCTCGGTGAAGAAGTCGGTGCGCGAGCAGATGCGGCTCGGCGCCGACCACATCAAGATCATGATGTCGGGCGGCGTCGCCTCACCCTACGACCCGCTCGATTCCATGCAGTTCAGCGTCGATGAGGTGAAGACGGCAGTCGAGGAGGCCAAGGCCTTCGGCCGCTATGTCTGCGCCCATGCCTATACGCCCGAGGCGATCACGCGCGCCGCCCAATGCGGCGTCCGCGCCATCGAGCACGGCAATCTGATCGACGACGCCTCGGCCAAGCTGATGGCCGAGAATGGCATGTTCCTGACCGCAAACCTCGTCGCCTACTACGCGATGAAGGAACGTGCCGCCGAATTCGGCATGAACAGCGACATGCTCGCCAAGAATGACCTCGTCATCGATGGCGGCCTGCGCTCGCTCGAGATCTGCAAGCGCGCCGGCGTGCCTGTCGCCTATGGCAGCGATCTGCTCGGCCAGCTCCAGGTCGAGCAGTCCAGGGAATTCCTGCTGCGCAGCGAGGTGCTCTCCCCCATCGAGATCATCCGCTCGGCAACGACGATCGGCGCGCAGCTGCTGCGTATGGAGGGCAAGCTTGGCACGCTGCGTGCTGGGGCTTTCGCCGACATGATCCTCGTCGAGGGCGACCCGCTGAAGAACCTCGGACTCTTCCAGGAACAGGGCAAACATCTGGCGATGATCATGAAGGGCGGCGCGTTCCACAAGAACACGCTGCATTGAGGCTAGAGCGTTTTCGAGCGAAGCGGAACGGAAACAGCTCCAGGAGGCCTGATGTCGCGCCGCGACGAATAGCGACAAACGATGCGACGGATAGAGAAAGACAATCTTGACTGTTTGTAAGTGGAGCCGCAGCTTGCGGCCGGTTTGGATCGAGAGGCGGGATAAGGTGGTGGTGGCAGGCCAAGCACGCATGCAGGAGAGACAGCTTGCGGCAGGCTGCGCGCAGCAGTCCCCCGTAGCGGCTCGGCCTCGTCGCGGAGCACCGGCTTGAGCGCCGCCACCCGCCCGAGTTTTGGCCGTCTCGCGCTCAACGGAGCCGCCTGCCTCTCGCTCGGCTTCATCCTGCTGCCGCTGATCTTCGTCACCTGGCTCGCCTTCTTCCGGCAGGAGATTCCCTCCTTCCCGCCCGAGGGCTATTCGCTGAAATGGTTCTCCGCCGCAGCCAATAACAAGCCTTTCATTGACGGCTTCATCCTCAGCCTCCAGGTCGGCGTCCTGGCGACATTGATCGGGCTGGCGCTGGGCGTGCCCGCGAGCCTGGCGCTGGTGCGCCACCGCATCACACTCGGCCCCGCCGTCAACACGCTCCTGCTGCTGCCGCTGGTGATGCCCGGCATCGTGCTCGGCACCGCGCTTTATGTCTTCCAGATCGAGACCGAAATCGCCACGGGCCTGCCGGTGCTGGGCTCGCTCGGCGGCCTGATCGCCGCCCATACGCTCGTGGTTATTCCCTGGGTCGTCCGGCTCGTCACGGCAAGCCTCGCCGGCTTCGACCGCACCATCGAGGAGGCTGCGCAGAACCTCGGCGCCGGTCCGATCACCACCTTCTGGCGGGTCACCTTGCCCAGCATCAGGCCCGGCATCGTCGCAGCCGGATTGTTCGGCTTCGTCACCTCTTTCGGCAACCTCGAAATGAGCCTGTTTCTCGTTGGACCGGGGCGCACCACGCTGCCGATCGCGATCCTGCAATATCTGGAATGGAAGATCGATCCGACCGTGGCCGCGGCCTCGTTGATCCAGATCGTTCTGATCGCCGTGGCGATGGTCGTCACGGATCGTTACGTCAAGCTGAGCCGGGTGGTCTGAATCATATGGAGCCACTATCGATCCAGCACCTCCACAAATCCTATGGCGATCTCACCGTCGTCGACGACGTCACCATCGACATCGCCAGCGGCGAATTCCTCGTCCTGCTCGGCCCCTCCGGCTGCGGCAAGACCACGACCTTGCGCATGATCGCCGGTTTCGTGCCGCCCAGCTCAGGCAAGCTCACCATCGGCAAGCGCGAGGTCACGACGCTGCCGCCCTGGAAACGCAATTGCGGCCTGGTTTTCCAGAGCTACGCGCTGTTCCCGCATATGACGGTGGCGGAGAACGTCGCCTTCGGGCTGGAGATGCGCAAGGTCGCGCAGGCCGAGCGCGGCACGCGCGTCGCAGAGGCGCTGCGGCTCGTCCAGCTCACCGGCTTCGACGGACGCTATCCGCGCCAGCTCTCCGGCGGTCAGCAGCAGCGTGTCGCCCTGGCGCGCGCGCTCGCCATGGAGCCCGACGTGCTCCTGCTCGACGAACCGCTCTCCAATCTCGATGCCAAACTCCGGCAGGAGGTTCGCGTCGAGATCCGCGACCTGCAGCGCAAGCTCGGCCTCACCACCATCATGGTCACGCATGACCAGGAAGAGGCGCTGACCATGGCTGACCGGCTGGTCGTCATGGAAAGGGGCAAAGTCCGGCAGATCGGCACCCAGCGCGAGCTCTACGAGAAGCCCGCGGATCGTTTCGTCGCGGGTTTCATCGGGCGCAGCGCCTTCCTCGATGGCGAGATCGCCGGCGATGGCCGCTTCCGCACCAAGGGCGGGCTCGATATCGCCTGCGCTGCCGCGACCGGCATGGGTTCCGCCACGCTCGCCTTGCGGCCCGAGCGGATCGCCGTCGGCGGCGAAGCCCAGGGCTGCCCCAATCATTACGAAGCCAAGGTCGAGCACGCTTCCTATCTCGGCGCGCTGCTCGACATCCATGTCAGCCTGTCGGAGCATGACCGCATGCTGCTGCAGATCCCGAACCGGGCCGGCCTGGCCGAGCCCAAGCCGGGCGAGACCATCACGATCGGCTGGGCGCAGGATGCCGGGCTGGTCTATCCGCGCGAAGCCTGACCAAACAGGCAAAAACAGGGGACTTCAACCATGACCAAGATCGATAGGCGGACCGTTATCAAAGGCCTGACCGGCGCAGCGGCGCTGGCCCCGGCCATGAGCCACCACGCCTTTGCGCAAGCCGGCGGCAAGGTCGTGATCGGCACCTGGGGCGGCGACTATGCCCGCCTCCTGACCAAGAACATCGACGAGCCGATCCTGAAACCCAAAGGCATCGAGATTGTGCAGGACCAGGCGGGCGACGCTCCGCGCCGCGCCAAGATGACCGCTGAGAAGCGCCTGCCGCGCGGCACCGTCGATGTGCAGGGCCTCTCGGCCGCCAACATGTTCGAGATGAACGAGGCGGGCGTCGTGGAGCAGCTGGACTACTCCAAGATTCCCAACGCCAAGAATCTGCTGCCGACGATGAAGTACCCCTATGGCGTCGGGCACATTTATTCGGGCAACGTCGTCATCTACAACCCGAAGCTGATCACGCCCGCGCCGACCGGCTTCAAGGATTGGCTCAACCCGAAATGGGGCGACAAGATCGGCTTCATCGACATCCAGTACCAGTCGATCTTCATCGCGGCCTCAATGGCCGCGACCGGCGGCAAGGACATGAACGACCTCGACAAGGCCAAGGAGGTCCTGATGGCGGTGAAGAAGGCGGGCGGACGCGTCTACCCAACCAACGAGGCCTTCGCCGCCGCGATGAAAAACGAAGAGATCGGCATCAGCGCGATCTGGAAGGCACGCGTCGTGCAGTGGCAGAACGCCGGCATCCCCTGCGAGGCGGTCTCGCCCGTCGAGGGCATCCCGGCCTATGTCTCGGGCTTCGTCATCCAGAAGAACGCGCCCAACAAGGACAACGCCTACGCCTATTTGAACGCGATGCTGGAGAAGGCGCCCCAGGAGGCCTTCGCCGTCGACATGGGCTATAACGGCACCGTCACCGGCCTCAATGTCGCGCCCGATCTGCAGAAGCGCATCGGCTTCACCCCCGAGGAAGAGAAGCGCCTCAAGGATCTCGACTACGCCTTCCTCGCCAAGAACGATTCCGCCATGAAGGAGTGGTGGGACAAGGTCTTCAAGGCGTGAGCACTGCTGCTCCCGAAGCCGTCGCGGGCGCCCGCACCGGCCTTGCCGGCGCGCTTGTCGTGCCGGCGACCATCTTCGTCGCGATCGGGCTCTTGGGCCCGATCGCGATCCTGTTCCGCTATTCGCTGAACCAGTTCATCCCCGGCCAGTTCATGGTCGATGGGCTGACGATCGCGAACTACGTCAAGTTCTTCACCGACAGCTATTACCTCAACGTGCTGCTGCGCACGGTGCGCGTCGCCGTGATCTGTACGGTCGCCTGCCTGATCATGGGCTTCCCGCTGGCCTATGTGCTGGCGCGCATGGAAAGCCGCTTCAAGAACCTGCTGATCATGCTCGTCGTGCTGCCGCTCTTCGTCGGCAATGCGGTGCGCGCGGCTGGCTGGATGACCGCCTTCGGCAGCAAGGGCGCGCTCAACGCCTCGCTGATGGGGCTGGGTCTGATCAACCATCCCCTTGAGATCATGTTCACCGAAAACGCCGTGCTGATCGGCATCGTCGCGGTCAACCTGCCCTTCATGGTGCTGACGCTGCAGAGCGTGATCGAGGGCATTCCCCGCAATGTCGAGGAAGCCGCCTTCAGCCTTGGCGCCGGCCCCGCCGCGATGTTTCGCCGCGTGCTCTGGCCGCTCGCCCTGCCCGGCATCCTGGCCGGCACGATCCTGACCTTCATCCTGGCGATGAACGCCTATGCCACGCCGGTGCTGCTCGGCGGGCCGAAATTCCAGATGATGGGCCCGCTGGTCTATGGCCAGTTCGCGCAGCAGAACAACTGGCCCTTCGGCGGCGCGATCTCCTTCATCCTGATGACCGCCACGATCGTGCTGACGGTCGCAGCTCATCTCATCGTGCAGCGGCGCTATCGCTGAGGCGGCTGGCCAAGCGATCTGCGGCGCACTAAGTGTCGCCTATGAACCTGTCCGCCTCTCTCGTTCCCGTCGCCGTCGGCGCTGTTGCGATCGTCCTGTTGCTCGGGTTGGCCAACATGCTGCGCGGCGGCAGCCCCAGCACGTCGCAGAACCTGATGCGGCTCAGGGTGGTCCTGCAGTTCATCGCGATCCTCGTCATCCTCGGCATCATGTGGTGGCGCAGCGGCTGACGCAGGCACTGAGCCTGACGCTGTCCCCCGCTTTGTTTGCCTTTTTCTAAGCGATTGATTTTACGGCGCTTCGTCTCGGCAGGCGCGGCTCAGACATGGCAAATGCCGCAATCCCGCCATATTCCAGACACGAGTCTCTGCGCTTCACTAACGCTGTTCCGCCGACAACAAGAAAAGTCTCCTATGGTTCGCGTTGCATTGCTGGTCCTCGCCGGAATGATGGCCGCCGCCCCCGCTTGGGCGCAGTCGCAGCCTCTCCCGGCCGGCGTTTCCAACTACGCTCCGGCGACCGAGACACCCCCGCTCTCATGGGAAGCGCGCATCGGCGCCGCCGCCGCCAATCCGGGCGGACGCGAAAGCGGCCTGCTCAACTTCAGCGGCGAGGTGGTCACCCCGCGCGTCGCGACCTTGAACGACCGCTTCTCCGCTGCCTTCGTGCCGCGCTTCCATCTCGGTTCGAGCGTCAATTTCAACGGCACGCGCTATGCCTATGCCGGCGCGACCTGGACCGTCGACCTGACCAAGGCGGTCTTCGTCGAGGCCAGCCTGGGCGCCGCCCTCAATGACGGCAAGACCGGCGCCGTCGTTCCCGAGAACCGCCTCAATGTCGGCTGCAACAGCGGCTCGCGCGAAGCCGCCGCGCTCGGCTTCAGGCTCAACGACCGCTGGAGCCTGGTCGCGACGCTGGAGCATTTCAGCACGGCCGGCTGCTCCGACCGCGACAAGCCGCGCGGCCCGGCCAATTTCGGCGCCAAGCTCGGCTATACCTTCTGAGAACAGGCGGGAGCATTGCTGCGAAAAAGTGGGCACCGGTTTTTCGCAAGAGCAATGCTCTGAACTCCTGGAATCGATCACGTTTTTCACATTCGGACGGTTCCGTCCGAATGCGACGTGATCTAACGGCGCGCAGGCCCTTTCGCTCGATCAGCGCCGCGCTATAACGCCTCGATGGTCAAGCTCAACCGCATCTACACCCGCACCGGCGACGACGGCACGACGGGGCTCACCACCGGGCCGCGCCGGCTGAAATTCGATCTGCGGGTCGCAGCCTATGGCACGGTGGACGAGACCAATGCCTGCATCGGCATGGCCCGGCTGCATGCGGCAACCGAGGATGCCGATGTCGACGCCATGCTCGGCCGCATCAGCAACGACCTGTTCGACCTCGGAGCCGACCTCTCGACCCCCGACACCGGCGCGAAACTGGCCTTCGAGCCGCTGCGCATCGCGCAGGTTCAGGTCGACCGGGTCGAGGCCGAGATCGACCAGCTCAACGCCACCCTGGAGCCATTGCGCTCCTTCGTCCTGCCTGGCGGCACGCCAGCCGCCACTCATCTCCACCTCGCGCGCACGGTGAGCCGCCGCGCCGAGCGATTGATGGTTGAATTGGCCCAGACCGAAGGCGAAGCCGTCGCCGGCCCCGCCCTGAAATACATCAACCGCCTCTCCGATTTCCTCTTCGTCGCCTCCCGCTTCCTCAATGCCAAGGCGCAGGGCGACGTGCTCTGGGTGCCGGGCCAGAATCGTTAGAGGCACGATGCGAAAAAGTGGAAGCCGGTTCTTCATAAGAATCCCGCTGCGACATTTGACAGGACGCATCGATGTTCGTGCCGCTGCATGATGGCGTCCCGCTGCGCTTCATGCGCGCGCCCTATGTCACCTATGGCCTGGTCGGGACCTGCATGGGCCTCTTCCTGCTGATGTGGCTGCGCGAAAGCGATTCCGACCAGATCGCGGTCGCAGCCGGCTTCGGGCTGATCCCATCCGTGTTGTTCGGCACGGCGCAACTGCCCACCGATCTGCTGCAGGCCCCGGTCTGGCTGACTTTGTTCAGCAACATCCTGCTGCATGCGAGCTTCGCCCATCTCGGCGGCAACATGCTGTTCCTCTGGGTCTTCGGCGACAATGTCGAGGATGCCATGGGGCATCTGCGCTTCCTGCTGTTCTTCTTCGTCTGCGGGCTTGCCGGCTCGCTGACACACGCCTTGATGAACCCCGGCTCGGACCAACCATTGATCGGCGCATCCGGCGCGATCTCGGGCGTGATCGCCTCCTATCTGATGCTCTATCCGCGCGTCCGGATCTGGGGCCTGGCTTTCAACTGGATCCCGCTGCACATCACGGCGCTCTACGCGCTCAGCGGCTGGATCCTGTTTCAGTTCGTCTCGGCCATTCTCGATCCGCAAGGCCATGTCGGCTGGTGGGCCCATCTCGGCGGGCTCGGTGCCGGTGCGGCACTGACGCCGATCTTCATCCATCGCGGCGTGACGCTGTTCGGCCGCCCGGCACGCAAGTGAAGACGGCTCTCGCACGCCCCGCCTGCGGCGTTGACAAGCGCAAACGGGCGTCGTTACGGTCCCTCCGCATTCCAGCCGAGAGCCGCGATGCCGCCTTCCCGCCGATTGACGCGGCGCGGCCCCGCAACTGACCTCTCCCGAACGGTGATTTGACGATGAAGATCCTTGTGCCCGTGAAGCGGGTGGTTGACTACAACGTGAAGATCCGCGTGAAGGCGGACGGCTCGGGCGTCGAGCTTGCCAATGTGAAAATGTCGATGAATCCCTTCGACGAGATCGCGGTCGAAGAGGCGTTGCGGCTGCGCGAAGCCGGCAAGGCGACCGAGGTCGTCGTGGTCTCGATCGGTCCAGCCCAAGCCGCCGAGACGATCCGCACGGGCTTAGCCATGGGCGCCGATCGCGGCATCCTGGTCAAGGTCGACGGCGTGGTCGAGCCGCTGGCGGTGGCCAAGCTCCTGAAGAAGCTGGTCGAGCAGGAGAGCCCGCAGCTCGTCATCCTCGGCAAGCAGGCGATCGACGACGATTGCAACCAGACCGGCCAGATGCTGGCGGCCCTGCTGGGCTGGCCCCAGGGCACCTTCGCCTCGAAGGTCGCGCTGTCCGACAGCGCGGTCGATGTCACCCGCGAGGTCGATGGCGGCCTGCAGACGGTTTCGCTCAAGCTGCCGGCGATCGTCACCACCGACCTTCGCCTGAACGAGCCGCGCTACGCCTCGCTGCCCAACATCATGAAGGCCAAGAAGAAGCCGCTTGACGAGACCTCGGCCGAGGCGCTCGGCGTCGATGTGAGCCCCCGTCTCAAGGTGCTGAACACACGCGAACCGGCGGGCCGCTCAGCCGGCGTCAAGGTCGGCTCCGTCGCCGAACTGGTTTCCAAGCTCAAGAACGAAGCGGGAGTGCTGTGATGGCCACGCTGCTGATTGCAGAACACGACAACGCCACCATCAAGGACGCGACCGCCAAGGCGCTGACCGCGGCCAAGGCGCTGGGCGCCCCCGTCCATATCCTCGTCGCCGGTGAAGGCGCCAAGGGCGCGGCCGATGCGGCAGCCAAGCTCGACGGCGTCGAGAAGGTGCTCCTGGCCGATGCCGCGATCTACGGCCACGGCCTTGCCGAGCCGCTCGCCGCGCTCGTCGCCAAGCTCGCCGAGGGCTATGACGCCGTCGTCGCGCCTTCGACGACCGGTGGCAAGAATGTGCTGCCCCGCGTCGCTGCCTTGCTCGACGTGATGCAGATCTCGGATGTGATGAAGATCGTCTCGCCCGACACGTTTGAGCGCCCGGTCTATGCCGGCAACGCCATCCAGACCGTGCAGTCGGCCGAGGCCAAGAAGCTGATGACGATCCGCACCGCCTCCTTCCAGGCGACGGGCGAAGGCGGCTCGGCCAGCGTCGAGACCATCTCCGCCGTGGGCGATCCCGGCGTTTCCAGCTTCAAGGGCGAGGAGGTCGCCAAATCCGATCGCCCCGAGCTCGCCTCGGCCAAGATCATCGTCTCCGGCGGGCGCGCGCTCGCGTCGGCCGAGAACTTCGCCAAGGTGATCGAGCCAGTCGCCGACAGGCTGGGCGCGGCCATGGGCGCCTCGCGCGCCGCGGTCGATGCCGGCTACGCCCCCAATGACTGGCAGGTCGGCCAGACCGGCAAGGTCGTGGCGCCCGACCTCTATGTCGCGGTCGGCATCTCCGGCGCGATCCAGCATCTCGCCGGCATGAAGGATAGCAAGGTCATCGTCGCCATCAACAAGGACGAGGAGGCGCCGATCTTCCAGATCGCCGATTACGGCCTGGTTGGCGATCTCTTCACGATCATGCCAGAGCTTGAAGCCGAGCTCGCCAAAATCGGCAAATAGCAAGCGCGGCAAGCCGATTGATCGAGTAGATTGACAAGGAAGCCGGCGACCAGGCTGGCGCCGGCCAACACATGACAACCGGGCTGCCGCGCAAGGCGGCCCGCACCGGCTTCCAAAGTGGAAGCGGTGCCACCAAAGATGGATCAGACCATGTCGGACAGGGCGATCAGGACGATCGGCATCATCGGCGCAGGCCAGATGGGCAACGGCATCGCCCATGTCGCGGCCGTGGCCGGGTTCGAGGTCCGGCTGCACGATCTCGCCGAGGACCGGATCAAGGCGGCGCTCGCCACCATCGACGGCAACATGGCGCGCCAGGTCGCCAAGGGTGCGATCGGTGACGAGATTCGCCGCGACGCCATGGCCAAGATCCTCGCCGCGCCGCAACTGTCGGGGCTCGGCGATTGCGACCTCATCATCGAGGCCGCGACCGAGAGCGAGGAAACCAAGCGCAAGATCTTCACCGCCGTCTGCCAGCATATCAAGCCGGAGACGATGCTGGCCTCCAACACCTCCTCGATCTCGATCACGCGGCTGGCGGCGGCGACGGACCGGCCCGAGCGCTTCATCGGCATCCATTTCATGAACCCCGTGCCGCTGATGCAGCTCGTCGAGCTGATTCGCGGCATCGCCACCGA
Source organism: Bosea vaviloviae (assembly GCF_001741865.1). NCBI lineage: Bacteria > Pseudomonadati > Pseudomonadota > Alphaproteobacteria > Hyphomicrobiales > Alloboseaceae > Allobosea > Allobosea vaviloviae. The sequence continues at coordinate 545,281 of NZ_CP017147.1, forward strand.
CGACGAGACCTTCGAACTCGCCAAGGAGTTCGTCGGCAAGCTGCATAAGACCGTCTCAGTCTCGGAGGATTTCCCGGCCTTCATCGTCAACCGCATCCTGCTGCCGATGATCAACGAGGCCGTCTACACGCTCTATGAGGGCGTCGGCTCGGTCGACGCGATCGACACCGCGATGAAGCTCGGGGCGAATCACCCGATGGGCCCGCTCCAGCTTGCCGATTTCATCGGCCTCGACACCTGCCTGTCGGTGATGCAGGTGCTGCATGACGGGCTTGCCGACTCGAAATATCGCCCCTGCCCGCTGCTGGTGAAATATGTCGAGGCCGGCTGGCTCGGCCGCAAGACCAAGCGCGGCTTCTACGATTATCGCGGCGAGAAGCCGGTTCCGACAAGATAGTGCGAATGGCGAATAGCTAATGGGTATCCCACTCGCAATTCGCCACTTGCCATTCGCCCCGGCTCTTCACATTCCTGTCGTCTCGCGCTTACATTGATCAGTGGCGGGATTCGTCCCGTTCCGATTAGCGGAGGTGCGGCGGGTTTGACGGCGCATGTGATGCATCCGATGGCGTCGCCGGACGGTTGTCCGGCACTCGTGCTCAATGCCGATTTCCGGCCTCTGAGCTACTATCCCCTATCGCTGTGGAGCTGGCAGGACGCGATCAAGGCGGTCTTCATGGACCGCGTCAACATCGTCTCCGAATACGATACCGTGGTGCGCAGCCCGAGCTTCAACATGAAGCTGCCCTCGGTCGTCTCGCTGAAGACCTATATCAAGCCGTCGCGGACGCCGGCCTTCACGCGCTTCAACGTATTCCTGCGCGACCGCTTCTCCTGCCAGTACTGCACCTCGCGCGAGGATCTGACCTTCGACCATGTCGTGCCGCGCTCCAGAGGCGGCCTTACCACCTGGGAGAACGTCGTCGCGGCCTGCTCGCCCTGCAATCTGCGCAAGGGTGACAAGATGCCAGCGGCGATCGAGATGTTCCCGACACAGAAGCCCTACGCACCGACGGTCAATGATTTGCACCGCAACGGCAAGCTCTTCCCGCCGAATTACCTGCATGAGAGCTGGCTGGATTATCTCTATTGGGATTCCGAGCTGGAGCCGTGAGCCGGCTTGACGGCTGGCCGGGCAACGTCTTGTATCCACGGCATAATCAGGCGCGCGGACGCCGCTGATCAAGCCGAGGATGACGATGACCAATACCGCTCTGGACCAGTGGCTCGATCAGCACCATGCGGAACTGACCGCGATCAGGCGCGATATCCATGCCCATCCGGAGCTTGGCCTGGAGGAGCATCGCACCTCCGCCCTGGTCGCAGCCAAGCTGCGTGAATGGGGCGTGGAGGTCACCGAGGGCATCGGCGGCACCGGTGTCGTCGGCGTCATCCGGGGCCGCAGGGCCGGCCAGCGCGCCGTCGGCCTGCGCGCCGACATGGACTGCCTCGCGCTGAACGAGGAGACCGGCCTCCCCTATGCTTCGCAATATCCCGGCAAGATGCATGCTTGCGGCCATGACGGCCACACCACGATGCTGCTGGGCGCGGCCGGCTATCTCGCCGCCCATCCCGATTTCGGTGGCACGCTGCACCTGATCTTCCAGCCGGCCGAGGAAGGCCGTGGCGGGGCGGTTGCGATGCTGAAGGACGGGCTGTTCGAGCGCTTTCCCTGCGACGCGATCTACGGCCTGCACAACACGCCGGGCATGCCGGTTGCGCATTTCGGCACCTGCAACGGCCCGATGCTGGCCGCGGCCGACAGCTGGGCCGTGACCTTCCGCGGCGTCGGCGGTCATGGCGGCTCGCAGCCGCATCTCTCCACCGACATCACCTATGCCCAGGCCCATTTCGTGCTCGGCCTGCAGGGTATCGTCGGCCGCAACGTCCCGCCGCTCGACACCGCCGTGATCAGCGTCGGCTATATCCATTCCGGCTCGACGGAAGCCTCCAATGTGGTTCCGTCGGAACTGAGAATCGGCGGCACGGCCCGCAGCTATTCGCCCGAGATCCGCGCCTTGATAGAGCGCCGCATCGCCGAGATCGCCGAGGCCACCGCGCAGGCCTGGGGCTGCACCGCCGAGGCCTCCTATCATCGCGGACCGCGCGCTTTGCTCAACCAGCCCGATCAGGTCGCGGTCGCGGTCGCGGCGGCGACCAGTTCGGTCGGAGCGGCCAATGTGAATGGCGCGATCAGGCCCGGCACCGGCGGCGAGGACTTCGCCGAGATGATGGAGGTCAAGCCCGGCGCCTTCATGCGGATCGGCAATGGCGTCGCCGCGGACGGCTCCTTCGCCGGATTGCATACGCCGCGCTATGATTTCAACGACGCCATCATCCCCGACGGCGTTCGCTACTGGGTCAACGTCGTCAGCGAAGAACTCGGCCAGGGTTGGCAGGCCGCAGCCGCCTGAGCGAAGAACCTTGCAAGGAGCGCCTCAGGCGCTCCTTGCCCGGGCCAGCCCGAACAGGGCCGCGACCAGCAGCACGAGCGAAGCCAGCGCGTTCCAGCCGGCCAGCGACAGGCCCAGGAAGCGCCAGGCGGCTTCAGTGCAGGAGACGACTTTCACCGTCTGCAGCTGCTTGATGAAGTCCTGCACGCCGGCAACGGTCGGCGCAGCGCCGGCGCAATCGGTGGGGCCGGCAAACCAGCCCCATTCGACGCCGGCATGGTGGAAACCGAGCCAGCTGCTCCACGCCATCAAGCCGGCGAGCCCGAGCAGCACCAGCCATTGCAGCCGAAGCGAGCGCGCCAGCACCAGCCCCGCAGTGGCAAGCCCGATCGCAGCGTAATGCGGCAGGCGCTGCTCGAGGCAGAGCTTGCAGGGCTGCAGGCCCAGGACCAGCTCGAAGAACCAGGCGCCTGCGATCAAGGCGAGGCAGCCGAGCCCGATCAGCAGAATCACGCGAACCGGAGAGAGCGAGCTGACGGCGCTGGGTCGGTCGAGGGTCGAACTTGTCATGGCAAGGCGCTCAGCAGGAGAGAAGCTGCCCCGAACCTGCAACCAGCTTGAGGCCGAAATAAAGCGCAATCAGCAATGCAGCCGCGACGACGGCGATCACTTTCAAGCGACGTTCGATGAAATGGCGGATCGTCTCGCCGAAACGGCGCAGCAGGAAGGCGAGCGCAAAGAAGCGCGCGCCGCGCGCCAGCACGCAGGACAGGATGAAGAAGCCAAGGCCGATATGCACCGCTCCGGCCAGGATCGTCACCACCTTGATCGGCGGCAGATGCGTCAGCCCCGAGGTCGTCAGCAGGATCAGCGTGGTGTCGGGCCCGGCGCAGGCGCGCAGGGTCTCGAAAGCGCCGAGCTTGCCGTAGAAGGCGAGCACCGGCCGCGCCAGCGCTTCAAAGGCGTAATAGCCGATCGCATAGCCTGCAATGCCGCCGAGCACGGAGAAAACCGTCGCAACCAGGGCCAATCGATAGGCCCGGGCCGGCCGCGCCAGCGCCATCGGCACGAACAGCACGTCGGCGGGGATCAGGAAGAACGAACTCTCGATGAAGGCGACCACGGCGAGCCAGAGCTCGGCACGCGGCCGGGCGGCGAGGGACATGGTCCATTCATAGAGGCGCTTGATCATGGCGGGTTTAGTAGTGTGGCGCCGTTCACTCGTCCATGCGTTTGCGCAAGCTGATATGCAATTTCATGCAGTGCGGCAGATGCATTGACCGCGCGCGTTCGATCGCTATAGTCCCGCCCGCCTGCAAGGGCCCCTGTGGCGGAATTGGTAGACGCGCTCGACTCAAAATCGAGTTCCGCAAGGAGTGCTGGTTCGATTCCGGCCAGGGGCACCACAGCTTTTTCAGCCATTCTCATGCCTTCTAACATTTTGAAGGGGCATGGAGATTTTGGCGGTTCGATCGCCTTCTTCGCGCACGTGGGTTGCCGCTCCGCAAAATACGAGTTTGAGCATCGCACAGCGGTCTTCGATGCGTGGCGAATGCCAAAGCCTGCAAGGGCTTGCGAGGAAGTCGAAGGCGGATCGATAAGTTTTCGGCGAAGGCCGGATGCCGCGCCGGAACCGACCGCCCGTCAAGCCGAACTGCCGAACGATATGGACAGCCTCATGCGGCAGACGGATCTTGCCCCCATCTGGGCCGTAGGCAAAAACGTCGGATAAAAGGCCGCAGGAAGCCGATATATCGTCCACTGCGGAAAGAGGATCGATGTGACATTACCGATCTGCATGACCTTCGAATCCTCCTTTCCGCATGCTGTGTAACCGATCTCTCCCTTCAGTCTGTCAGGAGGCGGTCCATTGCAGAAAGCGGCAGGACGAGACGGTTTTGCGTTCCGGACAACCGCCGGAACCCGAACCCTTCATAGAAACCCGCCGCTTTTTCGTCCTTCGCATCGACGATCATGCCGAGGATACCGATTTGCTGCGCCGCTGCGCGGGTTGTCTTGAAGGCGTGGACGATCAGCGCATCCCCGTAGCCTTGCCCCTGCCATTGCCTGTCAACGGCGAGGCGTCCGAGCAGCAGGAACGGGATTTCCCACTTTTGCGTCGGGGAGGCATGGTGGTGAAGCGAATGACGATCTTCCGTACCTACACCCCTTGATTGGCCGGTACGGGAGAACGGCATCCTAGATTCTTCTGGAATTTTTACCAAATATTGGTATATTTTGGTACAGAAGGAAATGCATCATGGCCCGCAACACGTCTATTTCCCTTGGCGATCATTTCGCCCGCTTCATTGACACGCAAGTCGAGGAAGGCCGCTACGGGTCGGCCAGCGATGTCGTGCGCGCAGGATTGCGACTGCTCGAAGAGCATGAGGCCAAGGTCAGGGCGTTGCAAAATGCCCTAATCGCCGGAGAAGAATCCGGCGCGCCGCGCCCGTTCGACAACGACGCGTTCCTGCAAAAGATGCGGGAACGGCATGTCCGGTAGGCGCGGTGGGTACTGGCTTTCCCCACTCGCGGAAGCCGATCTTGAAGAAATCTGGCTTTACAGTTTCAGGGAATGGTCAGCCGATCAGGCGGATAAATACCACAACGATATCGTCTCGGCTTTTGACGGGATCGCGGCGGGCACGAAAAAGGGCCGTCCCGTCGACATCCGCGAAGGCTACTTCAAATATGCCGTCGGCTCGCATGTCTTCTATTATAAGCAGGTGGATACCGGCGAGATCATCATTATCCGCATCCTCCACCAGCGCATGGACGCCAACCGGCACCTTTGACGAGCCGTGACGGGGCAGTGACGGGTGCCCTGTATGCCGCGCGGTCGGCTGCGCAACCCTGACCAGCTACGCCGCCCACGCTGGCGGCGCGCCTGCCGATAGACGGGACATCATGACCGCAATTCCCGAAGAATGGTCAGGATATCGGCGTCGTCATCATCTTCTTGCAAGCGCGGGGCGGGCAGTGTCCGCGATCCGTGTTTGATCCAGTCATATTTGTCCGGCTCGTCGTTGACGTCGCGGAGCAGGCCGGACGTTTCGCGCCGTTCCCAGAAGTTGGGCATATCGACGACGAAGTAGCCCTGATCGCGGGATTCCAGCAGGGCGGATTCAACGCCGGTGGCGATGCGGACATCTTCCACCTGCAAAAGCGGGCGCGGCTGTTCGGACAAATTGTCGCCCGAGCCATTGACCTGATTCATGTTGACGTTGAAACCGCGCACCATCACCGAAATCTTGCCGGAACGGTGCTCGATATCGCGCAGCCTGTAGTTGTCGGGCCGCGATAGAGCATATGCCCGCGGCCTTCTTCCAGATACGCGCCGTCTCACGGTGACGGCGGCTTCGGCCGCGCCAACGATGTGTCCTTTAAAACCTGCTCCCAATCGGCTAATTCGTCGAAAAGCCGGTTCGCTTCTTTTCCTCGAAGTGCACCACAGCCGGCTTTCCAGGCCGGAGCGACCTTGCGCATCCTTCTGATCAATCCGAACACGATGCCGGAGATGACCGATCTGGTCGTTCGCGTCGTCACGCCGCATCTGCCGGCCGGCGTCTCCCTGAAAGCCGCCACCGGGCGCTTTGGAGCGCAGTACATCGCCAGCCGCAGCGCCGGCGCAATCGCCGCCCATGCCGCGCTCGAGGCCTATGCCGAGCATGGCGAGGGCTGCGATGCAGTCTATCTCGCCTGCTTCGGCGATCCCGGCCTGTTCGCGCTGAAGGAGCTGGCGCCCATACCCGTCATCGGCATGGCCGAGGCGAGCTGCAAGGCCGCCGCGCAAAAGGCCGGTCGCTTCTCGATCGTCACCGGCGGTGAGCGTTGGGGGCCGATCCTGCACGAATTCGTCGCGATGCTGGGGCTCGGCGAGCGCCTCGCCGCCGTCGAGACCGTCGCCCCGACAGGAGCCGACATCGCGCGCGACCCGGACGGTTCGATCGCGCTCCTCGCGGCGGCCTGCCGCAAGACCGCGCAGCGCGACGGCGCCGGTGCGGTCATTCTCGGCGGAGCGGGGCTCGCCGGGTTGGCCGCGCGCGTCCAGCCCCTCGTCGACATTCCCGTTTTCTGCTCGGTCGAGACCGGCATCGCCGCCGTGCTCGCGGCGATGCGGGAGCCATCGGCCAAGCCCGAGAGCGGCGATCTGGCGTTCCCGCCGCCGGTCGGCAGCAAGGGGCTATCGGAGCGGCTGGCGGCCCTGCTGCTCAAGCCTTGAGCCAGGACTGAGCGACCTTACGCTCAGCCCTTTCCAGCCAGCGAGATGCCGTTCTGCGAGGCGATCCAGTCCGACAGCATCGGCACGTAATCCTCGCCCTTCCCTGCCGCGACGGCCGATGCAAAGGCGTTCTTCACGGCATTGCCAACCGGGTTGGGCACGCCTGCCGCATTCGCGACGCTCTCGAGATAGCGAACATCCTTCAGCGCGTTGACCAGCGTGAACTTGTGGGCGTCGCGGTCGCGCTCCAGCACATACTGCATGAAGGTCTGGTAGAAGCCGCAATCCATCCGGCTGCCGCGCAAAACGCTGTCGAAAGTCTGCGGCGTGATGCCGATCTTCTGCGCCAGCGTCAGCGCCTCCGAATAGATCGCGGCATAGCCCATCGAGAGGAAGTTGTTGAGCAGCTTCATCTTGTGGCCGTCGCCGACCGGGCCGAGATGAACGACCTTTTGCGCCCAGGCCTCACAGGCCGGCTTGATCCGCGCGAACACCTCAGGCGCGGCGCCGACCATCGCCGAGAGCTGTCCGAGCGCCGCTTGGGCCGGCGTGCCGCCGAGCGGCGCATCCGCGAGATGCAGGCCCTTCGCTTCCAGCTCGGCCGCGAGCCGGACCGTGACGCCCGGATCGGAGGTCGAGCAATCGACGATCACGGTCCCGGGCCTGGCTCCGGCCGCGATGCCATCGGGGCCGTTCACCACGGCCTCGACCTGGGCCGAGCCCGTGACGCACAGGAAGATGATCGTCGCGTTCTCGGCCAGTTCCTTCGGCGTCCTCGCCTCCTTCGCGCCGGCCGCGACCAGCGCCTCCACCGGCTTGCGGTTGCGGTGGCCCATAACGGTCAGCGGGAAGCCCTTATCCACCAGATTGCGGGCCATGCCCTGGCCCATCAGGCCGACGCCGATGAAACCGATGGACTCTTTGCTTGCGCTCATCTTCAATTTCTCCTGTTTCTATGAGAGTGACATGATCGAGTGACGGAATGGCCGGGCCCGGGACAGGCTGTTAGGTCTTGATTCCGCTTCCGGAGAAGCGCGCATGACCGGCAAAGGCCCCCCGCCCGAGACGACGCCCCCCGGCAGGACCGCGAACCCGTCGGCCATCCCAAACGGCCGCGGGCGCGTCACCCTGCAGATCATCGCCGACCATCTCTCGGTCTCGACCGCGACGGTCTCGCTGGCGCTGCGCGGCTCTCCGCTGGTCGCGGAGGCGACGCGTCTGCGCGTCCAGCAGATCGCCCGCGAGATGGGCTATAGCTACAACCGCAGCGCCGCCTCCTTGCGGACCGACCGCACCAACATCCTGGGCGTCGGCTTCCACGACATCACCAACCCGTATTTCGCCGAATTGCTGGCCGCGATCGAGGAGACGGCCACCGCCCATGGCCGCTCGATCCTGCTTGGCACCTATGCCGAGAGCCTGGAGCGCCAGGACCGCGTGCTCTCCACGCTGAAGGAATATCGCCCCGACGGCATGATCATCTGCGCAGCCGGCGGCAGCACGCCCGAGGCCTTCGACCATCTGATCGCGGCCGGCGTGCCGCTCGTCCAGCTCTCGCGCGAGATCATCGGGCTCGACCTCGATTTCGTCGGCTCCGACGACCGCCAGGGCACGGTCCTGGCCGTGGAGCATCTGATCGCGCTCGGCCACCGCCGCATCGCCTTCCTCAGTGAGAGCCAAAGCATCTCGACCGGCCGCAACCGTTATGCCGGCTATTGCGGGACGCTGGCGCGGCACGACATGCCGCTCGACCCGGCCATCGTCTATTCCGCCTATGGCACGCGCGAGAACGGCCTCAAGGGCATCCAGGCGGTCCTGGACGTCGACGACCCGCCGACCGCCGCCGTCTGCTTCAACGACCTGACCGCCTTTGGCGCCATGATGGGCTTGCGCCATCGCGGGCTGGAAGCGGGCGTCGATTTCTCGCTGATCGGCTGCGACGATGTTCAGGAGGCGGCGCAGTGGTATCCGGCCCTGACGACGATCAAGAATTTTCAGGCCGAGATGGGCCACAAATCCGCGGAATTCCTGATCAAGCGTATCGCCGAGCCCGACGCCCCGACGCGGCGCCTGCTGCTGACGCCGGAGCTCGTGCTGCGCGCCACCACCGCTCCGCCCAGGCGCTGAGCCTGGTCTCACGGATCATTCGCAGGCTTGGCGTTGAGCGCGCGATAGGCCCGCACCACCTGCGAATCGTCGCGTGCGCCATGGCCCAGCCCCGAGGCCGCCAGGAACATCTGGTGAGCGGCGGCCGCCAGCGGCAGCGCCGTCTTGGCGGCGCGCCCGGCATCGAGCACGATGCCGAGATCCTTGACGAAGATGTCGACGGCGCTGGCGACAGTCGGATCGGGCTCATGCATGCGAGGGCCGCGATCCCTGAGCATCCAGGAGGATGCCGCTGAACCGCCCATGATCTCGAACAATACGCGCCCGTCGATTCCGGCCTTTTCCGCGAGCGACAGCGCCTCGGCGGCTACAGCGATATGCACGCCGCAGAGCAGCTGGTTGACCGTCTTCACCGTCGCGCCCTGCCCCGGCCGCTCACCGACATGGAAGACCTTGTCGCCCATCGCGTCGAGCACGGGCCTGGCCTTGTCGAAGCTTTCCTGGGGAGCGCCGACCATGATCGAGAGCGTCGCCGCCTTTGCCCCGACCACGCCGCCCGAGACCGGCGAATCGACGAAATGCCGGCCGGATCTGACGACCTCGGCCGCGATCGCCTCGACTTCGCCGGGCGGGCAGGTCGCCATCAGCATCACGACCGCACCGTCGCTGAGCGCGGCCAGTGCGCCGGCCTCGAACAGGACCGCACGCGCCTGGGCGGCGTTCACCACCATCAGCACCAGCGCATCGGCGCCGGAGGCCGCAGCCTTGGCGCTGTCGGCGGCATGCCCCCCGGCGGCCACCAGCGCCTCGCGCGCGCTTTCGCGCATATCGAAGCCGGTGACGCGGAACTGCCGTTTGATGAGGTTCTCGGCCATCGGCGCGCCCATGGCGCCGAGCCCGACGAAGGCGATGGAAAGGGGGGTGGTCGGCATCAGGTAAGGCTCTTTCAGCTCCACCGTCATCCCGGGCAAGCGAAGCGCAGACCCGGGATCCATCGGAGAGCGCAGTTCCTTACGATGGATCCCGGATCAGCGCCGCGGAGCCTGCCCTTGGGCCGATCGAAGATCGGACCCGAGGGCCGCTTGTCCAGGATGACGGCGCGGATGGAACAATGGGCAACGCAGACCCAGCAATATCACTCCTTCACCGCCCCGGTCATCGCCGACACGTAATGCTCGACGAAGAAGGCGTAGAGGATAACGAGAGGCAAGGAGCCTGCCAGTGCGCCTGCCATCAGCGAGCCCCAGCGATAAATGTCGCCATCGACGAACTCGTTGACGATCGCCACCGGCACCGTCTTGTTCTGCGTCGAGGACAGGAAGGTCAGCGCGTAGATGAATTCGTTCCAGCACAGCGTGAACGAGAAGATGAAGGCCGAGATCAGGCCCGGCACCGCCAGCGGCAGGATGATCTTGGTCAGGATCTGCCAGCGATTGGCGCCGTCGATCAGGGCGCATTCCTCAAGCTCGAAGGGGATGGTCTTGAAATAGCCCATCAGGAGCCAGGTCGAGAACGGGATCAGGATCGTCGGATAGACCAGGATCAGCGCCAGCGGCGTGTCGAACAGGCCGACATTGTAGATCACCGTCGCCAGCGGGATGAACAGGATCGAGGGTGGCACGAGATAGGCCAGGAAGATCAGCGCACCGACGGTCTGGGCCCCCTTGAAGCGCAGGCGCACGATCGCATAGGCCGCGAGCACGCTGGCCACCAGCGAGATGAACGTCGCGCAGCTGGCGATGAACATCGTGTTCCAGAGCCAGCGCGGATAGTCGCTCTCGAACAGCAGCTTGTGGATGTGCTTGAAGGTCGGCGTCCAGGTCCAGAACGGGCTGACCCTGTCCATGTCGATGAGCTGGTTGTCGGGCTTCACCGCCGTCAGCGCCATCCAGTAGAACGGGAACAGCAGCACGACGAGGATCAGGAACAGCGGGATATAGGTCGTGACGATGCGGCTCGGCACCGTCTCGAGATAGGCCATCCCCTCGCTATGGTCCTGGGTGGCGGCGCGGTGGCCGGCGTCGATGCTAGTCATTGCTGCCGCCTTGCTGCCATTTGCGTGTCTGGAGCCCGTACCAGGCGATGCCGATGGCAGCGAGCAGGAAGGGGATCATCGCCGTCGAGATCGCCGCGCCCTCGCCGAGTTGCCCGGCGATGATCGCACGCTGATAGGACAAGGTCGCCATCAGATGGGTCGCGTTGACCGGGCCGCCGCGCGTCAGCGCCCAGATCAACTGGAAATCGGTGAAGGTGAACAGGACGGAGAAGGTCATCACCACCGCGATGATCGGCGTCAGCAGCGGATAGGTGATGTGCCGGAAGCGCTGCCAGTTCGTGGCGCCGTCGAGCGTCGCCGCCTCGTAGAGCGAGGGCGAGACGGTCTGCAGGCCCGCCAACAGCGTGATCGCGATAAAGGGCACGCCGCGCCAGACATTGGCGAAGATCGTCGACCAGCGCGCATTCCAGGGATCGCCGAGGAAGTTGATGTTGTGGTCGATCCAGCCGAGCTGCCGCAGCGACCATGAGATGATCGAGAACTGCGAATCGTAGATCCACCAGAAGGCGATGGCCGAGAGCACCGTCGGCACGATGAAGGGGATCAGCACCAGCGCGCGGATCAACGCCTTGAACGGCAGGTGCTTGTTGAGCAGCAAGGCGAGATAAAGCCCGATCGCGAACTTCGCGACGCTGGCGACCACCGTATAGAGCAGCGTGTTGAAGACCGACATCCAGAAGACGCTGTCACCGCCGAGCCACTCATAGTTCTCCAGCCCGATGAACTCGCCGGCGCGGCCGATCTTGGTGTCGGTGAAGGAGAGCCAGACGCCGAGGAAAAGCGGGTAGCCCAGGAACAGGATCAGGATGCCGGCAGCGGGCACCATGTACCAGAATCCGAGCCAGTTGCGGCTGCTGCACAGCTTCTGCCAGGCGGAGCGCTCGCTCCTGCCCTTGGTCAGTCCGGCCGGCATCTCGATTGCTGAATTGGCCATCGCTATTCCGGTGTCAGGATGAAAAACGGGTCCGGCCAGGCGGGCCGGATTGTGATGCGAAAGCATGTGCCGGGAGAGGCCTGCCACAACCCGCCGGAGCGGGCCGTGACAGGCGATTGTCCTGGCTTAGCGGTAGATGCGCTTGGCCTGCCGCTCGGCGCCGGCGATGGCGCCCTTCACGTCTTCACGTCCGGTCACATAGTTCGCGAACATGTCGACCACGATGAAATCGGCGATCGCGGAGGCTGCCTTCTCACCCAATGTGCCCAGGCCCGCAGGCGTCAGGGTACGCTTGGCGACATCGCGGTAAGGCGTCGTCTTGGGATCAGCGGTCCAGACCGGGTTGGTGTCGTATTCGCCGAGGAAATGCGACAGGTAACCCTGCGCCGCGCCGATCCACGGATTGTACTGCTTCGCATCCAGCATGAAGGCGATGAAGGCCTTGCAGGCGTTCGGCACCTTGGTGAACTGGAAGGCGAGCATCGTGAAGGGCAGATGCAGCTCGGTCGGCTTGCCCACCGGCCCGATCGGCATATAGGCGTGGTCCATATCGGCAGCGAGCTCAGGTTTCTCTTTCTTCGCCGTGACATAGACCGAGATGCCGTTGACGGTGGTGTGCAACTCGCCGGCGAGGAAAGCCTTGTTGTTCGAGGAATCGTTCCACGAGGCCGTGCCGGGAAGGAAGGTGTCGTAGAGCGCCTTGCCGTATTCCAGCGCCTTGGCGGTCTCCGGCGAATTGATGATGACCTTGTCGCTCTTGTCGACGAGATAGCCGCCGTGAGACCAGAGCAGCCAATGCATCCAGGTGTTGGCATCGCCCGAGGCGTGGCCGAACGCCATGCCGGCCGGAGTGTTGTTGGCCTTCAGCGCCTTGCAGAGCTCGAGGAAACCGGCCGTGTCCTTGGGGAATTCCTTGAACCCGGCTTTCTGCATCGAGGAGATGCGGTAATTGACCAGGCCGCCGCTGGCGGCGATCGGAATGCCGATCCATTTGTTGCCGAGCTTGCCGTAGGCCTCCGCCGAGGGGAACCAGCCGCCATGCTTCTCGCCGAGATATTTCGAGACATCCGAGAGATCGAGGCACTTCTGCGGGAAGAGATGCGGCAGCGAGTAAAGACCCCAGACCAGATCGAGCCCTTGCCCGGTATTGGCCACGACCGAGGCTTTGGGCTGCAGGTCGTCATAGGATTCATTGGTGACGGTGATCTTGGAGCCGGTCGCCGCCTCGAAAGCCGCGACGAGCTTCATGAACTCGACGTCCTCGGCCTCGACGAAGCGCTTCCAGCGCATCAGGTTGATCTTGGCGTTCGGCTCCACCTTGAACGGCGAGGCCTGCGCCCAGGCCTTGGCATAGTCGAGCAGGTTCGTGCCGGCGCCGAGGCCCAGCGCAGCACCGCCTTTGATCAGCGATCTACGATCGAAATTCATGTTCATCCTCCCTGGGGATATGGGTCCGGCAGCTCTTTTTCGGCCGCCTTGAACCGGATCATCCGGTTTGCCTGTCAGCCCGGCCCGTTCACAAGGGAACGAGCTGCCGGGCTTGATGTCGTATCGTGGTCTCTCCTGATCGCGTGGACTGCTTGCTGCCAGCTTCGCGAAGCCGGTCTCAGTCGATCCGCTTGCCTGTCGCCGCATCGAAGAGATGCGTCACATTGGTGTCGGGCGTGATGCCGATATTCTCGCCGGGCTTCGCATCGATCCGCTCGCGGAAGACGCAGGTCATCTCCTGGCCGCCACAACGCACCACCACCTGCGTCTCCGAGCCGGTCGGCTCGATGACCACGACCTCGGCCTTCAGGCCGTTGGGATCAAGCCGGAAATGCTCGGGCCGGATACCATAGACCGCAGCCTTGCCGTTCGAATCGGCCGGGTGCTTGCCGATCGGCCAGGTGACACCGCCTTCGGTCACGAAGCCCTCGGGCTTGATCGTGCCCTTCAGCAGATTCATCGAAGGCGAGCCGATGAAGGCAGCGACGAAGAGGTTGTTGGGCTTGTCGTAGAGATCGAGCGGGGCGCCCATCTGCTCGACGATGCCGTCATGCATCACGACGATCTTGTCGGCCATGGTCATGGCCTCGATCTGGTCATGGGTGACGTAGACCGTGGTGGTCTTCAGGCGCTGATGCAGCTCCTTGATCTCGGTGCGCATCTGCACGCGCAGCTTGGCGTCGAGATTGGAGAGCGGCTCGTCGAACAGGAAGACCTGCGGATCGCGCACGATGGCGCGGCCCATGGCGACGCGCTGGCGCTGGCCGCCCGAGAGCTGGCGCGGATAGCGGTCGAGCAATTTGTCGAGCCCGAGAATCCCCGCTGCCTTGCCGACGCGCTCGTCGATCTCGGCCTTCGGGGCTTTGCGCAGCTTCATCGAGAAGGCCATGTTGTCGGCCACCGTCATATGCGGATAGAGCGCATAATTCTGGAACACCATGGCGATATCGCGCTCTTTCGGCGGCACGTCGTTGACGACGCGCGGGCCGATGCGGATTTCGCCGCCGGAAATGTTCTCAAGGCCGGCGATCATGCGCAGCAGAGTGGACTTTCCGCAGCCGGACGGGCCGACCAGGATGACGAATTCGCCGTCGCTGATGTCGATGTCGACGCCATGGATGACTTGCGTCGAGCCATAGGCCTTGCGCACGTCGGCAATCTGGACTGAGGCCATGTGAGCCTTCCTTTGGACTTGCTTCCCCGAGGACATGGTGCGTCCGGGCCGAGGCCCGAGCGTTCCGTGCCGCTTGCTCTATCGGCTTCTTGTGACCGATCGATGCCAATGGCCGCAGTCCAGGCCACGCCTGTTGCGTCCAATTTCATCTGCGATAAAGTCATACGATACGGACAGGCGTGTCAAGCGCCGGGCGCGCAGTGAAGGCGCCGGGTTTCCCGGCGTGTTTTGTTGCAATGCGGAAGGAACGCCAAGACGATGCGGGTGCGCGATTTTTCGCGGCCGACGACCTTGAACGCCGACCGCCTGTTCGGGCAGGTCGCGCAGAAACTCGCTGTCGCCATCATCTCCGGAACCTTCAAAGCCGGCGAACTCCTGCCCAATGAGGACGCCTTGCGCTCCGAGATCTCGGTCTCGCGCACCGCCTATCGCGAGGCGGTCAAGGTGCTCACCGCCAAGGGGCTGGTCGAGTCCCGGCCGAAAAGCGGTACCCGCGTCGCGCCTCGCGACAGCTGGAACCTGCTCGACCCCGATGTCCTGTCCTGGCATTTCAAGGCCGATCCGAACGAGAAATTCATCCGCGATCTCTTCGAGTTGCGCCGTTTCGTCGAGCCGAGCGCCGCGCGGCTTGCCGCGATCCGCCGCTCGCCTGCCGACCTTGCGCGCATCGAGGCCGCCTATCGCGGCATGACCGACAACCCGCCCTATGCCGAGGCGACGATCCGGGCCGATCTCGCCTTTCACGAGGCGATTTTTGCCGCGACGCAGAACTCCGCCCTGCAATGCCTGACGAGCGTCGTCACCGCGGCGATTCAGTGGACGCTGCTGCTCAAATCGGCCGATGACCGCAACTTCTTCGTCGAATCGCTCGTCGATCATGAGCGGGTGCTGGAGGCTGTGATACAGCGCGACGGTGACCTTGCGGCCTCGCGTATGACGGCGCTGGTGATCGACGCCCTGAACTCGACGCTGGCCTTTCTGGGGCCGAATAGCAGTGCGCTAACCCACAAAATCGCGTGAATAAATCATACTACATATGCGCCCATAGGCGCTTTTCCCGCATCGCGAGGCGTGTAGAGATGAGCGGCGGTTGCGCGCGGAAGTGCTCGACGCAGCAATCTAATCGATTCAGATTCGCCGAATCAAGTTTTCTCCCATTCTCCCCCAGACGATGGAAACGCACGCCATGACACGGCCCAACGCAACCGAGATCATCATGACGGGCCCGCTGATGGCCTATGCCGCCGACCAGTTGAAGGCGCGCTTCACCGTGCACGAACTCTGGAAGGCCGAGGACAAGGCCGCTTTCCTGCGTGAGGTCGGCGAGCGGGTGCGCGGCATCGCCGGCGGCGGCCATATCAGGATCGACGGCGCGCTGTTCGACGCCCTGCCCAAGCTGGAGATGATCGCGAATTTCGGCGTCGGCTACGACAATGTCGACGCGACGGAGGCCGGCAAACGCGGCCTCGTCGTCTCCAACACTCCCGATGTGCTCTCCGACGAGGTCGCCGATCTGACCATCGGCCTGCTGCTCTCGACGATCCGGCAATTGCCGCAGGTCGACCGCTATCTGCGCGAAGGCAAATGGCTGAAAGGCGCCTATCCGCTG
This sequence comes from Bosea vaviloviae, assembly GCF_001741865.1. Classification (NCBI taxonomy): domain Bacteria; kingdom Pseudomonadati; phylum Pseudomonadota; class Alphaproteobacteria; order Hyphomicrobiales; family Alloboseaceae; genus Allobosea; species Allobosea vaviloviae. Next base: position 561,266 of record NZ_CP017147.1, read on the forward strand.
ACGACCTCGCTGCGCAAACGCTCGATCGGCATCGTCGGCCTCGGCCGCATCGGCAAGGCGGTCGCGCACCGGCTCGAGGCCTTCGGCGTGCCGATCGCCTATCACGGCCGCTCGCGCCAGGCCGATGTGCCCTATCGCTACTACCCCTCGCTGGTCGAGATGGCGGCGGATGTCGACACGCTGGTCTCGGTCGCGCCCGGCGGCGCCTCGACCCATCACATCATCAATGCCGAGGTCTTCAAGGCGCTCGGCCCCAACGGCATCGTCGTCAATGTCGGGCGCGGCACGGTCATCGACGAGAAGGCGCTGATCGAGGCGCTGCAAAACAAGACGATCCTCTCCGCCGGCCTCGACGTCTTCGAGGACGAGCCGCGCGTGCCGGCAGAGCTCATCGCGATCGAACATGCCGTGCTCTTGCCTCATGTCGGCTCGGCCTCGGTCCACACCCGCGAGCAGATGGGCCAGCTTGTGGTCGATAATCTGTTTTCATGGTTCGATGGCAAGGGCCCCCTCACCCCGGTTCCCGAGACGCCATGGACGAAAGCCTGAGATTGCAGCGCAAACCTCCTGGGGTACGTCGCCTGCCATTGCTTGCGGCAGGCCTGATCGCGCTCGCAGGCGCCGCCCACGCCCAGACCCCCGTACCGCCGCGCGGCGCCGATAAGGCGCCCGACAGCCTTCGCCCGCTGCTCGGCGCCTGGGATCTCGAACGGGTCGGCGCATCCCGCAAATGCACCATCACGCTCGGCGTTGAGCCTGCCGGCAGTGGCCGGCAGGTACGCTTTCCCGCGACCTGCCGCCGGGCGCTCCCGCTGCTCGACCAGGTCGCCGCCTGGACCGTCACGCCCGAGGGCGCCCCGCGCCTCGACGACAGCTCCGGCAAGACCGTGCTCGCCTTCGGCCGGGCAGGTACTGAGGCCGGGCTGCAGGGCAAAGCGGCGGACGGGCAGCAATATTGGCTCGACCCGAAGGGTTACCCGCGCGCGGCGCGCCGCGCCCCGTCGAACCCGGCCGAGTCAGCCGCGCTCGCAGCCCAGCGGCCGACCGCTATCGATCCGGCGCGTGCGCCTGCCGCCGACACCTTGCCCGGCCGCTATTCTGTGATGCGTCAGCAGAACCGCGAAGCCTGCAAGCTCGTCCTGACGCCCGGCCCGCTGGACCGCGCCCCTGCCGCTTTGGAAGGGCCGTGCCAGGATACCGGATTGACGATCTTGGATCCCGCCGGCTGGCGCTATACGGCGGGTCGGCTCAGTTTGGTCGCGCGCAAGGGCCATAGCCTCGATCTCGTCTTCGAGAACGGACAATGGCGCAAGGATCCTGCCGTCGGCGCACCCTTGATGCTGCGCAAGCTGCCCTAGATCACGTCGCATTCTAAAAGCTTAGAGCATTGCTCTAGCGCTCAGATGAAGAATTCGTTCTTCAGTTCCTGGGGAAAAAGCCGCTCGGCATAGAGCTTCCGAAAGCGCTCGGCGCCAATCGATGCCGCCACGTCCTGATTCAATCTCAGGATCGAAAGGACGTGCCCGGTCCGAACGCCGAAGGGGCTCGACGTCAACATCGGGTCGATGCGCAGATCCTTCAGCATCCCCTGCTCGCCGGCCGCGCCCGCTTTATCGTGTTCCTGCTTGAAATGGGCGATATGTCGAATCGTCTCTTCGCCGCAGATGCCGTCGATGTTGAGTTGTCTGCCGCTGCCCGGAATGAAATTGTACTGTTCGCCGTCGAACTTCTGCGGCTGATCCTGAAGCAGCCGGATGAAGAACTGGACGAGCAGGACGTCGCTCCGCCTGTTGGGGGCCCCCCGACCGACAGCCTGGTCGATGAGGTATATGATCTGGATCGTCGACGTTTCTCTGCTCAGGACCTTGAGGCGCGGCATGGCTGTTCACTCCAAACACATCGCGCCCAAATAGTAGCAGAACGCGCGCCGGCTGAATACGAGCCTGCGTGGGTGCTCCTCTGCGTATCTCAGACCGCAGTTTGCGCCGGCTCGCCCTCGGCATCGAACCCGGTCTCCTTGTCCAGGATCGCGTGCATGCGCTTCTCGTCGAGCGCATTCTCCCATTTCGAGACCACGATGGTGGCGACGCCGTTGCCGATCAGATTGGTCAGCGCGCGCGCCTCCGACATGAAACGGTCGATACCGAGGATCAGCGCGATCGAGGCCACAGGGATATGGCCGACCGAGGCCAGCGTCGCCGCCAGCACGATGAAGCCCGAGCCGGTGACGCCGGCCGCGCCCTTCGAGGTCAGCAGCAGCACGGCGATGATGCCGATCTCCTGCGAAAGCGTCAGGTCGATATTGGTCGCCTGCGCCAGGAAGATCGCAGCCATGGTCAGATAGATGCAGGTGCCGTCGAGATTGAAGGAATAGCCGGTCGGGATGACGAGGCCGACGACGCTCTCCTTGCAGCCGAGATGGCTCATCTTGGCGATCATGCGCGGCAGCACGCTCTCGGACGAGGAGGTGCCGAGCACGATCAGGAGCTCTTCCTTGATGTAGGCGATGAACTTCACGATCGAGAAGCCGTGCAGCCGCGCGATCGTACCCAGCACCAGGAAGATGAAGAGCAGGCAGGTAGTGTAGAAAGCCGCCATGAAGCTGCCGAGCGAGACCAGCGTGCCGACGCCGAACTTGCCGATGGTGTAGGCCATCGCGCCAAAGGCGCCGATCGGCGCCGCCTTCATGATGATGCCGACGATCTTGAAGAAGACGTGGGAGATGTCGTCGACGAATTTCAGCACCGGCTTGCCGCGCTCGCCGATCATCTGCAGGCCGAAGGCGAAGAGCAGCGCGAAGAACAGAACCTGCAGGATTTCACCATTGGCGAAGGCGCCGACCACCGTGTCGGGGATGATCGCCATCAGGAAGGCGACAGTGCTCTGGTCGTGCGCCTTGGCCGTGAAAGCGGCGATGCCCGAAGTGTTGATCGTGTTGACGTCGACATTCATGCCGACGCCCGGCTTCCAGAGATTGATCACGACGAGGCCGACGACGAGCGCCAGCGTCGTGACCAGCTCGAAATAGAATAGCGCCTTGAGGCCGACCCGGCCGACCTTCTTCATGTCGTCCATCGATGCGACGCCATGGACGACCGTGAGGAAGATGATCGGCGCGATGATCATCTTGATCGCCTTGATGAAGGCGTCGCCGAGCGGCTTCATCGCCTCGCCGGTCTGCGGGTAGAAATGCCCGAGCAGGACGCCGATCGTGATCGCCGTCAGAACCTGCACGTAAAGATGGGTCCACCAGGGACCTTGATGGCCGCGAGTGAGCTCCGCCGTCGCCGTTGCCATGACCGTCCCTCCGGGCGCGCACCTGTTCCGGTGCATCTCGACAGCCGCTACGCCGATTTCTGCGGGACGACAAGATACCCCAGCGACACCGCCTGGCTGCTCGCGCGGCGGCCTGCGCCGCCGCCCGCTGTCATTGCGATATGCGCTGGGGCTCGGGCCAGCCGACCTGACGGCCGAGTTCGGTCGTGTGGCAGGCGGAGAGCGCAAGCAGCGCCAGCGCCGCGATCGTAAATCGTATCATGCTGATCTCTGGAGGTTGTTAGGGACTATGAGGATGAAGGCCGCCGCGGGCTCTAGAGACGGATCAATGTGAGAACCGGTTCCCACTTTTCGCATCCTGCTCTGGCCGCGATGTCTCAATCGTGATCGTCGAAAATCCGGCGGGTGAGGCTTTCAATCTGGTCGCGATGCGCGAACACGATGAGCCCGCTGAGGGCAAACAGCACGATCGCCGGGATCGGCGAGCCCGGGATGGCGAAGAGATGGGCCAGGATGGCGCCGACCATGATGGTCGCGAGAAGCGCCCCGCCGAAAGCCGCGAAGGCCGGAAGCAGGATCATGACAGCGCCGATCACCTCGAGCGTCCCGGTGACATAGCGGAACCACTGGCCCAGCCCGAGATGCTCGAAACTCTCGACCATCATCGGCACGCCTGCGAGCTTGGCGCCGCCAGCCGCGAAGAAAACTGCCGCGAGCAGAACCTTCAGGCTCCATAGACCGATCCGCCGCCAGCGCGGCACCGTCTCAACATGAGTGAGTGACATGAGTTCCTGCCGAATAGAGGTGAAAACGGAAGGGAAGCAGCCCTTGACCGGCCACTTCCTTCACTCACAATTCGGATCTAGGATTGAAAACACAAGAAGGATGGTTTTTGTAACGTAGTATGAAAAACAAGACTATTGAGATCCCAGATCTGATCGACAGCGCCGAATCCGACACGGATTCAAATGCCTGCGCCGGCGCGCCGCCAGTCCGGCAATTTCAGGCGGCGATGCGCATCCTGACCGGCAAATGGAAGGGCGAGATCCTCTGGCAACTCACCCAGGGCACCTTGCGCTTCGGCGAATTGCGCCGGGCAATCCCCGGCATCACCCAGCATATGCTGACCACGCAGCTACGTGACCTGGAGAAGCACGGCCTCGTCAAGCGCACGCTCTATGCCGAGGTGCCGCCGCGCGTGGAATACGAACTCACCCGAGCCGCTTTCGATCTGCGGCCGGTTTTCGAGGAGATCCAGCGCTGGTCGCAGACGCATGCGATCATGCTGCATCCCGCAGCAGCCGAGGCCGAGCCGCATGACGGGCTGGCGCGCCCGCGCCGCCGGAGGCCCTGAACGGAAAGCTGCGTTCCAAAGGAGAGGGCGCAGCTTTGCCGCCCTTCATTCCGCCGCCTGCGGAGCGGTGAGAACGCCGCGCCGGATCTGATCCTCCTCGATCGATTCGAACAAAGCGCGGAAATTGCCTTCGCCGAAGCCGTCATCGCCCTTGCGCTGGATGAACTCGAAGAAGATCGGCCCGAGCACCGTGCCGGAGAAGATCTGCAGCAGGACCTTGCTCATACGGCCCGCCTTCTCGCCGAGAGCGACTGCGCCCTCGCCATCGATCAGGATGCCGGTGGCTTTCAGCCGCTCAACCGGCTCGCCATGGTTCGGCACGCGCGCATCGACCTTCTCGTAATAGGTCTCGGGCGGAGCCGGCATGAAGGGCAGCGCGTTGCGGCGCAGCTGTTCGACGGTGGCGTAGATGTCGCGCGCGCCCATCGCGACATGCTGGATGCCTTCGCCCTTGTACTGGCGCAGGTACTCCTCGATCTGGCTCTTGTCGTCGAGCGACTCGTTGATCGGGATGCGGATCTTGCCGCAGGGAGAAGTCAGCGCCCGCGAGATCAGCCCGGTCAGTTTGCCTTCGATGTTGAAGAAGCGGATCTCGCGGAAATTGAACAGCTTGCCGTACCAGCCGGCCCAATGATCCATGCGCCCACGATGGACGTTGTGGGTGAGGTGGTCGAGGTAATACAGCCCGGCCTGCTCGGGATGGGGATCGCGCTCAGCCGTCCACTCGAAATCGACATCCCAGATCGACCCCTTCTCGCCATAGCGATCGACGAAATAGAGGATCGAGCCGCCGATGCCCTTCACCGCCGGGATCGCCAGCTCGCCGGGGCCGATCCTGCTCTCATAGGGCTCGGCGCCGAGCGAGACCGCGCGCTCGAAGGCATGCTTGGCGTCGACGACGCGGAAGGCCATGGCGCAGGCGCAAGGGCCGTGCTCGACCGCAAAGCCCTGGGCGAATGAATTCGGTTCGGCATTGACGACGAAATTGACGTCGCCCTGACGGTAGAGCGTCACTTTCTTGGAGCGGTGCTGCGCCACCCGCGTGAACCCCATCTTCTCGAACAGCTCACCCAGCTTCTCCGGCTCGGGATGGGCGTATTCGACGAATTCGAAGCCATCCGTTCCCATCGGATTGGCCTCGGAAATGGCGGGCGGGGCGGCGTCGAACGGAAACGGACCCATGGATATTCTCCTGCAGGTGACCTGCCATTATCTTCGCGCGTGAATGCGGCACGGAGCGTGCAAAAGCGCTTGCATAACCGCAGATTACGCACAGGATGCGCGCATCAGAGGAGTATCATGCAAATATCGCCCAATCTCGACAGCTTCGACTGGCGCCTGCTCGACGCGCTCCAGCAGGACGCATCGTTGACCAACGGCGCCCTGGCCGAGAAGGTCGGCCTCTCCGCGAGCCAGATCTCGCGGCGCCGCCAGCGGCTGGAGCAGGACGGCACGATCCGCGGCTACCGCGCCTTGATCGAGCCCTCAGCCATCGGGCTCGGCATCACCGTCTTCATCCATGTCGCGCTCAACACGCATTCACGCGACAATGCGCGGCGCTTCCGCGATCTGGTCCGGCTGACGCCGGCGATCCTCGAGGCCCATGCCCTGACGGGGGAAGCCGATTACCTGCTCAAGGTCGCAGTCGGCGACCTCAAGGAGCTGTCGCGCTTCATCAACGAGATCCTGATGCCGCATGAGAGCGTGGCGCGCGTACGCTCCGAAATCGCGCTGGAAACGTTGAAGGAACCGGGCCTGCTGCCGTTGGCGGGACCCTAGAGCAGGATGCGAAAAAGTGGGAACCGGTTTTTCGCACCGATCCTGCTCTAACTCTTTGATGAGAGACGGATTCAGATTTCAGATGGGATCACTCCGTGATTCCATCTGAAATCATCCGGCTCTAGCAGGCTGCTGAAGAAGTCTGTTCTGGCTCTTGGTTTAGATGGTCTTTGCTGTTTTGGCAGCGACTGGCGCAGCTGGGAAGCGTCGGCGGCTTGTCTTCTGGTGGATGCTGCTGCCGGAGCGTGGCTTGGTCCGCTTGGCGCTGCCCTTCATGCGGTCGCCTGGGCTAGAAGCTTGGGGATGCGGACGAGGTTGTAGGCGGCAACTGCGAAGGTGAAGACCGCCTCGGCCTTGGTCCGGGACCGGACCTTGACCTTGGCCAGCCCGGCCTGGGTCTTGATCCAGCCGAAGACCTCCTCGATGCGCTTGCGGCAACGCTGGCTGATCGCGTAGCCGGGATGGCGGGTGATGCGGCCGTCGATGGCGGTCTTGCGCACCTTGCCGGTCTTGGACACCGCGCCGTTGATGGCGATGTGCGGCGTCACCTGGCGCGCCCGCAGGTCGCCCACGAAGGCCTCGACATCGTAGGCCTTGTCGGCTCCCAACGTGATCCGATGTCGGCTTTCGCGCCGGTCGAGCATCGCAAGCGTTGCCTCGCGCTCGGCCGTGCCGGTGGCGTGGGTCAGCGTCGCGTCCACCACGAGGCCATGGCGGTTCTCCATCAGCGCATGGCCTATGAAGCACAGCCGGCTCTCGTGCCCGTCGCTCTTGCGATAGAGCCGGGCATCGGGATCGGTGGTCGAGGCATGGGTTACATTCGAGCGCTTTTCCTTGCGGAAGTTGCGCTCGCCGTTGCGGCCAGGCCCAGGCGGCTCGTCCGAGCCGTCCTTGCGCCGGAAGCTCTTCATCGAGGCCCAGGCATCGATCAGCGTGCCATCGACGGAGAAGTGGTCGCTCGACAGGAGCTGCTTCACCTGACGCAAAGCCAGCAGCCCCGACAGGAAGGCGTGGGCCACATCCGCTTCCAGAAGCCGGTCGCGGTTGTGCGTGAACACCGTCGGGTGCCAGACCGCGGCATCCATCTCAAGCCCGACGAACCACCGGAACAGCAGATTGTAGTCGATCTGCTCCATCAGCATCCGCTCGGAGCGAACCGAGAAGAACGCCTGCAGCAGCGTCGCGCGCAGCAGCATCTCCGGTGGGATCGAGGGCCGACCCATCTGCGAATACAGCGTCTCGAAGCGACCGTTCAGACCCGCCAGAACCTCGTCCGCCAAAGCCCGGATCGCTCGCAGCGGATGATCCGCAGGAACCCGCTCTTCCAGCCGGATGTAGCTGAACAGGCTATCCGACCGATCCTCACGTCCCCGCATCGCAAGACCCCGCATCTGCCTCAGACAGAATGAATCATCTCCAAGACGATCCCGCCAGAGACTTCTGCAGCAGCCTGCTAGAGCGCTTCGAGCTAAGCGGGTACCGGTTCCAGCGAAGAAAACGCGTTAGAACAACGACGTAGAGGGATTGAACGGTCCAAATAGATCGGAAATTGCTCTCGACGCGTCATCACATTTTCGCAGGTCTGACCTGGAGATTGTACAGGATGACACTTAGGTGCAGGCTACCACAATCACGGAATCTGGAGACCGCTCGATGTTCAACGCCAAATCGCTTCTCGATGCCCTGGTCAGCGCCGGCAGCCAGGCCGGCAAGTCAGGCGGACAATCGGGAGGCCTCGGCGCAGTGCTCGGCGGACTGGCGGAACAGGCGCAGAAAGCCGGTGGCGTTGGCGGACTTGCCGGCATGGCCGGCCAGATTCTAGGTCAGGCGACGCAAGGTGTCGGCGATGCCGCCCGCCAAACCGGCGTCCAGCAGAAGGCCAATGATGCGCTCGGCCAGGTCACTGGCGGGCGTACGCCGCAGGACATTCTGGCCCAGGCCAAGGGCATGTTCGACAAGAACCCGGCGATGGCAACGGCTGTACTCGGCGGGCTCGGCGCGCTGGTCTTCGGCTCCTCGGCGGGGCGGGCCGTCGTCGGCTCGGCCGCCAAGCTGGGCGGCCTCGCGCTGATCGGCGGGCTGGCCTACAAGGCCTATCAGAATCATCAGGCGGGCAAGCCGCTGCTCGACACGCAGGAGCCGGTCCAGCCGGCTCCTGCCGGCACCGGCTTCGAGCCCGCAGCGGCGAACGAGGCGACGGCGCTGATCTTCATTCGCGCGATGATCGCCGCGGCAGCCGCCGACGGGGCGATCGACGAAGACGAGCGCAAGAGCATCCTCGGCGGCCTGCGCGAAGCCGGCTTCGATCCCGAGGCCAATGAGTGGCTGGCCAATGAGATGGCGCATCCGGCCTCGGTCGACACCTTGGTCGAAGGCGCAACCAGCCCCGAATTGGCGGCGCAGATCTATACGGCGGCGCGCATCGCCATCAATCCCGACACGGCCAAGGAGAAGGACTTCCTCGCCGGGCTCGCGGGCTCGCTCGGGCTCGACGCCGAGCTCGTCGCGAATATCGACGCGGCGGCGAGCGCCGCGAAGGTCTAGAGCGGGATGCGAAAAAGTGGGAACCGGTTTTTCGCATCAATCCTGCTCGATCTTTTCGATGAGAGACGGATTCAGATGTCGAATGGGATCACCAAGTGATCCCGTTTGACATCATCCGGCTCTAGCCGCCGGCGCAGACCTGGGGTGCGCCGAGCACGGATTGACCGCCCGGCGTGCCCGGCCGACGGATAGGGATGCAATCACCATCCTCGCACTGGTCGGCGCGCCTGCCATTCTACTATGGCTGGGTGGTCATCGGCATCGCCTTCGTCACCATGGCGGTCGCCGTCAGCGCGCGCACGGCGTTCTCGCTGCTGCTGCCGCCGCTGATCGATGAGTTCGGCTGGGATCGCGGGCTGGCTTCGGGAGCCTTCTCGTTTGGCTTCCTGCTTTCGGCCGCGACCAGTACATTCGTCGGCCGCGTCATGGACAAGCATGGCCCGCGCGTCGTGATCGAGACGGGCGTGGCGATGCTGGCAGCGGGTCTGCTGATCGCGCCGGCGATCGGGGCGGCCTGGCACCTCTACCTGACGCTCGGTGTCCTGGTCGGCTGCGGCGCCAATCTGATGAGCTTTTCGGCACAGTCGCTGTTCCTGCCGAACTGGTTCGTGCGCCGCCGGGCCTTTGCGATCAGCATCGCCTTTTCCGGCGTCGGCGTCGGTGCGGTGCTGCTGCTGCCCTGGCTGCAATCGATCATCAGCCGGGAGGGCTGGCGCGCCGCCTGCTGGGTCATGGGACTGATCGTGCTGCTGGTCCTCGGCCCGCTCAACCTGCTCGTTCGGCGACGGCCGCAGGATCTCGGCCTGCTGCCGGATGGCGAGACGGGCTCAGCCGGCACTGGCGCGGCACAGCGTGCGGCAGCGGTGGCCGATCCGGCCTGGGTCGCCATCGAATGGACGCTGGCGCGGGCACTGCGCACCGGCCGCCTCTGGTGGATCATGCTCGGCTATTTCTGCGCATTGGTTGCCTGGTATGCCGTGCAGGTCCACCAGACCAAATACCTGATCGAGGTCGGCTTCAGCCCACTCACGGCCGCCTGGGCGCTCGGACTGGTCAGCGCCGCCGCCATCCCCGGCCAGATCGGTTTCGGCGCGCTGTCGGATCGCATCGGCCGCGAATGGATCTGGATGGTGGGCTGCCTCGGCTTCGCCATCTGCTATGCCGCGCTGATCGCGCTGGAGCACAGGCCGTCGCCCGTCCTGCTCTATGTGATGGTGATCGCGCAGGGTTTCCTGGGTTACGCACTCGCCTCGGTGATGGGCGCGATCGTCTTCGAGATTTTCGAAGGGCCACATTTCGGGGCGATCTTCGGGACAGTCACGGTGGCACTGCTCGGTGGCGGCGCGGCCGGGCCCTGGCTGGCCGGCACGATCCACGATGCGACCGGCAGCTATCGCCTGGCCTTCCTGCTGGCGATCGCCTGCTGCCTCGTCTCGGCGGCGGCGATCTGGCTGGCGGCGCCGCGGAAGGTGCGGCTGGTACCCGGGCGCGTCAGGCGGCTCAGTGGGCCGCGGATTCCGAGAACAGGTTGATGACGATCACCCCGGCGACGATCATGACCATGCCGATCATCGCCGGGGCATCGAGCTTCTGGCCAAACAGCACGAGCGCGATCAGGCTGATCAGCACGATGCCGACGCCGGACCAGATCGCATAGGCGATGCCGACCGGGATCGTGCGCAAGGTCAGCGACAGGAAGTAGAACGCGCTCGCGAAGGCGATCACGGTGATCAGCGAGGGCACGAGCCGCGTGAACTCGTTTGACGCCTTCAGCGCCGAGGTGCCGATGACCTCGCTGATGATGGCGATCGCGAGATAAAGATAGCTCATGCGGCCAGGCTCCCGGCCCGCATCCGCGAGCGTTCAATGGTCTTCAGGAAGAGGGCGCGGCGGCCGGCGCTCAGAACGTCCGGATGCAGGACGATATCTTGCGTCGGCCCGTTGAACTCAAGGCGCCCGGCGCACGCCCTGGTCGTCCTCGAAGACCGGCCTGAAGAAGGAGCGCTCATAGCTGAGGATGAAGCGGTCCTTCTCGTTCATCGCAAATGCGGCCTGGCATTCGGGATCGTCGAAGGAGCGCTTGCGATAGTCCTCATAAGCCGCGAGCGAGGGGAAGCTGAACATCGCCAGCGCCACATTGGAGACGCCCTCCGACGGCATGAAATAGCCGTGATGCTTGCCGCCGAATTTCTCGACGAGCCGGATCCAGAGCTTGCCATAAGCCTCGAAGGCCGGCAGCTGATAGGGGTCGACGATATAACGCAGATAGCAGGTGATCATGCTCAGCTCGCCTTCGCGCTCTTGAGGAAGTCGCCCATCCGCACCAGCGCCCGCTCGATATTCTCCAGCGAGTTCGCATAGGACAGCCGGATATAGCCCTCGCCATTGACGCCGAAATCGGGGCCGCCGATGGTGGCGACGCCTGCCTCTTCCAGCAGGGCGGAGGCCAGCTTCTTCGCCTTCCAACCGGTCTGAGACACATTGGGGAAGGCGTAGAACGCTCCCTTCGGCACGGCGCAGGAGACGTTGGGCAAGGCGTTCAGCCCCTTGACCACGGCCTTCCGGCGCCGGTCGAACTCGGCCAGCATCATGTGGACAGCGTCCTGCGGGCCGGTCAGGGCCGCGAGCCCGGCCCATTGCGCCGGGGCGTTGACGCAGGAATGCGAGTTCACCGCGAGCTTGCGGGCGTTCTCATAGAGCGGCTTGGGCCAGACCGAGAAGCCCATGCGCCAGCCGGTCATGGCATAGGTCTTCGACCAGCCATTGAGCAGGATCAATCGATCGCGAATTTCCGGATAGCTCAGCAGGCAGACATGCTTCTCGCCGTCATAGAGCATCTGGTCGTAGATCTCGTCCGACATCACAGCGACATCGGGGAAATCAGCCAGCCCGGCGACCAGCTTGTCGACTTCCGCTTTCGGCGTGACGCCGCCGGTCGGGTTCGCCGGCGAGTTGATGATCAGGAGCCGCGTTCTGGCTGTGATCAGCGAGAGCGTCTCCTCCGCCGAGAAGGCAAAACCGTTCTCCTCGCGGATCGGCACCGGAATCGGCGTCGCTCTGGTGTATTCGATCATCGAGCGATAGATCGGGAAGCCGGGATCGGGATAGAGGATCTCGGCGCCGGGCTCGCCGAACATCAGGATCGCCATGAACATGGTGACCTTGCCGCCCGGCACGATCATCACGCTCTCCGGCGAGACCTCGACCTGGAAGCGGTTGTGCAGATCGGCTGCGACCGCCTCGCGCAAGGGCAGGATGCCATTGGCCGGCGTATAGCCGTGATGCCCGTCGCGCAAAGCCTTCACCGCCGCCTCGACGATATGGTCCGGCGTCGGGAAATCGGGCTGGCCGATGCCGAGATTGATGATGTCCTTGCCCTGGCGCTGCAATTCGGTCGCACGCGCCAGCACGGCGAAGGCGTTCTCCTCGCCGATGCGGGCGAAGGACGGGACGACATGGAGCGTCATGACGGCGTTTCCTTAGAGCGGATAGAGGTCGATGCGGCCCGCTCTCATCGGGGCCTTGGCGCTGTCTTGGCCGCAAAGCCGCATGCGATGCAAGTGTCGCATGCGAGCGGCGCGATTGCGCCAGCCGCTGGCCTGCCCCCGTATCCCCGGCACTTGTCTCCCCGGACCACCGGGCCTTTCCTGCCCGTTCACGAGATCGAGCGCTCGGCATTGGCGGGCAATCCTGCATGCTGTATGCAGCAATCTCTAATAGTATGACTATCTGCGTCCAGGCCTCTTGCCGCGCCGCGGATCATCGGCAAAGTTGCGTGTCTCAAATCGTTTTAAAGAGACCGGCAAGCGGCCATCAGCGCCGCGCCGCGCGAGAGGAAAAGACGAGGATGGCCAAAGCACCTGCCGGCAAGAAGCCGGTTCGCAAGATCAAGCCCGAACAGCTGCGCTCGAAGGCCTGGTTCGACAATCCCGCCAATGCCGACATGACGGCGCTCTATATCGAGCGCACCATGAATTTCGGCTTGTCGCGCGACGAATTGCAGTCCGGCCGCCCGATTATCGGCATCGCCCAGACCGGCTCCGACATCGCACCCTGCAACCGCCACCATATCGAGCTCGCCCATCGCGTTCGCGACGGCATCCGCGAGCGCGGCGGCGTGCCCTTCGAGTTTCCGATCCACCCGATCCAGGAAACCTGCAAGCGCCCGACCGCCAGCCTCGACCGCAATCTGCAATATCTCTCGCTCGTCGAGATTCTCTACGGCTACCCGCTCGACGGCGTCGTCTTGACGACCGGCTGCGACAAGACCACGCCGGCCCAGCTGATGGCGGCGGCGACCGTCGACATCCCGGCGATCGCCCTGCCCGGCGGCCCGATGCTGAACGGCAATTTCCGCGGCGAGCGCACGGGCTCCGGCACGATCGTCTGGAAGGCGCGCCAGATGATGGCGGCCGGCGAGATCGACTATAAGGGCTTCGTCGATCTGGTTGCATCCTCGGCGCCCTCGGCCGGCCATTGCAACACCATGGGCACGGCGACGACGATGAACTCGATCGCCGAAGCGCTCGGCATGACGCTGCCCGGCGCGGCCGCGATCCCGGCGCCTTACCGCGACCGCTATGAGATGGCCTATCTCACCGGCCTTCGCATCGTCGACATGGTCTGGGAGAACCTGATCCCGTCGAAGATCATGACGCGCGAGGCGTTCGAGAATGCGATCGTCGTGAATTCCGCCATCGGCGGCTCGACCAATGCGCCGATCTCGGTCAACGCCATCGCCAAGCATATCGGCGTTCCCCTCGACAACGAGGATTGGACGGCGGTCGGCTATGATATCCCGCTGCTGGTGAACCTGCAGCCCGCCGGCGAATATCTCGGCGAGGATTACTACCGCGCCGGCGGCGTGCCTGCCGTGGTCTCCGAGCTCGTCGCCAAGGGCAAGATCAAGCCCGCCATCACCGCCAATGGCAAGACGCTGGCCGAGAATTGCGAGGGCTTCTTCGCCGAGGACCGCCGCGTCATCAAGGCCTATGACGAGCCGATGAAGGCCCAGTCCGGCTTCCTCAATCTGCGCGGCAATCTGTTCGATTCCGCCATCATGAAGACCAGCGTGATCACGCCGGAATTCCGCAAGCGCTATCTCGAGAACCCGAAGGACCCGATGGCCTTCGAGGGCAAGGCGATCGTCTTCGACGGGCCGGAGGATTACCACCACCGCATCGACGACCCGGCGCTCGCGATCGACGAGCACTCGATCCTGTTCATCCGTGGCGTCGGGCCGATCGGCTATCCCGGCGCGGCCGAGGTCGTGAACATGCGGCCGCCGGACTACCTGATCAAGAAGGGCGTCACCGCGCTCGCCTGCGTCGGCGACGGCCGGCAATCGGGCACCTCCGGCTCGCCCTCGATCCTGAACGCCTCGCCGGAAGCGGCGACCGGCGGCGGGCTCGCACTTCTCAAGACCGGCGACAAGGTCCGCATCGACCTCAATAAGCGCAGCGCCGACATCCTGATCTCCGACAAGGAGCTCGAGGAGCGCCGCGCCGCGCTGAAAGCCGCCGGCGGCTACAAATATCCCAAGAGCCAGACCCCCTGGCAGGAGATCCAGCGCAAGATCGTCGGCGAGCTTTCCGAGGGCATGGTGCTGAAGCCGGCGGTCAAGTACCAGAAGATCCACAAGAAGTTCGGCGTGCCGCGGGATAATCACTGACGCACGAGCACGTACCGAACGCTATCCTCGTTATTGCGAGCACCCGGGTCTTGCCTTCGGCAAGCCCGAGTACAGGCTCCGCGAAGCAATCCAGGAATCACGTACTCCCCTGGATTGCTTCGTCGGCTCCGCCTCCTCGCAATGACGGCGACAGGCGCAGGAGCGCGGAACCATGCAGCTCACGCTGCGCCAGATCGAGGTGTTCCGGGCGCTGATGCGCTGCCGCACCGTGGTCGGCGCAGCCCGAGAGCTGCGCATCGCCCAGCCGACCGTGACCAAGACGATCCGGCGTATCGAGGACGTTTGCGCGCTCGCCCTCTTCGACCGGCATGGCGGCCGGCTTGTGCCGACGGCGGAGGCGCACCGGCTGCTCGGCGAGGTCGATCTCGCCTTCGAGCAGATGGAGGGTGCGCTCGCCCGCGCACTGCGCATCACCCGCGCCGATGGCGGCTCTCTGCGCCTGGGAGCCTCGCCCAGCGTCGGGCGGCTCCTGGTCCCGCTGGCCACGGCCGATCTGCTGAAGGAGCATCCGGGCCTGAGCCTGCATGTCGATATCCTCTTCGTCAGCCAGGTGATGGACTATCTGCTCTCGGGCCAGGGCGAATGCGCCGTCACCCTGTTCCCGATCCTGCATGCCGGTATCCGCAGCGTGCCTGTCGCCAAGGCTCCGGTCATGGCGGTCGCCCCGATGGACTGGCTGCCGGCCGGCGATGGCCCGCTGGCGCCGTCCTGCCTGATTGACCGGCCGATCATCGTGTTCGAGCCGCACTCCGTGCACGGTCTCGCGGTCGACGCCGTATTGCGAACCGGCGGTGTCACGCCGACGCGCACCCATGTCGCGCGTTTCGCCGAAACCGCGATCGGCCTGGCGGAAGCCGGGATCGGCGTCGCGATCGTCGATGCGTTCAGCGCACTCGCAGCCGACCGGAGCCGGGTCGCGGTCAGGCGGCTCGACCATCCCCCGCCCTACGACATCTATCTGCATCGGCCGATCGAGCGTGCGCGCAGTCGGCTGATGCAGCATTTCGAGATGGCCTTGCGGCAACAGGCAGCAGAACTCAGCGCCCAACCATAGCCTCAGGCTATGGCGCACTCCAGATTTCGCCCTTGTGGCAACTCGCCATCGCTGGCTTTCTCGCCACCAGCAAAAAACAAAACTGATCCGGGGAGGATGATCATGACCGAATGCGACGACACCCATGGCTGCGACACGATCTCACGCCGCGCCGCCCTGACCGGCGCCTTGGCGATCCTGGCGAGCGCGACAGCGCGGCCCGCTTTGGCGCAGACCTATCCCACGCGCGTGATGCAATTGATCGTGCCCTTCGCGGCTGGCGGCGGCGTCGATGTCGTGGTGCGTGTCGTGGCGGAAGCCGCCGGCGACATCCTCAAGCAGCGCCTCGTCATCGAGAACCGCGGCGGCGCCGGCACGGTGCTGGGCTCGCAGGCCGTCGCCAAGGCCGAGCCCGACGGCTACACGCTGCTCGCCGCGCCCACCACCATGGTGATCAACCCGGCGCTGCGCAGCAGCCTGCCCTTCGACTGGAAGACCGATCTCGTCCCCGTGGCGATGATCGCAAAGCTGCCCTTCGTGGTGACCTCGGGCCTGAAACTGCCGGCCAAGACGATGAAGGAGCTCGAGGCGCTGGGCAAGACGCGCGGCACGCCGATCACCTTCGGCTCGGGCGGCGCCAACACCGTGGCGCATCTCGCCGGCGAGGTCTTCGGGCTCGTCTCCGGCGCTCCGGTCCTGCATGTCGCCTATCGCGGCGAGGCCCCGGCCCTGACCGATTCGATGAGCGGCAATATCGACGTGATGTTCTCGACGCTGGCTGGCGCCTCCGCTCATGTGAAGGCCGGCACCTTGCGGGCGCTCGGCGTCACCACGGCCAAGCGGACGAGCCTGCTGCCCGATGTCCCGACCGTCGCCGAGCAGGGCTATGCCGGCTACGACCTCTCCGCCTGGGTCGCGCTGGTCGCGCCGAAGAACACGCCGCCCGCCGTGGTCGCGACCCTCAATGCGGCGGTGAACGGCGCCCTTGCCAAGCCGGAGATCGCCGCCCGGCTGATCGAGATCGGCGCCGAACCTGCGCCCGACACCACCGCGGCGCTTGCAAGCTTCATGGCCAAGGATGCGCAGACCTGGGCCGGCGTGATCAAGGCGGCCGGCATCAAGGGCGAATAGAGCGTTTTCGAGGGCAACGATCCAATCGGATCGGAAATTGCCCTAGGCCGCGCCTTCGACAGGGACAGAGGTATGCTAGCGCTTCGAAAACTCGCGCCTGAGCCGGGGATCGCCCTGTGCGAGGTTCCGGAACCAGCCGCGCCCGGGCCCGACGACGTCGTCGTCGCGGTCACGGCCGCCGGCATCTGCGGCACCGACCTCCACATCGCCGACTGGACCGCCGGCTATGCCGCGATGGCGCAGGCGATGCCGGTGACGATGGGCCATGAATTCGCCGGCAGGGTGGCCCGTCTGGGCGAGGGCGTCTCGGACTTGCGCCGCGGCGACCGGGTCGTCATCCGGCCCTCCGTCGTCTGCGGCCAATGCGAACGCTGCTGCACCGGACAGGCGGAGGATTGCGTCACGCGGCGTGGCATCGGCATCATGCGCGACGGCGGTTTCGCCGCGCTCGCCTGCGTGCCTGCCGAAAACTGCGTGCCGGTGCCCGACGCGCTGACCGACGCGCTCGCCGCCTTGACCGAGCCGATGACGGTCTCGGCCGAGGCTGTCGATACCGCCGGAGTGAGGCAAGGCGACAGCGTGCTCATCATCGGCCCCGGCACGATCGGCCAAGGCATCGCGCTCTTCACTGAGGCGGCCGGCGCCGACCGCATCGTCATCGCCGGACATGACGACGCCGCGCGCCTGGCGACCCTGCGCGACATGGGCTTCGCCGATACGCTCGACACGGTCGGCACCTCGCTGCGCAAAGGCCTGGAACGGGCCGGATTGCCGTTGTCCTATGACCGGATCATCGAGGCCGCCGGCGTGCCGGCGCTTGTCGGCGAGGCGCTCGATCTGCTCGCCTTGCGCGGCGTGCTGACGATCTGCGGTATCCATGCCAAGCCGGCCGCTGTCGATCTGACGATCCTGGTCAGGCGCCATCAGCAGATCCGCGGCTCCTATCGCGCGCCCCTGGCGACGTGGCCGCGTGTGCTCGGCTACCTCGCCGCCCATGGTGCGCGCGTCTCCCACATGATCACGGAGGAGGTCGCGCTGGCGGAGGCGCCGGCTGCCTTCGCGCGCGCCAAAAGCCGATCCGCTTCCAAGATCATGCTGCGGCCATGACCGCGAACGGACCTGGCATGGACTGGCGCGGAGCCGGCTTCCTCGTCATCGCCAACTCGGTCGAGCCGGCTGCGCTTGCCGATTACGAGGCCTGGCACAGCTTCGAGCATGTGCCGGAGCGCTTGACCATGCCCGGCTTCCTTGGCGGCCGGCGTTTCGTGCGAGGACGCGGGCAGGAACGCCGCTTCCTGACGCTTTACGATCTTGACAGCCCCGACGCGCTGGAAACCCCCGAATATCGCCATCTGCTGGCCAACCCGACGCCGGCCTCGCGCCTTATGCGCCCGCTGATGGGCGATTTCCGGCGCTTCGTCTATCGCGAGCGCGCCCGTTTCGGCGCCGGCTGCGGCAGCCATCTCGGCTTTCTGCGGTGGGAGGCGCGGGAGGAAGGCGTAGAGGACGATATCGCGGCTCTCGCGGCGCTGATCGGGCAAAGCGGCATCGTCGCGCTGCGCATCGGAGGCTCGCAGGAGACCGCGCCTCATCCCGCCTTCGCGCCCGACACCGCCCTGTCGGTCAGGCATGCCGCCGCGATGCTGAGCGGAACCGATGGCGCCAGGCTGACGGCCACGCTCAAATCGATCGCGAACCGCCTGAGCGGGCCGGTGCTCGAACGCAGCGTCCATGAGCTGATCCTCGCCTATTGAGGCTCATGCCTGAGGCGCATTTGGGGCGAGCGCTTGCGCATGAAAGGAAGGGCTGACAAGAGCGCTCTTGCCGGACAGTATGGCGGCCCGAAGAACCAGCCGATTTGAAACGATTTAAAATGGCCTACGCCCCTCAGGTCGACGCCTTTCGCAAGCTGCACGAAGCCGGTTGCTTCGTGATGCCGAACCCATGGGATCTCGGCTCGGCGCGCTGGCTGCATGGCCAGGACTTCAAGGCGCTGGCGACGACGAGCGCGGGCTTCGCCTTCACGCAAGGCCGCGCCGACCAGGACGTGCCGCGCGACATGATGCTCGCCCACATCGCCGAGATGGTGAAGGCGGTGCCGGATCTGCCGGTCAATGCCGATTTCGAGAACGGCTATGCCGATACGCCCGACGGCGTCGCGGCCAACACCAAGCTCTGCATCGCGACCGGGGTCGCCGGCCTCTCGATCGAGGATGCGACCGGCCAGCCGGATGAACCGCTCTACCCGTTCGAGCTGGCGGTCGAGCGCATCAGGGCAGCACGGCGTGCCGTCGACGAGACCGGCTCCGGCGTGATGCTGACGGCGCGGGCCGAATGCTTCCTCACCGGCCACCCCGACGCGCTGAACGAAGCGGCGCGGCGCATCGCGGCCTATGCCGAGGCCGGCGCCGACGTGCTCTATGCGCCTGGCCCGAAGACGAAGGAACAGATCGCGACGATCGTCGCGGCTGCCGGTGGCAAGCCGGTCAACCAATTGATCTATGGCGATTTCGGCCTCACCGTACCGGAGATCGCCGCGCTCGGCATCCGCCGCATCTCGATCGGCGGAGCTCTGGCGCGCGCAGCCTGGGCCGCCTTCATCGAGGCGACGCGCCTGATTCGGGACGAGGGCAGCTTCAAGGGATTTGCCGGCAATGGTCCGTCCGCGCCGCTGAACCCCTTCTTCACCGCTGATCTGAAGGCGCGCGACCTGAAGGCGCACTCGTGAGCGGCACGCTGTTGATCGCGCCGGCCTGGCTCGGCCTGAGCGGCCTTTGGACCCTCGACGCCAAGGGCAAGCGCAAGCCGGTCGATGCCGAGGATATTGGCCTGTCCGAGCAGCTCGCAGACAGGCTGGAGGCCTGGATGGATGCCTTCGACGCCATCTATGAAGAGGACAACGAAGCCCGCTCGCGCTTTCCCGACGCCGTCGAGCAATTGGCCTGGGAGGCCGAGGGCATAGCCCTCACTGAGGCGATCCGCGCGGAACTCGGCGCGAGCTGGACGGTGACGACGGATTTGAACGGCTGGCGGGAGACGACCCAACCATGACGACGCTGCTCGACTGGAAGGCCCCACCCTTCCCGCCCGCCAAGGTGCTCGAAGGCCAGTATTGCCGGCTCGAGCCGCTCGACGTCGCGCGCCATCTCGACGAGATCTGGACCGCCACGGCTGGCCACGACCATATCTGGGACTGGCTGCCGGCGGCACCGCCCAAGGACAAGGAGGCCTATCGCGCCTTGCTGACCTCGATGGTCGAGAAGGCCGGCATCGTTCCTCTCGCCGTGATCGACAAGGTCGACGGCAAGGCCAAGGGCCATCTCTGGATCATGGAGATCCGCCCCGAGCAGGGTGTGTTCGAGGTCGGTTGGATCACCTATGCGCCGAGCCTGCAGCGGACGCGGCCGGCGACCGAAGCGATCTATCTTGTCGGCGAGTACGGCTTCTCGCTCGGCTATCGCCGCTATGAGTGGAAGTGCAACAATCTGAACGAACCCTCCAAGCGCGCCGCCTTGCGCTTCGGCTTCCAATATGAGGGGCTGTTCCGCCAGCACATGGTGGTCAAGGGCAGGAATCGCGACACCGCCTGGTTCTCGATCCTCGACAGCGAATGGCCGGTTCGCGCGCAGGGCTTCCGGCGCTGGCTCGCGCCGGAGAATTTCGACGCGAATGGCGCGCAGAAGTTCTCCCTTACCGCATTCAACCAGCCGACGGCGCTCGCCGGCACGGTCCCGCTGCGCCGAGCCACCACGAACGACATTCCGGCAATCCTGGCGCTGAAGAACGCGGCCTACACGCCCAATGAAAGCATTATCGGCGTGCCTTCGCTGCCGCGTATCGCCGATTACGCCCAGGTCGTCGCCGAGCACGAAGTCTGGCTGGCTGATGGCGCAAGCGGGCTCGAAGCCGCGCTCGTGCTCGAGATCGAGGACGGCAAGTTCACGCTCTGGAGCATCGCGGTCGCGCCCGAAGCTGCCGGGCGCAAGCTCGGCCGCGCGCTGATGGACTTTGCCGATGAGCGCGCCCTGGCACTGCAATTCGACGCGGTCCATCTCTACACCCACGCCAAGCTGACACAGCGCATCAGCTGGTATGAGCGGCTCGGCTACGTCATCACCCATCATCAGGAGTTGGCCGACCGGCGGCTCACTCACATGCGCAAGCAACTGCAAAAAGCCGGCTGAACAGGGACGAAATACCATGGCAGGACGTTTGAAGGGCAAGGTTGCGGTCGTCACCGCGGCCGGACAGGGCATCGGCCGCGCAATCGCCGAAGCCTTCGTCGCCGAGGGTGCGACGGTCTATGCGACCGACAAGGATGTCGCCTTGCTGGAGGGCATTCCGAAGGCCAAGAAGCGCAAGCTTGACGTGCTCTCGACCAAGGCGGTCGAGGCCTTCGCCGAGAAGATCGGCACCATCGACATTCTGGTGAATGCCGCCGGCTTCGTGCATCACGGCACGATCCTGGAATGCGACGACAAGGCCTGGGAGTTCTCCTTCGACCTCAACGTCAAATCGATGCACCGCACCATCAAGGCCTTCGTTCCCGGCATGCTCGCCGCCGGCAAGGGCTCGATCGTCAACATCGCCTCGGGCGCCGGCTCGGTGCGCGGCATCCCGAACCGCTATGTCTATGGTGCGACCAAGGCAGCCGTGATCGGCCTGACCAAGGCGGTGGCGGCCGACTACATCAAGAAGGGCATTCGCTCGAACGCGATCTGCCCGGGCACGATCCAGTCGCCCTCGCTCGATCACCGCATCAAGGACCTGGCTGCGCTGACCAAGACCAGCGAGGCCGCCGCCCGCCAGGCCTTCATCGACCGCCAGCCCATGGGCCGGCTCGGCACGGCCGAGGAGATCGCCTGGCTTGCAGTCTATCTCGGCTCCGACGAGGCAAGCTACACCACGGGCCAGATCCATCTCGCCGATGGCGGCTTCGCGCTCTGACGCGCCGCACGAACAGAAGGACAAGACGATGCATATTCTCGTTCTCGGCGGCGCCGGCATGGTCGGCCGCAAATTCATCGAACGCCTGGCCCATACCGGCGAACTCGGCGGCAAGCCGATCGACAAGGTCACGGCGCAGGACGTCGTCGCCGCGACTGCGCCTGCGGCCTGCCCCTTCATCTTCGACGCCGTGGTCTCCGACCTCGCCAATGAAGGCGAGGCCGAAGGGTTGATCGCCTCGCGTCCGGAGCTGATCGTGCATCTCGCCGCCGTCGTCTCCGGCGAGGCCGAGGCCGATTTCGACAAGGGCTACCGCATCAATCTCGACGGCACGCGCCATCTCTTCGAGGCGATCCGCAAGGCCGGCGGCGGCTACAAGCCGCGCCTGGTCTTCACCTCCTCGGTCGCCGTGTTCGGCGCGCCGTTCCACGACAAGATCGAAGACGAGTTCTTCACCACACCGCTGACCAGCTACGGCACGCAGAAGGCGATCTGCGAGTTGCTGCTCTCCGACTATAGCCGCCGCGGCTTCTTCGACGGCGTCGGCATCCGCTTCCCGACGATCTGCGTCAGGCCGGGCTCGCCCAACAAGGCGGCTTCCGGCTTCTTCTCCAACATCCTCCGCGAACCGCTCAACGGCATCGACGCCGTGCTGCCGGTCTCCGACCAGGTGCGCCATTGGCACGCCTCGCCGCGCTCGGCCGTCGGCTTCCTGGTTCACGCCGCGACGATGGATACGGCCGCGATCGGCCCGCGCCGCAACCTGACCATGCCCGGCTATTCCTGCACCGTCGCCGAGCAGATCGAGGCGCTGCGCAAGGTCGCTGGCGACAATGTCGTGGCGCGCATCAAGCGCGTGCCCGATCCCGTCATCGACGGCATCGTCGCAGGCTGGCCGCGCGATTTCGATCCGCAGCGGGCGACGGCGCTCGGCTTCACCGCTGAATCGAACTTCGAGGAGATCATCCGCATCCATATCGAGGACGAGCTGGGCGGAAACTTCGTCAAGTAGCACCTCTGCGTCATTGCGAGCACCCGGGTCTTGCCTTCGGCAAGCCCGCGTACAGGCTCCGCGAAACAAGCCAGTGGCGTAGAGCGCTACGTCTCCCTGGATTGCTTCGTCGCTACGCTCCTCGCAATGACGGTGTGGCGGTGCCATACCGCCTTCCTTCGTTGCGGGTTGGAGGCAATGCGCGAGCCGAGCGTCTACATCCGACGCAATGGCACGCTTTATGTAGGCGTCACGAGTCAGCTCGGCGAGCGCGCCTGGCAGCATCGGACCGGAATCGTGCTGGGCTTCACTAGGCGCTACGGCTGCAAGCTGCTCGTTTGGTATGAACGCTACGAGCGGATGGACGAAGCAATCGCTCGGGAAAAGCAGATCAAGGCTGGCCCGCGCGCCAGGAAACTGACTCTGATAGAGGCGATAAACCCCACCTGGCGAGACCTGTACGACGAGCTTGCCTGAGCCTTCCCGTCATTGCGAGGAGCGTAGCGACGAAGCAATCCAGAGGGTATCGCTCTACGGTACCGGATTGCTTCGCTTCGTTCGCAATGACGATAGCCCACCATGGGGGCCGGGCCGCAAGGCGCGGCCCGGAAATGGCGGGATCATGCGGGGCAGGGCTCGCCGGATGCCGCCTCGACCTCGGGAGCGAAGTCGGGCGCATGCGCCCAACCGCTCGAACCCCAGCTCTTCAGCGCCGACCAGGTCGAGCGATCGAGCCGGAACTGCTCGCAGGGGAAGAGCCCGCCGCGCGCCGGCAGCGACTTGAGGAAAGAGCCCTCCTGCCGGAAGCCGGACTTCTCCAGCACGCGACGCGAGGCCGGGTTGATGACGCGCGTGTCGGCGTCGATCGCCGGCACGTCGACAAGCGTGAACAGCGTGTCGATCAGCGCCTGCACGGCCTCCGTCGCAAAGCCCTTGCCCCAATGCGGGGTGCCGAGCCAGTAGCCGATGAAGGGGATGCCCGTCGCCTGCTTATGCGCGCCGATCATGCCGATCAGCTCGTTGGGCTTGGCGCGCGGCGTGATCGCCAGCACGAGATGCTCGCCCAGCGCATTGCCCTTGCGCATCGCGAAGATGAAGGGCTCGACCGCTTCGACCGGGTAGGGATGCGGGATAGCGGCCGTCATCTCGGCCACGGCTTTCTCCCCCGCGAGACGCAGGATGGCGGAAGCATCGGCCATGCGGGTCCAGCGCAGCCAGAGACGGCGGGTCTCGAGCCGGAAGACATCGTCGCGGGTCAATTCGGGGAACATCGGTCTCTCCGTCGGCGCAAACGAAAAAAGGAGCTGGGATTTTGTCCCACCTCCCCTTTTCCTTGACCTTCGGGAAACCCGCTTAGGGTTTAGACCCTTGATCCGATCCGGTTCGGTGGAACCGGCGGATCAAGGAAATTCCCTATCCGCCGTTTACTCTGCGGCCTGTTGGGCCGGGACTACGTTCACGAAAGCTCGGCCGAGCTTCGTAATGAATCGGACGCGGCCGGACGTGAGCGCGAACAAGGTATGATCCTTGCCCATGCCGACATTCGCGCCGGGATGCCATTTGGTTCCGCGCTGGCGGATGATGATGTTGCCGGGAACGACCGCCTGGTCGCCGAAGCGCTTGACGCCGAGGCGCCTGCCTTCGGAGTCGCGACCGTTGCGGGACGAACCGCCTGCCTTTTTGTGAGCCATAACGCCCTACCTCAAAAACTCTGTAGCCTGCTTAACCCGAATCGGCGGCAAAAGCCACCGGGTTCGGAGATGAAACTGCGGGGATGCCTGACAGGAGCTGTCAGTAATCCTCGCCGGACGCCAGTTCGGCCTGGTCAGCCTTGGCCCGCGGGGGCTTGCCGGCCAGGAGTTCCTTGGCCTGCTCGACCCATTCCTCGCGGGTGGCGCGGCCGCGGAGCTTCAGCTCCTCGTCCCACTTGGCGACATCGGCCTCGCTCCAGGCGGCGATCTCGTTCCACGAGACGATGCCGGCGGCGCGCAGCTTCTTCTCGATGGTCGGGCCGACGCCCGAGATCAGCGAGAGGTTCGACGCGTCGAGGGCCTCGGCCTTGGCAGCGCTCTTGGCAGCCTTCGGCTCGGCCTTGCCCTTGGTCGCGGGCGAAGCAGCCTTCAAAGCCACGGCGGAAGCATCGCCCTTCTTCATCTCCGGCTTCTTGCCGCCAGTGAGGATGTCGGTGATGCGCACGATCGTCAGCTCGGCGCGGAAGCCGCGCTTGCGCTTCGAGTTCTGGCGGCGGCGCTTCTTGAAGGCGATGACCTTCTCGCCGCGCGCCTGCTTGACGATCTCGCCGGCGACGGTGATGTCGCCGAGGAAGGGCGCGCCGACGGTCGACTTCTCGCCATCGGTCAGCATCAGCACCTCGCCGAAGGCGACGGTGTCACCAGGCTCTCCAACGAGCTTGGCGATGGTGATTTCATCGTTCGCGGCGACGCGAAACTGCTTGCCGCCGGTTTTGATGACTGCGAACATCATTGTTCTCCATGTTCAGCCCTGCCCTGTCATGGCCTCCGAGGAGGCGCACGCGGGACAGCTTTTTGGCAGTCGGTTGCGTGGTTTGGTTTGCTCTGTCGGGTGCGGCACGCGAAACGCGAAACCAGAACGCCAAAAGAGATCGGGCGCGGGTTTCCCCACGCCGGACGAGGCTCGATAGTCCTTGGGCCAGGCGAGGTCAAGCAAAAGCACGCCGAGCTTGCCGATTTATGACGTTGCCAAGGTATGACGTAGCCAAGGCTTGTCTCCGCCCGATGTGGCGTGTAGTAACCAGCCCGCTTCGACGAAGTGCGACCGCGGACAGGTGGCAGAGTGGTCGAATGCACCGCACTCGAAATGCGGCATACCCGCAAGGGTATCGGGGGTTCAAATCCCTCCCTGTCCGCCACTTCCATCCCGCAAGTATTTGGGATTAAACGGGACTAGCCGGGATTGCGTGGGTATACCCCACCATTTACCCCACCGGCCGGCAATGCACTCACTCGCATTCGATCAAATTGGGCCTTCGGTGTAGGGTGGGCGCTTCTGTTGGCGAGCCCGAGTAAGCCGCGCCTCTTTGACCAGCTTGTCCAAGTCGCTCGCCTTTGCCGGGAAGCTACCCTGCGGGACCGGCAGCCGGTTTTCAGCGCGGCGCAGATCATTCACGAAGGCCACGAAGGCTTCCGTGGTTTCGACTGCGAACTCTCGCTTCAGATCATCCGGCCAAGGCGCGGCGCGCAAACCTGCGTAGGACGGCGCGTCGAATCGCGATGCGGTCTCCGGCGTTTTTGTCCGATGTCCGCTCCGTCTGGAGCGTGGGTTTGACGGCCCGACGCAAATAGGGCAGCAGAGCCGGCCCGGGTTTCGCCGCCTCCTCGGCCTTTGGAGCTGGAGGCGGGTCGATCTGCGACACATCCGCTTTGGGCGTGGCTGGGAACAGGCTGACGACCTTGGAATTCTGCCGAGCAGTTCGAGCCTCACGTTTCCCCGCCCTCGTTGCGCGGCGTCAGAGGATGCCGCTCGCCTTTATGGCACAGGCTACGACGCCGGTTCTGGCAGTGTCAGCCAAGTTTCTGGCTAATCGTGCAAGGTCAGCCGCGACCATGCGTTCGCGGCGCGCGCTCCAAGAACGCGATGAGGTCCGCCCGCATGATAACGGTCGCACCGCCGATTTTCCTGACCGGCAGTCGGCCGTCCGCGATCAGCTCGAACAGCTTCGACTTTCCCATGCCCAGGAGACGCGCTGCGTCCTTGACGCGGTAGGCAAGAGGCTCACTCATCGGAAGACGCCTCGCTAGCCTTCGCCTGTCTGCGCGCCCACTCGCGGTCGAGCATGCTTCGGAATGCGGCGGAGGTGTCGCCAAGTGATGATTGCTCGCCAGAACCTTGGTCAGTTTCTCACCCACGGCGGGCGGTCAGGCGGCTAAAACCCGATCGCGCGATGAGGCGGGTTCCGGCGCGGCCAGGCTGTTGCTCGCCGCGAAGAACTGCGCGACGGCAGGCGCGACAATGTTAGCGTCCGCATCGAGCCTCCAAAGCCCCATAACGATATAGGCCAGCCTCTGACGTTGGCCGGGAATGCGCGAGGGATCAAAGGCGCCGCCGCGTGCTTCGATGAGCCGCCAGGCGCGCTCGAACGATGCCTTCAATAATGCGATCTGCTCGGGTTCGGCAATGATCGATCTAAACAGCATGGCGCTTCCCCTTGTTTTGGGCACCCAAGCACGCCACCACCTAAGGCAACCTTTATTCGTTGATCGGCATTTGTGACGCATGAAGCGTCGAATTCTGGCTCTGGATCGCCGTTGCCGGCGTGGTTCTGATCATGCTGGCAATCGCGAATTTGGCGCCGTTCTTCGGGTGTTCGGGCCAAGGCGCCCGACCCTGATCAGCGCCAAGATCAGCACGACCTGAACATCGAAAAGGCCGAGTCCAATCGGAGCCCGGCCAGTTTTGCTTCGGGAACTAGGCTTTTTCGCCGCAATGGCGGTTACCGAGCGGGCTGAA
Source organism: Bosea vaviloviae (assembly GCF_001741865.1). Classification (NCBI taxonomy): domain Bacteria; kingdom Pseudomonadati; phylum Pseudomonadota; class Alphaproteobacteria; order Hyphomicrobiales; family Alloboseaceae; genus Allobosea; species Allobosea vaviloviae. Next base: position 588,501 of record NZ_CP017147.1, read on the forward strand.
GACTCGGTCAGTGCCTCCATTATAATCCAAGGCACGAGGGCCGAAACCTCACATGCGCAACGGAAAAAGCCTGGCGCCTTTGCAGCGCCGGGCCTTTCTCGTCGCACGTCCTTGGTGGGGGCTCCTTAAGGGGAGGGGGAATCGAGTGCGACGGCTCAGGCCGCAGGCAGAAGGGCGCGGCAGGCGGCAGCGAGTGAGGCGAGGCCGGTTTCGTCCTGCCCGACGTAAAGGCGCTCTGGCACGGCCATGAACTGGGCCAGAGCGCGGATGCCGGCGAGGGTCGTGGGGACTGTCTCGACCACACGACCGAGCGCGTGCATCGCTGCATCGCTGGCGGTCTACACGCTCGAAGATGGATCGCCTGTTCGCTTCGACGACGACTGCTTTTTCGAGATTGTCGCGACCGGGAAAATGCTGACACGGCGCGATTGATCCAGGAGGCACCCATGAAGACGTTCTGGCGCTTTTGGTCGTTTTGCATGGTGATCGCGGTGCTCACGATCCTGACGGCACTGGCCCTCACCGCGTAGTCTGGGCGCAATCCTGGAGATTCGAATAATTCCCTGGCGCGACCCCGCCAACCGTCCTCTTGTCCGCTCGGAATTCATCCGCCAGATGGTTTCGACGTGGTCGGAGACGTGGCGACACGAGACCGAAGTCGCCTGCCTACTGCCGCTCGCAAAGCGGAACACCTTCCTTGATGGCGTGCCAAGCGGAACCGGCGATGAGCGCGGGGTCAAGGGCGTGCGCGGCGAGAGTGCCGTGGCGGAGCTGCGCGCGGCGGTCGAGCGAAACGCTCGACCGCGCGAGCCGCGAGCGCCTGTTCTGGATTGGTCCGCCAGAGCCCCAAGATGATGAATCCGAGCCGCTGTCGGGCATGCCTTTGCGCCGACGCGCCGATGGTCGCAACACAATTGACACCCGACCATGCGGCATCGAACGCGGCGCCCAATTTCGCAAGTTCATGCGGATCTGCGACAATTGATCGAAATGCCATGGCACCCTTTCAGGCGCGCAGAATCTCCGGGGAGGACCGGCCTTCGTGACCGTTTTGCGCGCCGGGCGATTGCGAATTCGCCGCTACCGTCCAACCAAGGCCACCGGTACATCCGCGGATGCGCCCTGGTCGGCGATAGCAGCGCGAGTCAATCGTCGGATTTGTGATCCGTGCCTCGCAGCGTCGATTAAAACGCACTCACGTAACGCGGAAATCCCCAGAAGGTTCCAAAAAGAAGCCCCCCGTTCTACTGCCGGCGGCGAAGTTTGATGGGGAAGCTCTTCCTCGGCGGTGCAACGCATTCCGGAACCCGAGCAACGGAGAAGCGTTCGTTCGCAGAGGAGGAGTGCACATGCCCGCCAAATCCAAGAATGATGCGACATCCGGTCAACCCCGCCGCGCAAGCGATAGCCGGCCCCGCCCAGGTTCCGGTACCCCTTTGTCTGATCGCAGTGGAACGAGCGACGCCAAGATCGGAGCTGCCTCGAAAGGCGATCCGAAGCCGTCGAGCTCGCCCAGCGCTCTCGATCCAGGGCGCAAGGTCAAAGGCGAGCCCTGACTGGCGCTACCGGAGCCGCGGGATTGGAGCCTCCGCCCGACTTTGGTGGTGAGAGCGAGAGTGCGTTTCAATGACGCCGCGAAGCTCTGCCGCTTTCCGCGAGCCGAGCGAGCTTCGCGGTCTACCGCACGGAGCCGCGGATGTACCGGCCGCCTTGGTAGGGCGGTAGAGGGGGCAAGGGAAGTCAGTAGAGGCTGCCGCCAGCGCGCGGCGACGGTCGTCAGTGCCGGTCAACCTTCGGGGTGGCGGATATCGTCTTGCGCCTCACGCCAACCTGACGTGAGGCCGGACTTTGGGCTGGTTACGCGCCAGAGGATCGCGACGAACAGGGTCACCAGAAACGGCACCGCGGCGAGAATCACAAAGCTCATCCACGTCGCCATGTCAGTCCTCGCAGCGCGACAGAAATTTTCCGGTCGCGATGACCTCGAATTCGCAGTCATCGACGAAGCGCACTGGCGAACCGTCATCGAGGCGATAGGTGCTGACGCCGATCTCGTCGTTGAGGACGATGACGGTATAGCGGTTGCCGTCTTCGTCCTGGCAGCGCTCGCGATAGACCTCGCGCGGAATCCGCCCGCCCGGGCGCTTCTGGTGCTCTGTCCAAAGCATCGCCAAACCTCCGCAACTCACTGTTTGGCCCAACTATCGCGATCGAGCACTTGTTCCACCGGGAACGAATCCTCGCAGCGGAGGTTTGCGACTCGGTTGCGTGGAGGGCCGGTTGAGTGTGTGCGCGCAGAGTTCTCCGCTCCGGCCCTGCGGCCGAGACGCTCAAGAGCCCGCCGAACAGACGGCGGGACAGCCGTCAGCGCGAGCTGCTGCTCGACCCGATGCCAGACCGGGTCGAGCCTTGCCTGGCACTGCTGGCGGACAAAGCGCCGGAGGGGTCCGACTGGGCCTATGAGATCAAATGGGACGGTTACCGCCTTGCGGTGCACATCGGGCCGGGTCGCAAGGTCCGCATCATCACCCGAGGCGGTCATGATTGGACGAGTCGGTTCCCGACCATCGCGGCCGACGCTCTCGATCTCGGCGCCGAGACGGCGATCCTCGACGGCGAGGCTGTCGTACTAGACGCGACCGGCGCTTCCGACTTCGGTGCGTTGCAACAGGCGCTTGGCGGCCGCGGTGGAAAGCAGTCGGCGGCCGGCGCTCTCCTCTATGCATTCGATTTGCTCTATCTCGACGGCCGTGATTTACGGAGCTTGTCGCTCATCGAGCGTCGCGATCTGCTGACCCGCCTCCTGGCCGGCACGCACAGCGCGATCCGCCTGAGCGAGGAGTTCAATACCGAGGGCGCTCCATTCCTGCAGCTGGCCTGTCAAATTGGGCTGGAAGGGATCATCGCCAAGCGGCGTCACGCTCCCTATCGCTCAGGCCGCGGCGGCGACTGGCTCAAGATCAAATGCATCCAGTCAGACACGTTCCTGATCCTCGGTTACGAGCCTTCAGCCGTGGCGCTCGGCGGCATCGGGCGCCTGCTGCTGGCAGCGCGGAAGGGTGACAGCCTTGCCTATGTCGGCAGCGTCGGCACCGGCTTCACTGTCAAGACGGCGACGGAGCTACGGAAGCAGCTGACGGCATTGAAGATCAACAAGCCCGCGATCCCGATCAAAGCCAAAGGTACGGTGTGGGTGACGCCCGCATTACCGGCGGAAATCGCATTTCGGGGCTGGACGAATGACGGCAACCTCCGGCACGCGTCATACAAGGGACTGCGCGAAGGCGCCGACACGGCGGACGTTTTTGAACTCGACATGGCCTAGCGCCAGGCCGTCGCGTCATCGTGGGACTTGTCCCATTCCATGATGGCGTCGACAAGGGCCTCAAGCTCGCGCTCTTCGGCGCTGTCTTCGACATGTCCCGATAGGTCGGCAACCCGGATAGTCGCGCGCTCGTAATCCTCGACATTCTCGATCTTGATCGCTGCGAGCGGCGTCTCGGTCGGAATGCCTTCCGGCTCGATATCTGTCCTCATCATGACAACTCTGCTCGAAATTTGCCGCCGCTAACGCAGTTGGCTTTCTTTGCTACCTCGTCGATTGTAAGCCGACGATAGAGCGGGACGGTCGTGGCCAGACTGGCAATCCACGCAAAGCCGGGCGCCGGGCATCGCTGCGCGCCGGGCCTCCGGGATTTCGTGACCGCACTGCTGGCAGTGGATATCGCCCGGCCCTGTCGGCAGGCGCGAGCGTGCGAGCTTCACAGCGTCGGAGACCGAATCGTCAATTTGATCTTGGACGGCTCCGTCGGGAGCCCAGCCGCTGGCCATGACAATACCTCTCTGGTCAGCCAACCGATCCGAAGCGCATGTGTTCCGCGCCGGCCGGTGACATTCGCCGCTAAGAGGGTGATCACGCCAATGCCAGGCGCTTAGCGGTGCCATCGATTGCTTTTGCGCATCATGACGTCGGCAACCATCAACGCAAAAAAGGCCAAGCGTAAGCTCGGCCTCTTCGTGCAACCTCTGATCATCAGCGCCAGTACATCCGTGGTCGCCGACGATGACAGGGTTAAATCATGCAGCCTGAAGCTGCTCGGCGGCCATCTTGCCAGACCTGCTGTCGCGGGCAACCTCGAAGCCGAGCTTCTGGCCTTCCTGCAGATCGCGCATACCAGCGCGCTCGACTGCCGAAATGTGTACGAACACATCCTGGCTGCCGTCGTCCGGCTGAATGAAGCCGAAGCCCTTGGTGGAATTGAACCATTTAACGATGCCGGTGGTCATGAAGAACCCTCCTTGCTGGCAAACTCTGTCGCCCGCCAGCGACTGCCAACGGGTTCAGAACGATTTCGAAAGGGGGAGTTCGTCAGAAGCGCGCCGGAGCGCGAAAACTAGAAACGGCCGTCCAAGCAATATCGATAAATTTTCTCTATGTGGTTATAGAAAAGCTGTCAATCGAAACCGCTCAAAGAAAGTCGATCGGTGACTGGCTCAAGGAAACCAAAAATCCAATATCGATCGATATTTAACGCGATTTACGGTGGTGACGGTATCTAAAACGCGTGATTTGAACGTTCCGCGATAATTATTATTCAGCCTGGGGCACGCTGCTGTAACAGGCCCTGGGCGATCAGGGCCCTGGCCGCCTGGGCGCGGGTGGTAAAGACCAGCCTTTTTCCGATAAGCCTCGATCAGGTTGAGTGTTGTGGGGCCCACAAGCACCTGAACCTGGATCATATCCGTCGATTTATCAGATTCGCTGCGCCGCTTCATGTTCTCGATCCCTCGTTGTCCCTCCAAAACAACAAACATCTTCGTTCCGATTTAGCACCCTACGAAATGATTGAGGGTCACGCCCTCCATGCCTTCCCAGCCGCCGTCAGCCGTTACGTGACGCGGCCGTCCTGGTGGATGGTCCGGGCGACCAGCCTTGCGTCGAGGAGTTCCTGGCCGAGTTCGGGCCGGCAAGGCGCTCGCGGACCTCGACTCACTCGTCATGGACACGCCTCTCCCAATATTCCAGTTGGCTGCCCACGGAACAGGCGCGGCCCCCAACCGTTCTCCAGCTGACCTATTCAGACAGGAGATTTCAGATGGGCATTTTCGACAGCATCAAGAAGGCGATCTTTGGCGAGGCCAAGGCCGGCACAGCCGGCGGGGCATCGACAGCGAGCGTTGGTTCGGCAACGGCGACCCAACAGGTCGATGTCGCCCCGATCCTCGACAAGGCCGTCAAGGATACCGGGCAGAACCTCGCCTGGAAGACATCCATCGTCGACCTGCTGAAGGCGCTGAAAATCGACAGCAGCCTCACCGCCCGCAAGGAGCTCGCGCATGAGCTGGGCTATACCGGTAGCACGGACGACAGCGCCACGATGAACGTCTGGCTGCACAAGGCTGTCATCAAGAAGCTGTCTGAGAACGGCGGCAAAGTGCCGGCTGACCTGCTGGATTGATCGGCTGCGAAAGTGCCACAGGCCCGGCCACCACAGTCGCCAGGCCTTCTCGTCACAATCGGTACTAGGAATGGGCAGCACCACGAAGCTGGCCAGGTCGCGCCGCCGCACGATCTCGACATTGAGTTGCGGCAGACCTGGGCCAGGCCCTGTTGAAACTTCGGCCTCGGTAGCCGGCATCGGCGTAAAGTTTCAGCAGGAACGGATACAGTCCGAACATGGTCGCCATCAGCCGCACGCCGCCACCGGGATCCTGAATGTCGGCCGCATGCACGATCGCGTCGATCAGCACGCCCTGCGTGTCGACGAGGACGTGCCGCTTTTTGCCCTTGATCTTCTTGCCGCCGCCAAAGCCCGGCGGATCGATCCCGGCCCCCTTTTTCAGCGCTCTTGACGCTCTGGCTGTCGATAATCGCCGCTTTGCCGAGCACGGGACCTGCGAGCGCATGAACCGGCGCCCCACCTAAGTGAGCGGTTCCGTCAGGCAATCCTACCCGCCGTCGATATGCCGGCGAGCCGCGTATAGTCATCCTCTCTCGATTGGCCGGCAGCCTCTCTCGGTTCATGAAGCTGCGCCGTCGCAGGAAATCCGCGACGGCGCCAGAGGCAGCCGCGCATAGAAGGCCGCTATTGGCCCGAGGCCATCAGCTTAGAAGGCCGTCAGCTTGGTCCGACCTGCCGAAATTGGATTTGGCCTACCGGCTGGACGACCGGCAGCCCTTCGCTGACCAGAATGCGCTCTTTCCTGCCATCCGGCAGGACACGCAGAACGCCGTCGGACTCATCAAGGAAATAAGCCGGAATGCCCGCTTCGCGCGCTTTCTCGACCGATTTGCACCGGAACTCCCTCAGTCTCTCGTGGAGCATCATATCCCTCCGCCAAGTGACCCCTTTGATGAGAGATAGTCCGCCCCCCGGCTTCTGCAAGCGGTGCGCTATCTGATGGGCCGTTGATTTGGAGCCCTCGCATCTGGAGCCCCTCGGCGCGGCCTGCAGTTCAACGGTCGCGCGCGATTTCATGCGGGTCGTGGCGCCAATGCGGGTCTTGGCGCGACGCGCCGGTCTCAGCGGACAACCTGGCCCCGTGCCCGGCCGCCAGTTGGCAAGCGGCATGAACATCCGGTTCCGACAGACGCCGGGCTCGCCAGAACGCAAACCCTCCGCTCACTCTGGCAACGACCGCCAAGCCGCGCGGGTTGGTTTGTCCTGGCGCCGAAATACCCCAGCGATTGCGGGCGCCCATAGGGACCGATGTCGCGGCGTCCGTAGTCGATCGGCGGCCCCGCGCCGGGAATGCCGCCGCCATCCGAGTGCAATCGGAGATCGGGCACATTATCGGTGATCGAGGGCGGACCGAGACCGCGCCGAGGACCATCGGGCGTAAGCGGGCCATTGCCTGGCGTCCCGACGAGCTGCGCATTCGCTGGAAGCGCGGCGAGCAGGGCCAGCGACAGCGCCAATGCGGCACTCAGCCTCATCGTGCCTCGCTCCGCCCCGATATTGTCGCCCTCATGCCGAGCCTCCCGCTTTTCGCCTGTCTGCCGCAGCCTTCGGCTGCTCCGCCGCCCGGTCTTGCGCGTCCGTTTCGATGGTCATCGCAGCGCGTTTCCGTTGGCTGAAGACGCAACGCATCGACAAGGCGCATGATCCGGCGCTCACGCGCTTTTCATCGCAGCGCCGCCTTTCGACCGCCAGCAGGGGGTCGGCGAGGTTGACCCGGCGGCGATTTCCGCGAGCAATGGGCGCCTTGCCCGAATCTGAGCCGGACCATCTCCCATGACCATGCACCAGCGCGCCACCTCTCCCGCTATCGACCCCGTGAAGCTCGACAAGCTCGCCGAAGTCGCCATCCGGGTCGGGCTCAACCTGCAGCCCGGCCAGGATCTGTTCCTGACGGCGCCGATCGCCGCGCTGCCGCTGGTGCGCCGCATCGCCGAGCATGCCTACAAGGCCGGCGCCGGCCTGGTGACGCCGATCTTCTCGGATGAGGAGATCACGCTGGCGCGCTATCGTTTCGCGCCCGATGAGAGTTTCGACCGCGCCGCCGGCTGGCTCCATGAGGGCGTCGCAAAAGCTTTCGCCAACAATACGGCGCGGCTCGCCGTCGTCGGCGACAATCCGATGCTGCTCTCGGGCGAGGACGCAGCCAAGGTCGGGCGCGCCAGCAAGGCCAACTCCATCGCCTATCGCCCGGCCCTGGAGAAGATCACTGGCTTCGACATCAACTGGAACATCCTCGCCTATCCCAGCGCCTCCTGGGCCAGGCAGGTCTTTCCCGACGATGCCGAGGAGATCGCGGTCGCCAAGCTCGCCGACGCCATCTTCGCGGCCTCGCGGGTCGATCTCGACGATCCGATCGCGGCCTGGACCGCCCATAACGCCACGCTGCGCAGCCGCCGGGAATGGCTCAACGGCCAGCGCTTCCAAGCGCTTCGCTTCCGCGGGCCCGGCACGGATCTGACGGTTGGGCTGGCTGACGGCCATGAATGGCAGGGCGGCTCCTCCACCGCCAAGAACGGCGTCACCTGCAACGCCAACATCCCGACCGAAGAGGTCTTCACCACGCCCCATGCCCGGCGTGTCCAGGGCCATGTCTCCAGCACCAAGCCGCTCTCCTATCAGGGCACGCTGATCGACAACATCTCGGTGCGCTTCGAGGAGGGCCGCATCGTCGAGGCCAAGGCCACGCGCGGCGAGGAGGTCCTCAACAAGGTGCTGGACACCGATGAGGGCTCGCGCCGCCTCGGCGAGGTCGCCCTTGTGCCGCATTCCTCGCCGATCTCGAAAAGCGGGCTTCTGTTCTTCAACACGCTCTTCGACGAGAACGCCGCCTGCCATATCGCGCTCGGCCAGTGCTATTCGAAATGCTTCATCGATGGCGCGAAGCTGACGCCCGAGCAGATCGCCGAGCAGGGCGGCAACAAGAGCTTCATCCATATCGACTGGATGATCGGCTCGGATCAGGTCGACATCGACGGCCTGCACGCCGACGGCACCGCCGTGCCGGTCTTCCGGAAAGGCGAATGGGCGTAAGCCGCCCCGACCCGCTCGGAGACTGTTTGGGCAGGCGCGGGGAACCCTTCTCCCGAATGGGAGAAGGGCAGGGATGAGGGCCCGCCACTAATTGTTGGAGCGCGACCGCGCCGCAGCGCCGGCTTCATCCTGAAAGCTCAGGAGACGATGCGGAGCCGCTTGCGCGATCTGGTTGTCTGGCCTGCCCTCATCCCTGCCCTTCTCCCACACGGGTTCCCCGCGCCCTTCATCCGGCACATCGCTTCATCTCGCCCGCGAGGGGAGAGCCGTGCATGATCCGCTCAGGAGCCAAAACCCCAACTGGACAGCCCTGGGTCAAGCCCGACGATGACGCGCTTCGGATTCCGGGTCTTCGCGGAGCTGCGTCCTTGGGCCGGCCGAAGGCCGGACCCGAGGGCCGCTTGTCCGGGATGACGGCGCGGGGGATGTCAACCGATCGGAAGCTCCTGATATTGCTTGGTTCATTTTAGGGCTCTCAGCGCATCTGCAGCGGATCGACCGAGATGGCGCGTTTCAGCGCCCTCAACCCGAAGGTCGTCCGCGTCTGCCGAATGCCGGGCAGGCGATAGAGCGTTTCGCGCAGAAAACGCTCGTAATGGTCCGTGCCACTGACCACGACCTTGACCAGAAAATCATAGTCGCCGGTGACGAGATAGGCCTCGATGACCTCAGGCGTCCGCGCCAGCGCCTCGCCGAACAGGTCGAGCACCTTGTCGTCATGCTTGTCGAGCGTCACCTCGACGAAGACGGTGTTGCTGAGCCCGAGCGCGCCGTGGTTGAGCACCGCGACATAGTTCTCGATGACGCCGCTCTCCTCGAGCCGCTTGACCCGCGTCCAGCAGGGCGAGGGCGAGAGCCCGACCTTCTCGGCCAGCGCCTGCGTGGTCAGACGCCCATCGGCCCGCAGCGCCGACAGGATCCGCCTGTCGATGGCGTCGAGATCATCATGGCGTTTGGGTTTCACGGCCATCGGGAATCCATTCTGTCAAAGGCGTGATTTGCAGAAGATCATTCCGCCATAATGCCATAGCACGGGCATTTACGGGAGGTTTCTTTTCCGGGGACGGGCTAGCCTTTTGTCCAAGGGGGAGAGAGCGGTGACGAAGCGCACGCAGAGGCGGATCGTGATCAAGGAACCGGCCGGCAGCGCTGCCGCAGCCGCGGCCTGCGCTGTCGTCTCACCCGTTCAGCCCATCCGGCCTGCCCATGACGGCGCCACGCCGCCGCGTCGCGCCGGGCCCCGTGGACATCGGCCGTGAGCGGGCGTTTGATCTGCCCCGGGACCGGCGGCGAGGCGTGTTGCCCGCCCTTGCAGGAGTGCGGCCATGAGTCGGCAAACACCCAGTTCGAAAACGCCCAGTTCGAAAACACCCATGAGTTCGCCAGCGCCCAGTTCGCGGACGCCCTTGCATTTCCATGTGCCCGAGCCGGCGAGCCGGCCCGGCGGCAAGCCCGATTTCTCCAATGTCGTGATTCCGGAGGCGGGCTCGGTGCGCCGCCCGCCGGTCGATATCGACCCCAAGGAAATCCGCGACCTCGCCTATTCGATCATCCGCGTGCTCGATCGCGACGGCCAGGCTGTCGGCCCCTGGGTTCCGGAGCTTAGCCATGACGATTTGATCCGCGGCCTGCGCCATATGATGACGCTGCGCAGCTTCGACGCCCGCATGCAGATGGCCCAGCGCCAGGGCAAGACCTCCTTCTACATGCAGCACACCGGCGAAGAGGCCGTGAGCTGCGCCTTCCGCATCGCGCTCTCGCCCGGCGACATGAACTTCCCGACCTATCGCCAGGCCGGGTTATTGATCGCCCACGACTACCCGCTCGTCGACATGATGTGCCAGATCTACTCGAATGAGCGCGACCCGCTGAAGGGCCGGCAATTGCCGGTGATGTACTCCTCGAAAGAGCACGGCTTCTTCTCGATCTCGGGCAACCTCACCACCCAGTTCGTCCAGGCCGTCGGCTGGGCCATGGCCTCGGCCATCAAGGGCGACACCAGGATCGCGGCCGCCTGGGTCGGCGACGGTTCGACGGCGGAATCCGATTTCCACGCCGCGCTCGTCTTCGCCTCCACCTACAAGGCGCCCATCGTCCTCAACGTCGTCAATAACCAATGGGCGATCTCGACCTTCCAGGGTATCGCGCGCGGCGGCTCCGGCACCTTCGCGGCGCGGGGCCTCGGCTTCGGCATCCCGGCGCTGCGGGTCGACGGCAATGACTACCTTGCGGTCTACGCCGTCGCGCAATGGGCAATCGAGCGGGCGCGGCGCAATCTCGGGCCGACGCTGGTCGAATACGTGACCTATCGCGCCGGCGCGCATTCGACTTCGGACGACCCGTCCGCCTATCGGCCGAAGCATGAATCGGATGGCTGGCCGCTGGGCGATCCGCTGATCCGCTTGAAGAACCATCTCATCGCTGCGGGGGTTTGGTCGGAGGAGCGCCACAAGCAGACCGAGGCCGAGATCCTGGAAACCGTCATCGCCGCGCAGAAGGAGGCCGAGAGCTTCGGCACCTTGCATTCCGGCTCGAAACCCTCGGCCCGCGACATGTTCGAGGACGTCTACGCCGAATTGCCGCCGCATCTGCGCCGGCAGCGCCAGCAGATCGGGGTGTGAGGGATGTCTGTTTCGCGTGTGAACCTCCCCGTCATTGCGAGCGAAGCGAAGCAATCCAGGAGCGGCAGTACTCCACGTCCCCCTGGATTGCTTCGTCGCTTCGCTCCTCGCAATGACGGGGCTGTTGCGCTCACCGACGGAGGCCTCGTCTGATGGCCCGGATGACGATGATCGAGGCGATCCGCTCAGGCCTGGACGTCGCGATGGGGCGCGACGAGAACGTTGTGGTCTATGGCGAGGATGTCGGCTTCTTCGGCGGCGTCTTCCGCTGCACCCATGGGCTGCAGCAGAAATACGGCGTCAATCGCTGTTTTGACGCGCCGATCAGCGAGGCTGGCATCGTCGGCACCGCGATCGGCATGGCGGCCTATGGGCTGCGCCCCTGCG